>NZ_JAHXBH010000054.1:0-21693 GCF_020103775.1 Allostigmatella hybrida
TCGCTCCCCGTGGAGGAGCCAGGCGCCGAGCCGTCCGCCCGACGCCCCTGGCTCGTTAGCTCAACACACTCCTAGCCCACGGCTGAACCCGGCCCGCCGCCCACGCTGGCGGCGGGCCCCGGGCGCACTTGTCCCCGAGTCTGCTTCACGCGGTAGGACTTCTGGGCTAAGGCACCTCCCGGTGGGGCCTCTCCCACCCCAGCCCGGGAGCCCCCCTCAGGGGAATGCGCGATGACCGATAGCAGTCCACGCCCAGCGGAACGGATCCCCACGGGCATCCCCGGCCTCGACACGGTGCTGAGCGGCGGGTTCCGCAAGGGACGTACCTACATGGTGATGGGCCTGCCGGGCGCGGGGAAGACCATCCTCGCCAACCAGGTGTGCTTCCACCACGCCCAGCAGGGCGGGCGGGTGCTCTACGTCACGCTGCTGGCCGAGTCGCACACGGAGCTGGTCAGCAACCTCCACTCGCTCTCGTTCTTCGACGCCTCGCGGCTCCCGGAAGCCATCTCGTACCTGAGCGCCTTCAATGAGCTGGAGCAGACGGGGCTGGAGGGCCTGAGCACACTGCTGCGCAAGGAGATCCGCCACCAGAACATCTCGCTGCTCGTGCTCGACGGACTGGTGGCCGCGGAGGATCTCGCCCCCTCGCCCCAGGCGCTCAAGAAGTTCATCCACGGGCTCCAGGTGGTGACCAGCCTGGTGGGCTGCACCACGCTGGTGCTCACCACGGGCGGAGGGCGCGGACTCCAGGCCGAGCACACCATGGTGGATGGGTTGCTCATCCTGAAGCAGCGGACCGTGGGCGCGCGCACGCTCCGCGAGCTGCTCGTCCGCAAGTTCCGGGGCAGCGCCCACCTGCTCGGGCGGCACAGCTTCGAAATCACCTCCCGGGGGCTCGAGGTCTTCCCCCGGCTGGAGACCGTCGCGGAGGTGAATGCGCCCTCCGAGAACGCCGGAGATGCCCGCTGCGGCTTTGGAATCACCGGCCTGGACACGATGCTGGCCGGGGGCCTGCCCATGGGCTCCACGACCATCCTGCTCGGCCCTCCGGGCAGCGGCAAAACACTGCTCGGCCTGAACTTCCTGGCCGAAGGGGCCCGCAAGGGCGACCGGAGCCACTACTTCGCCTTCTACGACGCGCCCCGGCGCATGCTGAACCAGGCGGCCAGCGTGGGCCTGGAGCTCGAGCCGCTCATGGCGCAGGGGCTCATCGATGTGAAATTCCAGGCCCCCACCGAGCTGCTGCTCGACAAGCTCGGCACGCAGATGCTGGAGGCCATCCGCACGCAGGGCGCCCGGCGCATCTTCCTGGACGGCTACGATGCCCTGAACCGGGCGTCCGTCCGCAAGGCCCGGGTGGCGCGCTTCCTGGCGGCGCTGGTCAACGAGTGCCGGGTGAGGGGCGTCACCCTGCTGTTCACGGTGGAGACGGCCTCCGCCTTCGGCCCGGAAGTGAAGTTCCCCATGCAGGGCATCTCCATGGTGGCGGAGAACATTCTCTTCCTGCGCACGGTGGAGCTGCGCTCCGAGCTGCGCCGCTTCATCTCCATCCTCAAGGAGCGCAACAGCAGCTACGACGGCTCCCTGCGCGAGCTGCTCATCCGCCCCCAGGGGCTGTCGGTGGGCGCCGCCTTCTCCGACGCCCAGATGCTCCTGACGGGCCTGGCCCGCTCCCCCCCGGGGGGGCCTTCCCGCAAGAGTCCCCCTGGACGCAAAGGCGAGTAGGCATGGGTCCCATCCTCATCGTCGATGACGAGTTTGGCATCGTCGAGGCCCTCCGGGACTTGCTCGCGGATGAAGGGTACCGGACGGTCATCGCGAACAACGGGCGGCAGGCGCTCGACCGCATGGAGACCGAGAGCCCCGCGCTGGTGTTGCTCGACCACATGATGCCGGTGATGAACGGCCCCGCGCTGCTGGCGCTGATGCAGGCCGCGCCCCACCTCCGGGACATCCCCGTGGTGATGATGAGCGCCAGCCCGTTCTCTCTCTGGAAGCACCTGCCGTGCGCGGCCTTCCTGCCGAAGCCCTTCGGCATCGCCGCGGTGCTGGAGCTCGTCCACCGCTTCGCCGGCCCGCCCCGGATGCACTAGCGCACCACGTGGAAGGCCGTCTGGCGCTTCCACGCCCAGCGCACCTGGCCATCGGCGCCGAGGATGACGTCCTCCTCCTGGGCCGAGCGCACCTTCTGGCCGCCCCACTCCGCCACGGGCGAGGTGGCCTGCAGCTCGATGGAGTACCACATGGCCGGGAGGATGCGGTGATCGCCATTGCCGGGCACCCCCTCCTGCCGGTCCCACAGCCCCACCATGGCCCCCGCGCCGTGGCCGTGCAGCCCCACCGGGTGGGAGTAAATGGTGCCCTCGATGCCCTCCTGCCGCATGCGGGCGAGCGCGGCGGCCAGCACCTCGTTGCCCGTGCGGCCGGGCCGCAGTTCCTCCACCACGATGTCCTGCAGCCGGTTGGAGCGCGCCAGGGCCCCCTTCAGCCCCTCGGGCACCTCCGTCTCGCCCTCGCGCAGCACGTAGCCCATGTGCTGGGTGTCCGTGTTGAGCCGCAGCGCGGTGATGCCGAAGTCACAGTGCAGCACATCCCCCCGCTGGATGACCGGATCCTCGCCGAGCTGCGCCTCCCCCGCCCCCTGCCGCTGCACGCTCACCGAGGGGTGGAACCACGTGGCCAGCCCCAGGTCATTCAGCCGCTGGACCATCCACCACTCCACCTCCCGGACGCGCGTGGTGCCCGGGGTAATGACTTCATTGGAGAAGGCCGTCTGGATGATGTCCCACGCGAGCCGGTTCTCCTCCGCGAAGAAGCGCGCCTCGTCCTCGCTCCGCCACGCCAGCAGGTCCACCGGCAACCCCCCGGAGGGCTTGAGGCGCGAGGCCCACGCGGGCCCCAGAGCCTCCACCATGCCCTCGTACTCGCCGTGGGTCAGCCCGTCCGCGAAGGCGAAGACGCGCGAGACGTTGATGGCGACGGTGCGGGGCTGGCGCTCCTCCAGGAGCTGCTTGAGCATCTGCCACTGGTCCGGCCCCCAGGGCTCCACCGCCCTGCCCCCGCCCGCCACCTGCTGCGTGGGACGCCGCAGCTCGTACAGCCCGCCCTGGGCGTTGCCGCCCAGCGCGATGCGGGACACGCCCAGCTGCGCCCCCCGGTCGTGGAAGACATAGATGGTGCGGCGGCGGGCCGCGAACGTGGTGGCGGAGACCAGGGCCTTGAAGACAGGGTCCTCGTTGTACTCGCGCATCGGCACCACCCACAGCTCGATGCCGTGCTGGCGCATGAGCTGCGGGAGCGCCACCTCCAGCCGCTCGCGCAGCCACGCCTGCTGACGCTGCGCCTGCTCCTGGAGGGTGCCGAAGGGACGCGCGGGAGGCGAGCGCTCCCCGGCAGCGGGCCTTGCGCCCGGGGTGGCGCAGGCCGAGGACACCATCAATGCGGCAAGGAGCAACGGGAGGGACCGGAGGCGCATGGCCGGGCAGCATGGCACGGCCCCTCCCCTCCGGCGCGGGCGGTTTTCAGTCCCCGCCGGGCACGTACCGCTCGCTGCTGGAGAGTGTCTCCACCGCGTCGTTGAAGCCGCCCACCACCAGCACCTCGTTGCCCGGCAGCCGCAGCAGGCCCGCGCCCTGGCGGGGCTCCTGGAGCGCGTTCACCGGGTGCCAGATGCCCGAGCCGGGCTCGAAGCGCTCCGCCGAGGCGAGCGTCCCCGAGGCGAAGTGATAGCCGCCCACCACCAGCACGTCCCCGTCCCCGGTGAGCAGGGCCCCGTGGCCCTCGCGGGGCGTGCGCGGGGCCGCCGCGAGCGTCCACTGTCCCGTGGCGGGCTCGTACAGCTCCGCCGTCTCCGCGGCGCGCGAGGTGGTGCCGCCCACCACCAGCACCCGCCCATCCCCGAGCCGCGTCACCGTGTGGCCCATGCGGTGGGTGCCCGCGGCGCCCCCGGCGGGGCCCGCCTTCGTCCAGTGGCCCGTGGCGGGCTCGTACAGCTCCGCCTGCAGGCCGCTCACGAAGAGCACCCGTCCGTCCGCCAGCACCACCGCCGCTTGCGCGCCCCCATGGCCCCAGCCCGGCGTCTCCGCCGCATGCCAGGTGCCCGTGGCCGGATCGAACCACTCGGCCGAGCGCAGGGAGCGTTGATCCACGTCCGAGCCGCCCACCACCAGCACCCGCCCATCCGCCAGCGTCACCACGGTCGGATCCACGCGGGGCACCGAGAGCGGGGCCGCGGGCGTCCACACGCCCGTGGCCGGATCATAGATTTCGGTGCTCGCCAGCGCGCCGACGGGCTGCACGGGCGCGCCGCCCACCACCAGCACCCGCCCATCCGCCAGCACCGCTGCGGCGTGGTTGCGCCGCGCGGTCCGCAGGGAGCCCGTGGCGCTCCACGTCCCCAGGGCCGGCTCAAACAGCTCGCACGACGAGAGGGTCCGCAGGCCGTCGTGGCCTCCGGCCGCCAGCACCCGCCCATCCGCCAGCTGGACGAAGGGCAGCCGCTTCCGGGGCGCCGACAGGAGCGGCGCCCCGGGGAGCCCGTCCGGCCCGCGTCCCGAGCCACACGAGAACATCCCGGCGAAGACCATCAGGGCAATGAAAGACTTGGAAACCCGGCGCATGAACCCACCCGCGTGCTTGGTCGAAGAGGGTCCGAATAACCTGACGGTCTGACATGCTCAGCCGTTGACTCTTCAATGATTCTCAAGCTTTACGGGCACACTCGCCGAGGCCGCCGTGGTGTGTTGGACCGGGGGATGGTCAAATCCGCCCCGTTGGGTTCGCACCGGGAGGGGGCATGAACGCAGAGCAGGAAGAGGGGCCGCTGCGGGAGCGCGTTCAGCGCCTGGAGCAACTCGTCACGTCGCTGGAAGCCCGGCTCCAGCAGCTGGAGGCCCCGGCTCTCCGCGCCCTGCCCACGCCCTCACCCGCCGAGGCTTCCACGCCCGTGCCCGAGGCGCCGGCCCGCGCGGACCTGGAAGCCCACCTGGGCACGTACTGGCTGAGCCGCCTGGGCATCGTGGCCCTCATCACCGGCATCGCCTACCTCATCACCTACCGCTTCGGAGAGCTGGGGCTGCTCGTCCGGGTGGTGCTGGGCTACGCGCTGAGCGCGGGGCTCGGGGCCTTCGGGCTGTGGCTGTCCCGGCGCTACCTGCTCTTCGGGCGCATCGTGTTCGGGGGAGGGCTGGCGCTCGCCTACTTCGTCACGTACGCGCTGCACTTCATCCCCTCCGTGCGCGTCATCGACAGCCAGGTGCTCGCGCTGGTGCTGCTGGCGGCGTTCGTCATCGGCATCGTCGTCACCGCCCAGCGCATGCACTCGGAGACGGTGGCCGGCATCGCGCTGTTCCTCGGGCTGCACACGGGGATGCTCAGCGACGTCACCGCCTTCACCCTGCTGTCCACCACGCTGCTGGCCATGGGCGCCCTCTTCTTCCTCGTGAAGAACCGCTGGGTCATCGTTCCCCTCTCCAGCCTCGTCTCCGTCTACAGCACCCACACCCTCTGGGCGGTGCGCGCCCCCAGCCTCGTCCCCGGCGCGCCGGAGGAGGGGCGGCTCCTGCTGAGCCTGGCCTTTCTCGCGCTGTACTTCCTGCTGTTCGCCGTGGCGCTGCTCGCCCGGCCCCGGGAGCTCTCCGTCCGCGCGGGCCTGGCCTTCGCGTGCCTCAACGGGGTGGGCCTGCTGGCCCTGGGCGCTTACGAGGTGGAGACCCGGAGCCCCTCGCACCTGTTCCTCTTCCTCCTCGCCGTGGCGCTGGCCCAGGGCGCGGGTGCCCTCGGCGCCCGGTGGCGGCAGGCCCCCGCGTTTCTCTCGCACGCCTTCCTCGCCCTCGGCGCCATCACCCTGGCCCTGGCGATGCCCGCCCACTTCAGTGGCCGTGCCCTGGTGGTCTCGTGGCTGGTGACGGGGAGCGGCGTGGGGCTCGTGGCGCGCGCGCTCGCCTCCCCCGCCCTGCGCGGGCTCAGCGTGGCCATCCTCCTGGTGGGGCTGGGGGCCTCGCAGCTCACCGCCGTGAGGTCCCCGGGCGTGCTGGCCGCCGCCTTCGCGTGCTTCCTCCTGGTCGAGCGGCTGGGGGTGCTCCGCCCCGCCTGGCTCTCACCGCCGGAGGCCTTCCGGGGCCACGGGCTGCTCCAGGCCGTGTGCGCGGCCGGCGCGGGGCTCAGCCTGCTGTGGCTCACCGGGCAGGAGATGCCCGCGGGGCTCGTCACGCTCGGCTGGGCCGTCACCGCGCTGGGCCTGTTCGCCGTGGGCTTTGCCTTCCGTGAGCGCCGCTACCGGTTCGTGGGGCTCGCGGGGCTCGCCCTCACGCTGGGGCGGCTGCTGCTCGTGGACCTGTCCCGGCTGCCCACGGATCAGCGCGTCATCACCTTCATCCTGCTCGGGGTGATTCTGCTGCTCATCTCGTACACGTACACCCGGCTGAAGGACCGCAAGGCCTGACGCCCCCGCTCAGTGCGCCATGGGCACGCCGGCCGCGGGGGGCGCCGTGCCCGGGCCCTTGCCGCCCTTGGGGAAGAAGAGCCCCACGAGGAAGGCCGCGAGGGTACACGCGCTGATGATCCAGAAGTTGATGGTCAGCCCGGTGCCGAGCGCGCCGCTCAAGGTCTTCAGCAGCTCCGGGGACAGCCCCTGGCCATGCTCGGGGCCGAGCAGCGCATTGGCGGCGGAGACCGGCACGCTGGAGTCCTTCATGAGCTGCGCCACCATCACCCCGCCCATCAGCCCGACGCCCAGCGAGCCGCCGATGGTGCGGAAGAACATGTTGCTGGCGGTGGCCACCCCGCGCAGCTCCCACCCCACGCTGGTCTGCACCGCGATGAGCATCGACGTGGTGGTGAACCCCAGGCCAATGCCGAACAGCATCATCGCCAGCCCGGGAATCACCAGGGGCGCGCCCGGCTTGAGCAAGAGCGCCATCAGCCCCGTGCCCACCACGCTCAGCCCCAGCCCCACGACGATGAGCGGACGGGGCCCGGTGCGCAGCAGCAACCTTCCCGCCACGAGGCTCGCCAGCGGCCAGCCGACAATCATGGGGGTAATCATCCCGCCGGCCTCCGTGGGCGAGCCGCCCAGCACCCCTTGCACGTACAGCGGCACGTAGGTGGTCGCCCCGAACATCGCCGCCGAGAAGAGCGCGCCCGCCACCGAGGAGATGGCGATGACGGGAATCGAGAACAGGCTCATCGGGATGACCGGAGCGGGCACCCGGCGCTCCACCCACACGAAGGCCACCAGCAGGAGCAGCCCCAGGGGAAGCGCCAGCAGGTTGCGCCCCACGCCCTGCACGCCGAACAGCAGCGCCACCACGCCCGCGCCGAGCAGCGCCGCGCCCACGAAGTCCAGCCGCTGCGGCTTGCGCTGCACCTGCTCGTGGAAGAAGACCACCAAGAGCGCCATCGCGCCCAGCCCCACCGGGACGTTGATGAAGAAGATCCAGTGCCAGCTCAGGTACTTCACGATGAGGCCGCCGGTGAGCGGCCCCAGCAGCCCCGCCATGCCCCACACGGCGCTGAACGCCCCCTGCACCTTGGCCCGCTGCTCCAGGGTGTAGATGTCCCCCACGATGGTGAGCGACACGGGCTGCATCGCGCCCGCCCCCAGGCCCTGGAGGACCCGGAAGGCGATGAGCATGCCCATCGACGTGGCCAGGCCACTGGCGATGGAGCCCAGGAGGAACAGGCCGATGCCCACCAGCAGGACGGGCTTGCGCCCGTACAGGTCCGCCAGCTTCCCGAAGATGGGCACGGTGATGGTGGAGGCGAGCATGTACCCGGTGAACACCCAGGCGTAGCTCTGCAGCCCCCCCAGCTCACTGACCACCGTGGGCATGGCGGTGGAGACGACGGTCATCTCCAGGGCCGCCATGAAGATGCTCAGGACGAGCGCCAGCGTGGTCAGGGGTCGGTGGGTGGTTCGCATGGGAGGGCTTTGAGACGGCTTACTTCGCGTCCACGACCAGGACCATCCAGCGGTCCGTGGAGTGGTCGATGCGCACGTTGGAGGCACCGGCCTCCTGGAGCTGCTGCACGATGCGCTCCAGGAACACGAGCTGCTCCTTGGGGGCGTCCACGAAGAGGTTCTTCTGGCCCTTGGCCTTGGCGGCCTTGGCCTTGGCGGGCTGGCCCCCGGCGCCGTTGCCCTCGAACGCGCCGCCCACGGGCGCCTTCAGCGAGGCCTGCTCCTCCTCGGAGGCCTCCTCCGGCTCCTCGTGCGCGGGCTCCTCGGCGGGCGTGCCGCCCATGCGCTCCTCCAGCACCTGCTCGCGCAGCTCCTGGTACAGCTTGGGGTTGAGCGTGGCCTCGAACTTCTCCTCGAAGCGCTCGCGCGCCTCGTCACGGCTGAGGTCCGGCTGGCTGCGGAGGAGGTCCAACAGGAAGGCGCTGCGCTCCTGAATCTGGGCGTTGCTAATCCGTGGCATGTGCGAGTCCTTGGCGAGAGGGACGGAGGAAAGGGCGGCGCACCCTAGTCGAGCCCTGGCGGCCGGGGAAGGGCCCCCTCCGGGCCCTCGGCCCCCTCGCTTTCCGGGATGGGGACCCGGATGAAACAATGTTTCGGCCTCCATGAATGGCCTTCCCCGGGCGGGGGGGCCCCGTGACTTCCCCGCTGTGATTCCGTACGCTTCGCGGGCGCAGCGGTCTTCGGCTTGTCCCATCTTGGATGCGGGAAGAGGCACCATGAGACACCGCCTTTCACCAGCGGTTGCAGCGCCCTCGCCGAGCGTCAATCCCCGCCGGAATGATTTGCTGGCAGCGTTCGACGGCAGGCAAGTCTTGCTGGATCATGGCAGACCTGTCCGGGTTTCCACGCACCACGCGGGGACCCTGGTTTTGACCAGCGGCCGGGTGGTGGCCTGCCACCCCCTGTGCCTGCCGCCGCACCCCGTGCCCAAGGCGCACCTGATGGTGCTGCTCGCGCTGAACCACCGCGAGCCCTTCACCCGCACCGTGGCGCCTGGCCGCTACCCCGTGCTCCTCAGCGTGCTGCACACAGGCCGCGCGGGCTCGGCGGAGGCCAGCGAGTCCATCGCCATGGCCATGGTGCGCTTCGAGGACACCCGCCCCGTGCGGTGGGAGCTGGCCTCCCGGGGGGAGCAAGGGGCCCAGGTGCTGCCCCCTGCGCCGCCTCAGGGCCACCCGGCCGAGCCCGACGTGCTGGCCTTCCTCGATGCGGACACGGTGGAGCGGGCCTCTCAGACTACGCCCGCCTTCCTCAACCCGGCGTCCCCTTCCGCCCCCTCCTGGTCCAGCACCTCGCTGACGGTGGACGAGGCCTCCGGGGCCAACGTCATCGTCTTCTCGCCGGGCCGGTGCACCCTGCCCCCGCGCTACCCCCGGGCCCAGTCCTCGTGGTGGGGGCTGGCCGAGGACGGCCGGCCCGTGTGCCTCGTCACCGACTTCCAGCACCTGGACCTGACGCGGCCCGAGTTCCCCGACAACCCCGAGGCCCGGCGCGCCCGGGTGCGCGAGCTGGTGGAGCAGCTGCGCCACCCGGACGCCGAGACCCGGGCCCGGGCGCTGCGGGAGGTGGGGGGCTATGACGGGGACGCGCAGGAGGCCATGGCGCCCCTGCTCGCGTTCATCCTCGCGCCCGGCAGCAGCCCCTCCGAGCGGGAGTATGCCGCGGTGGCCATCGCCCGGATCTGCGCCGCGGCGCCGGAGCAGGTGGGGCTGCTGGCCCAGGCGATGCGCCCGCCCACGCAGGGCGAGCCCCTGGCCGTGTTGCTGCGGGCCGCCGCGGGCATTGGCCTGTGCCACAAGACCCCCGGGCTGCTCCAGTCCGTCGCGGAGCATCTCCTCGAGGTGCTGCTGCCCCGGTTGGCCGAGGACGGCCACACCATCCACGGCGCCATCATGGGGCTCATCTGGGACCTGGACGACCAGCGGCCCGAGGCCCAGGCCCTGTTCGTGCGCCTGCTGGACACGGCGCTCCCGGAGTTGCGCGTGGCGGCGGCGGCGCGGCTCTACCGCTCGCCCGTGAAGGCCTTCCAGGAGGCGGCTATGGAGACGCTGGCGGGCATCCTCCATGACACCGCCCTCGACACGGAGTTCCACCTGGCGGCGGTCAACTCCCTGAGCGCCTTTCCCCAGCTCTCGCCCCCGGCCCGCATGGCACTGTGGCACGCGGCCTCCAGCGCCCAGCCCCTGCTGGCGTGGTACGCGCGGGACTTGCTGCGCCAGCAGGCCTGAGCGCCCTCCCAGGGGACGGCGCAAAAACCATGGCCGCGGGCTGCCCTGATGGGTAGTGTTCCGTGTGTCCTACCCCCTCCGTCCTGCCTGCCCCTCGAACGAGCGAGCCCCGTGCCCGGGCGCCAGGCGGACCGCCGTGGAGGTTCCCGCCGCGTGAACGTCCTGCCTCCCCTGCCCGAGCTGATCGCCCAGTTCCTCCAGCGCTTCATCCACCAGCCTGCCGGGCAGGACCACCTGGCCCGCTATGCCACGGAGGCGGCCTTCCTCCGGGCCGCCTTCGAGGACATCTGCCGACGCGCGGATGCCGGGGAGGACGTGACGGAGCGGGTGCTGATGAAGCTCCTGCCCCACCGCGACACGCCCTACAACCGCCAGCGCGGCGCCTGGACGACGCTCTGGGCCCTCATCAACCGGGAGATTCAGCCCTGGTTCCAGAGCGTGGGCTGGGTGCCGGACGCGGCCTCGTGGCGGGACATCGCCAGCCACCTGCTGCGCCTGCTGCGCACCCTGGAGCGAGGCCCTCAAGCCGCGGCCCTGGAGGCCTTCGCCGCCTCGCCGCTGTCGCGGGGCTTCCGCTCGGGGTTTCTCAGCCCCGCGCTGCACGCGCTGCGGCCGGACCTGTACCTGCCCGTCAACGCGCGGAGCCGGCGCACGGCCCACTTCTGCCTGGCGCTGTGGGGCGAGTCCCGCGAGGTGAGCGTGGGCCTGGAGCACTACCTGGAGGCCACCGCCACGCTGCGCTTCGTGCAGGAGCGCCTCAAGCCCCTGGGCATCCAGGATGCCCACCACTTCGATGCCTTCTGCCACTGGCTGTGCGACCGGAAGCTGGGCGGCTACCTCGCCCGCCGCAAGGTGGAGGAGCTGGAGGAGGCCCCGGGCGACGAGGCGGGCGGCGAGCCCGACGAGGAGGTGGGCGCCTGGGTCGTCCGCAACATGCTCTCCAAGCGCAACTTCCGCGCGGAGATCCGCCAGGGCCGGCGCAGCACGTGGAGCGCCCTCCAGCGCGGCTCGCGCGAGTGGCTCCGGGATGCCGAGCCGGGCGATCTCGTCTTCCTCTACCAGGCCAGCCCCGTGCGGGAGGTGCTGGGGCTGGGGAAGCTGGCCTCGGAGCCCATCCCGGTGGGCGAGGAGACGCGCTTCGAGGTGGAGTTCCTCACGGACGTGCTGCCGCAGCCCATTCCGCTGGCCGCCATCCAGGCGCACTCGACGCTGTCCGGGATGATGATGGCCTCTCCCCGCAGCGGCATGGTTCTGCCCATCCGCGCCGACGAGCTGCCCCACCTGGCCCGGCTCATCCGCGACCGCAACCCCGAAGTCCAAGAGGTGCTCGCCCCGTACCTCCCCGCCGAGTCCCTGCTCCCCGAGTCCCGCGCCCCGCGCGTGCTGGACCTGGCGGCCTGGGTGGAGGAGTGGCGCCGCACCTCCGGCTTTCCGGACGAGGCGGACCTCCGGGAGGCCGCCCAGCGCGAGGCCTGGGCGCGGATGCTCTCCCCGGAGGAACTCGGCACGCTCGCCCCGGAGGACTTCCGGCCCGTGTACCAGCTGGGCGTGCTGGGCTCGACCGGGCCCCTGCCCGCGCTCAACCGCTTCTTCCTGGAGGCCAGCGAGGAGCAGCTGGGCCACTTCCGGGCCACGCTGCGCGAGGTGCTGCACGGCGAGGGCCGGCTGGAGCAGCGGCTCGACCGCGCGCTCGTCAAGGATTCGCCCACCGCCGTGAAGGGCCTGAGCGAGGCGGTGCTCATGAAGTGCCTGGCCGTGGTGCAGCCCGGGCGCTTCCTGGGCATTCACTGCCACGAGGGCGACACCGGGAAGGCGCGGATGATGGAGCTGCTCGGGCTGCCTCCGCTGCCGGGCTCGCTCCCGGCGGGCACCCGGGCCGTGCGCGCCAACGATGCGCTGCGCGAGGCGCTGGCGCACCACGTCACGGGGACGGCGGACCTGCCCGCGCCCCAGGCCATGCGGCGCTTTCTCTACTGGCTCAAGGCGCGGTGGGATCAACAGCCGCCGCCCAAGGCGTTGGATCCGGCGGAGCGCTTCCTGCACACCACCTCGCTGCGGCGGGAGCGGCTGGAGGAGCTGTGCGCGCTCTTGGAGCACCGGCGCCAGCTCATCCTCTATGGCCCTCCGGGCACGGGGAAGACGTTCATCGCCCGCGAGCTGGCCCGGTACCAGGCGGGCGCCGAGAGCCGCTGCGAGCGCGTCCAGTTCCACCCGGCCTACTCCTACGAGGACTTCGTGGAGGGCTTGCGGCCCCAGGTGGACGCCCAGGCGCCGGGCGGGCTGCGCTACGAGTACCGCCCCGGCATCCTCAAGTCCCTGGCGGCGCGGGCCCAGGCCTCGCCCACCGAGCGCTTCGTGCTGCTCATCGATGAAATCAATCGCGCGGCGCTCCCCCGGGTCTTCGGCGAGCTGCTCTACCTGCTGGAGTACCGGGAGGAGCGCGTGCGGCTGTCGGGCTCCGGGGACTTCTTCGAGCTGCCCTCCAACCTGTACCTCATCGGCACCATGAACAGCGCGGACCGCTCCATCGCGCAGATCGACGTGGCGCTGCGCCGCCGGTTCCACTTCGTGCGGATGGATCCGGACACGGAGGTGCTGCGGCGCAACCTGCTCAAGTGGGACGTGGCGCCGGATGTCTGTGATTGGGCCGTGCAGGGGCTGGAGGCGGTGAACGCCCGCATCGCACGCTCGCCGGGCCGGGAGTTCTGCATTGGCCACTCGTTCTTCATGGACAAGGACCTGGACCCTGGGCGCGTCGAGCGCATCTGGCGCCATGACATCGCCCCGATGCTGGAGGACTGCTTCTATGACTCCCCGCAGGTGGTGCCGGAGCTGCGGGCGCTGTTCGACGCGGCGCGCCCCGGCCCCGTGGACATGTCGGAATGACGCCGTGGGTGCTCACCGAGTGGGAGTGGGCCGAGCTGCCGCTCTCCGCCGAGGATGTCCTCGCCGCGCAGTCGCACCTCGGCTCCGCGCTCTCGGCCGAGCCCTCCGCGGGAGGCTTCCGCCTGCGGGCGCACGGGGTGGCGGGGATGGTGGCGCTTCCGGGCGGGGTGCTGCACCTGCGGCCCCAGGTGCCCTCGCTGCACCTGCTCGCGCTGGCGGACTATGCGGCGAAGGGCCTGTCCTGGGGCGAGGACCTCGTGGGCATGGCCGGGACGCAGGAGCTGCTGCCGCTGCTGGGCTCGCTCTACGTGCGCCGCGTGGAGCGGCTGGCGCGCGGCGGGTGGGTGCACGGCTACCAAGAGGAGGAGGCAGAGCAGTCCGTCCTCCGGGGGCGCTGGCGGGTGGACCGGGACATCGCCCGGCCGCCCACGCACCGTCACCGGCTCACGTGCCGGTACGATGACTTCACCCGGGACGTGGCGCCCAACCGCGTGCTGCTCGCGGCGCTGCGGGTGCTGGAGCGCGCCAGCCTCTTCGGCGCGGCCGTGTCGGCTCGCGCCAGCGCCCTGGCGGCCACGCTGGACGGGGTGCACGCCCAGGCGGAGGTCCGGGCCGCGCAGAAGGTCATTGCGTCGGATCGCCGCTTCGCCGCGTACGGGCCCGCCGTGGGGCTCGCCCACCTCCTTATAGAGAGCACCGGCGTGCAGGCCATGCAGGGGCCCCATCCCCTCGCGTCGTTCGTGGTCCGCCTGGCGCCCCTGTTCGAGGCGGCCGTCACCCGGGCCCTGGTGCAGGTGGCGGCGACGCGCGGCGTGACGTGCCATGTGCAGCGAGCCCTCACGTTGGACGCGGAGGGACGGCTCACCCTCATCCCGGACGTCGTCATCGAGCGGGGGGACGCGCGTCTGGTCATCGATGCCAAGTACAAGCTGCCCGCGGAGGGGCTGCCGCCCGCGGAGGACTTCCAGCAGCTCGTCACCTATCTGGCGTGCGTGGGAACCCACCAGGGCGCCCTGGTCCTGCCCGCCCTCGGGGCGGTCCCGGAAGAGACCACGCTGAACCTGTCGACCTTCGGCCAAACGAGTCAGGTGCGCGTAGTGAAGGTCCCCTTGGGAGGCCGCGTCACCACCGTGGGGGCGGCGCTGGAAGCCGCCGCCGAGCGCCTCGTGTTGTGGCTGGCCAGTCCGGTTCGCCCAGGTCAGGATGCTGCGGGCAGGGCGCGGAACTCGGCGGCGCAGTCGAGGAGCCGGTGGATGGCAGCTTCCTGATCGCCCCGGGCTGCCTGAAGGAAGGCGTCCTCCCAGGTGTGCCCCGGGTGAACGCGGCCTGTGTCCTGGAGCCAGCGCTCGAAGCGCAGGTACTCCTCGTCCTTCAGGCCCGCCAGGGAGAGACACAGCCGGTAGCCGTCGATGTACCCGGCCATGCGCTCCACGCGCGCCTCACCGATGTACATGAGGATGCGGCCCACGCGGCGGATTTCCATCAGCTCGTCCAGTGTGGGCACGGAGGGGTAGGCCGGCTGGAATGACGGCGGTTTGCCCAGGCAACTTCGCTCCCCGGTACTCATGGGCATGGCCGCGAGTTCCTCGGGTGACAAGCTGCGGAACTCGGCCACGGAGTCGAGGTACTTGCGGACCGCGCGGGTATGGTCGCCACCGCATTCCCGCAGGTAGGCCTCCTCCCAACCTTCAGGGGGCCACGCCTTCTTTACCTTATCCAACCACAAGTCGAGCAGGTGGTCCTGACCTTCATCCATGCCGAGATGAGACGTACAATGCCAGTACCCAACCGTAAAACACCTGAGCCGACCCGTATTCGGGATACCCAGGTACAGATAGGGCGGTGACTGGCGTGTCTGCATGTCGCTCCGGATTTGGAGGAGCACGGCAACGCGGGTAGGCGGGAGCTTTGCTGCAGGAGGGAGTTGTCCCTGGCTCATGGTGACTCCACGACCTTCACAGCGATGGGCGCTAACGCGGCAAGTCGGCTCATATAGTCGGCCCAGGGGAGCCCTGCGGCGCCGGTATATGCGTCGTAGCCACGGCCATTCATGCGGACCAGGACGTGGAGCCCTGCTTTCGAGACATGCGCGTCCTTGCCATTCGCCAAGCGGAAAACGATCTCGACATAGGCCCGCCTGTCCGCGACCTGGGCCGTGAGTTCGACGTACTCTGGTTTACCACCCAACCGGGTGAAAACGGTGTGGATGCTCCGCGCCACACCCTGGCACGCGCCTGGCACCTGTTTGCTCGCGTCGAATGCGGCCTTGAAACCGGTGAGCCACAGCGGCGCCTTGAGCCCCATGGCCACTTCGTAGGCATGAATGGCTTCCGCCAGTTCTCCGCGCGCCAGATGCGCCAGCACCTTCGCTCGTGCCGAGTCTGTGATGCCTTGCACCTGCGACGCAGTGATGGCTGGCACCGATCCGTGTGCCCACTGCGGGCCCACCATGCACAGCAGCAGGAACCACCCCAGCATGTGCTGACGGAGCATTCCTGCGGATGCTAGCACCAGCGCACAGAGTCCCTACGACGTGCCAAGTCGCGTCAAAACGGAGTCTCCTGTGTGACCCCTTCCCAGGACGGCTCAGCCCGCGCGGCGCTTCGCGGCGCGGCGGGCCGCATCCAGCCAGCGCCCGTGTACCCGCGCCGCCTGCGCCCGCGACATGATGCGGGCCCCGGGCCCCATCGCCTCCTCCACGTGGAGCCCCAGGTCGCCCGCGACTTCCGCCGCCGCCATCGCTCCAGTGAGGGCCGCCCCCTCCATGAAGCCCTGCGCATCCAGGCTCGTGTGCTCGCCGCAGAAGTGCAGGTTGCCCACCCGTTCGATCTCCGCGCCCGAGATCGTCGTGAACTGGCCGACCTTGTAAGCCGAGTAGCTGCCGCGCGTGAACTCGTGGCTCGGCCAGTGCATCCGCGCCACCGCGCCGTTGGCCGACTCCCTCACGCCCGGGAACACCTCATTGAACCCCGCCAGGAAGGCCGCCGCCTGCTCCTGCGGCGTCCCCACCCCCACGTCGATGCCCTTCTGGCCGCCCGTGAAGTTGGTGATGATTCCCGAGGTCCCCGGCTGCTGCCGGCTCGTCTCCCACGTCTGCATGTAGCCCACGTCCGTGTACGTGCTGCCATCGGACTGGTACGTGTCCCGCCACGGCCGCGCGGAGAAGCCCACCATCAGCTTCGCGTTGGTGCCATAGCCCAGCTCCTGGATGGCCTTGCGCTTCACCGCCGGCATCGCCACCTGCAGGTCCACGTCCCGCAGCACCGTGAAGGGCAGGGCCAGCACCACGTGGTCCGCCTTCACCTCCCGCGTGCCCCCCGCGCCGTCGAACGTCAACTGGTAGCGCCCATCCGACAGCGTCTTCAGCGCGCGCAGCCGGTGCTCCAGGTGGATCTGCCCCGGCGCCAACCGCTCCGCCAACCGCTGCGGGAAGAGATCATTGCCCTCCTTCGCGCGGTAGCGCTCGTCCGACTCTCCGAACAGCTCGAAGCGCGTGGTGTCCGTGGAGATGAACGTCAGCAGGTTCAGGCTGTTGCAGACATCCGTCTCCATGCCGAACTCGCCCACGTAGGCCAGCTCGATGAGCTTGCGCACCGGATCCGACGCGGGAATGCCCTCCCGGTCCATCCACGCCCGCAGCGAGAGCTGGTCCAGCCCCTGGGCCCCGTTGGGCGTCCGGTAGGTGATGTACTCCTCCGGATCCTCCAGCACCGTCAGGGCCGCGTCGATGCGCTCCGCGATGGGCGCGAACCCCTCGAGGATCTGCGCGTCGGTGAGCTGGTTCCCGTCGAACTGGGCCACCAGCCGGGACAGCGCCGGGTCCTCCTGCGCGAAGTCCACCAGCTCGATGTCCAGCTCCTCGGACAGGTCGTGCAGCGTGACGTGGCCCGTGTCGATGAGCTCGCCGCCCAGCTCGCAGGTCTGCCCCTCCGGGAACACATCGCGCGCGGTGAACATCCGGCCGCCCACGCGCTTCGAGGCCTCGTACACCTGGGCCTCGACGCCCAGCCGCTTCAGCCGGTACGCGCAGTGCAGGCCCGCCGTCCCTCCGCCGACGATGACCACGTCCTGCGAAGAGGGGTTGCCATCCTCCCCACAGGCCGCGAGCGTGGCGGCCCCGGCCGCCCCGGCCGTGAGGTGGAGGAAGGAGCGTCGGTTGAAACGGGAGCGCTCATGCTGCATCGCAGCGTACTCGGCCACCGGCACCCCGGCGGCGTTCGCCCTCCGGGCAGTACGCAATGCATTCAGGACCAGGCTCATCAAATGGGTACGGGCCATCCGTCTCGACGCTCCATGGGGGAAGGTGTCGCCTCCCTCCATCCCATGTCTGGCTTCACACTGTCTAGGGACGCACGGACCGTGAGCGGCGGCGGCGCACTGCGAGCAGGTGCGTCATTCCCAGCACCATCCAGAGCCCGAGCGGCGCCGCCGAGCCGGACTGGCACCCACAGCCGCCTGTCGCCAGTTCGGACTCCGGCAGGTCCCCTTCGCCGTTCCCCGCGTCCGGCGTGGGAACCGAGCCCCCATCCGTGCCCGCATCCGGCGGCTCGGAGGGCCCCCCACCATCGCCCTCCTCTCCGCCATCCAGGTCCGTGCCGCCGTCCGGGCCGGGGCCGCCATCCGCGTCCGTGCCCCCATCCGGGGCCGGGCCGCCATCCGTGTCCGTGCCCCCGTCCGTGCCGCCGTCCGGTGAGCCCGGCGGAGGCAGCGAGGACTGCGCGACATAGATGCCGGAGCCCCACTCTTCCTGGTTGTTGTCCGGCGGGGCCAGTCCCGCGACAAACGTGACATCCCCCCGGGCGTTGAGCTTGGGCGAGCCGCCGAACACCGGCGAGGTGGCCGTCTCCTGGTCCACGCGGGCCTCCCCGAGGTCCGACGGGATGATGTCGTGCTCGGACACCACGCGCTTCTTCGTCTCGCCGTCGCTCACCCACACCGCGCGCATCCCCGCGCTGTCGAAGGCCCGGAAGACCACCAGCCCCTGGTCATTGATGTCGGGAGGGAAGAACTCCACCTCCTTGATGCCATCCTTCCCGTTCTGGGCCAGCACCTTCAGGGCAGTGCCATCCCACAGCCACAGCGTGGTGAAGCGGCTCCCGCCGGGGTCCCGGTACGTACCCAGGAAGGCCACCTGGCCCGTGTTGGAGAGGGCCGGCTGCACCGCGGCGAAGCCGTAGATGGGCGAGGCCGGGTCCACCGCCACTGACGCGGCGATGCGCTGGGAGTTCCCCTCGGAGGTCCACACCCGAAGCTCCTGGACCCCAGCGCCCGCGGACACTCGGTCCGCCACGCCCGCCACCTGTCCCTGGTCATTGAAGCCGGGAGAGTAGAGGTAGAAGAAGGGGCTCGCCGGATCCACGCCCTGCTCCCGGGCGAGGTACTCCGTGGTGAAGCCTCCTCCGGCCAGGGGGTTCAGGCGCACGTAGGCGCGGCCCACCCCCGAGAAGCTGACGCGAAAGCCCAGTTGCCCCGCCTCGTTGAGATCCAACGCGTCCCAGCTGTTCGCCCCGATCGGATCCCGGACGAGGGTCACCCGGCTTGGGTCCGACGCGTTGAGCAGGTAGATGCCGTTGCTGGAAGAGTAGGTCACTGCGAAGGCGAGGTCGCCCTTCGCGTTGAGGCCCGGGTCGCTCGACAGCGTGTCCTCGCCGAGCTCCGGCAGCAGGTAGATGCGGGAGCCCACGCCGTTCTGGCCCCACCACAGGGCGCGGCGCCCCTCGGGGGTGATGGACAGCCGGAATGCCAGTTGACGGTCCAGCGTGAGCGGAACGTGGTAGCTGCCGGGCAGCAGGTTGCCCGGCTCCAGGTTGTAGGCCCCGGACGGATTGCCTGCCAGGTTGATCCGCGCCTGAATCTGCAAGGTGTAGTCCGGCAGCTCGGCGAGGGCGGGGCGCGCGGCAAGCGCGCCTCCGAGAAGAACGGTCGGGATGAGCAAGGAGCGCATCCTGTTCCCTTCCGTGAAGCAGTCTGCCGAGTCAAGCCCCCCTCCCCTGGAAGCCCTCCAGCCAGACGAGGCCCTTTTAAAGCCCGGAGCCCCAAGCGGTTGCCAAATGGGCCTGGGGTGCGTGTTCACACGCCTGTCCATGGATAAAAACGAGACTTCCCACGTGCCCCCCGCGCAGTTGCCCCTGGGAGCGTTCATCCGGACCCAGCGCGCTCACATCCTCAAGGACTGGGAGCAGTCGGTCCGCCAGCTTCCCCACGCCCAGGGGCTGTCACGGCCCCGGCTCCTGGACCACCTGCCGGAGCTGCTGGAGCGGATCGCCAACGTCGTGGAGACCGTGCACACGGGGGGCAGCGCCTCGCTCGATGACATGCCGAAGCTCCACGCGCTGGACCGGCTGGACTCGGGCTACGACCTGGACGAGGTCGCCGAGGAGTACGCCCAGCTCCGGGCCTGCATCCTCCATTTCTACGGCGACTACGTGAAGTCGGGCGGCGCGGAGTCCATGGCGCTGGCGATGCGCGAGATGGTGTCCTTCAACCGGACGTTCGACGAGGCCGTGGCCGCCGCCGTCTCCCGGTATGCCCAGGCGCGCGAGCGGACGCTGGTGGCGCTCGACCGCATCTCCGAGGCCGCGCTCGGCACCGAGAACCTGGACACCTTCCTGCCCAAGCTGCTGCGCGTCATGCTGGAGACCACCGAGGCGGTGGACAGCGTCACCCTGCTGCTGTGCGAGGATGACACCCTGCAGGTGCGCGCCTCGGTGGGCCTGGGCGAAACGATGGCCCAGGGTTTCAGCATGAAGGTGGGCGAGGGCTTCGCCGGCCGCATCGCCGCCCAGCAGCGGCCCCTGGAGGTGCGCTCGGCGGCCACGGATCCGCTGGTGAAGAGCGGGGCCCTGCGCACCCTGGGCACGCGCGCGCTCTACGGGGTGCCGCTGATGTACGGCGGCGAGGTCATCGGCGTGGCCCACATGGGCAGCCGCACCGCCTTCGAGTTCTCCAACGAGGACAAGCTGCTCTTCCGCGCCATGGTGAGCCGCGCCACGGGCCTGCTCGTCCAGGCGTGGCTCGCCGACAGCGAGCAGGAGGCCCGGGCCGAGGCCGAGGCGCAGAAGCAGCTGCTCAACCTCATCATCGAGCAGAGCGGCGAGGCCATCATCATGGCGGATGCGCAGGGCGTGGTGCGCATCGTCAACGCCGAGGCCAAGCGCCAGCAGTGCTGCGGGCTGAAGCAGGTGGGCCCCTCCGCATGGCAGGAGGTGGGCGGCCAGCTCACGGAGGACGAGCAGCCCCTGGAGCAGGGCGAGTTCTTCATCCGCCGCGCCCTTGAGGGCGAGGTGGTCACCGATGCCCGGTGGAAGGCGCGGCGGAAGGATGGGGTGATGCGCACCTTCAGCGGCACCGCGTCCCCCTTGCGCCGGCCGGACGGCGCGCTGGCCGGCGCGGTGCTCACCGCCCGCGACGAGACGGAGCGGCTGCAGCGGGAGCGCGAGCGCACCGAGACGCTGGCGCTCCTGGACCTGATGCTCGCGGCGGCCCCCATGGGCATGGCGTTCCTGGACCGGGAGCTGCGCTACGTGCGGGTCAACGCGTCCCTGGCCCGCTCCAATGGCCACTCCGTGGAGGAGCACCTGGGCAAGACCGTGGCCGAGGTCATCCCCGGGTACGCGCCCCGCTTCGAGCCCCTGCTGCGGCGGGTGCTGGAGACGGGCGAGGCGCTGCGCGGCTTCGAGTTCAGCGGCCCGGAGGCGGGCACCCCCTTGGGCCCCCTGCACCACTGGGTGGTGGACTCCTTCCCGGTGCGCACCGGGGCCGGGGAGCTGCTCGGCCTCGGCTGCGTCATCATCAACATCACCGAGCGCAAGCAGCAGGAGGAGCAGCTGCGCAAGACGGCGGAGTTCCGCGAGCGCTTCATGGGCGTCGTCTCCCACGACTTGCGCAACCCGCTCAACGCCATCCTCCTGTCCGCCAATGCGCTGCTGCGCGCCGACGGCGTGCATGCCAACCACACCAAGGTGGCCCGGCGCATCGTGACCAGCGGCGAGCGCATGGTGCGCATGATTGGCGAGCTGCTCGACTTCACCCGCGGCAGGCTGGGCGGCGGCATTCCCGTCCACCCGCGGGCCAGCCACCTGCGCCACCTGTGCCGCCAGGTCATCGAGGAGCTGGAGATCAGCCACCCGGGCCGGGAGCTGCGGCTGCGGGCGGACGGGGACTTCCAGGGGACGTGGGACCCGGACCGGCTCACGCAGCTCTTGGACAATCTGGGCAAGAACGCGCTCGACTACAGCCCCGCCCACGCCCCGGTGGCGCTCACCCTCACCGACCAGGGGGACACGCTCCAGCTCGAGGTCCACAACGACGGGCCCCCCATCCCCGCGGCCCTGCTGCCCAACATCTTCGAGCCCTTCCGGAGGGCCGTGGCGGGGGATGCCCACCCGACCTCGGGCCTGGGGCTGGGCCTCTTCATCGTCCAGCAGATCGCCCAGGCCCACGGGGGCACCGTCTCGGTGGCCTCCCGGGAGGGACAGGGGACCCTCTTCACCGTGCGCCTGCCCCGGCATGCCCTCCCGGCGCCCCCGGACTTCCCGCTCTAGCCCGGATCGATCACGGGTAGAGGGAACACCGCGTAGCGACCGACCGATAAGTGGAGAGTTCTCAAGGCTTTCC
>NZ_JAHXBH010000055.1:0-20125 GCF_020103775.1 Allostigmatella hybrida
GCGTGGCCACGTCGAGACTGGGGGAAGGGGAGAAGGCCATGCGGGCCCCCAGCATATGCTGCCTGCTCTCTGGCGCGAGGCGGGCACGCGGCCCGGCTCCACTTCGCCCATGTCCACCCGGCCCCGGAAGCTAGCGCCGTCCACGATGATGACGCGCGGGGAGTGGATGTCCCCCACCATGCGGCCCTCGCGGGTGAGCTCCACGCTCTCGGTGGCGCTGATGTTGCCCACCACCACGCCGCTGATGATGGCGTTGCGCACGGCTACGTTGGCCTTCACCACGCCCGTGGTCTCCACGATGAGGGTCTTGCTGAGCGTCAGCTCGCCCTCGACCCGTCCCCGGACGGTGAGGTCCTCATCGCCGGTGAGCCTGCCGCTGATGAGGATGGAAGGCCCCACCACCGTGTTGTCCCCGGACGCGCCGGTCAGATCCTTCGCCGTCGCCACGCGTCACCGCTCCTTCTGGTCCATGTCGACGTTGCCCTTGAACGAGGCCCCGTCGGCAATGAGGATGCGGGGGGCCTTGATGTCGCCCACCACGCGGCAGTCCGTCTTCAGCTCCACCTTGTCGCTGGCGACGATGTTGCCCGTCACCCGGCCGGCGATCTCCACGTTCTGCGTCTCGATGTCCGCCTCGACGACGCCGCTGCCCTCCACGTAGAGGCTCTCCTTGAGGGAGATCTTCCCCTTCACCGTGCCCTGGATGACCAGGTCTTCGTCGCCGGAGATCTCCCCGTCGATGACGATGCTCGAGCCAATGACCGTATTCGCCATGAGTGTTGCACCCCTCCGAAGGGTTGTGCTGCGTCCCGCGACGGGACGCTAGATGTCGTCCGGCAGCTTCACTTCCATCTCGATGGAGCCATTGAACACCGCCCCATCCTCGATGACGATGCGCGGCGCCTTGATGTCGCCGGCCACCTTCGCCGAGGTGTTGATGGACACCCGCGTCGAGGCGTCGATGTTGCCGCTTGCCTCGCCGTTGATGGTCAGCTCCTCGGCGCGGATGTCCGCCTGAACCTTGCCGGTTCCCTCGATGGTCAGGTGGTTCTTCAGGGCGATCTGCCCCTCCACCCGCCCCTCGATGACGAGATCGCCGCCGCCGGTGAGGCTGCCCTTGATGACGATGCCCTTGCCGATGATGCCCGTTTCGCCCTGTGCCATGCGGTGGTGACCCTCGGGAGCGCCATTCGCGTAGAAGACGGCCGTCATTATGTCAGAGATGGGCGGAGATCCAGCCGGAGATATCCCGGAACACCTCTTCGCGCCCCAGCTCGTTGAGCGGCTCGTGCAACATGCCGGGATACTCCTTGAACTTCTTGTCGGACGCGCCCACCGCCTCGAAGAAGCCGCGGGCCCCCGCCGGGGCCGCCACGCCGTCGTTGGATCCGCAGAAGATGAAAATGGGTGCTGTCACGCGATTGGCCTGGGCCAGGGCCTCGGTCTGAGCCTTGCTGGACTCGACGAACCAGCGCGGGGTGACGGTGTCGATGTAAAGGGGGTCCTCGCGCGTCATGCGCACCACCTCCGGGTCCCGGCTGAGGTCCTCCGGCTTGAGCCCGCTCTTGATGCGCAGCGCGGGCACCACCCAGTTGCCCACGTGCGCCCCGGCCCGCTTGGCCACCGGGGCCGCCAGCGCCAGCTTGAAGTAGGGGGCTGACAGCACCGCGCCCGCCACGCCCCCGGCGCCCTGCTCCAGGAAGTGGGCCACCATCAGCCCGCCGTGGCTGTGGCCGAGCAGGAAGCGCTTCTGGGTCCCCGCCGCCTTGCCCACCCGCTCCCAGGCCAGGGCCAGGTCGTCCAGGTACTCCGGCCACCGCACACAGTGGCCCCGGCGCCCCTCGGCGCGGCCATGGCCGCGGTAGTCGAAGCCGTGCACGGCGAAGCCGCTGGCCACCAGCGCGTCCGTGACGAAGCGGTAGCGCTGCATGTGGTCGCCGTAGCCGTGCACCAGCAGCACGTGCGCGCGGGGGGCGTCCTCCGGGACATCCAGCGTCCAGAGCAACCGGAGCTGGTCCTTCGCGCTGAAGAAGCCCTCGTCGTGGCGTGCCATCGGGCCCGGAACTTAGCGGCCCGGCGGCTCCGTGGACAGCATCTTCAGCTTCCGCTCCAGCCCCTGACGCTGCGCTGGCAGCTCGGCGGCCTCGGGATCCAGCGTCAGCACCTCCAGGGCGCGGCGCCAGGCCGCCGCCGCGTCCGTGGGCCGGGAGGCCGCCCGGTACGCATCCCCCAGGTGCTCGAGGATGACGGGCTCCTCGGGCTCCAGCTGGGTGGCGCGCTCCAGGGTCTCCACCGCGCGCTGGTACTCCTTGCGCCGGAAGTAGACCCACCCGAGCGAGTCGAGGAAGGCCCCGGTGTCCGGGCGCAGCGCCAGCGCGCGCAACACCAGCCGCTCCGCCTCCTGGACGTCGTGCCCATGCAGCACCAGCATGTAGCCCAGGAAGTTCAGCGCCGAGGCGTTGTCCGGGTTGATGCGCAGCACGGCCCGCATCTGCGCGAGCGCCCCGTCCACCTGGCCCTGCTGCTCATAGGCCCCCCCCAGCGCGTACAGGAGCGCCTCGTCCCGGGGGCGCTGGGCGAGCGCCTCGCGCAGCACCGCCACCCCCTCGGCCGGGCGCCCCTGGCGCTGCCGGGTGGCGGCGAGCGCCTCGTACAGCTCGGCGGAAGGGGTGCTCGCCAGGGCCTCCTTCAGCAGGGCCTCGGCCTGCGCGGGCGCCCCACCCCGCTCCACCGCCCGGGCATACTGCACCCACAGGGCCGCGTCCTCCGGGCCGTCCTTCAGGGCCTGCTGGTAGAGCGCCAGCGCCTGGGCATGCGCCCCCACCCGGGAGAGGCACCCCGCGCGGCGGATGCGCACCTCCTCGAAGAGCTCGGAGGTCTCCGGCACCTCGCCATAGGCCGCTGCGGCCTCGGCGTAGCGGCGCCTGCGCTCGTGGACGAGCCCCGCATAATAGGAGATGCGCGGCTCCAGGGATGTGCCCCGGCGGGCCGTGTCCAGCACCTCCGCCGCGGCGGCCGTCTCGCGCGAGGCGAGGAAGGCGAACGCCACCCGCACCGTCAGCTCCGGATCGTCCGACAGGGACAGCAGCCGGTCGAAGTACGCCCGGGCCCGGGTGGCCGAGCCCTGCTTGAGGGCCACCCGCCCCGCCGACAGCAGCACCTCCCGGTTGTCCGCATCCTGTTCGAGGGAGCGGGAGAACGCCTCCTCGGCACTCGCGAGCTGCCCCGCGGACTCGTACAGCCGGGCCAGCGCCACCCAGGCCTCCCCATCGCCCGGGTCCCTCTCGGTGGCGCGCACCAGCAGGCGCTCCGCCCGGGAGCGATCCCCCCGCTCGGCCAGGGCGAGCCCCAGGCGGCGGTAGCCCGAGGCCTCCCCGGGCAGCGCCGTGGCCAGCGCCTCCACCACCTTCACCGCCTCGTCCGGCTCGCGCGTCTCCAGGTACGCCTGGGCCAGCGCCCAGTAGGCCTCGGGCTCCCGGGGCCGCAGGCCCACCGCGCGGCGCAGGTGCATTCGCGCCCGCGTGTAGCGCTTGCCCTCCAGGAGGATGCGCCCGAGCAGCACGTGCGCCGGGTAGTACCGGGGCGAGCGCTCCACCGCCCGGCGCAGCTCGCGCTCGGCCTTGGCCAGCTCACCCAGCCGGGCGTACTCCTCGCCCAGTTGGGTGAGGAGGTAGGGGTTGCCCTCGTCCGTGGCCAAAGCCAGCCGCAGCTCATCCACCGCGGCCCCGTGCGCCCCGGAGTGGTGCAGGCGCCGGGACTGGAGAAAGTGCGCGTAGCTGGCCGGGGAGGCATACCGCTCCTGCCCCTCCCGGGCGTTGATGGCTTCGCGCATCGCCTCCCGGTCCACGGAGGGGCGCCGCCCGGGCGCCGCGGACGCGGACACGGACAGGCCCACCAGGACCCACAGCGGCACGGCTCGGTGGAGGCGAAGGGGGCGCACGCGGAAACCCATTCTAGCGCGCCGCCCCCCGCCTGGCACGGGCGAGCCCTTAGACGAGCGGCGCGCCGAGCTTGTCCAGGATGCGGTCCACCGGATCGCTGTCCTGGCTGACGTCCGCCACCGCCGGCTGGTAGGCAAGCCCGGAGGACGTCTGCAGCTCGGGCAGCAGCCGCTGGATGACGGTCCGGGCGGACTCAGCATCACACTCGGGCAGCATGACGCAGAACACCCCCGAGCCCATGTGGGCCACGGCATCCAGGGGGCGCAGCCGCTTGCGCAGCACATCCGCCGCCCCCCGGGGCACGTCCGTCTGGGGGCGCTCGGGCCGCAGCACCGCCACGCTCATGGGGCGGTGGTAGCGCCGCACCTTGGCCACCTCCACCTCCAGCTTCGCCATCAGCCCGCGCTTGTCGTACAGGTTGGTGCCCGGATCGCTGCCGGAGCGGAGCGTCACCGCGGCGGCCCGCTCGGGCTCCCGCTCGGCCACGGACTTCAGCGCGCGCTCGGTGCGGTTGAGCAGCTCCATAGCGTTGAAGGGCTTGCTCATGTAGTCCACGGCGCCCAGGTTGAGCGCGCGGACCTTCTCGGCCACCCCCTGGTGCGCCGACAGGAGGATGACGGGGATGTGCGCCGTGTCCGAGGAGGACTTGAGCGCCACCGTGGCCTCCAGCCCATCCAGCTTGGGCAGGAACACGTCCATCACCACCAGCTCCGGGCGCATGGAGCGTGCCCGGGCCAGGCCCTCCTGGCCGTCGCGCGCCACCTCCACCCGGTAGCGCGAGCGCAGCACCTCGGCGAGCACCGCGGCGATCTCCGCCTCGTCCTCCACCACCAGCACGCGCGGCTGCACGGGCTCCACCTTGGCCTGCGCCTGGGCCTTGCGCGGCGCCTCCTGCGCCATGGGCAGCGTGAAGACGAAGGTGCAGCCGCCCTCCGGGGGGCTCTCCGCCCAGATCTCCCCGCCGTGCAGCTCCACGAACTCCTTGCAGATGGCCAGCCCCAGCCCCGTGCCCTTCGGGCCGTGCCGGTACCGGTCGAACACCAGGTGCAGCTCGTCCGGGGGAATGCCCGAGCCGTCGTCCTGCACGGTGATCTTCACCGCGTCCCCATCCGGCCGCGTCAGGCGCAGGGCGCGCACCGTCACCCGCCCCGAGTCCTTCGCGTGGTGGATGGCGTTGGTGATGAGGTTCTGCAGCACCTCGTGCAGCTTCACCTCGTCGCCGATGAGCATCAGGCTCTCGGGCGCCTCGGCGCGCAGCGTCACCCCGCGCTGGGAGGCCAGGATGTTCAGCTCGTGCGTGCTCTCCTTGCACAGCACCGCCATGTCCAGCCGCCGGGGCTCGATGGACAGCCGCGCCGCCTCGCCCTTGCCCTTCTCCAGCAGCGACTCGACGAGCCCGAGAATCTTGCGGCCCTGGCGGATCATCGCCTCGGTGGACTGCTTCTGCTCGGCGTTGATGGGGCTCTCCAGGAGCAGCCGGCCATGGCCCAGCAGCACCTGGAGCGGGGCGCGCAGATCGTGGCTGCACACCGCGATGATTTCGTCCTTGAGCCGGTTGAGCTCCTTGAGGCGGCGGTTCGCGTCCGTCAGCTCGCGGTAGCGCTCCACGTACGCCAGCTCCAGGTCCTCGCGCTTGCGCTTGACGGCGGTGTGCAGGCGGGAGTTGCGGATGGCGTTGGCGAGCACGCCCGCGACGGCCTGCGCGAACTGCTGCTCATCCGGGCCGAAGGTGGAGTCCGGGCGCGAATGGCGCAGGAAGAGCGCCCCCAGCAGGTCGTCCTGGCAGATGAGCGGCTGCACCAGGATGGAGTTCACCCCCAGGGGCAGGATGCTGGGGCGCACATCGGCCATCAGCGGATCATTCTCCGCCTTCTCGATGAGCACCGCCTGGCGCGTCTCCAGGGCCCGGCGCAGCTCCGGGTAGCGGGCGATCTCAATCTCCAGGTGGACCAGGGAGGGGTTCTCCTGGGTGGCCACCACCGTGCCCGTGCGCGCGTGCGAGCCCTCCACCAGCACCACCGAGCAGCGGTCCGAGCCGGTGACGCGGCCCACCTTGTCCACGGCGATGTGGAGAATTTCCTCCATCTCCAGCGAGCTGGTGGCCGCCTGGGTGATTTCCAGCAACATCCCCATGCGCAGCCGGGTGCGCTCCTCGCTCTCGCGCAGGCGCCCGGCGCGCACCGCCGCCTCCACCCGGGGCACCATCTCCTCGGAGCCCCGGATGAAGCCATCCACCGCCAGCTTCTTCAGCGTCTCGCTGGAGCGTGAGCGCGACACGTCCGCCAGCACGGGCACATGCCGCAGCTGGGCGATGCTCCGGATGCCCTCCAGCGTCTCCGCGGCCTGCTTGGCCGCCGTGGCCAGCAGGATGACCTCGGGCTGGAGGCTGGTGGCCGCCTGCGGCACGCCCTCCACATCCTCGGCGGCGGCACATTCGAAGCCGCTCTCGGACAGCCGCGCCAGCAGGGACTCCCGCGCCGTGCGGGCGCCCACCACCAGGACACGGCCGCGCTGCTCTGGTGACATCCCGGCGCTCAAAGCGTGCCTCGACAGGGGGAGCCGTCAGCGGCTCCGCGAGGGAGTGGATCCAAGCCGTTCAGTGCGTGAACCTTCATGGGGTTGTGTCGAATCATGCCGTTGAATCCGCCCGCGAACCAGCAGACCCGCCTGCGGACGACTCACCAAAATTGAGAGGGTTGCCATGCAGCGTATACTCGCCCCCGTGCATTCCCCTCGAATCTTCCCGCCGGGCCGTTTCTGGCGCGCCACGGCCTTGACCGCGTGCTTCGCTACGTCCCTGGCCCATGCGCAGGGGACGGACGCGTGGAGTACGTTTCCTTCCACTTCCACACCTGCGGCCGGAGCAGCGTCCGAGGCGCCCAGCGCCCCCTCGCCCGCCCCCACGGCGGAGGCCACCACCGTCTCCACCCAGGAGCGGATCCTCCCGGGAGGCGAGCCGCACACGCCCGCCACCCTGCACAACGGATGGATCGACGCCCGGAACCTCCGCCACACCGCCAGTGCCGTGGGCGGCGTGGGGCTCCTGCGCGTGGCGGGGGCGGATCTCGGCACGCCCCGCCTGCTGCGCTTCTCGCTCACGGGCGAGTTCTTCCAGAACGGCGACTTCCCGGTCCAGGGGGCCGCCCACACGCGCACCTCGGGCAGCTTCGCGCTCGCCTACGCGCCGTTCGAGTTCCTGGAGGTGTTCACCGCCTACACCGTCACGGCGAACACCAACTCGCGCGCCTCGCCCCAGCTCATCCAGTCACTGGGGGACCTCACCCTGGGCGCCCGTGGCACGAAGCAGTGGATCCCGGGCCTGTGGGCGGGCGCCGACCTGCGGCTGCTGACGTTCTCGGGGGTGGGCAACCAGGACGTGGACCGGTACGCCTTCGGCTTCGCGCCGCGGCTCATCGCCACCTATGACGTCCCGCAGATCCGCCCCGAGTTCCCGCTGCTGCGCGTCCACGGCAACCTCGGCTTCCTCTTCGACGGGACGGGGGACCTGGCGGGCCCCAGCACGCTCAATGCCTCCGAGGAGTACGGGCTGGGCGTCAACCGCTACCACCGCTTCAGCCTCGGGCTCGGCGTGGAGGCCCCCCTGCGCGCCTTCACCCCGTTCCTGGAGTTCAACCTGGCCTCCCCGCTGGGCGTGGAGGACGGGGGCCTGATCGCCCCGGATGGACGGACCGTCTCCGCGCTCAGCGCGGCCCAGAAGACGTTCGGCCTGGGCGCCAAGGTCACCGCCCTCAAGGACGTCACCTTCAGCGTGGGGGCGGAGTTCGGCCTCTCGCGCACGGTGGGCCTGGGCGTCCCGGCGACCCCTCCGGTGAACGTCTTCCTGGGGGCCTCCTACACGGTGGACCCGTTCCACCGCGCGGGCGCCACCCGGGTCATCGAGACCGTGCGGGAGAAGCCCGTGGCGGTGTCCATGGTCCCCCGGACGGTGCAGGTGTCCGGGGTGGTGATAGACGCCAAGACGCGCCAGCCGCTGCCGGGCGTGCTCGTGCTGGTGCCGGGCTCCGGCCTGCCCCCGGTGGCGACGGAGCCGCAGACGGGGCGCTTCCTGTCCTATCCGCTGCCGAGCGGCATCACCGTGCGGCTCGCCCTCCAGAAGGAGGGCTACAAACACGTCGAGCGCGACCTGACGCTCACCCCCGATGCCCTTCCTGTCGTGGAGGTGTCGCTGGAGGCCATGGCCCGGCCGGCCACCCTCACGCTCTCCACCACCGTCCAGAAGAAGCCGGTGGCGGCCGCCCTGCGGCTGAAGGGCCCGAAGGCGCTGGAGCTCTCCACGTCCGCCTCCGCCCCCACGAAGCTGGAGGTGCCCCCGGGGCACTACCGGGTGGAGGTCATCGCCCCGAGCTACCTGGCGCAGACGCGCGACATGGACGTGGCCGAGGGCGGCGCGCTGGAGCTCTCCTTCGACCTGAAGCCCCTGCCCGGCAAGCCGCTGGTGACGGTGACGCCGAGCAAGCTGGAGTTGCAGCAGCCGGTCCAGTTCGTCCCGGGCAAGGCCGTCCTCCAGGAGGCCAGCCAGCCCCTGCTGGCCGAGGTGCTGGACGCCATCGTGCGCCACGGGCTCCAGCGCGTGCGCATTGAAGGCCACACGGACAACCAGGGCGACCCGGCCGCCAACCTGAAGCTCGCCCAGGAGCGGGCGCAGGCGGTGGCCAACGTCCTGACCCGGTCGGGGCTCGACGCGGCGCGCCTGGAGGTGCAGGGCTTCGGGGATACCCGCCCCATCGCCCCCAACCTCACGCCCCGCGGCAAGGAGCTCAACCGGAGGGTCGAGTTCATCATCCTGGAGCGGTGATGCCACAAAGGCGCCGCGCGGGTAGAGTCGGGGCCCATGACGGACCTCACCCGCTTGGCGCTCCTGCGCACCGCCCTCCTGTCCCTTCCTGTCCTCGCCACCGCCTGCGGTGGCAATGACAAGCCCCCGGTCAAGGATCCCCCTCAGGCCACGCTGTCGGTGACCGAGACCAACGTCGTCGGCACCAAGGTGACGGTGCAGGTGGGGGCCACCGGCTGCGACCAGCTCGAAAGCCTGTCCATCTACGACGGGGACAACTACATCAAGACGGTGGCCTACAGCGGTGGAGGCCTGGTCCCCGTGGACATCCAGCGCAACGAGTTCAAGTACACGAAGGGCATCGCGGGGTACTTCTCGCTCCGGGCGAAGGTGGTGTGCACCGACAAGCTGGAGAACTACTCCCAGCCCCAGCCGGTCACCTTCTTCCCCGTGGAGGAGGTGTACGACGCGCCCCAGGGCACCCAGGTGGTGACCGACAAGTTCGTCGCCGAGGGCAGCGGCGGCTCCGTCAGCTTCATCGGCTGCGGCAACGACGCGACGGGACTCCCCTACCTCTACCGGGTCACCAAGACGGGCACGGTCATCACGGAGAAGTCCGTGCGGATGCCGTTCCTGTGCACCAACGACACGGCCATCACCTCCATCCACCCGGTCTCGGGCAAGCGGTGGATCTGGACGCCCAACGCGGGCGCCTTCGCCTTCGACCGGAACCTGAACGTCTCCGGCCGGACGGACTTCCTCCTGGACCTGTTGGCGGTGGGCCAGGACGGCGATGCGATCATCTATGACGCGGGCGCGGGCGGGGAACAGAAGGCCGTGTACCGCATTGGGCACCAGACTCCCACTGCACCGGTGACCTACAAGTGGCGGTTCTTGGATTTGACGGGGTTCGCCATCACCACGCCCGTGACCACCACGGATGGCGTCGTCCTGGTGGCCTCCATCACGAACCAGGGCGCCTCCAGCGGCCGGGCCCGGGTCGTGGTGACGAAGATCAGCTATGGGGCGCAGAATGGCTCGGGCGGCGGAGGCAACGTGGGGATGTACCTCATGAAGGAGTTCGCCAGCGGGGAGATCACCCCGACGGTGAGCCCCCCGGCGACCTTCAGCGTGGACGGCACCCTGCTGTACATGGCCTTCAGCCTCCAGGGGGCCGCCACCGAGCTGCTCGCCTGCAAGACGCAGTCGGACGGGTGCGAGGGCACCGCGCAGTTCTGGACGCAGCCTCCCGTGCTGCCCCGGCAGATCGTCGCCACGGTGCCCTTCGCCAACAACTCCCGCCTGGCGGCCATCGCGCCCCAGCACGTGTTCATCCTCGATGCGAGCACCGGCACCGTGCTGAACAAGGACCAGGCCCCCCTCACCCCGGAGGGCGCGCTGGTGGTGAACCAGGTGCAATCGGGCGGCGGGGGCCAGTTCCCCGAGGCGCTCTTCGTGCTGAACAGCGCGGCGAACGCGCCCTACCCCGCGCCCCTGGAGATCGTCGCCACGGAGAAGGCCGCCAACGGTGAGCTGTTCCGCTACCGGCTCAATGCCGGGAGCATGGGCGCCTCGGTGGACGACGACGGCACGCTCTGGCTGCGCGTGGGCACGAAGCTCGTCCGCCCGTTGCCCCTGAGCGACTACCGGCAGGCGCGGCAGTAGGGCTCAGCGGGGCGGCGGCCCATCCGAGGGCCCATGCGCGTGCTGAGCCCATGACAGCCAGCGCGCCAGGGCCTTCGGCGCCCACCAGTTGAAGTCCCCGAAGAGGCGCATCATCGCGGGCACGAGCAGGATGCGGACCAGCGTCGCATCCAGCGCCACGGCGATGGCCATGCCCACCCCCATGGCCTTCACCACCACCACGTGGGCCAGCGAGAACGCGGCGAACACGGCCACCATGATGGCCGCCGCGCTGGTGATGAGCCCCCCGGTGCGCTCCAGCCCCTCGGCCACTGCCTGGGTGTTGTCGCGGGTCCGCTCCCACTCCTCGCGCATCCGGCTGAGCAGCAGCACCTCGTAGTCCATCGACAGGCCGAACAGGGCGCAGAAGAGCAGCACCGGCAGCGAGGGCTCGATGGGGCCGGGCTCGAAGCCCAGGAGGCCGCTCAGGTGCCCCTCCTGGAAGATCCACACCAGCGCGCCGAAGGAACCCGCGATCGACAGCAGGTTCATGAGCATCGCCTTGAGGGGCAGCACCACCGAGCCGAGCAGCACGAACAGCACCACGCACATCAGCCCCATCACGAAGCCAATGGCCCGGGGGGTGTTCTCGCGCACGAAGTGCCCCGCGTCCACGTCGCTCGCCGTCTGCCCCGCCACGAGCAGCCGTCCCTCCCCCACCGCCCGGTCCTTGCGGATCGTCTCGACGATGTCCCGGGCGGCCTGGCTGGAGGCAGGAGCCTCGGTGAGCACCCGCATGACCGTCACGCTGCCGTGCAGGTACGCATCCCGGGCCTGGCTGAACTCCTTGGGCAGCATGTCCTCGGGAAAGTCGGCCAGCTCCTGGTACGCCTCCCGGTCCATGCTCTCCTTGAGGTTGACGATGCTGTCGACGCCGAGGACGCCTGGAATGCCCGCGAACTGGCGGCTCTTGTCATAGAGCGCCCCCATGCGCTCGGCGGTGAAGGCGCTGCCCGAGGGGAACTGCACCACCACCAGCACGCCGTTGGCGGCCTGCCGGGGAAAGAGCTGCCGCAGGGACTCGGCGCCGCGCCGCGCCTCGGTCTCCGCGGGCAGGGCGGTGATGTCGGTAGCGGCCAGCTGGAGCCGCAGGAAGGGCAAGCCCACCGCCACGAGGATGGCCAGCGTGGGCACCAGCACCAGCACCGGATGGCGCATCACCCAGGTGGCCACGCCCTTCCACAGCCCCTCCTTGGGCTCGAACAGGCGCGGGAAGGGAACGCGGCCCCGGTTCACCCGGGGGCCCAGCCAGGACAGCAGCGCGGGCAGCACCGTCAACGCGAACAGCACCGCGAAGGCGACGACGAGCGCACCGCCAAGGCCCATCGCACTGAGGTACGAGCCCCGGTAGAACAGCAGCCCCGCGAGCCCCACCGCCACGGCCAGCCCCGAGAAGGCCACCGCGCGCCCCGCCGTGTCGAGCGTCCGCTCCAGCGCCTCCTGGGTGCCCAGCCCCCGCTCCAGCTCCGAGCGGAAGCGGCTGACGATGAAGAGCGAGTAGTCGATGGCCACCCCCATGCCAATGAGGGACACGACGTTGAGGGTGTACTGGGCCATGTCGGTGACGTGCGAGAGCACGAACACGCCCGCCACGCCCGAGAGCACCGCGAGCCCGCCCACCACCAGCGGCAGGAGCGAGGCCACCCACGTCCGGAAGACGCGCAGCAGCACCAGCAGCGCCAGCGGAAAGGAGATGAGTTCGGCGCGCAGCAGGTCCTTCTCCAGGAGCCGGTTCAGCGCGTCGATGAAGGCGATGCGCCCGGTGACGGTGGCCTGGAGCGGCCCCGCGCTCAGCACCGCGCGGACCTCGGGAAAGGCCCGGGTGGCCTCGCGGATGTCCCCCTTGAGCCGGACGAGCGCCAGGGTGTCATGCCCGGTGCCGGCCTGGAGCTGCGCGGCCACGGCCTTGGGCGCGCCCAGGGGCGAGAGCACCCCCTCCACGGTGGGCAGCTTCGCGGCGGCCTCCAGCGTGGCCTTCAGCGCCTCCTGGAACTCGGGGCTGGCGCTGCGCAGGGTGTCCGAGTGGAAGACGACGGCCAGGGTGGTGTCGGAGGAGCCCACCGTGGTGGCCGCCGCGAGCTGCTGGGCCTGCTCCGCCTCGGTGCCCTCGATGACGCCGGTGCTGAGGCGGCCGCCGTACACGAGGGCGGCCACCGCCAGGGCGAGGAACACGGCGCTCGCCACGAACACGAGCCCCCGGTGGTGATGGATGGCCCTCGCGAGCGCGCGAAACATGGCGGACTGGCTCCTTCCCGGCGGTACGGCGGACGGCTACCGCTTGTCGCACACCGCGAGCGCCCAGACGGGGAAGATCCGCAGGTAGGCGTCGTAATGAATGGCGCACGTCCGGTTGAAGATGCCGGCGATGGGCTCCGGCGGCCAGCGGCCGTCCGCTTGCTGACGGCCGCGCAGCCACTGGGCGCCCCGCCGGGCGGAGTCAGAGGCCTGCTCCCCCGCCGCCGCGAGCGTCAGCAGCGCCCAGGCGGTGTTGACGGCATGGCCCTCCTTGCCCTCGACCCAGCGCCCCTGGCGGCAGCTCTCGACCACCTCGCTCCAGGAGCCATCGGACCGCTGGTAGGAGCGCAGGAACGCCGTGGCCCGGCGAAGCGCGGGGTCCTCCGGCGAGGCCCCGGCGGCCAGCAGGCCATTCACCCCGAACCACGTCCCGTACGTGAAGCAGACGCCCCAGGAGCCCACCCACGAGCCATCCTCGCGCTGGATCTTCCGGATGAACGCCGCGCCCCGGGCGATGGCCTCGTCCACGCGGGCATCCGGGCGCTGGGAGTGCTTGCGCCACGCGGCCAGGGCCTGCACGCACGCGGAGGTACACTCCACGTAGCTGATGTCCACCATGATGGTGGAGAAGACATCCGAGGGGTTGAGCACCTCGAGCAGCTGGGGGCCGCGCTGAAGCTCGTAGGTGGCCCAGCCGCCGTCCGGGTTCTGCATGGACAGGATGAACCCCACGGCGTCCTGGAGCCGGGCCTCGGGCACGCGGTTGAGCCCCAGCGGCTCCAGGGCGAGACAGGCCTTGAGCCCCTCCGCCGTGCAGTCGCTGATGGGCCAGCCGTGGTCCCTCGTGCTGAAGGGCCAGCCGCCCTTGCTGGGGTGGCGGTAGAAGCGCGCGGGCTCGCGCGTATCCTCCAGCACCTGGTTGGCCTCGATGAACCGGGCGGCCTCCGCCAGCATGGGCCAGGTGGCCTCCGAGGCGCCAGTGGCCACCACCGCCTGGACGGCGAAGGCCGTGTCCCACAACTCCGAGGAGTTGTAGCCGTTCATCTTGATGCCGTCGGCCGCCTCGTAGAAGTAGTCCGGCAGCCGCTCCAGGTGGGCGCGCACCTCGGGCCCCTCCGGGTTGACGAAGTGCCACACCACCATGTTGAGCACTTTGTTGATGGGGCCGATGCAGATGTAGTGCGTCGCCTCATCCTCGGCGCGGATCTGCTCCAGCGCGAAGCCGAGCGCGCGCTCCCGGAGCTGCTTCCCCGCCACCCGCTCATAGCCCAGCATGAGCTGGTTGGCGGCCTTGAGCCACACCGTGCGCGGCGTATAGACATCCGTCGGCGACACGCGCTCGCGCGCGGCGGTCCAGTCCACCTGCGCGTAATCCCCGTCGAAGATTTCCCGCCGGATCGAAGCGAGCAGCGGCGACTCGGGGGCCCGGGCCTTGCGCCCATAGAGCCAGCTCATGGGCAGGTACACCATGCGGCAATGGCACCAGAGCCGGGACGGATGGAAGGGCAGCGACTCGGGCAGGAGCCACAGCTCGGGGGGCACCGGCTGCAGGCCGCGGTACTCGTACAGCCCCAGGAGCGCGAGGATGATCTTCCCCCACGCGCCACTGGCCAGCGCGCCGCCCCGGGGCAGGAACCACTGCCGGGCCCTTCTCAGCCCCGTGTTGTCCTCCGTCACCCCCATGAGCCGGAGGGCCACGTAGTTGAGCACCGAGGTGAACACCTGGCTGGGCGACTCGACATCCAGTCCCCAGCCCCCATCGGCGTTCTGGTGGCGGCGCAGGTACGCCACGAGCCCCTCGCGCTGCGCAGGCTCCGGGACGCGCCCCATCACGTGCAACCCGGCGACATAGATAGGGATGAGGAACTGCGGCCCGCCGTAGTCTCCGTACCACGAGCCCTCCGCGTCCTGGGTCGAGGCCAGCACCTCCAACCCGCGCTGGATGATGGGCTCGGACCGGGGGACGCGGACCTCGGGGGCGGCGCTCATGACGTCAGGGCTTCCGGCTGGAGGTTCCCCGACAGGCATTGCTGGTAGATCGCCCGCAGCGCCGGAGCCGACGCGACGTTGCGCTGGGTGAGCAGGATGATCTCCTGCACGGAGGCGCGGCTGATCTTCACCGGAGTGGGCTCGAAGACGGCCGGGTTGTTCTCCAGCCGGGAGAGCGTGAGCACGGCGAAGAACAGGGGCAACAGACAGAACAGCCGCAGGCCCGGCTCCTCCACGGGCAGGCGCAGCGCGTACTCCAGCGAGAGGTCCGCCTCGCGCCGGGCCACGGCGATGAGCTCGTTGTGCATCGCCACCGCCCGTCCCCGGTTTTCAGGATTCAAGAGCGTGGGAGCGGTGAGCCCATGCGCCGACATGAGGGTCTGGGGAAGCCAGCAATAGCCCCGCTCCAAATCCTCGCGGACATCCTTGAGGATGTTGATGAGCTGCAGGGCCCGCCCGAACGCAGGGGCCAGCGCCCGGAGCGCTTCTCCCTGGGGCGCGAGCTGAGGCGCAAACCCAATGAAAAGATCCGTCAGCATTTCTCCGACCGTGCCCGCCACGTAGTAGCAGTAGGTCAATGTAGCCTCCAGGTCCTTCAGGCCACTGGCGGGCGGGGCCAGCTCGAGCTGGCGGCTCACATCCCCCATGCCATCGGCCATGGCGCGCACGCAGCGCACGATGGGAGGCTGGGTCCACCGGGGCAGGGCCGCGAAGGTCTCCAGCACGGTGCCCGTGCGGCGCAGCAGCCGCGCCTCGGGCTCCGGGACGGAGGGCCTCAGCCAGTGCTCGACCTCGGCGATATAGCGCGGCACCTCGTGGCGCCACCCCTCGGGCAGCTCCACGAAGTGGGCGAAGCGCGAGAGGAGTTGCGCGCGCTGCGCGGCGCTGCAGGTCGCCTCGTCCTCGATCGTATCGACGATCCGGCAGAGAAGGTAACCCACGGTAACAACGAGATCCAACGGCTCGGGGAGAACCGGGATGTTGAGGGCGAAGGTCCGAGAGACCTCGGGCAGCGCCTCGCGGCAGAAGGCTTCAGGGTTGCTCATGATGTGCCGCCCGTGGAGAAGAACGGGCAAAATTGCGCTATAGCAGTGAGCAGCGGCTATGGGGAGCTTCTTGAATACGGACGTGGTCATCATCGGGGCAGGCCCGGCGGGCTGTGCAAGCGCGGCGGCATTGTCACAATTGGGCCATTCAGTTCTTCTTGTGGATGCGGGGCAAGACCGCGGCAAGCAGCTCGCCGGAGAGCTGCTCCACCCGCCAGGCGTGGAAGACTTGCGCACGCTGGGATTCGGGCCCGCCCTGGAGGCCTGCGCGGGCCAACCCGTCCTGGGCTTCGCCGTCGTGGACACCCGGCGCGAGCAGCGCACCACCCAGCTCACCTACAACGGTTCGAGCCGGGGGCTGTCGCTGGAGCACGCGCGCTTCGTGTCGAGCCTGCTGGAGGCCGTCGAGCGGCTGCCGCGCGTCACCGTGTGGCGCAAGACGCGGCTCACCGAGCTGCATCGCAACGATGCCGAGGGCGTCGAGTTCACGGTTGTCCGCGGTGGGGAACGGCGGCAGGTGCGCACACCTCTGCTGGTGGCGGCGGACGGGCGCAACTCCTTCGTCCGCAAGCTCCTGGGCATCCAGGAGCGGCACGAGCGGCTCTCCAGCATGGTGGGGGTGACGGTGGACGCGCGCGCCCTGCCCCACGCGAGCCATGGGCACATCTTCATCGGGGGCAATGCCCCGGTGCTCGCCTACGCCATTGAGGACGGCGTGGCGCGCGTGATGGTGGACATCCCCCTGGGCTCGACCGCGCAGCAGCTGCACGCCTCCCCGGAGCTGCTCAACGGCGTGCCCCAGCCCCTGCGAGGCGCCATCCTGGAAGCGCTGGTGCGGGAAACCCCGCGGATGGCCTCGAATGACACGCGCCTGCCCCAGCGGGTGACGCAGGGCCGGGTGGTGCTGGTGGGGGACGCGGCGGGGTGCTGCCACCCGGTGAGTGCCAGTGGGATGGCCTCGGGCATCAGCGATGCCATGGCGCTCCAGCAGTCGCTGCGCGAGAGCCTCAACAACGTGCCGCGCGCCCTGCGCCGGTACGTGCAGCGCCGCCGGTCCGCCCAGCGCACGCGCATCGCCATGGCTTCTGCGCTCTATCAGGCGTTCTCCATCCAGCGCGAGGACATGGACGCGCTGCGGACGGGACTGCTCCGCTACTGGGAGGAGAGCACCACGGGCGGACGCAACTCCATGGAGCTGCTATCCACGCGCGAGACGCGCATGTGGGTCATGGCGCGCGAGTACATGCGCGTGGTCGGCTACGGCATCGGCGCGCTGACATCGGAGGCCTTCAGCCACCAGCGCCGGGACTTCGAGACGCTCATGCGTGCGGGCACGGGCCTGGTGACGTCCGCGTTCCCCCACCTGCAGGGCTCGGCGCGGGGAGGCCTGGAGGACGCCTTCACGGCCTTCTCCGCCAGCCGGGAGTGGCGCCGGTAACGGGGGCGGCGTGATCAGCTGAGAGAGGGCCCACGGGAGGAGCACGAGCGCCGATGTAGCTCTGCCCGGGTAGTCCTCACCAGGGAGTACCAGCGTCGCACCACAATACCGCAGATTTGTTAGGGTAGAGACCTCGGAGGTTCTGCTGCATTGGTACTACTCACGAGGTGGCTACTCCTCACCCTTCTGCTGGTGGCGAACAGGGCCGCCGCCCAATCCCATCCTCCCACTCGGCAGCGCCAGGATCGGCGCGCCGCGCTGCCCACAACGCCCGCAGAGCCCGTCCCCGAGGTGTACGTGGCTGCGGGCAACCTCACCACGGTGGCTTTCAACGGGCCCCTGGACCGGGACAGCCTCGTGATGGATCGAACCCGCTTCAAATGGGTGGATGTCGGCGATCGCATCCTCTCGCTTGAGCCCTTCACAGACCTGGGGCCGGGCGAGCGGCTCATCATGCAGGTCGGCTTCAAGGACAGGGCTCTTCCTACGAAGGCCGTCCTAGCCGTCGTCTCCAAGGCGGACGTGATGGATGGCAAGGTGGAGATCGATAGGCGGGCGAACACCCCCGAGGCTCTGCTCGCGGCCCTCACTCTGAAGGAAGCGGAGTTGGAGGAACTCAAGGCTCGGTACGCGGAAAGCGGTCCCGCCGGGCTCGTTCTCTCCGAGTGGCTTGGTAAGAAGATGAATCCCTTGGAGTTCTTCATCACGCAGGCCACAGCAAACGGGAGCGGCTTGCATGTGGTGGAGAGCATTGGTTACGAAGGCGCGTCCTCGACATTGATAGCTGTCCGGCTGCGCAACCTTCCCGGCCAGAAGCGCTGGGTGGCGGGGAAGGCACGCATCACCAGCGCGACAGGTGCTCCGGTGGAGGTGTTCTCCGTGCACACGAAGCAGGAACAGCTGGCGCCGGGCGAAGCGGGGCTGGTGGTGCTGGAGATGAAGGCGCCCCCCTGGTCTACCGGAAGAGCATTCAGCGTGGAACTGGAGGACGCCAGCGTCCAGCGGCGCCTTTCTTTCAACCTTCTGGCGCAGTAGGAAACCCCCGCCCATGACGGACGCCCTTCACCCGGACCACCTCAAGCCGGGAGACATGGTAGGCCCCTGGCGCATTATCGAGTCACTGGGCAGCGGCAACTTCGGCCACGCATTCAAGGCCGAGCGCGACGGGGAGTTATTCACGCTGAAGATGGCGATCAGGCCTGCCTCGGAGCTAACCCCAGACACACCCGAGAAGGCGCTGGAGCAGCGGCAGGTGGATGGGCGTATGCGCCACGAGGCCGCCACCCTGATGGCCAACACCAGCCTCCCCGGCCTGCCCAACATGCGCGCCGTGGACAGGTGGCCCCACTCCACCAAAGGCTACATCTACATCGTCACCGACTATGTTGCCGGCGAGCCCTTCCATCACTGGCGCGAGCGCACCCGGCCCAACGCAGCCCAGCTCGTGGACATCTTTCTCGAAGTGGTGCGCGCCGTGGGCCGCTTGCACCGCCGCCGCATCCTCATCCGGGACTTCAAGAGCGAGCACGTCATCGTTGGCCCAGACGGCAAGCCGACGATGGTGGATCTGGGCAGCGCGTGGCTGCCGGGTGCATCCACCCTCACGGTGGGCCTGGCTCCAGGAACGCCGCACTTGCTGCCCCCCGAGTGCGTCACCTTCCTCCGCGAGGGCACATGGAAGCAGGGGGCTCGGTTCGAAGTGGGTGTGGCGGGCGACCTCTACCAGTTGGGCGTCTTCATGTACGAGGCACTCACGAACTGCTGGCCCTTCGACCCTCGGCTGACGGCGGAGGAGTTGCTGACGGCGATTCAAACCATCATCCCTCGCGCGCCCCACCGCATGAACCCAGAGGTGCCTGAGCCGCTCAGCCGCATTGTCATGCGATTGCTCGAGAAGTTGCCGGAGTACCGCTACGAAAGTGCCGAGGCGCTACACCAAGCGCTGTGGGATGCAGCCAAGGAGCGCACCAAGAAGGCCTGGAAGGTACGGCTGGTGCTGTCTCCCGAAGGGCCTGCCCCCATGACCCAAGACGAGGTGGAGGAGATCCGCCTCCACAGGCAGGAGACGGATCGCCGGGTCAAGGAGGCTCAAAAGCAAAAAGCGGAAGAACTCTCCAACGAGCAACTCTTTGAGCAGGTTTCTGCCACTTTCAAGGAGATGGCGACGGAGTTGGAGACCGTCAATGCGAAAGCCACCCGACGCAAGAAGTGGTGGCGCCGAATCGCCCTCGTGGCGGGCCCGCTCCTGCTGGGCCTTGCCCTTTTCACTGCGTGGAGGGAGTGGCGCTCTCCCGCAATTGCCCACGCTGCATCCGAGAAAGGAAGCCCGCTCATGTTCCCCCTTAGCAACTCCTGGCCCGCCAGGGCCGCCGCAGCTTGGTTGTGCGCCGCCTTCAGCGTTGGCTGCCCTGCGGCCCAAGTGCGGCCCCTGCCCGAGGACTGCCCCCAAGACACTGTCCGAAGCATGGAAGCAATGAACTTATTCAAGGGTGCTGGCTACCGCATCATCATCGACATCAACCAACCAGGCACAAACCAACAAGTGGGCACCTACAGCGCCGGCCCCGTCGTTAGCCGCGTAGTAAAGTACGAGTGGACAGGCCCGCTCCCTGACAGCACCCTCCTGTACGGGCAACTCTGGACAGAAGGTCTCACAAAGGAGGGACCGGAGGCGGTCTTGGGCCGCTATACCGAGGCTCTCCTGCCGAATGGGCGCCGTGTCCCGGTGTGCTTCGTGCTGGGGGACCAGACGGGCCTCACCATCAAGCATGAGGGTTCGAAACCCGGCGAAGCGCGCTTGCCGCGCGAGTGGAGCGCCTTGGCTGTTCGACGATGGCCATAACCCTCAAACCCTGCCAAGGCCATGGGCTTAGAACTCCTAACAAAAATAGGGACTGAAGCCTCCGCCCAGAGGGGTGGGCCCCCTGAGGCATCCCCTCATTTAGCGAGCAGGCAGACAAGCGTTGACTGGGCCGTCTGATGCAACAAGTAGGGTCCA
>NZ_JAHXBH010000056.1:0-19171 GCF_020103775.1 Allostigmatella hybrida
GGCGTCGACAGCATCATGACGGCGGACAAGACGGGCCTGGAGGGCCAGAAGATCAAGGGCATCACCAACGTCGTGACGGGCGGCCTGGGGCTGGCGGCGCTGGCCGCGGGCTCTCCGCTGCTCGCCCTGGGGCTCGGCGTCGCGGGCGTGGGCATCAATGCCATCACCGAGCTCATCACCGACGACCAGCACCAGATCGCCAACCTGAAGATCAACGATCCCAACTACCGGCCCTCTCTGGAGGAGGCCGCGCCCCAGCCCGACCCTCACGCCTGGAAGGAGTCGGACGAGCTGCCTTTCGATCCCCTGATCGGAAATCTCTGGTAACCCGTTTTTACCATCGGGCTCGGCCACCTGCTGGGCCTGTCCAAACCGCTCCGCCCTGGCCGTGGCGCAGCTACAGCCCCAGGCCAAGGGGTAAATCAATTCACCTACATTGATTTTTTCCAAGAATATCGTATTTACGGGGATGTCCCCCTTCTGGCGGTCCCCCGCCAGCCGAGAGGCGAACATGCACCCAGGACTAAGCCAGCTGGTCGATTCCAATCTCCCGGCCGAGGAGTTCGTCGTCGCGCTTCAGGGCTTCGCGGCCCGGTCACGCGCGGTGAACCACCCGCTGCTTCACGCGTTTGCCCAGCGCGAATTCACCCGGCCCGAGGCGGCGCTGAAGGACTTCTTCGGCCAGTACTTCTTCTACAGCTACCGCTTCACCCAATACCTCACCTCGGTCATGTCCCGGCTGGACTCGCCTCAACACCGGGCCCAGCTCGCCGGCAACCTCGCGGAGGAGACGGGGCACATCGATCCGGAGCACGCGGCGCTCCTGCGCGGCGCCGGCATCAACCCCGAGGACGTGAGCTTCCCCCACCCGCTGCTGTTCCGGCGGTTCCTGGAGGCCATCGGGCTCGATGTGGCGCAGCTGATGGGCCGCGAGCCCGACGTGGCGACGGCGGCCTGGGTGGAGACCTTCCAGGAGGTCTGCCGGAGCCCGGACGCGGCGCAGGGCGTGGGCGCGCTGGGCATCGCCACCGAGGCGATCGTCCGCTTCATGTACGCGAACCTGCTCACCGCCATCCAGCAAGCCTGGCCCCAGATGCCCCTCCGGGACCGGGTCTTCTTCGATCTGCACGCGGCGGTGGATGACGAGCACGCCGAGGTGCTGCGGGGCATCGCGATGAACCTGGCGCAGACTCCCCGTGGACGCATGGGGCTGGCGATGGGGACGCTCCGGGCGCTCGATGCGCGCGCGAACTTCTTTGATCACATGATGGACCGGCTCCGGCGGCTCGACGCGGCCGCCCAGGGCTGAGCATCAATCACCCGGGAAGGACTCAAGACATGGCGGAAGCCAAGAACATGGGCAACAGCGCGGGCTCCGGAACGTTCACGGACGTGGCGCACAACCGCAACTCGCTGGAGGTCGTCCCCTCGCGGGCCCCCGACGCGGCCTGCCTGCACCGGGCCATCGTGGGCACCGCCCAGGCCCAGGCCTTCTCGGCGCAGCGGGGGCACCCGGTGTTCCCCGTGAAGCTGCCGAGCAAGGCGGTCAGCATGAGCATCGGCGAGCTGGCGTCCGGGGAGCGGACCTCCAACCACCGCCACGGCTACGAAGCCCTGATGTACGTCATCCGCGGCAAGGGCTACTCCATCGTGGAGGGCCAGCGCTTCGAGTGGCAGGAGGGCGATGCCCTCTACACGCCGCCCTGGTGCTGGCACCAGCACTTCGCGGAGGAGGGCCACGCGGTGCAGTACATCACCTCCACCAACATGCCGCTGCTCTCCGGCATGGGCCAGACGGTCATCCGCGAAGAGGGCGCGCCTTAGCGCGCCCGGCGGTCCCCGGGCCCCACGGCCTCACGCTGGCCGGGAGCCCGCGGGCCCAGTGTCCTACTCGTAGACGTCCGGCCGGTACGCGGCCAGGTCGATGCGGGGATCCAGGTAGTCGATGAAGTGCTGCAACCGGCCCTGGCGGTAGGTGCCGACCTGCAGGAACGGATCCGAGTAGGCGAGCCCCGTGGGGATCGCCGTGCTGCGGAACCCTCCGAGCGAGAAGACCTGCTCACCCCGGCAGATGAGGGCATCGATCCAGAGCTCGTGGAAGTCCATGATGGCCGCCAGGTCCTGCCAGAACTGCAGCATGGCATCGATGCCCCGCCAGGTCCCCGCGAAGGGCAGCTGCTTCGGGCCATTGATTTCCCACACGACGTCCGGCGCGCAGCGGACGATGAACTTCTCGATGTCCGCCTTGCGCACCCAGGCCTCGTAGAGGTCCCTCATGAGCTGGCCGTTCTCCTGGGCCTGGGTGGCATCGTGCTTCACGAGCAAGGTGGCGGCCTCGGGGCCGGGGGCGCCCTCACCGCGCCAGGCGGAGCCGTCCAGCACCTCCTCCACGCGGACAATCTTTCCCCCCTTCATCGTGAGCAGGTGCAGGTACCACTCCTCGCCCACCGGGAGCGTGCGCCGCCCGCTGACCGTCAGGTCATCGCCGTAGGCCATGACGTAGTCCACGGTCCACTTCTCCGAGGGCCGGACCTTGCGCTGGTGCGCCCAGTAGTCCTGGAAGGCGCTCCCGCCGCGCCACCGCCCCATGGCCGCCTGGCCCTCGAGGCCGGGCACCTCCACCACGAGTGCCTCGCTGAGCACGGACGTGTCGATTCCGCCCCCCGAGCCAAACTGCTCGTAGAACTTGCGCGCGGCCACCGAGTTCTGGTCCTCCTTCTCGGGATCAAAGTGCTTCTCGCGCTCGCCCGTCAGCGGATCCACCAGCTTCGCCCGGCGCCGGAAGACCTTGCCCGGATCCGTGATGCGCCCCGAGACCATCAAGTCCGCCCGGTCCCGGCTCGGCAGCGAGGACAGCGTCTCGCCGATCACGCTCGTGCGGGCCGGCAGCTTGGCGATCTCCTCCGCCATTGCCTGCACCGCCTGGCGGATCTGCTCCGGGGTGTGGGTGGAGCTGACGAAGAAGCGCAGGCGCGCCTTGTCCTGCTCCACGGCCGGGCTGATGACCGGGTCCACGTTGATGCCCCGGCGGTAGAGCGCGTCGGACAGGCGCAGCGCATGGAAGGAGCTGCCGGTGACGACGGGGAGCACGGGGGTGCCCATCGCCAGGTGGGTGTCGAGCCCCGCGGCGCGCGCCTCCTCGAGGAAGAGCTTGGCGTTGCGCTGCAGCTGGGCAACGCGCCCGGGCTCTTCCGCCATGATGGAGAGCGCGGACAGGGCCGCGGCGGCATTGGACGGCGTCAGGCCCACGCTGAAGATGAACCCGGGGGTGGTGTACTTCAGGTAGCGGATGAGCTCCGAGCTGCCCGCGATGTAGCCCCCGCAGCTGGCCAGGGACTTCGAGAGCGTCCCCATCCAGATGTCCACATCGGACGAGGGGATGCCGAAGTGCTCCTGGATGCCACGGCCGGTGGCCCCCAGGACGCCCATGGAGTGGGCCTCATCCACCATCAGGAAGGCGTTGAACTCGCGCTTGAGCTCGATGATCTTCGGCAGGTCCGGGATGTCCCCGTCCATGCTGAACACGCCCTCGGTGATGATGACCGCGCGCTCGGCGTCGGCCCGGTGCTCCTTCAGCAGCTCCCGGAGGTGCCCCAGGTCATTGTGGCGGTAGGGCCGGGCGCGGGCGCCCGACAGCGTCACGCCCTGCACGATGCTGTTGTGGGCCAGGGCGTCGTAAAGAATCAAATCCCTGCGGTTGAACAGGTGCCCGATGACGGTCACGTTCGTGGCGTGGCCACTGACGAGCACCAGCGCGGCCTCCGTGCCGAGCCACGACGCCAGCGCCCCTTCCAGCTCGCGGTGGAGCGTCTTCTCGCCGGAGGCGATGCGGCTGGCGGACGGGGACGTGCCGAAGCGGTCGATGGCGTCCTTCGCCGCGGCGGAGACGCGCGGGTCCCCCGAGAGGCCCAGATAGTTGTACGTGGAGAAGTTCAGCAGCTCGCGCCCACCGATCTGGGTGGTGTCGCGGGTGACGCCCTCCTGGGCCTTGAAGAAGGGATGCACCTCGGTCCAGCGGGAGACGACCGACAGGCGCGAGCGGAGCGCCTTGAACGTGCCGTGCTCTTCGAGCTTGACCGGGGTCAGGCTACCGCCTGAGCGGAGCAGCCGCTCGAGCAGGGCGCGCTTCTCCTGGGGAGACAACTGGTCGATGTTCATGACTTGGTTCCCGTCATCTTGCGGAGGAGCGCTTCCACTTCGGCATCCGACATGCTGTCGGTGGCGCTGGGGGGCGGGGCCTGCTGCTCACCCGTCAGGGCACGCGACAGCGCCCGGAGGGTGCGGTAGTCCCAGAGCACGGTCGGCTCCACGCGGCGCTTGAGCAGGGTCTCGAGCTCTCCGGCCAGGGCCACCGCTTCCATGGAGTCGATCCCCAGCTCATCGAGCGGCAGGTTGACGTCGATGGCGTCGGGACTCAGACGCGTCCGGGTGGCCACCATGGCCTTCAGCCACTGTTCGAGTTCGTCGCTGGTTATCATGTCTCTCATCCTACGAGGGCTGTCTCCGAGGCTGGCCCGGCGGACACATCCGCCACCGAGAGCAGGTGTCCGCCCTCGACACGCGCGGCCAGCAGGTCGAAAATCTCCCGGCACGCCGTTTCAGGCAAGGCCTCGGGATCCATCAGGAACTGGCCCGCCAGGGCGGGCACGCCCGCCCGGCACAGGGCCAGGCCGGGATTGAACCGCTCGAAGTGGAAGCAGCAGGCCGCCGCGTGCAGCAGCCCATACCGCCGCGCGGTCTCCAGCCGCGCCGGCCCGCGCAACGCCTCGCTCCCGCCCTGCCGCAGCGCGCTCCAGTGGGGGAGCAGCCCGGGGGGAAGCTCCGCGGTGACGTCATCCACGCCGCGGGCGGTCAGGCCGAGCGACGCCGGGGCAAACGCCGGCACCGGCTCCTCCAGGCTGAAGCGCGAGCGCAGCAGGGCGCCGCTTCCCGCGTTGGCCGTGAACACCTGGGGCAGCTCCGCGGCCAGGGCATGCAGGCAGACGGGCTCGCTGCCATCGATGAGCCCCACGGCCGCATGGTCCCGCGCCATCTTCTGGAAGATCGCGGCGGGGCCTTCCCGCATGAAGGCGCGGGCGCCCAGCACCGTCGTGGCGGACCGGATCGCCTGCTCTACCAGCGCGGGCGCGATGGCCTTGGCCAGGGGCGACGAGAGGCTCGCCTGGCCGGGGGCCCCATGCAGCGCGCGCACCCCGGACAGGAGGAGGATCTCCGCCGCCAGGAGGCGCAGCCACGCCCCCACGAGCAGCCGGCGCACGGAGGGCAGGCTCGCGGCGCTCGCCCGGTAGAGCTCGCGCTCCAGGGCGAACCGGGTGGCCACCCGCAGGGCCATGTCGCCCGTGCCCAGGCCCAGGCCCGCCATGAGCGGGCGGGTGAGCTGGAAGATCTTGAGGGTCAGCTCCAGCCCCTGGCCCTCCTCGCCCACGGGGCTCGCCGCCGCGCGGGCAAACCGCAGGCCGCTCAGGTCCGAGGCGCGCAGCCCCACCGTGCGGACCTTGGGCAGCCGGGTCACCGAGGGTTGATCCAGCTCCACCAGGAACCAACTCAACGCGCGCGGCCCCGGCGCCGGACGGGTGCGCGCCAGCACGAAGGCGAACGCGGCATGGCTGGCCCGGCCAATCGGCCACTTCTCGCCCGTCACCTCCCAGCCCTCCGGCCTGGACAGGGCCAGCGTCTCGGTGGCCAGCAGATCCGCGCCGTGGTTGGCCTCGGAGGCGGCGAAGCACGGCGCGGCGGTGCCCTGCAGAAGGGCCCGGGCCCGCTCCCGCTGGCCGGGGCTTCCCACCATCCAGGCGAGCCAGAGCCAGCACAGCATCCCCTGGCTCAACGCCACGGACGGATCCCTCCGCGCCAGGGTGAGCCCCACCGCGAGCGCCCCCTCGAAGGAGACGAACTGCCCCCCTTCCGAGGCGGGCACGAGCAGGTCCGGCACGCCGTGCGCGCGCAGGGCCGTCAGGGCCTCCGCGGGGAAGGCCTCGCGCTCATCCCGCGCGAGCGTGGCGTCCTGGCCGAGAGGGCCCTGGCCCGAAACAGGCCCCAGCCGCTGCTCCAGCTGGGCGAGCGTTGACGCGTAGAGGCCGTTCATGGTGCTGCCTGAGACAGCTCTTCCTCGGCGGCGAACGGATTGAGCCTGCGCTCCATCCACTGGCGCCGGCTTTCGCGGCGGCGCACCTTGCCGCTCGAGGTCCTGGGAACCCCGCCCGGCCGCAGCAGGCACACCTCGAAGGGGACCACCCCATGGGCGCGCGTCACGGCGGCACAGACCGCGTTCACGATGGGCTCGGGCGGGCTGTTGCGGGAGGTGCGCTTGAGCTCCGCCACGATGACGAGCCGCTCCTCGCCCTCCTCCTCCACGGAGAAGGCCGCGAGGGCGCCCGCGCTCAGCGCGGCGTGGGCCGCGGACGCCGCGTCCTCGATGTCCTGGGCGTGCAGCGTCTTGCCCCGGATCTTCACGATGTCCTTGATGCGCCCGACGATGTACAGCGAGCCGTCATCCATGAAGCCGAGGTCGCCGGTGCGGATGAAGGTCCCCTCATGGCCCTGCACCTCGGCCTTGAACGTCTCCTGGGTGGCCTGCTCGTCGCCGTAGTAGCCATGCGTGGCGCTGGGACCCGCGATGAGGATTTCCCCCACCATCGCATCGGGCACGGGCCGCAGCTGCTCGTCCACGATGACCACCTGCTGCCCCGGAACCGGCCGGCCGCAGGCGAACAGCATCCGCGTCCGCTCCCCGCCGGGCTCCACCCGGCCCTCCTCCAGCGCGGAAGCATCCACCGAGCGGAACACCAGCGGCGCATCCGTGCGCCGCCCCGTGGTGATGAGCGTGGACTCGGCCAGGCCATAGCAGGGCGAGAGGATGTTCGGGTCCAGCCCCACGGGCACGAAGCGGGGCGCGAAGGCCTGCCACGTCGAGGGACGCACGGGCTCGGCACCGCAGATGAGGATGTTCCAGCTGGACAGATCGAGCTTGTCGCGATCCTCGTCGCTGATGCGGTCGGCGCACAGGCGCAGCGCGAAGTCGGGGGCGGGGCTGATGGTCCCCCGGTAGCGGGTGACCGCCTCCAGCCAGCGCGCGGGGCGCTGCAGGAAGTGGTGGGGCGACATCAGCACCGACGGCACCTTCGAGAGGATGGGGTGGATGATGCAGCCGATGAGGCCCATGTCATGGTAGGGCGGCAGCCAGCCCACCACGCGGCAGGGATCCTCGCGGCGCACCCAGACGATGGACTCACTGTTGTGGACGAGGTTGCCGTGGCTCACCATGACGCCCCGGGGATTGCCCGTCGAGCCCGAGGTGAACTGGAGGAAGGCCAGGTCGCTGGGCTTCGGCGAGAAGGGCCGCCAGAGCTCCGCATCCGCCGCGAGGACCTGCTCGATGGCCAGCCAGCTCATCCCGCTGGCCTGGCGCAGGGGCTCTGGCAGCGTTTTGATCAGATCCCCATCGGCCAGCGCGAAGCGCGCCGTCACCCGGCTGGAGATGCCGAACAGGCGCTCGAACTCGGCCGCGCGGCGGGGCACCACGGCGGGCACAGGCAGCGCCCCCGCGTAGAGACAGGCCAGAAAGCCCGCGATGAACTCGAGCCCGGGGCGGATCAGCAACACCACCCGCTCACCGGTGGCGCCTGCCTCTTGCAGCGCCGCGGCCCCTGCACGCGCCAGCCGGTCCAGGCCGGCCGTGTCCAGCGTGCCTCCCTCCTGCTCGCCATCCATCAACCACGTGAACTGCGGACGGCGTGGATCTCGCTCGGCGCTCTGGCGCATCGCTTCGACGATGGTGTTCACGGATACCCTCGGAACTTGCAGCCTGTGCGGCTTGTGGGAACCGTTGATTAACTAGCACACCCCGATTTCAAATTAAATGCCTGACGCAAATATTCCGACAAACTGGAAAAAAGGTCGGATGAAGTAGGCTCAGGACGTACCTGGTCGGCTCAGAACACGTAGCGCAGGTCCGCGTAGAGCCCCTGGTTCGCGCGGTAGTAGCCGCCGTAGGAGAACGTCTCGCCGGCCAGGAGGAGCGCGCCCACGGTGCAGGAGAGGTGCTCGCGCTTCCAGCGCACTCCAAGCCGTCCACTCACCCCGAGGGGGATGAACCCCACCCCACCCTGGCCCTCCAGCGAGAACTCCTCCGTCAGCCCCCAGCGCACGGTGAGCGCCGAGCCCAGGCTGTCGCGCTCGTTCCAGAGCAGCGGGGGAGGCTGCCCCTCGCGGGGGAGGATCCGCCCGTAGGACAGGGCGAAGTCCACCACCTGATCAAAGTCGCGCTGGTACTCGATGCCGGCCAGGGCGGAGAGGAAGGGGTGGACGGCCGTGGAGAGCGCCTGGGTGATGAACACCTTGCGCGAGTCATAGGCCCCCTCGCCGTAGAGGATGAAGGGCCCCGCCTCGCCCACCGCGGAGAAGCCCACGTGGTGGCGGCGCTGGTAGCTGACGGAGACCGTCTCGGCGAAGCGGTTGAAGGCCAGCGCCCGGGCAGCGGGATCCTCCTGAAGCGCCGGATCCAACAGGGCCGCGAGCTGCGCCTCATCCACCCGCCAGCGGGGCGTGGAGTCAAAGCCCAGGTGGTAATAGTGGTTGATCTCCACGCCGCCCAGCCGCCAGGAGAAGCGGAGCCCCGCGGCCGCCTGGGTGAGCCCCGCGCTCACGCCGCGCTCCGGGGAGAACAGGGCGCTGCCCTGGGACGAGTCTCCCAGCTGGCCCAGGACGGCGCGGTACGCGGCGGGCGCGGCGTCCTGCACCAGCGCCCAGTTGCTCCCGTAGAAGTCGAAGCTGGCCGGCTGGAAGAAGGGCACGGCGATGAGCTGGAGCGAGCTCGAGCCCAGCGAGAGGTCCACCCGCGCGGCGATGACCGGCTTGTACCGGAGCTCCTCCGGGACCAGCAGCGGGTCGCGCAGGTCCTGCGGGTTGACGACATCGTTGATGGCCAGGACTTCGTTGCGGCCCCAGGCGATCCGCTGCTGTCCAAGGGTCACGCTCAGCGAGGCCCCGGACAGGCCCAGGTAGAGCTCCTGCAGCCGCGGCTCGAGCTGCGTGCGCCAGGAGTCCCCCGCCTCCTGCCCTGCGGGCGGCGTCTGCTTGCGCCAGCGCACGCGGTGATCGAGCGCGCCCGAGGCCGCGAAGGACCACCCATCGCCGCGCCGGTGGTGGAAGCGCAGATAGAGCGTCGAACGCTCCGTCAGCCGGTCGTGCGGGGTGCGCAGCTCCGGCGGCTCACCGGTGGGCCCATTCCGGGGAAAGTCATAGGTGGGCGAGAGCCGGGCCCAGCCGAGCAGCTCGGTGGAGGCCTGGCTCTCGCTGGCGAAGCCCTCCAGCGAGGCCTCGCCCAAGGAGTCCCCGGACGTGTCCAGGACCCCGGACGCGTCGGCGGGGGAAGACGCCTCTTCCGCCGCGGGGGCAGGGGGCTCCGCGTCCCCCGCCAGCGGCGTTTCCTCCTGCTGCGCGGCCCCCACGCTCCCGGGGGCCAGCATCAGGAGGGCCACCAGCCCACCGCCTCGCACCTGCTTCCACCCCATGAGACTACTCCTGCTCCAGCCGGCGGGAGTCGAAGAGGTTGTCCGGGAAGTCCTTGCGCGGGACGATCTGCTCGAGCACGAGCGTCGTGGCCCGCTGCCCCGAGTGGTTCTCCATGCGGGAGCGGGTGACGAACCACCGTCCCTGGATCTGCTTGCTCTCCTCGACGGTGAACGTCTTGGCGTGAGCGCCCTTGAGATCGTACATCTGGGACTTGAGGATCATGTGGTTGTCCTTGCGCGCCCACACCTCGAGCCGCGAGTACTGCGCGTCGCTGGAGGTGGGCTTCACGGTCAAGCGGTTGCACACGGTGTCCCCCACCTTCTCATCGGGCAGGGCGGTGGCCTCCGCGAACCGGAGCTCGCGCCGGTCCAGGTCCGCGAACGCGAAGTCGGTGGTCATGAACGAGCCGGCACGCAGCTTGCCGGAGACGCGCCGGACCCGCTTGAGCTCGGGCAGGTAGATGTACCGCTCGTCGTCCGTGTCCCGCTTCTGGACCTGCAGGAACTTGACGCCGTTGAGGTCCGGCGGCGCCAGGAAGCGCACCAGGCTCTTGGTCAGCGTCCCCTCGTAGTAGCGCGACTGCGCCGAGAAGCGCACCGTGCGGCTTTTCCCATCCTTCTCGCGGATGAGCGCCTGGGCCTTGAGCTCCGCATCGGCGAAGCCCCAGCTGTCCGACGCGGCGATCTGCGTCAGGACCGCGGCGCCGCTGCCGGTGATGTCGTCCGCGTGGGCCCGCGTGGGCCCCAGGAGCACCGCGGCCCCCATCAGGGCGAAGGGGAGAAGCCCGAACTTCATGCCGTATCCGCTCATCACTTGCTGGCCTCCTTCCGGAAATCCGACGACGTGTCCTCGTGCGTGCCGCTCAGGCCGGGCACGGACTTCACCTCGGCCAGGGCCGCCCCAGGCGGCGCATGCGCCGGGAGCCGGGAGCGGCGGAACAGCGGCTCGCCCACGGCCTTGAGCACCGCGGGCGCGAAAATGAACTCCGTCACCGCGCCGAGCACGACGGTGAAGGCGATGAGCAGCCCGAACTTGCTCAGGCTCGCCACCGTGGAGAAGGCATAGGTGGCGAAGCCGCACGCCAGCGCCGCCGACAGATAGAAGATGCCCTGTCCCGCCGAGGAGCTGGCGTTCACGATGGCCACCCGCAAGTCCCCGGTCTGCGCGTACTGGCGTTGGATGTCGCGCACGATGTGGATGGAGTCATCGTCCAGGATGCCCAGGGCGAAGCTGGCGATGAGGATGGTGTAGGGGTCGAGCCAGATGCCCAGGTAGCCCATGAGCCCCAGCGTGCCCAGCACCGCCGAGGCGTTGAGCGCGGCCACCAGCAGCCCCAGCAGCACCGAGCGGAAGACGGCGATCATCACCACGGCCACGGCCAGCACCGTAATGAGCAGCGCCTCGAGCTCCGTCTGGGCCAGGTAGCTGTCGATGGCGGCCCACAGGTGGATGAGCCCCGTCACCTCCACCTTGGGGCTGCCCACGGCCGCGCCCAGGTGCTTGTCGGTGTACTCCTGGATGACGGCGAAGACCGCCTGGTTCTCCTGGTCCGGCCGGTTCGCCACCGCGATGCGGATGCGCGCGTAGCGGAAGTCGGAGCTGACGAGGCTGGTGAGCTCGTCGTCGCCCGAGAGCTGGTACAGGAGCAGGTTCTCGGCCACCGCGTTGGCCGTGGCCGGGATGGTGTAGGCCTCGGGATTGCCGTTGCTCAGCGCCTGGTTGATCTCACTGGTCAGGTCCGCCACGCTGTAGGGCTTGGCGCCCATGCTGGCGAAGCGCTCGGCCACGGTGCGCTCCAGCCCGAGCATGGCCTGGAGCAAGGCCGGGTTCTTGACGCCATCGGGCTTGCCCGTGTCGATGAGCACCTCGATCGACGTGCTCGCCTTCATCGCCCGCTCGACGTAGTCGTAGTCCTGCCGCAGCGGGGTGGAGGTCTTGAAGACGCCCAGGTAGTGGTAGTCCGAGCGGAGCCGGAGCGCGCCGGAGAGCGCCGTGGCGACGAACAGGCTGAAGATGACGATGATCTTGCGCCGGTGGCGCATCACCATCTCGGCCCAGGTGCGCAACCCCTGCACCCGCCCCTCCAGCATGTCCTTGCGCTTCGCGGAGGCGGCGATGTGCTTGCGCCCCGCCAGCACGAAGGGGACGAGGATGAGCGTGATGCAGAAGGAGATGCCGAGCGCGGTCCCCATCGTGCGGCCCAGCTCCTCGATGGGGCGGATCTTCGAGACGGAGAAGGCGAACAGGCCCGCCGCCGTGGTCACCATCGACAGCACGCTCGAGGAGGCCGAGTGCCGCAGCGCCTCGGCCACGGCCTCGCGCGGGGAGCGCCCCTCGTTGACGGTGTTGAAGAACGCCGAGAGCAGGAAGATGCTCGGCCCCACGCCGGTGGAGATGAGGAAGGAGGGGATGATCGCCGAGACGAGCGTGAAGGGCATCCCGGTGAGCCCCATCAACCCCAGGGCGCAGACCACCGAGAGCAGCGCCACCGTAATGGGCAGCACCACCGCCAGCCAGCTGCGGAAGACGATGTAGAACACCGCGCTCATCAGGAGCAGGACGAGCACACAGAAGGTGCCACTCTCCCGGGACATGATCTCCCGGACGTCCGCGTCCAGCACGGGGCTGCCCACCACGCGGGCCCCCCAGGCCCGGTAGGGCTCCTCGGCCAGGAGGGCCCGGAAGCGCTTGGTCATCTCGATCTTGTAGTCGATCTCCCCCGCGTGAATCTGGGTCTTGAGCACGAGGCCCAGCGAGGTGCCGTCCGCGCTCACGAACATGTCCCGGTAGTAGGGGTGCTCTTGCGCGGCCTTGCGCCGGGCCTCCAGCTCCGCCGGCTCCTTCATCTCCAGGGGGATGAAGTCCTCGACGATGAGCTGGTCATCCTCGCCCACCACGTGGCGCACGTTGGCGATGGAGGTGGCCTCGAGCACATCGGGCACCTTGGCGAGCCGGTCCGTGAGCGTCCGGAGCTGCTCGATGAACTCCTGGGTCCAGGGCTCCTTCCGCTCGAAGACGATGAGCGCGTACTCATCCGTGCCGAACAGCGCCTGGAAGTGCTGGTAGCGCTCCAGCGTCTTGTCTTCCCGGAGGAAGAACGACTCGGGCGAGTTGTCGAAGCGCAGCTTCGGGACGAACGCCGCCAGGGTGGCCACCCCCACGAGCATGGCCGCGAGGAACACGTAGCGCCGGCGCAGGAACACATCCGCGTACCAGGCGAAGAATTGATCGAGGAGCCGTGAAATCACCCGTGTTCTCCTATCATCGCTGCGGCCCTCCCCTTACAGGGGCTTGAGCTGCTCGAAAAGAGCCTGGCAAGGTTTGCACCTGCGGACGGCGCGGCACCGGGTGGAGCCAAACGCGCTGACCAGGACCGTGTCCTCGCTGCCACAGCGGGTGCAGGGCACGCGGTCCTTCTCCAGCGACTCGAGCCCCCCCAGGGCGCCCTCCTCCGTGACGGCGCCGTGGCCAATGCTGATGTGCACCGCGCGCAGCGCCTCGCGCCCCTGGGCACTGATCTGCCCGGGGCTCCAGGGCTTGGCGTGCGACACCTGGACATCCGGCTCGAGGCCGAGCCCCCGCACGGCCTGTTCGATTTCCCGGGAGATGAGCCGGCTCGCGGGGCAGCCCAGGAAGGTGGGCGAGAACACGACGGTGCACCGCGCGCCGTCGACGCGCACGTCCCGGACCATGCCCAGCTGCACGATGGAGATGACCGGCAGCTCCGGATCATTCACCCCATCGAGCGCGGTCCACACCGCCCCGGTCCCCTCCTCGGTCTGGCTCACCAGTGGCCTCCCGGAGCCAGCCGGCTCACCTCGGTGACGTCCCGGTGGATGGCCAGGAACGTGGGCGACGGGACGGAATACCGGTCGAGCGCCGCGCGGCTGTAGGCCAGCCCCTCGGCGAGGTGGGCGAAGCCGATGTGCCCCAGGTGCTGCAGCAGTTGCTCCCGCCACGTGGCCCAGAGCGGCTCCCACGAGCCGGGCAGAACCCCCTCGGAGAGCAGCGGCTCCTCGGTGGGCAGGGCCACCAGCAGCCCTGCGGCCGCGGGGAGCACCGCCTGGAGCGCCTGCTCGATGCGGGAGCGGCCCGGCTCCCTCGCCGACAGCCGGCGCAGCCAGAGCCAGGCATGGTCGAAGTGGAGCACTTCCTCGCGGCGGATCTTCCGCGCCAGCTCCGCGAGCGGCACCAGCGCCGACGCGCCCAGCGCCTCGATGCGCAGCCGGTCGGCCAGCTCGTAGACGAAGCGGCGGACGATGGTGAACGCGAAGTCCCCCCGGGGCGCCTCGAGCAAGCGCGCGTGGCGGAAGTCCCGCGGCTCCCGGGAGAACACCAGGGCGTTCACATCCTGGCCCAACCACGGGCCGGCGAGCCCATAGAGCGCCATCGCATGGCCGACTTCGTCCTGCGCGATGGAGCTGAAGGCGACATCCTCCTCGACATTGGGCGCGACGCCCGTCCACTCGGAGTCCCGGTGGCCCAGCAGGAGTTCATCGTCGGCGAGCGCCAGAAGCAGCTCCACGCGTGGCTCAAAGGTGCGCATGGCCCTTCTTTCCCTCGGCCCGCTTCTCCTCTGACTTGGGGGCGCGTTTGTGGGGTGAGTGGCTGGACGCGTTCCGCAAGGAATGGTGCTCCAGCACCCGCTCGTAGGACGGCGCGGTCTGCTGCTTCGTGCGCGCCTCGACGTACAGGCCGTGGCACTCCCCGCGCCGGGCGAAGAGCTGGCTGGCGTAGAGCCCGGCCAGCTCCTCGTCCGGGGCTTCCAGCGTGCCCAGGTGCATGACGGGCGCGCCCGGCTTCTCCCGGCCGTACACGTCGTAGAGGACGCGGCCATTCGCCGCGGGTAGGGGGGACGTGCTCACCGGGAGTCCTCCTGCACGGCGGGGGCGGGCGCCAGGGTCTCCGCCACCCAGCGGTTGTCCTCCATGGCGCGGCGGCGGATCTCCAGCTGCGCCTGGCTGGCGGGCCCCTGGCCCTTGCCGATCAGGCGCACCTGCTCCCAGTCCGCCTGCGTGTAGCGCCAGCGCTGCGACGGCTCGTCGAAGGACAGCTGGGGATCCGGCAGCTGGAGCCCCCACTTGTGAATCTTGGGAATGTAGAGCCGCAGGAACTCCTGGCGCATGTCCTCGTTGGGCCGGCCCTTCAGCTTCCAGATGGTGAGATCGGCGTCTTTCTCCGCAGGCGTGGGGGGCCCATGGAAGTAGATCAGCCGCGGCCACCACCGCGTCAGCGCCTCCTGCGCCATGTCGCGCTGCTGCCGCGTGCCGGACAGCAGCGTGCGCATGATCTCCCGGCCATGCACGACGTGGAAGGCCTCCTCCCAGCAGATCTTCGGCAGGATGCGGCGGTAGGGCCCATAGCTCGTCTGGAGCAGGGCCTTCTGCGCGATGATCGACGCGGCATCGGACAGCCACGCGATGATGCCCACGTCCGCCCAGGACGCCGTGGGGTAGTGGAAGAAGCTGTTGTACCGGGAGCGCCCCTCCAGCAAGTCGCTCAGCACCTCCGCGCGCGGCCGCCCGAGATCCTCCAGCAGGCAATAGAGGTGCTGCGCATGGCCCACCTCATCCTGCACCTTGGAGGTGATGGCGATCCGGCGCTCGAGCGTGGGCGCGCGCGCAATCCAGTCGCGCTCCAGCAGCGCCCCCATGTACTCGGAGTTCGCGTGCATCTCGATGAAGCGGATGACGGCTCGCCGGTAACCTTCCGGCATCCAATCCCCCGCTTCGACGACGCCTCCGGACTGGACGTGAGCGATGAACTCCTGCTCCGACCTCACGGTGCCTGCCATTCTCACCTCTTCTTCACTGTAAATCACTGGAGCGGCCGACTGCGCTCTCCTTGACATTACACCTTACCTGGATATATACAAAATGCCAGGAAAGCGGGTTTATTTTGACGCACGGCGCGAGCGTTCAACGAGGGGAGAGCATGGACTGGGTTCGCACACGGCCCTTCAACCGGCTTCGGTTCACCCTGGATTCAACGCTGACCTTGGCCAATGTGGCCGACAAGGCCTCCGCGGCGCACCACTCGGGCGCGGTCTTCTATCTCCAGGAGCCTCTGCCCTACAGCGGCCTGCCCGAGCGCTCCGTGAGCGCCAAGGAGATGCTGGGCTTCATCAACCGCCTGGGCAATGTGTTGCTGGCCGCCGGGCTCAAGCGCTTCGACCGGGTCGCCCTCTACAAGACGCACAGCCCGGACTACTTCTTTCTCGGCCTGGCCATCGTGAAGGCCGGTGGAATCGCCGTCCCCATCAACCCCCGGATGCCCCACCGGGACCTGCGCAACTACCTGGCGCACACCGGCGCGCGCTTCGTCATCACGGATCCGGAGACCTTCACGGGCGGGGTGCAGGAGCTGGCCCCCAGCTCGGGCGTGGAGAAGTGGCTCTTCACCACCTCGCCGGGCACGGTGGGCGTCCCCTCGGTGGTCCTCTCGCAGGAGCTGCCCCGGGCCTCGGATCAGCTCCAGCCGGTGGAGCTGGCGAGCGACTCGGACGTGATGATCGTCCACACGTCGGGCACGACGGGCTTCCCCAAGGGGGTGCTCATCGGCAACAGCGGCATCATGAGCGCGCTGCGGGCGAACCTGGCCATGCAGCCGTTCTCCCGGAAGAACAAGGCCCTGTTCATCGGGCCCTACAACCACTACGCCACCTACCTGGGGATGATGACCTCGCTGGTGGGCGGGGCGCCGGTGTGGGTGCACAGCCAGTTCGATGCCGAGAGCGTGCTGAAGACCATCGAGCGGGAGCGGATCTCCGTCTTCGTCGGGTTCCCGGACTCGTACCTCAAGATGTACCACCATGGGCTCGACAAGTACGATCTCGGCTCCATGCGCGCCTGGATGTCCGCCGCGGACGCCAGCCACGAGGTCCACATCCGCGCCTTCACCCAGCATGGCGCCCTGTTCCGCGTGTTCGGACGCCCCGTCATCCGCGCGGTGTTCGTCGATGCGTGGGGAACCTCGGAGCTGGGCTTCTTCGGGCTGTCGCGCATCTCCACCTCGGGGACGAAGCAGTTCAGCCGCTGCATCGGCCGGCCCTCCCCCTTCGGCCACAAGGTCAAGATCGCCGACGAGACGGGCCGGGAGCTCAAGCCGGGCCAGGTGGGACGGTTCATGGTGAAGGGCCCCATGCTGTTCAAGGGGTACTGGAACGCGCATGACCGCCTGCATGGCGTGTTCATCGACGGGTGGTGGTGGACGGGCGATGTCGGCTACCGCGATGGCTCCGGCCGCTTCTTCCAGCTGGACCGGGCCGTCGACGTGGTGGAGACCCGCCAGGGTCCCGTCTACACCCTCCCCATCGAGGAGCAGCTGCTCAAGCTCCCCGAGGTCGGCGAGGCGGTAGTCATCGGCGTGCCCGATGCCGATGGCAGCACGGTGCCGAGCGCCGTCATCCAGCTGAACCCTGGCATGACCGCGGACGCGGACGAGCTGCTGCGGCGGGCGAACCAGAAGCTGGAGGCCAAGGACGCGCTGCGCCGGATCGTCTTCGTGGATGAGTCGCAGATTCCCCGGGGGCTGACCGGCAAGGTTCTCAAGCGCCAGGTGCGCGAGCGCTTCGCCCACCTGCTCGTGGGAGAGCGCCCCCAGGCCGCCGTGGCCTGACCCCATGGCACAAGGAGCCCCCATGGCAGCGGTGACCCAGACCTATCCCCTGCCCGCTCACAACCTGTTCTACCTCTATCAGCTCATCACGATCGGGAACCTCAACTCGTGTGAGCTGATCGAGCTGGACGGCCGGCTCGACCCCGAGCGCTTGCGCGCGGCCCTGCTGCAGGCGCTCGCGCGCCACCCGGTGCTGAACAGCCGGATCAAGCGCCGCTTCGCACGCGCCTTCGATTGTGAGCTGGTGAGCGAGCCCCTCCCGATTGATCTGCGCATCGAGCGCTGCGAGACGGACGCGCAGGAGGCGGTGCACCAGCGGCTGCTGGCCAATGTCTGGAAGGAGTCCTTCGACGTGACGGCGGGCCGCCCGGTCCGCTTTCACCTGCTGGAGACGCCGTCCCGGAGCTACCTGCAGATCATCACCGTGCGGCTCTACAACGACGCCAAGGCCGGCTACCGGCTCGCGCACGATGTGGCCGAGAGCTACACCGCCCTGGAGCTGGGCCAGCCCTTCGACGCCACGCCCATCCAGGTCACGGACCGCAGCACCGCGGGGATGCTCACCTCGCACCTGCCGCTGCGCAAGCGGCTGCACCATGCGCTGGGGGCGGTGAAGCTCCTGGTCCAGGACTTCCTGCGCCCGGACGTGTCGATGCCGCTGCCGGCCACGCCGCGCGGCGAGCAGGACTTCGCCAAGGTGGACTTCGGGGCCGAGCTGCTGGAGGGGCTGCGCCGGCGGGCCAAGCAGGAGAAGGTCACCGTGCACGCCCTGCTCGCCCTGGCCATGTTCAAGGTGTGGAGGGCCAGCGCCCCGGACCAGGTGGGCCGGCGGTGGCTGCGCATCCTGGACAACTTCTCCCTGCGCCACATGACGCGGGAGAACGCGGACGAGCTCTACGAGACGCTGGTGGTGCCCTACAGCGTGCGCCTGCCCACCTCCGGCTCCGACCCGGAGGTGCTCCAGGCCATGGCGGAGCAGCTCACCCACTGGAAGAGCGGGGAGATCCTCTCGGAGCTGTACCGCGTCCGGCTCTACACGGCCCTCTCGCGCTTCTCGCCGCTGCGGCTCTCCTCCTCGCTCATCACGCGCTACGTCGCCAAGTCGAACATCGTGATGTCGAACCCCGGGCCCGTGCCCTACCCGCTCGAGCGCTTCGGCAGCGTGCCCATCGCCGACTTCATCAACTTCTCCCAGCTCTTCCCCCCCTCCCGGGTCATGCTGATCTTCAGCACCTTCCGGAGCCGGCTGCGCGCGCTCGTGGTTTGGGACTGCAATGCCTATCCCCAGGGGCCGGAGCAGGCGCTGATCGCCCCCCTGCGGGCCCAGCTCGCCGCGCTGGCGGCGGGTGCGCCCCTGGAGGCCGCCCCCCGCTCGGAGCAAGGCCGGCACTAGGACTACCTGGCTCGTTGGAGGAAAAGGCCCCCCCCTCCCTCTGGCTTTGCCGTGGAGGTTCCATCGATGACGAGCATCCGTTCCAACGCCCCCCGAACCCCCCCGGTCCGTCCCAAGGAGGACAAGCCCGAGGCCAAAACGGAGGCCACGCCGCCAGCCAAGCCCAATGAGGTGGACCCGGCGAAGGCGGTGGCGCAGCCCACGCTCGACCCCGCCAAGAAGGACGCCTTCGCCGAGAACCCTTCGGACACGGCCCAGCCGCTGGAGCTGATGAGCAATGCCAGCTCGAAGATCAGCGCCGCGCCCACCTCCAACGCCACGGGGCAGACGCAGGAGCCGGCCGAGGAGCAGAACGCGCCCGTGGACCTGGCCTCGCCCGAGGAGCCGGCGCTCCGCACCGCGGCCCAGACCGTCACCGGGGGCACGGCGGTGGCGCCCGAGGCCCTGCGCGGGCTGGAGGCCCCCACGGACCTGGCCTCGACGGACAAGCCGGCGATCCGCACCGGCGTGACGGGCCTCGCCAAGCCGAACGTCCTGCTCAAGGCGCCGGAGGCCCCCCACACCGTCTCCACCGCCGCCACCCCCGAGGCCTCCTCCGTCGTCCCCGAGACGCCGCTGCTCAACGGCCAGCAGCGCGCCCAGCAGGAG
>NZ_JAHXBH010000057.1:0-13796 GCF_020103775.1 Allostigmatella hybrida
ACTGCCCTCTCCCTTCAGTCACTTCGACTTCAGGGACGCGGTATACCCCCTGCACGAACTTTCTTCCGATGGCTTAGCAGAATCGCGCCCTTACCTCGTAACCGCCCGGAATGCTTCGGAGTCGATCTCCCGCCGCGTCCCGTTTCGTCCCGTCCTGTTCCATCCCGTTCCGCACGCTCCTGCGACATACGTGCAACATGACGGCGCCCGTCATCGTGGACCGTAGAGGCAGCCTGCACCCTGCGGGGCTCACTTCCGGGCGCTCCTTGCTGGCAGGAGGAATGTCACCAAGCGTGAGAGGGTCTTGACCTGTGGGCTCTCCAGGTGAGCGATGCCGCGCAACAGACGCCGCTTCTCGGGCGTGTCGTTGACGCCGGGTGGCAGCATGCTTGCCCAAGGGGAGTTCTGCGGTGGCTCCATCGGGGAGAACCCCATCAGCTCATCCGGCCCGCAGCCGAGCGTCAGACACATCCTCATCAGCGTTGGGACACTCAGCATCACCTCCCCCCGTTCCAGGCGCCCGTACACCTCGGGGTGGGTGCCGAGAGCTTCGGCTACGTCTGCCTGGGTGAGTCCGGCGCGCGTTCGTGCCTGCTTGGCCACTGTGCCGATGGTGGCCGCCAGTCCCTGCTGGCGGATCTCGATGTGGCGAGGCAGAGAGGGCCGCTTGCGACCTCGCGCCGTGGGGCGCCTGGAACGTGCAGCGGCTGGAGTCTTCGCGAGGGCTTTGGCCATGAGGAAACCTCCGGGGGTGTCCTGTCGGACGGGTTGAGGAGCCGAGGGGAAGGTCTGGACACAGCGCCAGCCGTCGCGGCGCACGGCAGCCAGCGCGGGACGTGGCGCGTCTGCCGTCCCCGTCGGACACGAGCCGCTCCCGTCCTCGGCGCCGCGCCGAAGTGGGGCCTGCGGGGAACTTCAGACAAGGAGCACGGCGGCTGGCTACGTGGCCCTGCCCGGCTCGGTGGTGATGTCGCCCGTCGTCATCATGTCGGGCGGTAGCTCGTGCTCGCTTGTGGGGCCGATCACGCGCCGATTCATGCTCGCCCCATCGCGTGAGTTGCGACCCTCCTCTAGCGTCTTTCTGGCTCCGTAGGGAGCTCCGAGCGTGGCGAGGCCCGCCCGCAGCTCCGCCTCCAACTTCGCCGCCGAGGGATAGCGATGTTCCGGCTTCCGCTGGAGCAACCTGCGGAGGACGGAGCGCAGCGCGGGCGCTATCGGCTCGGTGATCTCCTCCACGTCCCCCGGCTCGAACGTGGCAGCCCGCAGGATGCAGTCTTCGGCGTGTTCCGGAAGGTCTGCCTCCATGGCCGTCATGGTGGCGTCTCGAACCTGCTCCTTCACCTTCGGCGTCAGTGCCCTCTCCAAGTCTTCAAAGCGTGCATTGCCCGTGCTGTAGAGGTGGCGCAAGGACGCCAGTTCCAGCAGAACCAACCCGAGCGCGAACAAATCCGAGCGCGGATCCGCCTCCTCGCCTAGAAGTGCCTCAGGAGAGCAGTAGGCCACATCACCCTGCGGGCGCGGGAGAGTTGTGGCCACCCGGCCCGGGAGCAGAGAACGTGCGCGGGCAAAGTCCGTCAGGAAGATCTCGCCCTCTGTCCCCAGGTAGATGCGGGCGGGGTTCACGTCACGATGAACGATGCCCAGCGGAGCGCCGCTCTCGTCCTTGCAGGTATGCGCGTAATGCAGGGTACTGGCAACCTCGGCGCCCACGTACATGCAGAACGCGGGGGAAAAGGGCGCTATGCGCATGTGGGCATAGTTGATCAGGGTGTTGAGCGAAGTGCCCTCCACAGTGTCTGACACGACATACAGAACGCCATGGCTCTCGTAGGGCCCACAGGTGCGGGCAATCCTCGGGTGTTGCAGGTAGGTGGCGAGGCGGGCCTCCTCGCGCAGCCGCGCGCGCATCTTGTTGAGTTCTTCCTGATCCCGCGACGACGTAGGAGGCACGCTGCGAATGATGACCGACCGCAGGCGCTTGGCGCCCATTCGCTCCCACGCGAGGACGGTCCGTTCCCCCAGCTTCGATTGCGCCAAGTCCTCAACCAGCCCGTGCGACAGATCGACCTCATACGAGAGATCGCCCTGAGAGAAGAGAATGACGCCCGGGATGGAGAAGGGCGGCTTTGCCGTAGCCATGCGGATCGACTCCTGGCAGCGCGAAGAGAGCGCCGCGTGACAGAGCGAAACACTACCCGGCATGTGCGAGAGGAGTGAACGACGCCAAGGGTTGGGAGCGACGCGAGCCCGAGCTACAGCGTCAGCGGAACCCCAGGAAGCTCGCTTTGATGCGGGAGCGCGTCTCCGGGCCGAGTTGGAGCTGTCGGACGCGCGAGCCCCCGTGCCCGAGCTGGAGCTGACCGGCGCGCGCCACCGGGCCGAGCTGGAGAGCTTCGAGGTGGTGCCCCTCGGGCCGAGCCGGAGCTGTGTAACTGATCGCCGTGCCCCGTCAGGGAGGAGGAGAGGGAGCGGCCTGCCGAACTGGAGGAGGGCGAATAGTGACGAGCTGGACGGCCATTCGCGCCGCCGTTCCAGAAGGGCACCGCGCTGCCTTTACGGATGGGCGCCGCGCGCCATTCTCGCACGGCTCCATCGTGGCCGAGATGGGCGCCGCAACCACGGCTGCCCCTTGCGCGCCACCGGGCCAATTTGGGCGCGAATTCTAGCGGCCCAACCTGGGCGCCGCGACGACTGGCGCCGCGCTGCCATTCTCCTATACTCCCGTCCGCAATCAGCGCGGAAATTGAGGTTCGCGTGGCAAATACGAACGAGCTGAAGAAGGTCGTCGAGCCTGGGCTTCTTCGGGCCTTTTGGCTCTCGCGGGCAGCCCAGGCCGTTCCACTCTCGGGTGGGCTTCGTCGGCTTGTTCATGAGATGGAGCCGGATGGCATCGGCATCCATCCAGCGTCAGGCACTCTGTTCATGTGTGAGGCCACGGCGTCGGGGTACATGGGCGGCAAGCGAGGTGACTTCCACGACGGTGCCGCAACCAAGCTGATTGAAACGTACGCTCGGTTCTCGCTCTTGATGCACTCGAAGACACGCGAAGAACTCCTCGCCACCGCATCGAAGGAGCACGCCTGTTCGCTTACTCAACTCCGATGCCATTTGATCGTTCCCCAAGGCACTCGGTTCATCCAGGCACTTGGCTATCGCACGCGGTTCTTGAAAGTCGGCGTCATGGAACTGACGCAGGTTGAGCTGTCACCGCCCGAGCAGCAGGTGATGGAGATAGTGTTGAGGGAGGCACGCGGCGAGATGCAGTAGCCTGAGCACGTGACGGGGGTGCCTGGAGGGTCGAATTCGGGCTCGCTGGGAGCCTTCACTCACCACGTCCCGTGTTGATCACCATGCTCCGTCTGGAAAGAGGAGGGGGAGCGGCCCACCAAACTGCTAGAGGACGCAAGGCGGATGCTGGGTTGGCGTCCGCCGCACCCTGTCCCCGCTCCGAATGGAACAGGTCTGTTCGTTTGGGGCGCCTGAGTGGTGGAGCCCGCGTCGCCGGGGGTAGGGCGAGCATTTACGGAGCTATCAGACGCGCACCACCGGGCCCGCGAGCTGGGGCTGACCGCCGCGCGCCACCGGGCCCGAGCTGGAGAGCTGCGAGGCGGCTCCCTCGGGCCGAGCTGGAGCTGTCGGACGCGCGCGCCACCGGGCCCGAGCTGGGGCTGACCGCCACGCGCGCCACCGGGCCGAGTTGGAGAGCTTCGGGGCAGAGTTCCACCGGGCCGAGGCGGAGATACCCTCGCGCGCTACGGGGCCAATCTACAGTGCCGCGCTCAACGCCACCGCTTCACAGCAAGCCCGTTGGTCTCCTTCGAGCCCACAGCGGCGCCGGGCTTCGAGCCCTCGCGCTTGTCCATGCCCACGTGATTCACGCCGCCCAGTTCGACACAGATCGGCACCGTGCGCCCGCCTGGGAGCTGGGCACGGCGATACCGGCCATAGATGCGATCCCCCGTTGTCCACAGGTGCCCCTCCAGCCGCGTCCCCTTCGGGGCCTTCCCTTCTGCTTCTGCAAGCTCACCCGTCACGGGACCGTCATTGAACACCGCCCAAGCGTCTTCCCGCTTAGTCAAGGGTTCGGGGATTCGCTTGGTCACGTCAACGATGATCGCGGGCTGATCTCCCACGAACCAACCTAGCTCCTTTTCCATCGCCTCAACGGCTGCCTGGGGGCACGCCTCCGGGTCCGGCCGCGTCTGCACTCCGGTGCAGCCCGATTCAACCCATGCGACGGTGAACACGAGGAGCGCGCACCGCTCCACCTTCGAGGGGACGCGCCGGGGGCTGGCCTTCGGCGGGTTGGGTACGTCGTTGGTGAGCGTGGGAGAGTTGTCGGGTTGTTTCACGGAAGGGCTCGCCTCCTCTCGGGTAGGGAGAGGCGAGGGTAACTGAGCGGGGCGGCTTGTCGGCTTTTCGGCCAGAGCGGGCGCGGGTGGGGGTTGCTCCGCTGGGGCGCTCCTGGCCACCGGGGGCGGCTCCGCTGGTGCTGGCTTGCGCAGCAGGGTGGCGGCCACGGCTGCCGCGAGCACCGCGAGCGCCAGCATCCCCACGAGCGCCGGGCGGCGCCACGCAAGGCGCGCACTGTCGAGAGCGGCATCCCCCGCCCCCTGCACGGCGGACGGGTGGACGGGGATCGGCACCTCCAGGCCCCCCGGTTGGCCCTCCGCGACTACCATGGGAGCCCCTTCGGCGGGTTCTGGCGGGAAGTGCGCGGCGACGGGGTGGGGGCGGGTGCCGCGCCACTCCGAGCCCTCGTACTTCGCGAAGTCCTCCAGCGGACGCCGCGCATCCTTCGCCGTCGCGGGCCTCTCCCCCAAGTCCTCATGGATCAGCAGCAACGCATAGTTGCTCAAGTCCAGCGGCACGCGCCCCTGGGTGACCTTGAACGGGGAGGCAGGAGCCACCGCGCCCTGGAGCGAGGGCCGATTCTTGCTGAGGTCGGGTGTTGGGTCCGTCAGCACGTCGTAGAGGTCGGCTCCGAGCGCGAAAATGTCATCGGTCGCCTTGAAGGGGTAACGCGCCTCCGGGTTGTGGAGGTTCTCCCGCCAGAAGCGCACCGCCTCCGGGCTGCGGTTGCGCTGTGTGCAGGGGGGTAACGGTGCATCCGTCAACTCTGCGGCGTCCGCGTAGTCCGCCGCTCCAAAGTCGATGATCACCGGCTCGCCTTCCTTGGTGACCATGATGTTTCTCAAGCTCAAGTCGCGATGGAACACGCCCCGCGCGTGCATGTGCTCCAGCGCGTCAAACAGCTTGAGGAACAGGACGACCACTTCATGCACCGTCGGGTACGTCCGCCGCACCCACTCCCCGAGCGTGTAGCCGTCCACGAAGTCCAGGACGATGTAGAGGAAGCCCGAGCGAGGATCCCCCCAACGCCCCTCCGCCCACTTGCGGATGATGTGGCGGTGTTCGAGCTTCCCGAGGCAGACCGCCTCGCGCCTCGCGCGTGCGTCCGTTTGCTTCGGGTCGCTCCGCTTGTCCACCTGACAGGCCACCTTGAGCGCGAAGCGCTTCCCGTCCTTCTCCACCTCGTAGACAACGCCATAACTGCCGCCACCGACCTTCCGGACGATGCGCCAGCAGTCCACCCACTGGCCCGGCTTGAGGTTCTTTGGATCCAATCGCCAGAACATGCCGAGCACCTCTCGCGTGTGGCTACAGCTTCACCTGGGGAACGGACAGACAGCGGCTCCCGTCCGCGTTGCACACCCGCAGCGTATGCGGCTCTTGCAACCATGCATCCTGCTGCCTCGCGGGCATCTCCACCTCAGCGGCCACGCTCACCGCGCCCCCCGGGGGAATGGCGGCCTGTCCCGAGAGAACCGCGCGCGCACGGCGCGCCTCCCCTCCCGCTGCGGACGTCACCTCGGCCCACGCGGGCGCCCACGGCTCCGGCCCGGTGTTGCTCACTTCGAGGACAAGCACCGTCCACGTTGACGCCGCGAGCCCGCTGCACTGTGCGGGGTGAAGTTCTCCCGGCACCTCGCGGCACGCTTCCCGGAAGGCTTGGGCCTTCATGCCCTTCAAGTCCACGAGCCCTGCGAGCGCCACGGCTGCGGGGCTCACCGCTGGGGGCCGCGCTTTCAATTCCTCCAGTTCCTTGGCTTGTGCCTCGCACCGCTCGCGCGCGGCGGACAGTTCCACGCGGCACGCCTCCACCGTCTGCTGCGGGCGGCTCACGCTGACCACGGTGTCCACTGTGCCAGGCTGGTGGGTGAGTAGGAACACGACAGTTTGGGGCGAGCCCTCGCGGTAGGTGAAGCGCAGCGCCAGCCGTTCCATGGGCCCGAGCGGCACAGCAAGGGCCAGCGTGATGCCCGTATCCCCGGGATCCACTCTGGCGAAGCGGGCGCGACCCTCCACCTGGACAGACTCACGGATGATCGGCGCGTCCAGCAGGATGACCGTGGGACCGTCAGGCGAGAGGTAGAGCACGGGCGACTCGCCCGCCTTGCCCGTGAGAACGACGGAGCGGGGAGCAAAGCCCCTTGCGGGCGCGGCCTGTGCCGTAGCGGCAAGGCCCACCAGCAGCGAGGCGAACGCGAAAGGTGGGAAGGACGGTCGGAGCAAAACGGGGGAACCTCCCAGGTAGGCTCCCAGCCTAGCAGACGAGAGCGGGCGTCCGCGTCGCAGGCCCTGCACGAGACGTGCGGCGCATTCGGCCCTTCACCGCCTGCCACGGTGCACCGAGAACGCTTCTACTGCCCGCCCCCGCACCCGCTGGGCCGTGCTCGGCTGCCCCCAGGCTAGGTGCCCTCGGCTGAGCACTGCGCTTGCCTGCCCGCGCTTCCGGGCTCTCGGCTCACTCTCCTGCCGCGCCTCGGTGACGCTGGCCATGGCGCTGGCGTTCTGGCGCGCGCTAAGGGGCCGCCATGCGTCCGAGAAGCACGGACCCGGGTTTGGGCCGTAGGCGCGGCACCGCTGTTCCGGAACCCTTGCAGCGGTTCGCGTAGTGCTCCCTGGGCGCGCTCTCTTGCCCGGCTTCCGCCTTTCCAAGCTGCGGTGATCCTCCTGGGGCCGAGGTAGACCGAGCTGGGAGCTGACCGACGCGCGCCCTCGGGGCCGAGTCGGCGCTTACGGACGCGCGCACCACCGGGCCTGAGCTGGAGCTGACGGACTTGCGCCACCGGGCCCGAGCTGGAGCTGTCCAACGCGGACCGCCGGGCCCGAGCTGGAGCTGTCCAGCGCGCGCGCACCGGGCCGAGCTGGAGCTGACGGACTCGCACGCCACCGGGCCGAGCGACTCGGCCCCGGTGGCGCTCGCGGCGGACAGCTCCAGCTCGGGCGTGGCAGATAGCGCCAGCCCGAGCTTGGCGGACAGCCCCAACTCGGACGCGGCGGACAGCCCCAGCTCGGGCGCGGCGGATGGCGCCAGCTCGGCTCGGTGCTGAGCGCGCGGCGGACGGCTCCAACTCGGCCCCGGTGGTGCTCGCGGCGGACAGCTCCAGCTCGGGCCCGGCGGACAGCTCCAACTCGGCCCCGGTGCTGAGAGCGCGGCGGACAGCTCCAGGCGGATGGCGCCAGCTTGGCCCAATGGCGCGCGCGGCGGATGGCGCCAACTTGGGCGCGGCGGATAGCGCCAGCTCGGCCCCGCGTGCTGAGAGCGCGGCGGACAGCTCCAGGCGGATGGCGCCAGGTCGGTCCAGTGGCGCGCGCGGCGGATAGCTCCAGCTCGGTCCCGGTGCTGCGCGGCGGACAGTTCCAGCTCGGGCGCGGCGGACAGCTCGACAGCTCCAGCTCGGCCCGGTGCTGAGAGCGCGGCGGACAGCTTCAGGCGGGCAGCGCCAGCTTGGCCCGGTGGCGCGCGCGGCGGACAGCTCCAGCTCGGGCGCGACGGACAGCTCCAGGCGGATAGCACCAGCTCGGCCCCGGTGCTGCGCACATGCGGCGGACAGCTCCATCTCGGGCGCGGCGGACAGCTCCAGGCGGATTGCGCCAGCTCGGCCCCGGTGCTGCGCGACGGACAGCTCCAACTCGGCCCGGGGCGCGCGCGTCGGTCAGCTCCAGCTCGGCCCGGTGGCGCGAGCCAGGACGGCAGCCATCCTCACCGCGCCCAGCTCGGCCCGGTGGGTGCGCGCGTCAGACAGCTTCAGCTCGGCCCTGGTGAGTGCGCGCGTCGGTCAGCTCGTAACTGATCGCCGTACCCCGACGGAAGTCCTCTGGGGATATGGTCTCCGGCACTATGACCGAAAAGCCTAAGCGACTTGCGCCGACCGGGGACACGCTTCGGGAACTGTACCTGAAATCCGGAAACCTCTGCGCGTACCCAGGCTGCACCGAGATGATGATGAACCTCGAAGGCGTGTTCATTGGCCAAGTGTGCCACATCGAGGCCGCCGAGGAGGGAGGCCAGCGGTTCAACCCTGCGATGACGAACGAGGAGCGGCGCGCCGCGTCCAACTTGATGTTGATGTGCTACCCGCACCACAAGGTGACGGACAACGTTGCGAAGTACCCGGTCGAGACGCTGCGTAGTTACAAGGCAGACCACGAGCGCCGGTTCGCGGACCCAGTTCGTGCGATCCAGGAGAAGCTGACGGACTGGACGACCATGGTGCAGCCCAAGGGCGTCAAGAACCTGCGGCGCATCGACTCAGTCCTCGGATGGGGGCAGAGCGACGAGGAGCTTCAGGAAATGGTCCAGTGGGTGAACGAGTACATCGAGGATCTGACGGTGGTGCCGCTTGACGTCCGTCAATTCCTCGGTGCCGTCGTGCAGCGTGTGCATCGCGTGAAGGGCACCCAGGCAGCTCGAACCGGGCTTGGCACCGCACTGCTCACCAGCGATTTGAAGAGTGCGTTGCAGATTCCCGACCGAGTCATCAACGACCGCATCAACCAGCTTGAGGCTTATAACCTCGGTGGACTTACGGAACTCGACGGCGGGACTCAATGGGCGGTGAGCATTCGCGAAGTCCATGGCTGGCCTCTCTGGCTCGACATCGTCGCCTTCTGCAAGAAGGCTCCAGAGTCCTTCGATGCCTTCATCCTGGATCTCGACTTTTCTCGCCTCGATGACTGAGTTGAGGAGTTGGGCGGCGCCCTTCTTCTACCCCGTGGTGGTGGGTGTCCACCGCGCTTGAGTCGCCAGCTGGACAGCCGGTTCCACCGGGAGCGGCCACAGGGCGCACAGGACGCTGATGCCGCGTCCGCCTCACGTCCTCCTCCGGCTTGGCAGGCCGCTCCCTCTCCTCGTCTCAGACGGGGCACGGCGATCAGTGACGTTCAGGCACTCGATGTGTCCCATCCATGCATAGCTGACAGGGCTTCCGCAAACTGCTGGTGAAACCCGGGCGACACCTCGGCATGGCAAATCCCCCCTGAGTGGAGAGCGGGCGCCACCAAAGCCGCAACTTCGTCGAATTCAGATCCCCAGGGTTTTCTACGGGCACATAAGTCCAAGAGCACCCCGACAGCGGCAGCGAGGAAGTCTGCGCCCCGAATGGCCTTCTCGGCGGAGGCTCCAACAAAACGTATGGACTGAAGGGCTGGCAGCCCATAGCGGACCTCTTTACCGTCGTTTAGCACCCTCGAAGGCTTCGATGTTTTGCCATAGTCCCAAGCGATGCGGAGGGCGCTTTCAAGGCTATCGATCTGATGATGGAGAACCTCGGTAGGTGGGTTCCCGATGCTTCGGGTGAGCGTGTCGGTAATCTGGAGAAACGAAAAAAACGCTCCCACGTTGATGCTGATCCCCTTGTTGCGGCGCCCCCAGATTGGGGTGTCCGCAAGTTCACTGGCTACCAGTTCGGGAAGGTGCAGGAGGTTTCCCGCGAGGGCCTTGGCCAAGTAGTGGCGATGCTGGGACTTCATCGCGCGCATGAGCGCTTTGATGCTCTTGCGGAACGTATCCTCGGAAGGGGTACGGTAAGCCTCGACGAAGATGTTCACGTAATAGTCAGGCAAGTTCGCCAGCACGAGCCCGATCTCCTTCCGTTCGCGGACGTCATCAGGGGCTAGAAACCGCGCACCGGGATTGACCGCCGGATTAAAAAATCTCTCCACCATCCGCCCGGACAATGCGAACTTCTTCTCGATGACTGAGTAGACCGGTTTGCCCCCCATATCCAAGACCGCGCGAAGAAAGCCCGCCAGGATCTTGCGACCTCTATCGTCTTTCGTCAGCGCTTTCCCTTTCTTTTCAGTGGCGCCAGGGTAATGGCTATCGACTTCGTCGATGGCCACCCTCAATTCTGGCAACTTCTCCCGTTCAATCAACAAGCCTGCATAGACAAATACCACCTGATCAGGATCCAGGAAGTTGGGGCCGGTATTGCCAGCTTCGTCGCAGAGAAGAATATGCGTGAGCGGCTGTGTCGTCATTGCATCTCCAGATTTGTCACCGCTACGTAACAATTCGGCAGTAACCCGTCCCTGCGCGTGAGACTCTTCCGTCATCCCGCTGCTGCCGTCTCCACGGCTCCGTCGAGGTCAGGCTTGAGCCTGCTGATGTGCCCACTTGTCGAGGATGAAGGCGACGACCGAGTGGGCCGCATGTACTGCGAATCGGGCTTCATACTCCTCAGGCGCACGACGAGACCGACTACCGCCATGTGCTGAACCAGCATGAGTACGGAACGCTCCGATCCCGTCCACCACAGAAGAAAGGCCGCTGACTACCTTCCGGAGATCGTCGTTCTGCATCTCGTCTGGGGTAAGTTTCATGTGCCGCTGGACGGCCTTCCACAGAGGCATCACGGACTTATCAGGAGGCAATGGCTGCCCCTCCTCTTCCAAGTACGTCTTGAAGGTTGCTTCCAAGATCGAGCACGCCGCCGTCACAGCCGATCGAGGGTCAGTGCGCACGGTGTCCAGCGCCCGGGTGAAGTCCTCCTCGACGCCTGCAAGGTCGCGTTCTCGGAGCTTCGCCGCAAGATCACGGGTCGGAAGCGAACCAACGCTCGGAAGGATCCGTCCCCCCTGCTCGTAGCGCATCCCATGTTGCGCAAGAATGTCTTGAACGCGCTGCTGGTACTTCCGATCTGTGGAGGACGAGTGATCAAGATCCATGAGCTTCCGAAGCACCTTGCCCAGCACTTCGAGGGGGGTGCGATGCTCGGTGTTCGACCGAGAGAGCCAGCCCCTGCACCTCGCTACACAGTTACCAGCCGGGGGCGGCATGTGCGCACCAGCTTCAACGAAGGTCGCGTCGATAGTCTGGTAGTGATAGAAGAAGTTGCCGAGCACGTCGCCCACAACCACGCACACTGCCTCGGGGATTTGCGGCTGGGCCACTTCAAGTTCCTCCGCTGAGAGCGATGAGCCGTGGAGCATACACACACCTCCGTGGCCAGCGACGCATAGACCCAAAGGATCTGACTGGAAGGTAGCTGCCCGCCGCACCCTGTCTGACAGAGAGTCGTCTGGAGCCGTTGCAGCCACAGCATCGTGTCGTTGGAATCAGGCGATGATGGAGGCCGAGTTGGAGCTGACGGGCACGCACGCCAGCGGGCCGAGCTGGAGAGCTTCGGGGTGGCGCCCCTCGGGCCGAGCCGGAGCTGTCGGACGCCCGCGCTACCGGGCCCGAACTGGAGCTGTCTGACGCGGACCACCGGGTCCGAGCTGGAGCTGTCCAGCGCGCGCCCACCGGGCCGAGCTGGAGCTGACGGACTCGCACGCCAGCGGGCCGAGCTGGAGAGCTTCGAGGTAGCGCGCCTCGGGGCGAGTTGGAGAGCTTCAAGACGGCGCCCCCGGGCCGAGGTGGAGCTGTCCGACGCGCGCACCAGGCCGAGCTGGCGCTGTCCGCCGAGCCACCGGGCCAAGCTGGAGCTGTCCGACGCGCGCACCAGGCCGAGCTGGTGCCATCCGACGCGCGTGCCACCGGGGCCGCGCTGGCGCCATCCGCCGCGCCCGAGCTGGAGCTATCCGCCGCGTGCGGCACCGGGACCGAGCTGGCGCCATCCGACGCGCGCCACCGGGGCCGAGCTGGCGCTATCTGCCGCGCGCTCTCCCGGGCCGAGCTGGCGCCATCCACCTGGATCTGTCCGCCGCGCCCGAGCTGGATCTGTCCGCCGCGCGTGCCCCCGGGCCGCGCTGGCGCTATCCGCCAGGAGCCGTCCGCCGCGCGCCACCGGGACCGGGCTAGAGCTATCCGCCGCGCGCCACCGGGGCCGCGCTGGCGCCATCCGCCGCGCGCGCTACCGGGGCCGCGCTGGCGCTATCCGCCTGGAGCTGTCCGCCGCGCTCAGCACCGGAACTGAGCTGGAGCTGTCTGCCGCGCCCACGCTGAAGCTGTCCGACACGCGCACAGCATTGAGGCCGCGCTGGTGCCATCCGCTGTGCGCTCAGCACCGGGGCCGAGCTGGCGCCATTCGCCGCGCGCCCCCGGGCCGCGCTGGAGCCATCCGCAGCGAGCAGCGGACCGAGCTGGCGCTATCCGCCGTGCGCATCACCGGGCCGAGGTGGAGCTGTCCGACGCGCGCCGCCGGGGCCGAGGTGGAGCTGTCCGACGCGCCAGAGCTGGAGCTGTCCGACGCGCTCAGCACCGGGGTCGAGCTGGTGCCATCCGCCGTGCGCTCAGCACCGGGACCGAGCTGGTGCCATTCGCCGCGCGCTCAGCACCGGAGCCGAGCTAGCGCTATCCGCCTGGAGCTGTCCGACGCGCGCGCCACCGGGGTCGAGCGGGTGCTATCCGCCGCGCGGCACTGGGACCGAGCTGGAGCTGTCCGCCGCTCTCACCACCGGGCCGAGATGGCTCTGTCCGACGCGCGCGCCACCGGGGCCGAGATGGAGCCGTCCGAGGCGCCCGAGCTGGAGCTGTCTGCCACGCAGCATCGGGCCGAGTTGGGCGCCTGGACGCGCACCCACGGGGCCGAGCTGGGACGCTGGATACGAGCCACGAGGCCGAACTGGAGCTATCCGCCGCGCACCGGGCCTCAGTCGCCCGGTAGCGCCGAAGATCGTACTCCGGTGGTGCCGGTGGTGGCGCCGGTGGTGGCGCCGGTGATGGTGCCCCGGTGGCGCCGGTGGAAGTCCCGCAGAAGTCCCGAGCGAACGCCGCCCACGCTCCACGGTGCCCAGCCGTGCCACGGCACCGCGCGCCCTCCATCCGCGCCGTCTGCGCGGCCCTTGCTTGCCCGTCTGTACGCTTGACGAGCAACGTTGACGCTTCGCCCGTGGCCTGGACACGTCCCGAGGCGCTGTGTCACTCCTGCCTCGGGTAGTTCCGGGCTGTTTGGCGAGTGTGGAAGGGCGGGTTAGGTGATGGTCGGGATCGGATCCCAGGAGGGACAACCCCTCTTGTGCGGCACCTTGGGGCGCCCTTGTTTGCAGTCGGGTGGCGACGCTGGGAGCAACACCGCTCGTCACGCCAGGACGCGCCAGCCGTCACGCCACGGCACACTAGCCGTCACGCCACGACACACCAGCCGTCACGCCTCGATTTTCCCTCCAGCCGTCGAGCGCTTCACCGCGCCTTGCCTGTCTGGTGTCCGTGCGGGCTCGACCGTCAAACAGAGTGATTCAAGGTGTTTGCTGGTGTTTGCCTGGATCCGCCGGAGATCGCCTGAACTTGCCCAATGTCCAGACGCGCCGCGCTTGGGCACCTTGGGCGGCATGATTCACGACACACGAAACACCCGGCAGGTACTACGGGCGCGCACGCTTCCCACCTGGAAGGAACTCGCGCGTCCCTGTCCAATCCTGCCCAACACGGGCCAGCGGAGCCCAGCGCGGCCCGGAGCGTTGCCGGTGCTCAGGAGCGCGCGAGACACTCTAGCCCGGATCGATCACCGGGGGAGGGATCACCGGGTGGGGACCCACCGATAACTGAAGAGTTCTCAGGCACTTCA
>NZ_JAHXBH010000058.1:0-9564 GCF_020103775.1 Allostigmatella hybrida
ACCCAGGCGCCTTGTCTCGGGCGCTTCGCCCCCTGAGAACGAAGCACCTCTGAACGAACTTTCTTCCGATGGCTTAGCACGAGGCGTGGGCGGTGAAGAGATGGGCCCAGGCCCAGCCACACTCCGAGCCCGGCGTCAATTCAACAAAGAGCTGAATGGTGCCGTGCCGCGAGGCGAGCGTATGACGCTCCTCGCCGCTGCCCTCGAGCACCCAGAGCCAAGGGCCCTGGGGCAGCGCAAGTCCCGAGTGTTCGCAGTCCTTGAACCATGAAAGGGGTGCCTGATGTCGATGCTTTACGGTCTTCTTCCGCCGATTGGTTTGGAAATCCCCATGAGCCAGTATGCGGTCAATGTTCCTCTCCAGGTGAACGTCTTGGGGCTCGTCCGGCTGGACTTCAAGGGGGGGATCAAGGTCCGTGTAGAGAGCAACATTGCGGGGGGACTCGGTGGCGTCAGGCTGAAGATCATCGGCCATGAGTACACGGCCGACAGCCCCGTGCTGGGCAGGGTCACCCTGAGCCAGGCGGATATCGATACCACGCCGCTCGGCACGCTCGAGCTCATCAAGAATCTCCCGCCGACCTTCCGGTGGCGGCAGTTCTTCGACTTCACGCTGACGATCGAGAAGCCGCCCGGTGGCGGCCCTCCCCTGGTGCTGTCGAACACCAAGACGGCCGAGATCTTCACCGAGAGCCTCACGGTGTTTCCTCCGCAGGGCTCAGTCCTCCAGCTTCGGGCGCCTGTGGATCTTGCGCCTGCCGGTGCGCCGGCCCAGGCCGTCGCCCAGCTTCAGCAACTGCCCATCACGACATCGCACAACCCGTAGCGGGCGAGCACTCCGTGAACCGCCCTGGTCCCGGGAGAGTCTTTCTTCCGGGCCAGGGTGGTTTCGCAGCCCCTCGCAGTTGAGCTCCTCAGGCACAGTCTGAGTCTGCTGTCAATTCAACAAAGATCCTAATGGGCTCATGACAGGACGTATGCCTATTAGACCGGTCATGGCTGCCATGGCCGCAGTCATTATCTGGAGACAAAGCACCATGATCGTAAAGACTGACAAGGGGAGTGTCGAGGGCGCCATCGAGGAAGGCATCCACGTCTTCAAGGGCATCCCCTATGCGGCCCCGCCATTGGTGGATCTGCGCTGGTACCCCCCGCAGCCGGCCGCCGCCTGGGAGGGCGTGCGCCAGGCCAAGACCTTTGCAAAGGCTTGCCCCCAGCCTGTCTACGAGGAGTCGCTGGATGGCTCCGAGCCCGTTGGCGAGCAGAGTGAGGACTGCCTGTATCTGAACGTCTGGACCCCGAACACCCAGCCGTCGAAGCCCATGCCCGTCATGGTGTGGATCCACGGGGGCGCCTTCAAGATCGGCGCCTCCCACATCACCATGTTCAGCGGCCTGCCCCTGGCTCAGAAGGGCGCCGTGGCCGTCAACTTCAACTACCGCCTGGGCAACCTCGGCTTCTTCGCGCACCCCGCCCTGGAGGCGAAGCACCCCAACGGGCCGGTGAACTTCGGGCTGCTGGATCAGATCGCGGCGCTGGAGTGGGTGCAGCGCAACATCGCCGCGTTCGGAGGGGACCCGAACAACGTGACCCTCTTCGGCCAGTCAGCCGGCGGGGTGAGTGTGCTCGCCCTCTTCGCCTCCCCACTCGCGCAGGGGCTGTTCCACAAGGGCATCGCGCAGAGCCCCTATGCCATCCCCGAGGCCACGCGGGAGAGGGCCCTCGCGGTGGGCACCCGCGTGGCGACGGAGTTGTTCAAGGTGAGCCCCAACATCACGGCGGAGGAGCTGAGGAAGGTGCCCGTGGCGCACTTCTCCGCCGCGAACCTGCCGGCCCCCGGCCCCGATGGGAAGCCGGTGCCGGTGCCGGGGCTGGCGCCGATGCCAGCGGTGGACGGTGTGGTGCTGACCCAGAGCATCCGGGATGCCTTCCAGGCGGGAGACCAGAAGGCCCTGCCGCTGATCATCGGGAGCACCAGCAATGAGGCCAGCGTGCTCGCCGCGTTCGGGATGGACGCGGGCAAGGTGATGACCAAGATGATTGAGGAGGGCGGGGAGGAGCTGGCGGACGGCCTCGATTCCCTGAAGTCGCTCTACAAGAGCGATCCCGAGGTGCAGCCGGGGGATCTCGACGACGTCGATCGCTTTGGCGCCCTGGTGCTCCGCGACCTCCTGTTCACCATGCAGGCCCGCTGGATCTCGGACTACCAATCGAAGAAGTCCTCCAGCTGGCGGTACTACTTCAACTACGTCACCGAGGCGGACCGCCCGAATCATCCCCACGGCGTCGCGCACGGCAACGAGGTCATCCACACCCTGGGCACGGGCAAGATCTTCGTAGGCTCGAAGGACACGTTCACGGCGAACGACCAGGCCGTGTCTGACAAGGTCACTGCCTACTGGGTCTCGTTCGCCAGCAACGGCATCCCCACAGGGAGCAAGGCCTGGACCAAGCACGAGTTCGAGTCCAGCACCGCCCTGCTCCCGAGGAAGGACAAGACCCTGAAGCTGAATGACACGCTCGAGCTTCAGGACAACTTCCGCCGGGTTCGCCTCAACGCGTTCATCCAGCTGTATCCCCAGCTGGAAGCGGCGCTCGCGGCGCAGCAGGCGTAGTCAACCCAAACAATCCAGGAGTTCTCCCATGAGAGCCCCCCCCGAAGGAATCGACTTCTATTACCCGCCAGAGGAGCTGGTGGCGGGCAGGCATGGCGAGGTGGTCTGGTCCCGGCCCCTGAGCGGCGAGGCCGCCCTGGCCGCAGCCAGGCACAACGAGCTGGTGCTGTACCGCTCCCAGGATGTCCGCGGTAACCCCATCGCGGTCTCTGGAATCATCGCCCTGCCCCGGAAGCAGGCCCCGAAGGGGGGGTATCCGGTGATCAGCTGGGCCCACGGCACGGTGGGCAGCGCGGACACGTGCGCGCCGTCGCGCGACACCCAGGACTCAGCGGCGCACATCTACAACAAGCACCCCCATGCGCTGCTCAACCATTTCCTGGAGCAGGGCTGGGCCGTGGTGATGACCGACTACGAGGGGTTGGGCACCTACGGCCCTCATCCGTACCTGTTGGGTGAATCCGAGGCCCGCGGCATTCTTGACATCGTGCTCGCCGCACGCCAGCTCTACCCAGAACTGTCGCACCGGTTTGCGATCGTCGGGCATTCCCAGGGCGGCCAGGCGGCGCTGTTCGGCGCTCATCATGCTCCAGGGTGGACCCCAGAGCTCGAACTGCGCGGCGTTGCGGCGCTGGCTCCCGCCTCGTCCATCAAGGAGCAGCTCCTCGAAGGCAGCACCTACGACGGCAAGACAGGCGGCCTGTCGTTCACCCCATTGTTCCTGACAGGCGCCATGGCTGGAGATCCCAGCATCTACCCTTCCGAGGTCCTCACCGATGAGGCCTACCAGCTGTTCCCCCAGGCCGAGACGCGGGCCCGAGCGGAGATGATGGGGGAAGGTTCCTGGGGAGATCTGCTGGGGACCCACCAGTTGCGCAAGCGGGACAGCCACAGCATGCGTGCTTTCTTCGAGCAGCTGGATCGCATGCACCCCGTGGTTTCGATTGGGGTGCCCATCCGGATCTCCCAGGGGAAGGAGGACACGCGCGTCAAGGCTTGGCGCACCGATACCCTTCAGAGGCAGCTGGCGGAGCTGAACAAGGCTGTTCCTCTGGAATACAAAGAGTACGAGACGGTCTCTCCGACGGAGCACCCCGGCGAGCTGGGCTTCCATTTCGGTCTGGCCGAGACGGACAGGGTGCCGTTGACGGGGTGGCTGGCCGAACGGCTCACATAGAGGCACGGAGGCGGCGTCAACGCCGTGCCTCGAGCCACCGGGACACCTCGGCCACCTTGGCGGTGTGGCCCCGGCGGCGCCAGTCCTCACGCGCGCGGGTGGCCAGCTCCAGGGCGCGAGGCCGGTCCTGCTTCGCTTCCCAGAGGGCCTGGGCCAACACGAACCGGACCTCCGTGCCCGCCTGCTCCGGCGCAAGCCGCAAGGCCTGCTCGAGCAACGGCACGGCCGCCGCCGGCCTGCCGCGCGCCAGTTGGAGCAGTCCCAGCCCCGTGAGCGGCTCTGCCTGCCCGGCATGCTCCTGGGGCTGCTCTTGCAGCGCCAGCGCGCGATCCAGCTGGCGCTGCGCCTCCTCATGCCTGCCCATCTGGGTGAGCGAACGGCCCAGCAGCGTCAGGGGAATGGCGAGCATGGGGTGTTGGGGGCCCAGCCCCTTCTCCAGGAGCGCCAGAGCGCGCTCCTGTCTGGCTTTGGCCTCTTCATGCTTCCCCAGGTCCGCGAGCACGCCGCCCAGGTTGACGAGCATGCTCGCCACACCCGGGTGTTCGGGGCCGAAGGTCTTCTCCTGAATGGCCAGCGCGTGCTCGAATCGCAGCCGCGCGTCTTCATACCTGCCCAGGCCCGCCAGCGCGATGCCCAGGCTGGAGAGCGCCTTGGAGACGTCGGGGTGCCCGGCGCCCAACGCCTTCTCCAGGGTGGCCAGGCTGCGCTCATGGATGGCTTGGGCCTCTTCGAACCTGCCCAGGTCCAGGAGCACGTTCCCCAGTTGTCTGCGCAGGTTCGCCGTCTGGAGATGCCCGGGGCCCAGGGCATTGTCCAGAATGCTCAGGGCGCGCTCATACCGGGCCTGCGCTTGCTCGTACTGCCCCAACTCCTTGAAGACGATTCCCAGGGAGGTGAGCGCATGGGCCACCGTCACGTGGGTGGAGCCCACCGTGTCCTGCTGAATGGCCAGGGCCCGCTCGAGCCGCTCTCTCGCGTCCGCGTACTGGCCCAGGCGCCTGAGGACGTTGCCGAGATCGGTGAGCGCGAGGGCCACCTGCAGGTGGCTGGTTCCCAAGAGCTTCTCCCGAATGGACAGGGCGCGCTCATAGTGGTCCTTCGCCTCCGCGAACTGACCTACGCTCTCCAGCAGCTGGCCTCGCGCCTGATGTGCGCCGGCGCGGGTGCTCTCGTCATTGGCGAGTTCCACCACGGTCTCGACCATGGGCTCCAGCAGCCCGGCCTCCTGGGGGCGAGCCTGGCGAGTGCCCACCAGCAGCAACCGCAGCGTCCAGGCTTGGGCCGCCAACACGGTGTCCCCACCCCGGGCCGCCGCCTGGATGGCCTGCCACGCCGTGGCCTCGCTGCTCTTGTAGTCGCCGGCGCCCTCCTGGAGCTGGGCTCTGAGCAGCAGGGCCCGCGCATGCAGGGGGGCATAGCCCAGCGGCTTCACCCACGGCAGCAGCTGCTCACTCAGCGCCAGTCCTTCCTTGTATTTGCCGGCGGAGAGCAACACCGCCAGCGGCTCCACCTGAGCCTGCAACTCCGTCACTCGAGCGCGCACCTGGGGATCCTCAGGAGGAGGCACCGCCGCCAGCAGGGCCGGGGCATCCGCGCAGTACTCCAGCCGAGGCAGCGCCTGCACCGTCTGCACCGCCTTGTTCGTGAGCTCTGGATCCGGCCCGCGTCCCAACAGCTCCGTCAGGGCGTACAGCTGGCTGCGCCGCCGCTCCAGGCAGGCCTCGCGCCTCGCCACCAGGCTCTGGGGCTGCTGGGCGGCCTGCTGGGCCCCCGCCGCCTGGCACACCTCGACCCGCTGCTTCACCCAGGCTTGGGCGTAGCCATCCAGCAGCCGCTCCACGCGCTGCGCGGTGTCCTCCGCGTACGGAAGCCCCGTGCCTTTCAGCGCCTGGGTGACGCGGGCCTTCACGGGCGTATCCCATACTCCCTCCAGGCGGCGCTCCAGGCTTTCACAGCCAGGGCGCTGCGAGCGCCCCAAGGCCCAGACCGCCAGTCCCACCAGCAGTGCCACCGAGGCAGCCAACCCCCCCGTTCGCAGCCAGGTCCGGCGCCGCTCCTCGGGATCTCTCTCCAACTGCCGTAGCACCTGCTCCAGGGAGCCGGGCCGCTGTGCCGGGTCGGGGTGCAGGCCCTGCACCACCGCGCGAGCGACCCAGGCAGGCACCTGCGAGTCCGCGGGGGGAACAGGGGGCTTGGGCTCCTGCACCCGCTGGAGGATCGCGCTCAGCGAGTCCAGGGGGAAGGGCACCCGTCCATAGAGCGCCTCATAGAGCGAGGCACAGAAGGCATACACATCACTGCGCACGTTGGCGGGCTGGCCCTGGAGCAGCTCCGGGGCCATGTACGCGGGCGTCCCCAGAAAGGAACCCGGCAGGGTGAGCGGCGTCTGTAACGCGGAGGTGGGAAGGGCGGTGACAGGCTGAGCCGCCACGCCGGGGGTGGACCCGGCACGTGCCAGGCCAAAGTCCGTGACGCGCACCCGGCCGTCTTCGCCGGCCAACACGTTGTCGGGTTTGAAGTCGCGGTGGACGAGGCCTGCCCCGTGCGCGGCGGCCAGCCCACGCCCCGCGGCCAGATAGGCTTTGACCACCTCGCGCCAGGGCCGGGGCGGGGTTTGCTGGCACCATTGCCGCAAGGTTTGTCCCTGGACGTACTCCATGGCGATGAAGACAGCGCCATCCTCGAGGGTCCCCGCGTCATAGACGGCCACCACATGGGGGTGATTGAGGCGGGCCATGCTCTGCGCCTCACGCACCATGCGGATCTGGGCCACCCCTTCGCCGCCGCGGTCCGCCCCTCGCGAGCGCACCAGCTTCAGGGCCACACGCCGGTCCAGCCGCGCGTCATAGGCGGCCAACACCCGCCCCATGCCGCCCTCGCCCAGGACGTCCAGCACGGTGTAGCGGCCCGCCAGGACGCGCCCGAGCGCGATGGGAGCGTCACCCGCCCGTGAAGCCGTGGGCGATTCAGGGAACTCGCTTGCAGCCGGGGCTGGGTTCCGCTGAGGGCTGATGACAGTTCTGGCTTCCTCGGGGGCTGCCGTGCTCTCTTCCTGCTTGGGCTCGCTCATCAGGCCAGTTCCTTGCTGGGTCCGGAATGGGGCGCCCCCCACCCACAACGGCACGGACCTGCCAGGGGGTAACGAGCGCACAGGATGCGGTGAGAGCGCAAGGGCAGGAGGGACGTGTGCTCTGGGAGCACTACCGCTGGCAGATCATCTCGGTGCTGGGGGCGGGCCTGCTGCAGGCCTTGCTCATCGTCGTGCTGCTGGTGGAGCGGCGGCGGCGCAGGGGGGCCCAGCGGCTGAACCGGGCCGTGCTGGACTCGCTGCCGGGCGCGGTGGCCATCCTGGACCGCAGCGGGGCCGTGCGGCGGGTCAGCCGCCCTTCAGCCCAGCGCGAGGGGCTGGGCGCGCTGTCCACCCAGCGGCTCGTGGCCTCGGGCGGCTCCTTTCTGCAGGCGCTTCAGAGGCTGGCGCAGGGAGGGGAGCTCGAGAGGGTGGCCACGCTGCTCAAGGGCGTGCTCGCGGGCCGTGTGGATGAGGACATGGTGGAGTTTCGCGGCCCCCTGGCGGACACCTGGTACGAGCTGCGCGCCCGGCGGCTGGACCTGCCGGATGGCGGCGCCGTCGTCACCCTGGTGGATGTGACGCCGCGCCGGCGCGCCGAGCTGGAGGCACGCCGGGCCCAGGACGAGCGGGCTCACATGGAGCGTGTCGCCGCGGTCGGTGAGCTGGGGGCGTCCATCGCCCATGAGCTGAATCAACCCCTCTCGGCCATTCTCACCAACGCGGAGACGGCGCAGCGGCTGCTCCAGCGCGCACCGCTGGACCTGCCACTGCTGCGAGAGCTGATCCAGGACATCATCGCGGATGACAAGCGGGCAGGAGAGATCATCCGCCACACGCGGGCGTTGCTGAAGAAGGACCCGGCGCTGCCCTTCGCCCCTCACGACTTCAACGAGCTGGTACGCCAGGTGGGCCAGTTGGTGGGCAACGATGCGCAGCTCCGGGGCGCCACCCTCACGCTGGAGCTGGCGGGCGCGCCGCTGCCCGTCCGGGGCGACGGGGTTCAGCTGCAACAGGTGGTGCTCAACCTCATCTCCAACGCGCTGGATGCGGTGGGCCCGTGCCCGCAGGGAGAGCGGAAGGTGTGGGTGCGCACCCAGCAGGTGGGGGCGCGCGTGGAGCTGGTGGTGGAGGACACAGGGGTGGGCTTGAGCCCCGAGGTGCAGAAGCGCCTCTTCGAGCCGTTCTTCACCACCAAGCCCGCGGGGCTGGGGATGGGCCTGTCCATCAGCCGCTCCATCCTCGAGGTGCACCAGGGCCGGCTCCAGGCAGAGCCCCGGCCGGGCGGCGGCACCCTGTTCCGTTGTTCACTTCCATCCGCCTGAGCGCGCCTTGGTAGACTGGTGCTCATGAGCCAGGAGCGGTCCGCGGTACTCGTGGTGGATGACGACCCTTCGGTGCTGCGCAGCCTGGAGCGCCTGTTCCGGGTCGAAGGCTATGAGGCCGAGACGTTCTCCCACCCCCGGCAGCTGCTTCAGCGGGTGCCGACGCCAGGGCCTCAGTGCGTGGTGATGGACCTGCGGATGCCGGAGCTCAATGGCCTGGAGCTGCAGGAGGAGCTGCGGCGCACGGGATGGCGGCACCCCATCGTCTTCATCAGTGGGCATGGGGACGTGCCGGCGGCGGTCAAGGCGATGAAGGGGGGCGCGGTGGACTTCCTGCCCAAGCCGTTCAGCGCGGAGGACCTGTTGGCGGCGGTCGAGCGGGCCCTGGCGCAGGATCGGCAGGCCCTGGCGGTGCAAGAGGAGCGTGAGGCGCTGCGGGCCCGCTTCGCCACGCTGGCGCCCCGGGAGCTGCAGGTCTGCCAACTGGTGGCCGAGGGGCTGCTCAACAAGCAGATCGCGGACAAGCTGGGCAAGGCCGAGCAGACGGTGCGCCTGCAGCGCAGCCGCGTGATGGAGAAGCTGGCCGTGGATTCGGTGGCGGAGCTGGTGCGGCTGATGGAGAAGCTCAAAGGCGCCCCGCAGGGGTGAGCTGGGTGACTCCGGCGCGGCACACACCCCTCCCGTTGCGTCCCGGGCCGAGAATTCGGCCCGCGCGGCGTTGTCAATCATCCAGGTGCCTCGAAACGTGAAAAGCCCCAGCTATTTCGGGGGTTTACCTACCATCTGGGTCTGACATATGGTCCGCCGCCCGTGACCCAAGATGGCCCTCCGTTGCTTCGACGAACGCGCTGTCCGGGGGCTGTAGCGTTTTGGGTGGAGGGCTGTTCAGGCCGTGAGTGATGAGCGTCCGGACGCGCTGCTCAAGAGCGCGCTCGAAAAGATCGTCTACTTCGAGGCCCGCGCGGACCAGCTCCACGGTGAGCTCGACGCGGCGCGGCAAGAGGTCGCCCGCCTCCAGCGCGAGCTCAACGAGACCGGGCAGCGCGAAATCGTCCTGCGCCGCGAGCTGGCCGAGTTCGAGGTGCGCGTCAACCGCGCCCACTCCGAGCGCGAGGAGCTGAGCCGCCTCAACCAGGCCCTGCGCGACGAGCGCACCCAGCTGCTCGGCAAGCTGCTGGATGCCACCCGCATCCGCACTGCCTCCCAGGCCCCCGAGTCCCTGGACGACGATGACGACCTGGGCATCGACCTGGCCTCGTTCATCTCCCAGCTTCGCAGCGAGGCGCTGAACCGGCCCGCGGCGCCCGCCAGTGAAGCGCCCGCCGCGCGCTCCCCTCCGGCGCCCGCCGCGCGCGCCACCCCGCCGCCCCCCGTGGCCGC
>NZ_JAHXBH010000059.1:0-6878 GCF_020103775.1 Allostigmatella hybrida
CACGGCGCACGCACACTGAGGGCACATGAAGAAAACGAGGGCAAAGAAAAACCCAGCAACCCGTTGAGATTGCTGGGTTTCTCGGAGTGGAGGCGGCGGGAATCGAACCCGCGCTGGGCGGTGCGAAACCTCTAGCAGAATCGCGCCCTTGCCTTGCAACCGCCCGGAATGATTCGGAGTCGTTATTCCGCCGCGTCCCATGGCGTCCCGTCCTGTTCCAGCCCGTTCCGCAGGTTCCTGCGACATACGTGCAACATGGCGGCCGTGGTGAGTGCTGGGGCTCGTGGTGAGCGTTGGGGATTGTAGCCAGCCTCCTGACCGCGCGCGTCGGACAAGTCGACGCGGGCCTCTTGGCGAGCGTAGGGCCGCGTGGTGCCGTCCATGCTGCACGAGCGGACCACCGTAGGGCTCGCTGTGCTCGCTGGGGCTGCGTGGCGAGCGTCCTGGCCAGACACGTCGCACACGTCGACAAGGGCCTCGTGGGGAGCATCTAAGCAGGTTGGATGCGGCCACCCTAGGACGCGGGCCTCGCGGTGATCACTGGGGCCTCGTGGCCAGTGCCTTGGCCGGACACGTCGGATGCGGGCCTCTCAGTGAGCGATGGGACTCGTGGTGCCGGTCGCGGTAGGGACGGCCCTTCGCCGTTTCCGGCTGAGACCGCCCCCCGCACAGCTCCCAGCGAGCGGAACTACCGCACTGGGCTCCCACCTCGGGTCTTGGCGTAGAATCGTTCGTCCGGCCAAGGATGTTGGATTCTCGCGGGCGGTAACCACCGGTCCGCGAGTCGTGTCATCCGCTTCCAGTTCAGCCGGTGCCGCTGGCTTCGCCGTCGCAGGCTCTTCTCCCACGTCCGGATGACCTCTGTTCGGAAACGACCGATGGCCCGGCTGTTCGTCGGTACCGCGTGGTACGCGAAGTACCCACGGACCACGGAGCCGAGCCAGCGACCTTGCGCATCGACTGGCTCATGTCGGCGCCGCGCCATGGCGTTCTTGAGCGCCCGGAGCGTGGTCCGCATCCGCTTCGAGTCCGTGTGCCGGGTCAGTAGAAAGTATCCTCGGCGAGACTTTCCGCAGATGTGGACCAGCCCGAGGAAGCGGAAGGTCTCCGCTGCACCACGCTCCCCTCGTCTCAGCCGCTTCGCATTCGCGTCGCGTCCGAACTCGATGAGCCGCGTCTTGTCGGAGTGCAGTTCCAACTGGAACTTGCGCAATCGCTCTCGCAGGTCCTCGTGGAGCTTCTTCCCATCTTCCTCGTGCTCGAAGCCCACCACGAAGTCATCGGCATAGCGCACGACCACCACCTCTCCGCGTGCCGTCCTCTTCCTCCATTGGTGGACCCACAGGTCGAGGGCGTAGTGCAGGTAGATGTTCGCCAGCAGCGGCGAAACCGTCGCACCTTGCGGTGAGCCTACCTTGCTCTGCGTCCACGTCCCTTCCTCCATGACACCTGCGTTCAGCCACTTCTGGATGAGTCGCAGGAGCCGATGGTCTCCTATCCGGTGCTCGACGAACTTCACCAGCCACCCATGGTCGATGGCATCGAAGAATCCACGGATGTCCGCATCGAGCACCCAGTTCACCTTCCTCCGCTTGAGCCCGACCGCGAGCGCATCCAGCGCATCATGCTGGCTTCGCCCCGGCCGAAATCCATAGGAGAAGCCGAGGAAGTCCTTCTCGTAGATGGCGTTCATCACCTCGACCACCGCTCGCTGGACGAGCTTGTCTTCCAGCGAGGCGATGCCGAGCGGTCTCTGCCGCCCATCGGCCTTGGGGATGTACGTTCTGCGTGAGGGCTTCGCCCGGTACGCCCCTCGATGCAGCCGTGCGTGCAGCTCCAGGAGATTCTCCTCAAGCCGCTCGCCGTACTGCTCCCACGTCACGCCGTCCACCCCGGGTGCGGCGTTCCGCTTCAGTTGCATGAACGCCGTCCCTAGTCGTTCAACCGTGACGTGGTGCAGGAGCGCGGTGAACCTCGCTTCCTTGTCCTTCCTTGCTCTGCTGCGCACGCGGTCGAGCTCACTGTGCGCGGGACTGCTCCGGCTCTGGGTCCGGTCCGCGTTTCGCTTCGCCGCGTTGCCCTTGGCCTTGCCCCTTCCCTCCACGGCTTCCGCCACGGCTCTCGCCGCGTTGTTCGACCGCTTCACCGGTACTATGGGCTCGTCCGACTTCCCCGCGTCGTTCATCACCGGCTCGTGGCTACAAGCCTTCCCGGTGCGTCCCGCGGTTCCATCACCCGCGGGCGACATGGGGACCTCCCGGTTCTCGTGCAGAAAGGCTCTGTACGTGCCACGGGCCTCCGACCGCGCGGTGTCGATTGCGCCTCGCGCTGGCGGCGCAGTTCGTGTTGCCTTCCGCTTCGGTTAACAGCGTCGGCACTCCGGAGGGGTTGATTTCGCGGCTCGATACCGTGCCCGTACGTGCCCCTGTCAACGCTTCGGCGGCAGCCTCGCGGCTGTCGCTGCATGACTCGGGGTCGTCGTGGGTCGCTACTCCTTCGACGTGAGGCTCTTTCATCCTCTCCTTCCTGCCGGTTTATCCCGGCGCACTAACCGTTCACGGGGTACGCCTTACCGCACCCCTACTGCTTGCGCTCGCAGGGCAGGCAAGCGCGATAAGGAGGACAAGATCTAGCCGCAAAGAACCGAAACTGGTTCTCCTTGAATCCGTATGATGTCTAAGCCGCTGAAAATGCTCGGCTTTTGGGGTGTCCCACCCCGTGAACGGTTACGTGGTGCCTTCCAGGCCGGACACCTCGACGTGTGGCTCGTGGTGTGCATCATCGTGGGCGGCTAGACTCGTGTGCATGGCACGAAGCAAACCAGCCCCGATAGATCGGGACGCAACCGGCGTAAAGTCGCTGGTGAGGCCATATTTCTCGGCGCATGCACTGTCCCCCCGCCCCCTCATGGCACGTAGGATGCTGCGCCGCGCCCGCATAGGGATCGGAACGCTTCTTGAGATGGTGCGGCGTCATCCGTTCGCGATCCTCAGCCCGCCAACCTCGCCACTAACGGAAGGTATTATGACCAACTCCGCCGCTCCCGCGACTGCCGTGCCCCTGCCCATCGGCACAATCATCGCCTCCATCCTCAGGCCCGACTCGTTGCCGGCGGGCTGGTTGCCCTGCGACGGCTCCCCGATCCCAGCCGAGTACCAGGAACTCATCACTTTGCTGAACAGCCCCAATACGCCAAACTTGATCGGCCGCACCTTGATCGGAGCAGGCAACCTTAGTGCCGCATCCACCAAGCAGACCGACGGGCTCAACCCGGAGTTCTCGCTCCTAGGCCCGTTGCTCGGCGGTTCGCTTCAGATCAGCGCGACTGGCGGCGAATCTCTGCACTACCTATCGCAAGACGAAATTCCGGCCCACACCCATCACATCAACGGGACAAATTTTGGGGTGCACCAGCGGAGCTTCAGTGGGGCGGACGGCGCTAATCGGCCCTTTGAAAACAACCCAGCCTACTCTCTCGCTGGAACCGATTCCACCGGTGGGGGGAAAGCTCACAACAACCTCCAGCCATATTACGCGGTGACCTATATCATCTTCGGAGGGCCCTGACGCCAGACAGGTCACCACGCCCCAAGAATAGCTATACAGAGCACCTCATGCGAGGCTCCCTGCCTCTGCGCCCCGTCCCCTTTCCACGCGAGTTTATTCCATGTTCAAGCCCAGTGATCCCTATACGTACATGCTCAACGGGCCCTTGCAGAATGGCGGCGGGCCCGCGCTTGGCCTGTTCACCGCCCTGTATCAGGTAACCCACTACGACGACGTGCAATTGTCATCGGGCACGGTGCAGGCCGGGGTCGCAAATGATGGGGTGCGCAAGTACATCCTTTCTGTGACACAGCGAATCACAATCTACAATCCGAGCGGCATGACCCTCAGTCCGGAGAGCGACGTTTCTTCGTATCTCAACTACCCGGCACTGCTGAACACGCTGGTTGAGTTGCCTTCGCAGAAGAACATTCAAGTGCAACTGGTTGGCTATTCGCCGCACACGGTCAATACGCAAGTCCAGGTATCGGGCACCCTTGGGTCCTCAAGCGGTCAGACCACTAGCAGTTCCACCAGCAACACCGTGGGGTCGTCCATGGCGCAGACCAACACCTTCGGGGTGTCGATGGGCGTGTCTGGAGATGGCCCCAACTTCGGGGCGTCGGCGGAACAATCGATCACCACCACCACCGAGCAATCCTCCACCGTCGCCCGCGACACCGGACGTAGCGCCACGCAGGAGAGTTCGTCGTCTGCCTACATGAGCATGAAGGACTGGGGGGCGTACAGTCTGATCAACCCAGTCACAAACTGCCCGTCTTGGACCTTCGGGCAGGAATACCCGTGGGACACGATCCAATGCCGCAAAACCACCCAAGAGCCAAACCCGTACAACCCCGCGCAGGTGCTAATGGTGGTGCCAAGCACGATGATGGTGCGCCTGTATGACGGAGTATCGCTGTATCCACCCAGTCACCTGTCCATGTTCGGCATCAATTTCGTGATGACAGCGCAATGGCTGGTAACCGTCGACAACACCGTCGCCGACTCGATCTCGTTTGATCACACCATCAACTATTTCACCGCCTCGCACGTACTCAAAGGTGATAACGATAACAAGCCGGTGTCGGTTTACCTGGACAAGAGTCCAATCCTGCTGTCGCTGCACGGGACCGATAGCATTTCCACGACGCTCGACCTCGGCGTCATGGGACTAGACCCAGTGGGCGACCCGTCGGCGCCGACAGTAGTGGGGTTCGTGCCGGCCAAGTTTATCTGCCTGCCCGCCCCGGCGGCGAGTGGCGAACAACCGGTGCCATTCCGCATCTTCTCCACCACCAATACCCTGCTGGCGTTCGACACTACGACCTACCCAGCCAACTGCACTGCGGGAGCCGGGTTCAGCCCTGGCGATACCGCCCTAACCGCCACCCTTGCCGGCAATTGCACCAGCCTAACCTTCACTCTACTGTTCAAGGTCATCGACGCCACAACTGACTACACCCTGAACCTGAAGCACTGGAAAACCACCCCTACCAACCTGATGCTGACCATCGTCGTCAACGGCGACACCACGCTCACCAAGTACGTGGACGCGCTGGAGGCCGAAGGCGGCGAGAACAATCTCCTGTCCATCGCCCTGCGTAACCTCGACTTCGCCTCGGCGGATTTCGCCGACATGCTGACGTTGGGGCTGAATTCCATCGCTATTACAGTGGCCCCGGCTGATGGCACCAGCAGCGCCGGGTACGCCCTGCGCGCGATCTCTATCGAGCCGTCCTGATGCTGATCCGGCGGGCGGCGTCAGTCCGTTGACCTACCACCGTACCGACCGTCCAGCCACGGAATCCGGCGATGCCAAACTGATGACGAATCTGCAACAGAGTTCAAAGAAGATCTTGAAGCAGAGCCTGACCGTCAAGAGCCAAAACAGCAAGGTGACCCACAAGAGCCTGGGGAAACAATTCGTCGAGATCGGGCGCAATATCCGCAGCCTCTCTGGAAGATCGCGCTCTACAAAGCAGCACAAGATCACATTGAAACCGGGCCCTAAATACGCACTCGGAAGGGTCCGGCGTCTGCTACTCGACCCAGCGAAGGTGAATGCAAAAAGAAAGTTCGGCGGGACCTACCGCGGCATTCAGGCAGAACAGGACGAACTGGTCTCAACCTCCTCCGTCCGCGATTTGATCACAGGGGTATTGAAACGTGGTACCCTGTCCCAGAACGAGCAGAAGGAGATGGAAACGGTCTTCGAGGAGATGTCGAAGCTGCGCTTTCCAACGAAATGGACTGGGTTCGCGCTGAAAAATAAGGTGATGCAGCACCCGACCGCCAAGGGCAGCGGCTGGTTTGCGGATTCGTCCCAGACCATGAAGGCTCACAACGAGCTGGACCTGGAGCGTCGCAACGAGGTGGTGCAAGCCATGTTGGACGCACTGAAGGAGAAGAATGCATCGCCGATGAGTGTCGCCAATGCAGGCAAGCGGGCGGCCCTCGCATTCTCACTGAACGAGTTCATTGCTCCTGCTACAGCAAGCGACGTAACACCCTTCGCGCTGGCTAAGAGCAAGACGCAGAAGGAGTTGAAGGAACAGGTGGTGGCACGGGAAAACCTGAAGGCTATCTTCATAGAATTGGGAGGGAAGCAAGACCAAGGCCGAGCAGAGCTGAACCGGAAGTGGAGTCTGCGCAAGGGCAAACGCTCCGCCAGTCCGCAGCGCCTGTCCAAGTCGACGCCTGAGAGCCAGTTGGCCCCCAGTCTCAAGTAGGCTGACCCCCCAAGCAGGTGCTGAGGAAGAGAGCGTAGGGATTAGAGGGTGTTGAGCAGGAGCAGGGCGGCAGGCGTCCTGCCCTGCCGAACTGTCTGCCACGGACGTCGGAGCCGACCCACGCTCATGACTGTTCGGAAATGTCGGGACTTTTATGGCTTAAAACCCCCGACATTTCCGAACAGTGAGCCAGCAAGCGGGGTCGGCCGGGACATGGGCTTGCCCCGATTTGGTGGCTCTCCTGCAATTTGTGTGGATCCCATGGCTCATGCGAACGGGCGCACGAGCGGGCTCGCCTGCTTACTGCCGCTGAACCACACGAAGTGCGGGAGAGCCACCAAACCGGGGCAGGCTCACTCGGCCAGACTGAGCGCCGGTCCCAGTTTGGCAACGACCATGAGGCGGCCCCTGAGAGTCTTCCGGCTTAAGAGGGTGTTGAGCGTGCGCGAGGAGAAGCTTGGCTGGAGAGGAGGGTAGCGCCCAAGCCCTCAGAGAATAGCCCACGGGTGAACATCCCGTCCGACTAGCAGGCTGCTGAAAAAGTGACTGGCGGAGGACCCACCTCATGAGCTACCTGCCTCGGAGCACCTACGTGGGAGG
>NZ_JAHXBH010000005.1:0-421268 GCF_020103775.1 Allostigmatella hybrida
AGCTGGTTGACGAACTCGGCCACGGTGCGAAGCGTCTGCTCGCGCTGCTCGGACTGGCGGGCCACCTGGGCCTCGGACTCCTGGCGCCGCTCGGCCATGACGTTGAAGGCCCGGGCGAGCTTGCCCGTCTCGTCCTCGTTGTGGACCTCGATGCGGTGGGCGAGATTGCCGCGCGCGAAGTGCTCCACGCCGGCCATCAGCCGCCCCAGGGGGCCGGTGATGCCCCGGGTGATGAGGAAGCTGCCCACGCTGACGATGAGGATCCCCAGCACGGTGCCCATGCTCAGGAACAGGATGCTGCGCTGGGCATTGCGCTGCGCATTGTCGGCCGCCTGCATCCAGCGCTCATCCCCCACCACCAGCATCTCGTCGATGTTCTGGCGGATCTCCTGCATGAGCAGCTTGCCCTTGTCCGTGAGGACGGCCGCCAATGCGGGATCGAAGCCCCGCTCCCGGCGCAGGCGGATGGTGTCCGCCAGCTCGGCCAGCTTCTCGCGGACCTGCTGCTCCAGCCGGGCCAACCGCACGCCCTGCTCGGGCTCGTTCTGAAAGGCCCGCTTGAGCTGCACCAGGCCGGTCTCGATGTTCGGCAGGGCGCGCACGTACGGGTCCAGGTAGCGCTCCTGCCCGGTGAGCAGAAACCCGCGCTGGGCCGTCTCCGCGTCCAGGAGCATGGTGCGCACCTCGCGCAGGTAGCGGGCCTGTTCGCGGCTCGTCACGACGTCATTCGCCGTCCGCAAGAGCTGCTCGGCGCCCTGGAACGCCACAAGGGCCACGGCCAGCAGCACCAAGAGGCACAAACCGAACCCTGCCGCGATCTTCTTCCCGATGGTCATGTCATCCTGTCCCGAAGGGGGGATGGCCCCCCCCTTACGCCCTTGCCGGGAGAGTGACCATGGAAACAAGAGCGAAGGACCTGCAATCCGTCCTGGACTGGATGGCGCTTCAGGATTTGACGGCCGAGTACGGCCAGACCATCGACGCGGGCCATGACACGGGGGACTGGAGCCGTTGGATCAACGTCTTCACGCCCCAGGTGACGGCCGACTACACGCGCTTCCGGCCCGGAGAGCAGCCCTTCACCGTCGCCCGGGAGCAGCTCGTGGAGTTCGCCAAGCAGTCCCTGCGGGGCTTCACCCGGGTCCAGCACGCCACCGCCACGAGCGTGCGCATCCAGTTCAAGGGCCCCACGCAGGCCGAGGTGATGGCCTACGCGGAGGTGGCCCACTACTTCCTGCTGGGCGGCGTCCAGCAGGAGTGGACCATCATCGCCCGCTACACCCACCAGGTGGAGAAGACCGCCGAGGGGTGGCGCATCCGCGCGGTGCTGCTGGACCCCGTCCACTACCGGGGCAACCTGGTGGGCTTGGATCTCGTCCAGGGAAGGCGGCTCGTGTGAGCCGCCCCGCCTGAGGGCTTACCGGGGCTCGTCCGCCACGGGCCCCACCACGCCTGGCACCACCCACTGCATCTGGTTCAGCTCGGCAATGGACATCCGCTTGCCCGCGGGCACCCGCTCCTTGCCCTGGCGGTCCACCAGCGGGCCCTGGAAGGGCTCAAACGCCGGCGTGGCCGAGGACATGTCCTTGAGCAGCGCCATGACCCGGTCATGCACGGACACGGGCTTGCCCTCCACCGTCATCTGGGCCTGCTTCAGCGCGTCCACCCACTTGGGGTTGATGGGCATGCCGGGCTGCGCGCCCAGCTCCACCGCGCCCTCGCGCAGCAGCCACCAGTAGTCCACGTCCTGGAGCTTGCCCGGGGCGTAGCTGCCGTCACGCACCTTCTTCAGGAAGTCGATGTAGATCTTCTCCCAGTGCACGAGCTGCCCGGACACCACGAAGTCCGGCGAGAACCGGTGCATGGGCGAGTAGTGCGCGAAGACGGGCACCTTCTTGCGGCCCGCCACCTGCGCCACCGTGGCGGTGTCCTCGGTGAAGGCCAGCACGTCATTGCCCTCGGCCATGAGCGCCTCGGCCGCCTCGCGCGCCTTGCCAGGGTGGACCCAGGCGTTGAGCCACTTGAGGTTCACCGTGGCCTTCGGGTTGACGGCGCGCACGCCCAGCGCGAAGGCGGAGATGTGGCGCTTGAGCTCGGGAATGGGAAAGGCGGCCACGTAGCCCACCTTGCCCGTCTTCGTGAGCGCCCCGGCCATCAGCCCGTTGAGGTAGTAGACCTGATAGAAGTCCGCCATGTACGTGGCCAGGTTCGGCGCGCGCTTGAAGCCCGTGGCGTGAGCGAACACCACGTCCGGGTACTTCTTCGCCGCCTCCAGCGTCTGGTCCATGAAGCCGAAGCTGGTGGCGAAGACGGCCTTGCAGCCGCCCTTCACCAGCCGGTCGATCACCGGCAGCGCCTGCCCCTCGGGCACGGCCTCCACGTGCTGCGTCTCCAGCCAGGGCAGCTCCTTCAGGGTCAGCTTGCGCGCCTCGTCGTGCGCGTGGCTCCAGCCGATGTCGCCGACGGGCCCCACATAAATGAAGCACGCCTTGAACTTCTTCTCCTCGGCCTGTGCCGCGCTGGCCACGCCCAGCACCCACAGCGCCAGCCACCACCCACGTCCGGTCATCGTCCCCGCTCCTCGTTCATCTCGCACCGCGTTGGTAAGAAGTGCCCAGCGCCGCCGGGGCCGCCCCGCGCGAGCGGCGCATCCCCGCCAGGGCCAGCACGGCCACCACCAGCACATAGGGCATGGCCGCGAACAGCTCCGTGGGCACCCCGTCCTGCGACTGGAGCCGGAACTGCAAGTAGTACAGCAGCCCGAAGAACACGGCGCCCAGCACGGCGCGCAGGGGATGCCAGCCCGTGAAGATGACGAGCGCCACGGCGATCCACCCCATCCCGCCCGTCATGCCATCGGACCACGAGGGCTGGTAGGCCAGCGACAGGAAGGCCCCGGCCACCCCCGCCAGCGCCCCACCGAAGGCCACTGCCCCGTAGCGCACCGCCCCCACGGGGATGCCCAGCGCGTCCGCCGCCGCCGGGTTCTCCCCCACCGAGCGCAGCACCAGCCCCGGCCGGGTGAAGAAGAGGAACCCCCAGAGCCCTACCGCCAGCCCACCCGCCGCCAGGGTGAAGGGCAGCTCGGGGGCGGCGTCGAGCAGGAAGCCGCCCTCGTAGGGCTTGCCCAGCAGCCCCGACACGCCCAGCCCCAACATGGACAGCGCCAGCCCGGACACATAGGTGTTGGCCCGCAGCGTGAGGGTGACGAAGCCGTGCAGCAGGGCCGCCAGCATGCCCACCAGGGCCGCGAGCCCCACCGCCAGCCCCCAGGAGCCCGCATCCGAGGCCAGGCCGAAGGCGGCCAGCGCCCCCACCGCCATCATGCCCTCCACGCCCAGGTTCACCACGCCGGCCCGCTCGTTGACGATGCCGCCCAGGGTCGCCAGCAGCAGCGGCGTGCCGAACGAGAGCGCCCGGAGCAACGCCTGAAGCACCTCCTCGGTCATGCCACCCACCTCACGCGGTAGCGCGACAGCGCCTCGCCGGCAATTAGACACAGCAGCATGAGCCCACTGAAGACGTCGATGACCCGGAAGGGCATGTTGAGGCTGATCTTCAGCAGATCGCCCCCGGCCAGGATGAGCCCCATGAGCGGCGCGGTGAGCAGCACCCACGCCGGGTGTCCCCGGGCCAGCCACGCCACGATGATGGCGGTGAAGCCGTAGCCGGTGGAGAGCTGCCCGGGCTCCAGCAGGCGGTGGTGGATGCCCGCCACCTCGCCGGCCCCCGCGAGCCCCGCGGCGCCGCCCGACAGCAGCCCGGTGAGCAGCACCACCCGGGACAGGGGCATGCCCGCGTAGCGCGCGGCCCGGGGGCTCTCGCCCACCACCCGCAGCGCGTAGCCCAGCGGGGTGCGGGTGAGCAGCACTTGCAGCGCCAGCGCCAACCCCGCCCCCACCAGCAGCGTGGGCCAGTGCACCAGCGTCCCGTCCAGCAGGGGGAGGCGCGCGGCCTCGGCGAACGCGTCCGTATAGGTGTAGCCCTGGACGTTCTCCCCGCGCCAAGGGCCGCTGACCAGATAGATGACGAGGGAGGCCGCCACCGGGTTCAGCATCAGCGTGGTGAGAATCTCGTTCACATTCAGGCGCGAGCGCAGCCACGCGGCCGGCAACGCCCACAGCCCTCCGGCCACCGCCCCCGCGAGGAACATGAGGGGCAGGCTCCAGACGCCCGGGGGCAGAAAGAGGGCCACCGCGCCGCTGGCCACCGCGCCCAGCAGCAACTGCCCCTCCGCGCCGATGTTGAAGAAGCGCACCCGGAAGGCCAGCGTGAGGCCGCTGCCGATGAGCAGCAGCGGCAAGGTGCGGCGCAGCACCTCGGCCAGGCCCTGCGCGTCGCCCAGCGTCCCCTCCAGCAGCGTGCCGTAGGCCTCCCCGGGCCCCACGCCGTAGGCGGCGAAGACCGCGCCGGCCAGGGCGAACGCGAGCGCCAGCACCGCCCCGTACACCCCGAGCAGCTTGAGCCGCCGCGGGTGGGGATCCTCCTCGAAGCGAATCACGCCGCGTCCTCCCCTGCCCCGGTCATCATCCGCCCGAGCCGCTCCAGGCTCACCTCGCCCACGGGGTAAGGCCCCCGCAGCTCTCCCTGGTAGAGCGCGGCCACCCGGTGCGAGAGCGCCATCAGCTCGTCCAGGTCCTCCGTCACCAGCACCACCGACAGCCCCTCCTGGGCCCGCTGGATGAGGAGCCGGTGCACGTGCTCGGTGGCCCCCACGTCCACCCCATAGGTGGGGTGCACGGCGATCAGCAGCTGCGGCGCGCCAGCCAGCTCCCGGGCCAGCACCACGCGCTGGATGTTGCCCCCGGACAGCAGCCGGAGCGGCGTGCGCGGTTGGGGCGGGGAGACCTGATAGGCCCGGAGGGGCTCGACGGCCTCCCGCTCCAGCCTCGCGGGCACCAGCCAGGGCCCCTCGCGCAGGGCCGTGTCATAGGTGCGCAGGGCCAGGTTCTCCGCCACGCTCAGGGAGGGGACGGTGCCCGCCGCCCGCTCCTCGGGAACGTGGGCCACGCCCAGCGAGAAGAGCCGCGCCGGAGACAGCCCCGCCAGCGATTGGCCATTCAGGGTGAGCTGCCCCTGGAAGGGCCGCAGCCCCGTGAGCGCCTCCACCAGCTCGCGCTGGCCGCTGCCGGCCACCCCGGCGATGCCGACAATCTCCCCCGGCGCCACGTGGAAGGACGCGCGCTTCACGGCGGGCAAGCCCCGGCCGGAGCGCACCTCCAGCCCCTTCACCTCCAGCCGCACCCCGGGCTGGGGCGGGGCGAGCGCGGGACGCGGGGCCACCTCGCGCCCCAGCATCAGCCGCACCAGCCCGGCCTGGGTGGCCTCGCGCGCGGCCAGCGCGCCCACCTTCTTCCCGCCCCGCAGCACGGTGATGCGGTCCGCGTGGGCGAGCACCTCGTCCAGCTTGTGGCTGATGAAGAGGATGGCCAGCCCCTGGGCCTTGAGCTGGGCAAGCTGCGCGAAGAGCGGCGCCACCTCCTGGGGGGTGAGCACGCTGGTGGGCTCGTCCAGGATGAGCACCCGGGAGCCCCGGAGCAGGGCCCGGAGAATCTCCAGCCGCTGCTTCTCCCCGGCGGAGAGCCGGTCCACCCGGGCCTCCAGATCCACCTGGAGCGGATGGCCCGCCAGCCGCTCGCGAAGCCTCGCCAGCAGTCGGCGCCGGGACAGAAAGAAGCCCCCGGGCAGCCCGAGCACCAGGTTCTCCGCCACGGTGTGGCGCTCCACGAGCAGCGGGTGCTGGGGCACCAGGGCAATGCCCCGCCGCAGCGCCTGGGCCGGGGAGCCGATGCGCACCGGCCGTCCCTCCCAGAAGAGCTGCCCCGCATCGGGCGGGTGCACGCCGTAGAGGATGTTCATCAGCGTGGTCTTCCCCGCCCCGTTCTCGCCGAGCAGGGCGTGGACCTCACCGGCATGGAAGTCCACGCTCACGCCGTCATTGGCGACGGTCCCGGGGAAACGCTTGGTGATGTCCGCGAGCCGAAGGAGCGGAGAGGAGGTCTCCATGCGGCGGGCGAGCTTGCCACAAGGGGGATGCGCTCGCACTGCACCGCGTCATGATCGCGGCGCCTTCCTTGCGGCGGCGCGGCCCGGAGTCTGAATTGATATCCCCGGTTTCCTGGAAACGGTAGCCTGGGGCTTCAACGGGCAGCTTCAGTGGGAAGGATTCCGCGGCATGTGGCGGCGTATCAAGTACGGCATGGGCAGGACGTGGATGAAGGTCTTTGGGTGGCAGTTCGAGGGGGAGCTGCCCAAGACGAAGAAATTCGTCCTCATCGCCGCGCCACACACCTCGAACTGGGATCTGCCCTTCATGCTGGCGTCGGCCTACATCCTGGGGATCAACATCTCCTGGATGGGCAAGCACACGCTGTTCGAGGGCCCCTTCGGCTGGTTCATGCGGGGGCTCGGCGGCATCCCCGTGGACCGGCGCTCCCCGCAGGGGCTGGTGCAGCAGGTGGTGGACCGCTTCAATCAGTCCGAGTCGCTCTACCTGGCGGTGCCCCCCAACGGCACGCGCAAGAAGGTGGAGTACTGGAAGTCGGGCTTCTACCACATCGCCCGCAGCGCCGAGGTGCCCATCCTCCTGTCCTATCTGGACTGGGGACAGAAGCGGGCGGGCCTCGGCCCGTTGATTACCCCCACGGGGGACATCCGCGCCGACATGGAGCGCATCCGCGGCTTCTACCGGGAGATGCGCGGCAAGTACCCGGAGCTGGACTGCGTGCCCCGCCTGAAGGAGGAAGGGCCCGCCGCGGAAGTCGCCTGAGGCCGCCCCTTACCGGAGCGCGGGGTAGTCGATGTAGCCCTTCTCCTCGCCCGCGAAGAAGGTCGCCCGGTCCGGCGCGTTGAGCACGCTGCCCTGCTGGTAGCGCTGCGGCAGGTCGGGATTCGCCAGGAACGGCACGCCATAGGCGACCAGATCCGCCTCGCCCCGGGCCACCACCTCCTGCCCGGTGCGCGAGTCATAGCCCCCGTTGGCGATGAGGGCGCCCTGGAACTTCTGCCGCAGCAGGGGCGTGAGGCGCACCGTGCCCTCGGAGGGGAGCAGGCCGCCGATGGGCTCCGTGACGTGGAGATACCCGAGGCGCAGCCGGGCCAGCTGCTCCGTGAAGTAGGTGAAGGTCTCGGCCGGCTGCCGGTCCGACATGGAGTACATGGAGAAGTACGGGGAGATCCTGTAGCCCACCCGCTGGGCGCCCCACACGCTGGCCACGGCCTCGGCGACCTCCAGGGGCAGGCGCGCGCGCTTCTCGATGCTGCCCCCGTAGGCGTCGGTGCGATGGTTGGACCCATCGCGCAGGAATTGATCCAGCAGGTAGCCGTTGGCGCCGTGGATCTCCACCCCGTCGAACCCCGCCACCTTCGCGTTCGCGGCGCCGAGCCGGAACTGCTCGACGATGCCGGGAATCTCGCTCAGCTCCAGCGCCCGGGGCGTCACCATCGGGGTCCGCCCGCGCAGGGTGAACACCTCGCCCTCGGCGGCGATGGCCGAGGGGGCGACCGGAAGCGCGCCGTCATGGAAATCGGGGTGCGACATGCGGCCCACGTGCCAGAGCTGCGCGAAAATCGTTCCGCCTGCGGCGTGAACCGCCTCGACGATCCGCTTCCAGCCCGCCACCTGCTCCGCGGAGTGGATGCCCGGCGTGCGGATGTAGCCCACGCCCTGCGGGCTCACCTGCGTGGCCTCGGTGATGATGAGCCCCGCGGAGGCCCGCTGGACGTAATAGGTGGAGGCCAGGGGGTTGGGAACGTTGCCCTCGAGCGCCCGGCTGCGCGTCATGGGGGCCATCACCAGCCGGTTCTTCAGTTCGAGGCTGCCCAGACGGAAAGGAGAGAAAAGGCTCGGCGTGTCTTGCATGGTCGTGTCCTCGGAAAGGGTTCCGGCTCAACCGGTGTGGACGTAAAATGTCCAAGCGGCTATGGACGTTCCATGCCAATGGGTCCAAAAGAATTGACCGGGCGTCCAGAAACGGCGGACGGACACGCAACCGACGTCCTGGCGGACGTGCTGGACGCGATGCGCCTGTCGACCCTCATTTATGGGCGCCTGGAGCTGTATGCGCCCTGGGGCCTCCAGTTTCCAGACACCGAGGCGGCGCAGATCGTCGTCGCCGTGCGAGGCAGTGCCCTCCTGAGCGTCGAAGGTGCCAGCACGCCCCTGACGCTCTCGGCGGGAGACCTGGCCCTGCTGCCCCATGGGGGGGGCTATTCCGTCCGGGATGCCGAGGGGAGCCCGGTGCATTCCCTGGAGACAGGAAGCTGCCACCGGGCGCGGGCCCTGGGCACCCCCATCCGGATGGGCGGGGACGGGCCCCAGACCACCCTCGTCACCGGGGCCTTCCAGTTCGGCGTCACGCCCCGCTCGCTGCTGTTCGAGAAGCTGCCCCAGGTCATCCACGTGGTTGCGGGCTCGCCCCAGGCATCGCCTTCACTGGCCTCCGCCCTGCAATTGCTCATCGCGGAGAGCACCTCGACCCGGCCCGGCGCCACGGTCGTCATGAGCCGCCTGGCGGACATCCTGCTGGTGCAAGCCATCCGCACCTATATCGAAGAGGGCGGGTGCCAGAAGCACGGGCTGTGCGCGCTGGCGGATCCGCCCATCGCCAAGGCCCTGGCGCTCATCCACGAGCGGCCCGCCGAGCCCTGGACGGTCGAGAGCCTCGCGGCGGCGGTGGCGCTCTCCCGCTCCGGCTTCGCCGCCCGCTTCAGTGCCCAGGTCGGAGATCCGCCGCTGGAGTACCTCGCCCGGTGGCGGATGACGAAGGCGGCCCAGCTCCTCCGGGAGAGCACGCTGTCGCTGAGCGAGGTCGCCGGGCACACCGGCTACCAGAGCGAGGCCTCGTTCAACCGGGCCTTCAAGCGCTGGGAAGGCATCGCACCGGGAGCGTACCGGCGGGAACGCCGCGCCGGGCCCGCTCTCGCCGCCTCTGCCGGGGAGTAACGCCGGAAAGAGTTCCTCATGTCACAGAGCAACGCTGCCGAGATCTCGATGTGCCATGCGTGCGGCGTGGCACATGCCCCGAAGAGCTATTACCACCGCGGATCGGCGAGTGCGTCGGAGAAGCCGCAGAGGGCGCCAGCAAATTACGCGTCCATGGGTCCGAATCGCGTCGACCAGACACACGCGTACGGCAGCCGCTGGGTGAGCGCGGGCGAGCCTACTCAGTCGCCCTGCGCACGCGACGGCTGCGGCAACGTTGAAGGCAACGTCAAAATCTTCATGGACGAGTGCGCAGGATTGGACGGTGTCAACGAATGCAGCGAGCTCAAGTGCGCCCAATGTGGATGGTTTACGCTGTACAGCTGGAGGGATGAGTTCTAAGCCTTACTCAACAACAACACCTTTTTTCTACAATTAGTATCTTCATTCGAGACGTGGATCGGCGAGTGGAAGCGTCTAGGCGGGAGAGAGGCCATGTGGAGGGTGAGGGCTGGAGCGGAGGAGCCGAGGAGGGCCACTGACGGGGGCCGCCCGAGCAGTGCGCCAAGCGGGTGGAGAAGCCGCGCAGCCCCTTGGAGTACACGCCGACCCTGGCCGCCCTCCCATGAGGTGCGCTGCAGGGGCTTGGCTCTCTTGGCCCTGGCGGCTTGATCCTCAACACCCCGCGGCCTGAGGCGGCTCGCACGCCGGGGCCAGCCTCGCGCCTGCCGTGGGCAGACCCAGGTGCTCCAGAATCGCTCGCACTCCTCCCGCCTCGTTCACGTACGCCAGCACGCGCCGTCTGCCTCCACACCTCACGCAGGCGAACACGTCGAAGTCGAACGTCCTGCTGAGCAACTCGGCCCAGTCTCCTCGCGGCGCCTTCTCCTTCATCGGCTCCTTGCTGGCCACTGCCTGGGGCGCCACGCTCGTCTCCTCCGCTCCCGCGTTTCTGCCCCCCCCAGAGAGCCCCCCGCCAGGCAGGAGGGGGAAGAAGCAACCGTCGTTCACCTGCCGGGATACTCAAGGAAACAGGACATTGACAGGAGCAGGAATGATCGCAGCAGTTCCATCTCCAATCTGCCCATATCGATTCCCTCCCCAGGCCCAAACCGAGCGATCGGCGCGCAGCGCCAATGCATGGGTGTTGCCTGCGGCCAAGACGGTGACGTCCGTCAGCCCGGACACCTGCACCGGTGTGGTCTTCTGAATGTCCGTCCCGTCCCCCAGTTGGCCGGCACTGTTGGAACCCCAGGCCCAGACGGCTCTATCGCTGCGCAGCGCCACAGAATAGAAAGCACCCGCGTTCAAGGCTGTGACGTTCTTCAATTCAGGCACCTGCGTCGGCGTTGACCGGGAGGTGGTGGTGCCATCCCCCAGTTGTCCAAAATTATTGCCCCCCCAGGTCCATACCGTCCCATCGTTGCGCAGCGCCAACGAGTGTCCATTGCCTGAGGCCAGAGCGGTGACCCCCGTCAACCCAGGCACCTGAACTGGTGTCAACTGGATACCCGAAGCTCCACTCCCGAGTTGGCCGACACTGTTGGAACCCCACGCCCAAAGGGTGCCATCGTTGCGCAGCGCCAATGAATGATACACGCCCGCGGCCACAGCGGTCACGCCCGTCAGCCCAGGCACCTGCACCGGCGTTGCTCGCGCGGTGTAAGTCCCATCCCCCAGTTGGCCGAAATCGTTGTTCCCCCAAACCCACACAGTGCCATCGTCGCGCAGCGCCAATGAGTGACCATTGCCCGCAGCCACGGCGGTGATACCCGTCAGCCCAGGCACCTGCGCTGCCGTCGCCCGCTCGGTGGCCGTCCCATCCCCCAGCTGGCCGTAAAGGTTGGAGCCCCAAGTCCACACGGTCCCATTGTTGCGCAAAGCCAATGAGTGCGAATCACCTGCCGCCAAGGCACTGATGTTCGCCAGCCCAGTTGTCTGAACGGGGATAGCACGGGTGGAGGTGGTCCCAATCCCGATCTGACCGCAGCTGTTGTCACCCCAAGCCCAAATCCCCCCATCGCTGCTCACGGCCACAGAGTGGCCATCGCCTGTTGCCAAGGCCGTGATCGCCGCCAGCCCGGACACCTGCACCGGCTTTGTCCGCGCGGGAGTCGTCCCCTCCCCGAGTTGGCCAGAGCTGTTGCTGCCCCACGCCCACACGGTTCCATCGCTCTTGAGCACCAAAGCGTGGAGATCGCCCGCCACCAGAGCAGTGATCCCCGTCAGCCCAGACACTTGCACCGGCGTTGTCCGCGTCGAGGGCATCCCATCCCCCAACTGGCTGGACAGATTGTAGCCCCAAGCCCATACAGTCCCATCGCTCTTCACCGCCAACGAGTGGGCTCCGCCCTGCCCCAGACCGCCGGTCCCTTCCCCCGCTGCCAGTGCGATGACGCTTGTCAACCCAGGCACCTGCACCGGCGTTGGCCGGGCAGTGGTCGTCCCATCCCCGAGCTGGCCAGAATTGTTGTTGCCCCAAGCCCACACAGTCCCATCGTCTCTCAGCGCCAAGGAGTGGGAAACACCCGCCGCCAGGGCTGTGACGCCCGTCAATCCAAGCACCTGTACGGGCGTTACACGTTCGATGGTCGTCCCATCCCCCAGCTGGCCGTCACTGTTGTCCCCCCAAGCCCACACAGTCCCATCACTTCTCAGCGCGAGCGAGTGGGCACTGATGGCACCCGTCGTGCCATTTCCCCCTGCAGCCAGCGCCGTGACGCTCGTCAACCCCAGCACCTGCACCGGCGTTGGCCGCTGAGCCCTCGTCCCATCCCCCAGTTGGCCATAGCCGTTGTCACCCCAGGCCCACACGGTCCCATCGCTTCTCAGCACCAACGCATGGGCCTCGCTTGCCGCCAGCGCCATGACGCTCGTCAACCCGGGCACCTGCACCGGCGTTGCCCGATCGGTGGTCGTCCCATCGCCCAGTTGACCCGAACCGTTGAAGCCCCAAGCCCACACGGTCCCATCGCCTCGCAGCGACAACGTATGGACACCTGCCGCACTGACTGCCGGGGTAGGGCACGCATTGGCGATGAGCGTGAAGGTCTTGGAGACGGAAACGTTGACACTGTTGGTCACCGTGACCGTGACTGTGGCCACCGTCTCCGCGGGCACACAGGACGGGGACGTCCAGACCACCTCGCTGGTGTTACTCGTGCTGGTGGGAACGCCCACCGTTCCGACGTTCGCCGTCCACGAGAAGGTCAGCTGGGGTGTTTCTTCATCCTGGGCCGTCACGCTCAGGGTGACCGGACCCTGGACCTGCACGCCCAGAGCCGATTGAGCACTCTGGGTGATGACCGGCGCTGTCGTGTCCACTCCACAGCGTCTGGGATTGCGCTGGCAGAAAGATGCACCTTCCTGGTCGAAGTCCGCACAGCCCCACACACTGACCAGCAGCACCGTGGCCAGCACACCGTGGAACCTCCAGGTCTTCCTAGGCTTTATCACGGCCACCTCCCCTGAATGACCGCGGAGGTCCCATCCGTGCCCACGCTCAGCGCGACGGGCTTGTCGGGCGCACCCCACACGTACATCCCGGCGGCCGCTGCCAGGCCCGCGGCGCCAACGCTCAGCAAGCTCACGCCCACCGTCTGCCACGTGCGCCCCCGGGAGATGCTCTGCTGCACGTCCTCCATCGTCGCCAGCTTGGGGTCGTCGTTGCGCAGTTGATTCAACTGGCCTCGGGAGACTCCCCAGGCAACACCCCCGGCGACCGCGAGCGCCCCTCCCGCAATCGCTGGGACCAGGGAGTATCTCCGCAGGTCTCCCCTCGAGGACGCACGCTCCGAGACCGCTGCTGCCGGGAGGGCCGAGGTCTGCACACCAGGGGAAACGGCTTCCGCTTTCAGGCGCTCGGCCTCGCGCTGTGCAAACAGGGCCGCCTTCTCCTGCTTCACCTGCTGCCTCACGGACTCGAAGAGACTGTTCACCTTGGGCGCCACCTGCACGGGCAGCTTCGCCTCCGGCTTCAGCAAGAGCGCTGACTTGAAGGCCGCCTTGCCCTGCTCCTGCTGACCCAGCTCGCACTGGAGGACCCCCTCGTAGAGCGTGAGGATGACTTCTTCTTCCGTCCCATGCGGCACTTGCCGGGCGCGCTGGATCTGACTGAGCGCGCGCTCGTATTCGAGGTCATCGAACAGGCGTTGAATCGAGAGGAGGTGGGTCTGTACTTCCGCGGATCCCTCCGCACGCACGACAGTTGGAATGACCCAGAGCAGCACCAGAATCAGCGCTGGGTACGGAGCAGGAATGGCCGGACGAAGTGTCTTCACGCGACAACGCCTCCTTGGCACCCCCTCTTCCCCCGTCAGGGTGTGCGGCAGCACTGCTCGTAGCACTCCGCCCTTCAGGCAGAGAACCCCGTTCGCTGAATCTTCAGACGGGCGGGGCGCCTCCTAGCAGAGATTCCCCGGAAGGCTTTGATTCCAGGCCGCCTCTTGGGCGGACCTGCGCCTGGCGTGGTCCTGTTCCGGGAGCAGGGATATACCTCAGCAGGAGCGCACGCCCCGCTGACCCGCTTCACCCGGAGCACTTCCATGTCAATCTCCCGCACGGTGGGAGCATGCCCGTGAGTCTTCGACGTCGCCGTCTCGCGGCGCTGGGCCTGCTGAGTGCGGGGGCGCTCGTCACGCTCGGAGCCGTCCTGCTCCCTTACCGTCCCGTGATCGTGAGCGGGGCCCAGCCTCCTCCCGGTCCCTATGCGATGCCCGCGGCGGTGGCCGGTCTTCGGCTCCACGTCTTCAACACGGGAATGAACCGCATGTCGGCGCTCCTGGTCGGTGAGCACCGCCCATGGCGGCCGGCTCCTGCCTTCGTGATCGAGCATCCGCGAGAGGGGCTCATTGTGTTCGACTGCGGGCTCTCCATGGCCGTCGCCCGAGAGGGTGAGTCCGCTCTGCCGTTGCCGATGCGCTGGCTCTTCGAGAGCCGCGGACGCGAGGGAAGGACGCTCGATGCACAGATGCGAGAGGCCGGACTGGAGCCAGCCCGCGCCCGATGGGTCATCCTCTCGCACCTGCACGACGATCACCTGGGCACCGCCGCGTCCTTCGAGGGCGCGACCTTCATCGGTGGGCAGGGGACGGCCGGCAAGGTGCTGGGCCTGTCGGCGCCGCGTTGGCGCGAAGTGGACTTCCACGACGCGCGCGCCCTCTCGCCTTTCGATGCCTCGCTCGACGTGTTCGGAGATGGCAGCGTCGTGCTGCTGCGTGGCGGTGGCCATGCGCGGGAGGACGTCATGGCGCTCCTCGCCCTGCCGGGAGGGCCGGTGCTCCTCACGGGCGATGCCGTTGTTCACCGGGAATGGCTGCATTCTGACAACGTGGAGCGTGTCGCGGTGGACCCCCAGCGTGCGGCGGACGTGCGCAATCAAGTGCGTGCACTGCTCGCGGCTCGGCCTGACGTCACCCTGTTCCCTGGGCACGAGCTACCGGGCGCGCCCGGCTCCCGCGGGGACGTCACCCTTCACCATCCCGAGTGGTTTCAAGCAGAGGCCTGGCCGCTCTCCCACTGAGGCGAACCGGGTTCTCCCGCACGCCAGGGGTGTGCGTTCATGGCTCGCTCCCCCCGCCAGAGAGGCGCGCATGAGGCCCCTGAGCATCGCTGCTGCTGCCCTTGCCGTGTCGACGTCAGCCCTTGCCGCCGAGCCGGCCCCGATCGAGGTGATGGTGCTCAGCACCTACCATTTCGACAATCCACGCAGGCGAACACGTCGAAGCGGCACAGCCGCTCCAGCTCCTGCCTGTCGTTGGCATGGAGGTGCGTATTGGCATGCAGGGAGAAGCCTTCCAGCAAGGCGCACCGGGGCTGCTTTCGGGGAGGGGGCCGGACGTCCACCTCCGGCAAGCGCAGCCGTTGCAGCAGGGAGTGCGCCTGGTACGCCTGCAGCGCATCCTCGGGACCTTGCGCGGGCAGGGCCCCTCTTTTCTCCAGCAGGCGCAGCACCCGATGACGCACCACCCTCAGCAACTGCTCCACCTCACCTTGCGTGGGCGGCGGCAACGGCTCGAAGCGCATGCCACCCTCCCGCGGCACGAAGACGCCATCCGGCACCAGCGAGTGGAAGTGCGGCGTTACCTGCAAGGCAGAGCCGAAGAACGGGATGAACGACACGGCCCCGGCCAGCCCACCCCGCAGGCCCGCTCCACGTACCGGGGCAGGCCGCGCCCTCCCTCGCTGGCTTCCGCCAGCAATGTGGCCAGGTTCTCCCTCACCGCCTCGTACAGCACCTTCCCCTCCGGCTGCCTTCTCCGGTACGCCCACCCGTGCGTTCCCTCCTGCCCCTCCCCAGCCACACCTCGCCAGGGCACACGCTACCGTCCGCCTCCCACGGGCCCCGTGGAGTCCCTGCCTGCTTGAGGGGATCGGGGCCGATGAGAGCAAGCTACAACAGACCCGCGCTGGAAGCGGCGGGTTCGAAAGCCGCCGCTTCCATGGGGCGTGGTGAGCCGTGGTTCGGCTACCGCTGGGACACCCTGTTGTCGGTGCCCGTGGCGCTCACCTTGGGCTTCTTCCGTCCGCCAGCGGCCTTCTTCCAGGTCACGGTATTGCCTGTGCCCGTGACGTCGATCTGCTCCACGGCATCCAGCGTGACCTTGTTCGAGCTGCCCGTCACATCGACGCGCTTGCACGCTCCCGTGAACGTCAGCTCGTTCGAGGAGCCGCCGATCGACACCTCGGTCGTGCCATTGCAGGCGAGTGTTTCCTTGCGGCCCGCGCCAGTGATGTCGATCTCCGAGTTGGAGTCGTCATTGGAGTCTTCTTTGTCGTCGTCGTCCTGCTTCGTCTCGACCGTGGTGCGGGTGCCTTCACTCTCGACCTTCACGTTGCCGCCCCGAATGTCCACCTTGCTGCCAACCGAGTTGACCTTGACGTTCCCGTCCTTGCCGATCTGGACGGTGTCTTGCGCGCCTGCCGCCATCGCGAAGCAGACGGTGAACGCTACGGCCGCGGAACGAATGCTCTTCGACATGCTGGGAGCCCCCTGTAGATGGTGACGGTATGACGGGGCGCTTGTACCTCGGGCTCACCGTTGGAGACGCAAAACGCGAAAAGCCCCAGCTATTTCGGGGATTTACCTACCATCGCCCGTGACCCACCAGCCCATGGGCAGGCGGCCGGGAAGGCGTCAGTCCGCGGTATACACGCGGGGCTGTTGACCGCCCCCCAGGTAGACGGCGTCGATCGGCCCGGATGCCGGAGTTCCGGTCGCCATCCTCGTCCAACCACCATTCATGACGGCGGTCTGGTACAGGTTCCCGGCTTCAGCCGTGAACACCTGCGGCCACCCTCCGCCCATGTTCAGGGCACTCAAGGCCGCACCGGGCGCAATCGCAATCCCCGTCGACATCAGCACCCACTCCGTGCTCGTGGCCCAGATTTGATGGAGCTGCCCGTTCAGCACGGTCATCACCTGGGGTGCGCTGCCCCCCATGTACACCGCCTCGAACGCGTCGCCGACCGGCCGTCCAGTGGACGCGATGTGCCAGCCGCCGCCGTCGGCCCACACCTGGTACAGCGTTCCACCCTGATTGATCATCGCCTGGATCGAGTTGTCCGCCATCACGACAGCGGAGACCTTGCCCGTCGTGTGGATGCCGGTCCAACCCTTCTGCCAGCCGTTCGAGCCGCCCCAGACGTGCATGAGTTTGCCATCCTCCACCGCGAGAATCTGCGGCGACGCTTGCCCGACATGCACGGCGGACATGCTCGTGGCGTTCAATGCGAGCCCGGAGTTGAGGGTGATCCACCGTCCACCGTTCACGAACGAGTGCACGAGGTAGCCGCCGGAACTGCTGAGGATGTCACCCCATCCCGTCCCCATGTTCACGGCCGTGAAGACCCTCGACGAGATCTGCTGCCCCGTGGACATCTTCTTCCACGAAGTGCCGTGTACGGCCGTCTCGTGGATCGTCTTGGGCGTGTTGGACTGGAGCCCGGGAAAGTCCATGGGGATCGGATAACCCCGCGTCACCGTCTGGCCGCACGCGTACCCCTGGTTCGCGATGTTCGCCCCGTTCCGCTTGAGCTCGAAATGCAGGTGCGCTCCGAAGGAGTTTCCGGTGTTGCCAATGAGGCCGATGGTCTGGCCCTTCGTCACGGTCTGGCTCAATGCGACGGCCGGCGCTTGCTGCATGTGCGCGTAGAGCGTCGTATAGCCGGACGCGTGTGAGAGGACGACATGGTTCCCATAGCCTGTCGTGCCAAAGTTGACGACGCGAGTGGTGACGACCCCGTCGTACGCGGCCACGATGGGCGTGCCCGCGGAGCCCGCGATGTCGATCCCCATGTGCGTCGGCCTGGGGTCAGAGGGGCAGCCGCCGACGACATACGAGACCCTCCCCGAAGCCGGCTGGATCATCGCCGCATCGTCGGCTTGGGCCGGCAACGCGCCGGCGAGCGTTGTTGCGATAATCCCGAGCACTGCCAGGTTCACCATGAAGCGCCTACGTATCGCCAAGTGCATACGAGCTCCCATTTCATCCGATGCGAGGAACTCTCCGCTCGACGTTCTGAGACGCCTCGTGAGAGCGGAGTCACAACTGCTCCTCGGGACACTATCGGGAGCCTGCGCGCAAAAAAATGTTTAATGTGCCAGACCCGTTTTTCCGGCCATGCCCCATGAGTCCGCTGCGAGGGAAGCCGTGTGTATCCGCAGCACGAACCCCATGTTCCGCAGAAGAGGGAGAGCAGGGCAAGCTGAGGGGGTGAACGCAACCCGCTCAGCGAGACGACGACTGCTCTTTGGCCGAAGGCCGGAGAGGCTCGGGGACAGTGCGGTGGCCCACCTCGGCGTCGAGTTCGGCGGCCACCCAGCGGGCGCGAGTGGCAGCCCTCTCGCGAGGCGCAGGGGACTTTCGCGCTCAAGCTCTGGGACAGAGGCGGCACGCGGAGTCTCGTCATTGACGGGCCCGTCCTGGCGCTCCTGTAATCTCTGGTTGTGCTCCCGGCCCCCGGGAGCCATGGCCAGGAGGCTCCTCATGCTGCGCTCGGTAGCCCTGCTGCTGTTCTTGTTCCTATCAGGGTGCAGCGCCTCAACCAGGGGCGTCGTCCGCTTGGACACAGGCCATGGCGAGCCCCTTGTCCACACTCCGCGCCGCGACGAGGAGCCAGCAGCGGTGAGCGACAAGGAGTTCAAGAAGGCCGTCGCACAACATACCCCCGCTGTGCCTGTAGTGGAGCGGCCCCTGGAGCATGCCCGGCAGGTGTTCGGACTGCCCGAGAGGAGCGGCTGGTACCGGTATGAGGGAAGGAGCCAACGCCTCATGGTCTCGGAGCCGGGGAGTACCAGGAACATGCGCCTGTTGCCCGAGGACGAGGAGTTCAAGCGCCGCTACCTGCTGTGGTGTGAGCAAGGCTGGGGAGGCGGAGATTGCCTGCGCCTGCTGGTGGACAAGTCCTTCCTGGATGGGGATGCCAAGTACGCGCTGGCCATGGCGATTGCTCACAGCAAGGTGCTGGGAGCCATGAAGGAGGAGCTCACCAGGATGGTGAGCCCCCAGGCGGTGGTGGCCACAGTCGTGGGCGGCCTGACCATGTATGCCATTTTGCTCGCACTGCCCGAGCCGGTGAGCAAGGGCATCGCCACGCTGATGACGCTGGGGGCTATGGCCTACCTGGGCTGGGACACAGTGTGGCGGCTGATGGATGGGTGGCTGGTGCTGATGAAGGAGGTGGATAAGGCCACCACCTTCGATGGCATCTACGCCTCTGGAGAGAAGTTTGGTGAGACGATTGGGGAGAAGGCGGCACGCGCCTTCGTCATGCTGGGCACGGTGGCGCTGGGGAACACAGCGGCGGGCATGGCGACGACGCTGCCGAAGTTGCCGGGGGCCGTGCAGGCGGCGGTGGTGGCCGAGACGCAGCTGAACATCCGCTTTACGGCCCCAGCTCTGACTCAGGTGGAATCGGTCGCCATCACTTCCGAAGGTCTCACCATTGCGTTAGCCCCCAACGCAGTAGCCACGGCGGCCCGTGGCAGCTCAGGTGACAAGACCGGCGCGAAGGCTGCGCTGCCCAGTGCCAGTGGCCCAGGGAAATGGGTACAGGCGAATGAGTACATGCCCGAGCAGCCGCGCCGCTATCAGGCGCAGGTGACAGGTGCACCCGAAGGCACTGCTTACCGCGTCAAGTGGAGTGAGAAGGACGTGGACTTCGACGGCTTCGACCAGGGAGTCCTGCTTGAGGCCAAGGGTACAGGCTACGCGAAGTGGGTCGACGACGGCCTGAACTTCTACAGGATCTTCAGGGGGCGCGACCAGATGCTTGATCAGGCAAGACGCCAGTTAGACGCAGCCAATGGAACGCCCATTCGGTGGATCGTCGCTGAAGAGAAACTCGCAGGTGCACTCAAGAAGCTGTTCAAGGCTAACGATCTCGGAGACATCGAGGTTGTTCATATTCCCCCAACTCCCCCCACCCCGTGAGGAAAATAGCCGTCCGATGAGAGAAACATATTACGCTGGCTCCTACTGGCTCGCCCGGCCCGAATCCGCCGAGGCTTGCGCGCGACGCGCCGAGCATTTCTTCCACCTCCTGGGGCGCTGCGACCCGGCGTGGACCCGCTGGCATAAGACAGCTGACTCCTTCGCGGAAGCGCGCAATCTCCAGTTCCGCACGGATGCGTCGAGCTTCCAAAAGCTGTTCGCACAGGAGGAGCATCAGATCGGTGATGGCTTCTCTTTCCATCTGTGGACGGGCGAAAACCTGCACGAAACATCCGGCGTTGACGGGGCGTGTGGTTCATCCTCCCTCCGAGTTTCATCCTCCTGTGTACTCGAGCCCTATACCCGAGGACTTAATGCGGAGCGGGTGCTGACCGCTCCTGTTATGGCCGAGGCGCTGCGCGCCATGGCCCAGGCCTGGGACCCGGAGTGGGGAGTGGCTACATCTCACGAGCACCGGGACAGCGTGACGGAGAAAGCGAAGCCGGGCACCTTCGTAGGCTGGGTGATGTACTTCTCGCGGCTGCGCGGCACAGTGCCTCCCCTGCCTGCTCCTGTGCGCATTGAACAGGTGGCGGACAAGGGCACCCTCATCATTCTCACACCCGAGCGGTTCACCGCTTCCAACCCAGAGCACGTCGCGCTGGCCGCTCGCGTCCACGAACTGCTGGACCGGGCCGGGCTGCTGCGGCCGTTGCAGCCCTGGCCGACGGCTTGAGTGCCTGGCTTGAGGTGTCAGCGTCCGGCGCTGCCCCATTGAGCCTGTGTTCCACTCACTGCACCGGTTCCACCGAGAAGTGGGACATGAGGATGGAGCGCCTGCCGAGGTGGTAAGTGAGCGCGAAGTCCGCGAAGTCGTACGCACCGGGCCGCGGGAGCTGAAAGCTCCGGGCCGCGGAGAGCTGCGCGCACGAGGCCACCAGCGCCATGTGCGTGAAGGCCTGCGGGAAGTTACCCAGCGCCTCGCCCGTCCCAGGCACCGCCTCCTCCGCGTAGAGGCCCACGTCATTGGCCATCCGCAGCAGGTGCCGCAGCAGCGCCTCCGCCTCCTGCGTCTTCCCCGAGTGCACCAGCACGTCATGCAACCAGAAGGAGCACAGCAGGAAAGCCCCCTCTCCCCCGCCCACACCATCCGGAGCGTGGTAGCGATAGAGGAGCCCCTCCTTCTCCAGCCGCTGGCGCACCCTCTCCACCGTGCGGCGCATCAACGGGTGGGCAGCCGGGAGGAAGCCCAGCGCGGGCATCTGCAGAACCGAAGCATCCGCCCTCTCCGAGCCCACCGCCTGAGGGAACCACCCCACGCGCCGGCCCTCCCTCAGGAGGTACTCCCTGACCCGCTCACGCTCGCGAACCCAGCGTCCCACAGGAGCAGGAAACCGCCGCGCCCGCGCAACGCGCACCGCCCGATCCAACGCCACCCAGCACAGCAGCTTCGAGTGGATGAAGTGCCGGGGCTCGTCGCGTATCTCCCACAGTCCCTGGTCCGGCTCGTGCCACCGCTGGCACACGTGCTCCACCAGCTTGCACAGGAAGTCCCAGGTCTTCACCGAGACCGGCCCGCCCATCTTCGAGTACAGCCACACCGCCTCCAGCATCTCCCCGAAGACGTCGAGCTGAAGCTGCTTCACCGCCCCGTTGCCGATGCGCACCGGTCTCGAGCCCCGGTGGCCCTCGAGGTGGGCCAGCTCCATCTCCGGCAGCAGCCGGTGGCCCCGGATGTCGTACATGATCTGAATGTCCTCGACACGCCCCGCGCTGGTGCGCGCCAACCAGTGCCGGAAAGCGAGCGCTTCCTCCTGGTACCCCAGCAACATCAGCGAGATGAGCGTGAGCGTCGTATCCCTCAGCCAGGTGTAGCGGTAGTCCCAGTTGCGCACGCCTCCGGGCTCCTCGGGCAGGGAGGTCGTGGGGGCCGCGATGATGGCCCCCGAGGGCACATACGTGAGCGCCTTCAGCACCAGCGCCGAGCGGCGCACCTGCGGTGCGTACTCGCCCTCGTAGGCGCAGTGGGAGATCCACTCGCGCCAGTAGGCCACCGTGTCCTCCAGCCGCTGCCGCAGCGTGGCGAGGTCCGGCATCGCCTCTGGGCGGCGCTCCACGAGCGAGGAGGTCCAGGCCGCCTCCACCCAGGCTTCGTCCCCCGCACACAGGCGCCAGCGGGCGCGCAGGGCACGCTCGTACGCCACCAGCGGGCGCGTGGCCGTCACCCACAGCGCGTCCGCGCCCCCCACCAATTCCGCCGTATGCGCCGAGGTCAGACGGATGTTTGGGACGAAGGCCCCGTACTCAAAGCGAGGGGCCACCACCACGCGCGTCTCCACTTCGCCACCGACGCAACGCAGCCTCCGCAGCAACGCGTACCTCGTCCCGACACCTGGGCCTCGCTCCCTGCCGAGGCGGACGGGCATGCAGTCCGTCACCTCCAACACGCCGGACGGCGTGGTGAAGATGGTGACAAGAACGTTGGTGTCATCGATGTACCGGCGCGTGGACTGAAAGGGGCGCTCGGGACAGACCTGGAAGGAGCCCCCGCGACGCACATCGAGGATGCGACAGAACACAGCGGGCGAGTCGAACCGGGGGAAACACGCCCAGTCGATGGAGCCGTCGCGCCCCACGAGCGCCGCGGAGTGGCAATCGCCCAGCAACGCATAGTCGTCAATCCGCTGCCGCATCCCGCCTCCCGGGATCGCTCCAGTACTGGGCGTCACCCTCCGTCATGAGGACGGAAGGAAGCCGTTGCAACCCGAGGCGGGGGTTAGAGCGAGAGGACGGCCTGTCCCCTCCTGCCAAGAAGCACGCGGCCATAAGGAGGAGCCAGCCCGCCTGTCTGGGCCACAGCCTTCCAAGGAGCGCTCCTTCCGGGAAGTACCCTCCCCGGCTACACGCCGCGGGCTGTCGCAGCAGCACCTGAAGTGAGGGCCAGGTTCTCGCTGATGGGGTGCCCCAGCAGGAACTCACCGCAGGCAAGCAGCCGCCTGTTCCCGCATCACCTCCTCGGCGGTGTGGTGCGACGTCCGCAAGAGGACAAGCAGGAAGAGGAGGCGTTGCGCGGCGATCTCACCACCGCCTGGAGATGCTCAGGGCAGATTCTCCAAGTGGTCGGAGAACAAAGCCGTGAGCAGTGTGGGCTGAGCCTTGAAGAGATAGGGGACACGAATTCCCGGCAAAGGCACCTCCGCCAGTTGAAGCGGGAAGGGCTTGTAGCCCAAAACCTGCTCAAGAAGGCTTGCGAGGGTGGAGGCTGGCTGCCGCGCCCCACTCAAGGGCTCGATGAAGAGTTGCGGGAGCGTCGCGCTCCTGCGGTTCCAGAGGGTCTGGGTCGTTGAATAGACAAGGTACGAAGGCATCAGCACGCTGACGGCAGCGGCAACCCGGGTCATGAACCGCCCTCCTCCTGGGAGAGGCTCCTCGAAATACACGCAACAGCGAAGGCAGGACGCCATCCTCGGCTGAGTCACATCCCCTGCTTTGTGCCGGGAGAACACACCTCGGAGTTCATCGAGCAACTCATCCCACTTCTCCCAGCCCAACGCTTGGTCCCACGCGTCTGTCCAACGCTGGTATTCTGCCGTGCGTTGATAAGGATGGAGCGGTTGAGCAGGGGCGTCAGTCTCTACCGGGAAGCCCACGGGAAAATAAGCATGGGCCACACGGACGCACTCTTCGAGAGTGAAGTCATTCATGGCTTCACCCTTTCTGGGAGATCAAAAACCACAATCCCAACACCTGGGGTGACACATTCCGACACTCTGGAACCAGGGACTTGTTCTCTCAACTGCCACTTTTCTTTGAATTCGTTACATAACACGGCAAGCATTTCTCCTGGATGCGCTTCGGACAAGGCGCTTACCGCAACTGGCTCGCGGGCACTGACAGTGTGCCCCTCCAGCGGGAAGCAGGGCGGAACGAACCGGCGTGAACTCAAGGCGTGAGCCGGTAGCCGCGAAAGCCGATCGCGAGCAACTCCCGGCGCTACTTGGCAAGCTCGCGGATCAGCTGTTCGACCCCACGCGCGGAGGCGTCGTCCGCCGGTGAGAGGACAAACATGCTGAGGCCGTCGCTGTCGTCGACGGAAAACACCGACGTCTCGAACACGAGTTCGCCGACATTCGGCCGGACAAGCCGCCTGTACCTCACGCCGTGCGTATGCAGCTCATTCTCGGCCCACAGCCGGCGAAACTCCTCGCTCGTCTCCATCAACTCGTCGACGAGCGCGGCAGCTTCTTCCGATGCTCCCGCACGTGCGATGTCGACGCGAAACGCGGCGAGGCACGTGCGGCGCATGTCATCGGCATGCGGCAGGAACGTGGCCGCTTCGGGATGAAAGACCCGGCGCAGCATGTTGCGGCTGTGCTCGGGAATCGCGGCGTAATCGCCGAGCACTGCCACGGCGGCGCGATTCCACGCGACGATCTGAAACACCGGTGTCTTCACGAACGCGGGCACGTGCAGGTTGTCGAGCACGCGCTGCAGCGCCGGCGTGACCTCGGCGGGCGGTCTGTGGCGGCGCGGTGGCGGGCGCTCGTGAGCGAGCAGGAACAGCATCTCGCGATTCGTATCGTCGAGTTCGAGTGCACGAGCGAGGCGTTCGAGCACGTCGTCGGATGGCACGCCGCCTCGGCCTTGTTCGAGCCACGTGTACCAGGTGACGCTCACGCCGGCGCGTGCCGCGACTTCCTCGCGCCGAAGTCCGGGAGTGCGGCGCCGCCCGGCCGATTCGGGGTGAAGCCGCTCGCGGCGAGCGCGGAGAAATTCGGGGAGGGTGGTAGTCGCCATACCGGTATGCGGGCACGCCTTTTCCAGCTGACTCGCGCAGCTTACGGTTCGCGCATGACCCGGACAATGCTTCGGGCAAGAGAGCTCAGAACGGAGTTCATATGCTGACGGTGCATCATCTCGGACGTTCGCAATCGGAGCGGATCGTCTGGCTCTGTGAGGAGCTCGGGCTCGACTATGAGCTGAAGCGCTATCAGCGCCGGGCCGACAACCGGCTGGCCCCGCCGGAATACAAGGCGCTTCACCCGATGGGCACGGCGCCGATCCTCACCGACGGCGGCCTCGTCCTCGGGGAGTCCGGGGCGATCTGCGAGTATCTCATCCAGACCTATGGCGATGGCCGGCTCGCCGTGAAGCGCGGCGAACCCGGTTTCGCCAGCTACCTCTACTGGTTCCACTTCGCCAACGGGACGCTGCAACCGGCCGTCTTGCAGGTGAGGTATCTGGAGCGCGCCGATCCTTCGGACAAGAACGTGCTGCTGCAGGCGGCCAAGGACCGGTTCGGGCTGGTCTTCTCGACCTTGGAGACGCGGCTGGGGGAGGAGCCCTATCTGGCCGGCGAAGAGCTGACGGCGGCGGATATCATGACCGTGTTCTCGTTGACCACGATGCGGCTGTTCAAGCCGTATGATCTCTCGCCCTGGCCGAACATCCTGGCCTATCTGCAACGCATCGGTGCGCGGCCTGCTTATCGCCGAGCGATGCAGAAGGCCGATCCGGATTTGACGCCGTTACTGGGGGCCGTCCCGGAGTAAGCCGATGCCCTCCCCCACCCCTCCAGGACTCACCGGCCTCCCTGCAGCGAAGGCTGTTCTCGCTGGCTCAGCGCGGAGAGAGGGTGGGCCGCCGAGCACCAGGGAGGGCTGCTCGGCAACCAGCGGCTTCAACCCGCGTGGGAATCAGTTGCAGCCGCTGCCCTTGGTCGGACCGAGGTCCGCCCATTGGATCCTGCCGTCGGGGACGCCCCAGCGCGCATTGGTATAGCTCTCGAGGTCGATCAGCGCGTCGGCGTCTCCCTTGTTCTGGGTGCAGCAACCACTGCAGTCCGAGTCGGCGCACGTGTCGAGCACGGTGACCACGATGGTCTTCGAGCCGGACTTCAAGCAAAGGTCATGGAGCTTGAGCGCGTTCATGTTGGGGAACACCGCGGCGATGTTGTGCGCCGCCACCCACGCCTCCGGCTTCTTTCCTGAGCACGCCGCGAACTGCCCTGCCCACGTGCAGCCGTTGTATTTGATGCACTCCTCGCTGCCCGGATCCGGATACGACGTGTAGTTGGTCTTGTTGGCCGTCTTCCAGACGAGGCCGGGAGCGTCACAGCCCGTACCGGTAGGAGGCGGCGTCGTGCCTCCGGACAAGCCCGAGATCGTCAACTCCTCCCACGAGCTGAACGCGCCGCCATACGCGAACACTGTGCTGCCGCCGCCGTTCTCCGCGGACACCCAGTGGCCCGTCGTCACCGTCTGCAGGCCGACGATGTCCCCGTTGACGATCGTCCCGCTGCCGCTCTTCTTGACGATGCGGAACGTCTCCCAGCCCTGCCGGTTCCAGCTCGCGGCGTTCAGCGTGGAGCCACCGCCGTTGGCGGCCTGGAGGTACTGCCCCGTGCCCGCGGTGATGAAGACCGAGTCCCCGCTCACGAGCGACCCGCCGTTGATGTCGTCGATCGTGAACTTCTCCCACGCCTGCGCGGCCGTCGCCGTCGCGGTGACGGCGCCGCCGCCGTTGTTCTGCGCGCCCACGTACCGGCCGCCGAGCACCGTCTTGAAGCTCACGCCGGAGAAGAGCAACGGACTCGAGGCGGTCTCCGTGACGTCGTCCTGCCCGTCAGGAGAACTGTCCACCGGAGCGCACGCGCCCGCGAGCAACAGCGCCGACCACGAGGCACGAAGGAACTGCTTGGAACGTTTGAACTGGAGCATGAATCCTGCCTTGTTGAGAGGGCGAAGGTTGAAGCCGGTCTTAGCGCCTACAGAGACCCAAGCGGCTGAATTCGGGTCATGGGAATCGACAGGTTACTCTCAGTGTTCGGCCAATACTGGATTTTAAATTCCAACTTGACTTCATCGTTTGGCCAGTTTCCGGGCACCGGTCAGCGCCCTCGAAGCGCCCAGCAACCGTTCAACCGTCGCCGGCGCCCTGCCGGGGGCCTCCTGGTGGAGGCGCCCTCCTGGTAAAATGAGTCCCTCTGATGAAAAGGGGGGTCTGTCATGCGGATGTTCAAGCTGCTACTCGGTGGGGCCGCACTCGTGGGGGCGGCACTGGGACCAGGGGCCGCGGAAGCCGCGGCCAAGGTGATCGGCCCTGGGTTCGGCCGCATCTGCTACGAGTACGCCCGGGCCGGACATGCCTCGGACACAGGCCTGGAGGCCTGCAACCAGGCGCTCGCCGAGCAGAACCTGGCTCCAGGCGATCGCGCCGCGACCCTCGTCAACCGCGGGATTCTCCACATGTATGCCAAGGCGCACGCGCTCGCGCTCGCCAGCTACGAGCAGGCACTGAGGGTGGATCCGGCTCAGGCCGAGGCCTACGTGAACCAGGGCATCGCGCTGGTGAACCTGGGCCGGGACGCCGAGGCGGTAGCGGCGGTCAACCGGGCGCTGGAGCTGAACACCACACGGCCCGAGATCGCCTACTACACGCGCGCCATCGCCCACGAGATGCTCGGCAACGACCGCGCCGCCTTCAACGACTACCGCCAGGCCGCGGCGCTCAAGCCCGGGTGGCAGGAGCCGCACACGCAGCTTCGGCGCTTCTCGGTCCTCCCCAAGGGCCAGGGCTGAACCCCACCTAAGCGGTTTCGTTTTTCCGCCGATGAGCCCCTGAGCCCCCAAGCTCGTCGACCATGAGATCGATGAAGCGCCTGACGCGCGGCTCCAGGAGACGCCGGGTCGGGTAGATGGCCAGGATTTCTACGTCGCCTGCATCGAGCTTGGGCAGCACCTGCCGCAAACGTCCCGCGGCCACGTCCTCCGCCACCAGGAAGTCCGGAAGAAACGCGATGCCGAGCCCGGCCACGGCGGCATCGCGGAGCGCCTCTCCGCTGTCCATCCTCAAGCGGCTCCGCCCCTGTGCCTTGACCCAGGAGCCATCGCCGGCGCGAAACCGCCAGCTCTGCCTGCGGGTGCGGCTGCTGAAGATCAGGCAGTCATGGGCTGCCAGCGCATCGGCATTGCGCGGCTCCCCCCGCGCGGCGAGATAGGACGGCGCGGCACACAGCAGCGCCTTGTACCGGGCAACGACCCGCGACACCAGGCGGGTATCCTCGCTCATGCCGCCAATCCGGACCGCCAGGTCGAACCCTTCCTCGATGATGTCGGCCCGGCGATCCGTGAAGCTCACCTCGACCTGAACGTCGGGCCAGGCCGCGAGATACTTCTTCAGAATGGGAAGCACCTTGAGCCGCCCGAAGGCATCCGGAACGGTGAGCCGCAGCAGTCCGCGCGGGGTGCCGGCGGGCCCCGCCACGCTGGCCTCGGCCTCATCGACCGCCGAGAGGACCTGCAAGCCGCGCTCATAGAGCACCCGGCCCTCGTCGGTGAGGCTCAACGTCCGCGTCGTGCGGTTCAGGAGGCGCGCGCCAAGCCTGTCCTCCAGGCGCGCAACGGCCTTGCCCGCGGCCGACCGGGTTAGCCCCAGCGCCTGGCCTCCGGCCACGAAGCTGCCTGCATCCACGACCGCCATGAAGGCGAGAATGTCGTTCAAGTTCGTGCGCACGAGCCCCGGACTATAGCCAGGACCACGGCTCCCTGGGGCGGAAGCGCATCTGTGTAGAAAACCGTTCGTCAATCGGCCCGCTATCGTTCCACAGCACCTCGCCGGAATCGCGCGGGGAACCATCCTCAGGAACGCACATGACAGGCAAGGCCACCACGTACACGCACGGCGTCTCATGGGAAGAGGGCTTCGGCGTCAGCCAAGGCTACAGCATCAACGGCACCGTCTACATCTCGGGGCAGTTCTCCCACGACATGACGGGCGCCTTCGTGGGGGAAGGTGATTTCGAGGCCCAGGCGAAGCAGACGCTGGAGAACCTCGACCGCGTGCTCGCAGGCTTTGGCGCCACGCGTGACAACCTCGCGGAGGTGGTCGCCTACCTGACGAATCCGAAGGAACACTTCGAGCCCTTCGTCGCCCTGTACAAGGCGTATGTGGGGAAGCACCGGCCCGCTGCGACGCTCATCGGCGTCACAAGCCTGGCATTTCCCCACCAGCTGGTCGAAATCCGCGCGGTCGCCCACACTGGCTGATTCCGCCTCGGCACGTCAGCCGGCGGGCGGGAACGGCCGCTGGGCACCAAGCGCCTGACAAGCCCCGGGCGTGCGGCCCGGGGCTCGCCGCCGGCTCAAGGCAGCGGAGGAAGCGTCAGCACCCCGTTACACTGGCTGGGATTGGGAACGCCGGTGCCGCCCCACGGCGCCCCCGTGTTGACGATCACGCTGGTGCTGGGCGGAGCCGGACAGCCGAAGCCCGCCGCCTGGCGCACGGTGAGGTTGGCGTAGGGGGGCAGGTTGAAGATGACGTCCGTGCCGCCGTCCGTGCACAGGTTGCGCGTCTGGGTGCCGCCGCCAGGAATGGCGATCTCGACGTCCAGGCAGATGGGCAACGAGGTGCCGGGCGGCAGGGCGGCGGCGTTCAGCTCGACGCGCAGGCAGGCGGGGTTGGTCTTCTCGATATCCGCGTTGATGAAGCCAATTTGATTTGTATTGCCCACGTACCGGCCCTGGGAGGGTTGAGCACACGCATCCGCGTCACAGGAGACCACTTCCTTGACCGCGCACCGGACAGGGTTGCTCGTCTTCGAGGCCGCCCCTTGCTGCTGGCTCCACTGGTTGGCACCCACGGGCATGGACCACAGGGCGATGCTCTGCGGCGCGGACATGTTTCCAGCGATGGGGATGAACACCTGGGCCGTCGTGCCTGCGGAAAGCTGGAGCTGGGTGCCCCGCGCATCACGAACCTCGGCATAGATGGCGCCACGTGTCTCCAGGAAAACGGGCTGGCCGGCTAGGTTGACGGCGCCGTCGGCCCCCGGCATCGCCAGCAGGCCCGTGTCGATGAAGCGCACGCCTACCGTGAAGGGCTTGACGGGTGTGGTCCCATTGAGGGTTCGCAGCTTCGCGAGATCCACACGGATGGCCGCGCCGCTGCGGGGATCCGTGACGGTGGGAATCCCTTCCGCAAAGGTCTGCCGGTACAAGGTGTGCAACACGAAGCGTGCTCCCATCACGTTGCGCGTGATGGCGCCGACATGCGGCATATAGCCCTGCGCGGTGAGGGTCAGCGGCGCGCCCGGCTGCAGCGACGCGACGGAGACGGAGAACGAGCCGTCCGCGGCCGTCGTCGTCCGCACTCCCTGGAAGACCACCTCCGCTCCGCCAATGGCCGCGCCCGCGGTGTTGACGGCCACGCCGCAGACGGTGGTGGCGCCCTGGACGGGAGCACAGGTGGCGAGCGGGGAGCGCTGCTGCTCGCGCGGCTCGACCTCGGCCTCGGGCATGCCGCAGGCGCTCCCCCACATCGAGGGGCCACCCAACATGCCGCACAACAACAACCATTTCCTCGCCGCGCTCTTGGACAGGGACATCACATGCCTCCAGGTTGAGGGAAACGGGCACCAGACGTTCGGGGACTTGTGCCTGGGGACCCGGCCGGGCGCGGTGCACCCCTCATGCCATGACAGCCCCCGGTGGAATCCCTTCTCTCAAGAGATGCAACGCGTCACCCAGAGGCCGTCGCCGTGAGTCCTCCCAGGTTACGAATTCCTGCCAGCCGTAGCGTCCCAAGTCACACGGCCCTGCTAGCCTTCCTTCGCGCCGCAAAGCGCGTCGTCCTTCCAGGAGTCCGCATGAAACCCTCTGTTGGAATTATCCCGGCGGTACTGCTCTCTCTGCCCGTGGCCCTCCCGGCCCACGCCCAATCCACCCCCAACCTGGTGGTGAATGGCGGCTTCGAGGCACCCGCGCTGGGACACGGCTCCGTGCAATACCTCCCGTCCATCCCGGGTTGGTCGAGGCAGAGCGGCTGCAGCATCGAGATCCAGAACCATGTGGCCGGCTCGCCGATGGAAGGCGCGCAGCACCTGGAGCTCGACTCTTTCTGCCCCACCACCCTCTTCCAGAACTTCAATACCCAGGCAGGCCACTCCTACCTGCTCTCCTTTGGTTATTCCCCCCGGCCCGGCGTCAGCGACAACCTGATTCGCGTGTACTGGGATGGGCTGCTGGTCGCGGAACTGAACGCCAGCGGTTCAGGCAGGACGGATACGCACTGGCAGCATGTCACCGTGCCGGTGACGGCGCAGGGAAGCAGCACCCGCCTCACCTTCGCGGATGCCAGCCTCAACGACTCCGTGGGTGGGTACATCGATGCGGTGAGCGTCACCGAGGCCGGGGGTTCGTGCTCGGAAGCGCCGGGAGTGCCCTCGCTGACGCTCCAAGGCCCCAGCGAGATGACCCTGGAGTGCGGCGTGGACACCTGGCTGGACCCCGGCGCGCAGGCCGCGGATGCGTGCGGCCCCCTGGAGGTGCTCAAGTACAACTCCGGAGATGACGACGGAGACGGCGTGCCGGGCGCCCAGGATCCGGATGACTACGGGCCCGGCCCCAACACGGCGGCGGAGGGCACGTACTCGGTGCAGTACGCCGCGAGGACCTCGGTGGGAGACCTGGTGAGCGCCATCCGCTCGGTGCACGTGGAGGACCGGCTTCCCCCGGCGCTGAAGCTCAAGGGGGCCGCCCAGCTCACCCATACGTGCGGCACCGGGTGGGTGGACCCCGGCGTGGAAGCCACGGACGCGTGCTACGGCAACGTGGCGGCCGACGTGAAGGTCTCGGGGTATGTCAATGGATGGAGCGCGGGCTCCTACACGCTGACCTACACGCTGACGGACAGCGGGAACAACGCCGCGGTGCCGGTGACCCGCACCGTGGATGTCGTCAACTGCCCCTGGTAGGAACACGGAGCCGCAGAGCTTAGGGGCCACCCGCGGGGTGCAGCACCACGGGCAGACTCGCGGGCCCCCGGACCACCAGTGTGCGGTGCCAGCGCACGGGCTCCGGTCCCCGCTCCAGCCGGGCACACCGGTCCAGCAGCGCCTCCAGCGCCAGCCGCCCTTCCATGCGCGCCAGCTGCGCGCCCAGGCAGAAGTGGATGCCATGCCCGAAGGGCAGGTTCTGGGGGCCGGGCCGGTCCATGTCGAAGCGGTCCGCCTGAGGAAACTGGGCCTCGTCATGGCAGGCGGAGCCCAGCAGCACGAGCAGCGGCGTGCCTGTCGGCAGGCGCACCCCGCCCAGCTCCACCTCCGCGGTGGTCAACCGTGGGGCGGCCTGTACGGGAGGCTCGTAGCGCAGCACCTCCTCGATGAAGGCGGGGATGGCGGAGCGGTCCTCGCGCAGCCGGGTCCAGAGCGCGGGCTGCTCCAGCAGGACCACCAGGGAGACGGCCAGCATGTTCACCGCCGTCTCGATACCGCCCACCAGCAGCAGCGCGCAGAAGGCCATCAGCTCGGAGGGCGTCAGGGCCTCGCCCTCCACGCGCGCCCGGAGCAGCTCGCTCAGCAGGTCCTCGCCAGGCGTCTGCCGGCGCTTCTCCAGCAGCTCGCCGAAGGCGCCCTTCAGCTCCGCCACGGCGTCCCGGGCCAACTGTTTGCGCTCCTCCTCCTCGGGACGCACGGTGGTGACGCCGCCGGTGATGAGGTCCGCCCAGCGCTTGAGCCGCGCATGCAGCGCGGGGTCCACCCCCAGCATGTCCCCAATGACGAAGGCCGGAATCCGCAGGGCATAGGGAGCCATGACGTCCACGGGCACTCCCAGGGGGAGCTCGGCCACGGCCCGCGCCGCGAACGCCCGCACGCGCGGCTCCAGCCGCTCCATGGCGGCGCGGCCAAACGCACGGGTGATGAGCGTCCGCAGCCGCCCATGCTCGGGCGGATCCATCGCCAGCATCGACTCGGAGAGGGGATTGCCGCCAAGCCACGGCGGGTTGGTGGCCACCCCGAAGCCCCGGGAGGAGAACAGTCCCGGGTCCTTCAGCACGCGCATCACATCGGCATAGCGGGACACGGCCCACATGCCGCCGGGGTCCACCTGGCACACGGGCGAGTGACGGCGCATCTCCGCATACGTGGGATAGGGATTGGCTTTCACTTCGGGCGACAGCAAATCGTACCGGGTCTTCATCCCAGGGCCTCCGGAGCGCGCCAGGACCGGTGCACGGGGAACACCGTCCCGGGGAACCCGGCGAAGTCTACGTCGATGCACCCGCTGGGGAAGGTGTTGGCCTTCTGACACTCCTGGCGGCCTGTCCCCGGGAGGACGGCCGGAGGCCCTTTCCCAGACGGCTAGCTTGCTCCGCCGTTTCACCCCCTGTGTTGGAGCCTTTGCCCGTGGAGAGTCCTGTGCTTCGCCCCCTGCCCGTTTCCCGGCGTTCCGCCTTCCGTTCCCTGTCCCCCGTGGTGTGGCTGCTGGCCTCGGGGTTGCTGCTGTTTCCCGTCCGCCCGGCGCAAGGCGCGACGCCGCTGGAGGACAACGGCCTCATCATCGAGGGCTACATCCAGCTCGCCAACGAGATGCAGTCCTTGCTGGATCCGGCCTTCCAGCCCGGTGGCAGCAGCCAGGTGCGGCCCACGTGGTACGGCTTCGCACCCCATGCCGCGCACGCGGGCGGCAAGGGCATGCTCGGCGCCGCCATCGCGCTGCACATCATCGAGGCGGCCCAGACGTGGCCCTCGTTCACGGTAGGCCATGCCCTGGACCGGGCGGGCATCACGGGGCCCACGCGCGCGCCCATCTTGAGCCTCGCCCAGGAGCTCACCCTGCAGGGGCTTCCCACCGACGTGGCCGCCTCCTTCGCGGTGCTGCTGTCGGCCGTGAACGTGCAGGTGATGGCCGATCCCCGGGTGCTGATGTCCACCGCCTCCCGCTTCGTGTGGATTTATTGGAACGCGCCCGGGTTCTGGCCGCTCGACAAGGCCAAAGCCATCATCCGCACCCTGGAGCGCACCCTGCACGAGAGCAACCTGGCCATCTTCTCGGACATCGGTGGCGCGGGCCGGCTCTACCTCACGTGGCGCCAGGCACAGACCGGCGCGGTGACGGCCGAGCGCGTGCTGACAAGCTTCTCGATTCCCGGCGCGAACGCGGCGGAGGCCCGGCTCGCCTACACCTATGCGCGCGCCCACGCGCACGACACGCCCCGCCCCTCCCAGATGGACCAGCTCTTCCCGGGCATGGGCTGGAAGAGCCTGCTGCTGGCGGCCTTCGCCCTCTACGAGGACGCCCGGGTGGCCCCCACGCCCGCGGACCGGGATGCGCTCATCGCCATGGGCACTAACTACATCGCCTGGCGCGAGCAGCACGACCAGGCCAACCCCGTCTTCAACCCGGCGAGCCCCCGGGCCGATGAGTCCTCCCGCGCCAAGCTGCTGGAGGTCATCACCCCCGCGCTGCGCACGGAGTTTGGCACCTTCGTGTGGACCTACGCGGCGTTCGCGGACACCCAGCCGGACCGGGATGGCAACCCCTTCACCGCGCCCGCCACGGAGTACAGCTGGGCGCACTTCCCGGACCGCTGGGCGGGCATCATGCACGCCTTCAACGGCGTGTACCTCCAGCCCGCCTCGGTGTGGAAGCTGCCCGAGCCCCTGAAGGACCCCACCGCCGGCCTCCGGGCCCGCTGAGCAAAGGCTTGACGCTGCCCGGGGGGAGCGCTCGGATGCAGGCCCATGACCGAGCTGCTCACCCGGGCTGAAGCCTCGAACTATACGGAAACCTCCCGCCACGCTGACGTGGTGGCCTTCGTGGATGAACTGTGCCGCCGCACGAAGCTCGCGCGGCGGGTGGACTTCGGCCGGAGCGGCGAGGGCCAGCCCATGGTGGCGCTCGTCCTCAGTGACCGGAACTGCTTCACGCCCGAGCTCGCGCGCAAGCAGAAGAAGACCGTGGTGATGGTGGAGGCCAACATCCACGCCGGCGAGGTGGAGGGCAAGGAGGCCGTGCTGGCGCTCGCGCGCGACCTGACGCTCACCCCGCTCGGCAAGAAGCTGCTCGACACACTCTGCCTCGTGCTGATTCCGGACTTCAACCCGGACGGCAACGACCGCATCAGCACCTCCAACCGCCGGCTGGACCTGAAGAACCTCGAAGGCCAGCTCAACCCCGCGGGGGGCGTGGGCACGCGCTACACGGGCGAGGGCTGGAACCTCAACCGGGACAACACGAAGCAGGAGGCCCCCGAGACGCGCTGCCTCGCCTCGCTCTACCAGACGTGGTGGCCGCACCTCTTCATCGACTGCCACACCACCGATGGCAGCATCCACGCGTTTGATCTCACCTTCGACACCTCCCACTCCAACGAGCCGCTCTTCGCGGAGCTGCGCCACTTCAACCGGGAGATGCTGGAGCGCGTGGCCCAGGCGGTGAAGAAGCGCCATGGCTTCGACAGCTTCTGGTACGGCAACTACCGCACCGAGGGCGAGCCCCGCTCGGGCTGGCACACCTACCCCGCCCTGCCCCGCTTCGGCAGCCACTACCGGGGCCTGCTCGGCCGGCTCGACGTGCTGCTGGAGACCTACAGCTACATCAGCTTTCCGCGCCGCTGCGAGGTGATGCGGGCGTGGCTGCTGGAGCTGTTCCGGGACGCGGCGAAGAACGCCGCCGCGTACCGCGCCCTCACCGAGGCCGAGCAGGAGCGCATCATCGCGCGGGGCCGCACGCCGGACGTGGAGACGCTCGTGGGCATCAACTACGGGGTGGCCACGCGCACGGACCAGGGCGCGCTCGCCTTCGAGTACCCCGCCCATGCGAGGCCGGGGGACCAGGCGCACCTCCTGTCCTTCGACGAGGCCAGCATCACCGCGCGCCACTACCCGGGCAAGCGGCGGCGCGAGTACCGGGCCCCACACTACCGCACGTTCGTCCCCACCCAGGCAGTGAGCACGCCCCTGGCGTACCTCGTGCCGGAGGAATTGGCGCCCCGGCTGGAGGGCCACGGCATCCGCTTCGAGCGCCTGAGCGCCCCGCGGCGCCTCACGGTGGACAGCTACCGGGTGGCCCGGCGCGAGGAGACCTTCAGCCCCGATGTGGCCGCGAACGTGCCGCCGCCGGGCGAGGCCGAGGTGCCGCTCAGCCAGAAGCCCAAGCCCGTGCGCTTCGAGACGGTGCTCACGGTGGCCCCGGAGCGCACCACGCGCGAGTTCCCCGCAGGCCTGCTGTACGTGCCCACGGCGCAGCGCGCGGGCACGCTGGCGGTGTACCTGCTCGAGCCGCACTCGGATGACGGCTTCTGCCGCTGGCAGTTCCTCGACGGCCTCATCCGGGCAGGCGAGCTCTACCCCGTCCACCGCGTGGTGAGCGGGGGGGATGTGCCCAAGAAGGCCGAGTAAGCCCGCGAATTCCAAAAAAATAAGAAACCCGGACGCAACTTCTTCCTGGTCCCCAAGAGAATGGGTCCAGGAGATTTTTACATGTCCAACTACCGCATTCGTCCGGGTGACACCCTTTCCGCACTGGCTGGCCGCTTCAACACCAGCGTGTCCGCGCTGGCGCGTGCCAACAACATCGCCAACCCGAACCTCATCATCGCGGGCAAGAACCTGCGCATTCCCGGCCGGACCGACAGCTTCGAGCCCGCCAAGGGCGGTGGCACGCGCGGCGGCGGCAGCACGGGCGGTACGAAGGGCGGCGGCAAGGTCGAGGGCGGCGCGGGCGCCGGGGCACCTGGCGGGGCGACGCCTGCGATGCGCAAGCTGGCCAACGCGGGCCGCGCCGCGGCGATGGGCATGGGCGGGTACAACAGCCAGGGCCTGTGCGCCACCGGCGTGAGCCGGGCCATCCAGAACGCCTTCGGCTTCAAGGTCTGGGGCAACGGCAACCAGATCGACAACAACCTGCCGCGCGACAAGTTCAAGCAGGTCGACATGCCGCTGTCCGAGGCGCTGAAGATTCCGGGCCTCGTGCTCACCTGGGAGAAGACGTCGTCGAAGGCTGGCAGCATCTACGGCCACACCGCCATCACCACCGGCGACGGCCGCTCGTCCGTGAGCGACTTCATCGAGCGCAACACGCTGGGCGCCGGGGGCCGCTCCGGGCTGAAGATCTTCATGCCCACGATGTAGTTCCCGCCGCACGGCGGCCACGCGCCCCAATCTCCGCCTGTGTCCTGCTCGCTTCGGCGGCGGAGGACGCAGGCGGTTTTTTTTGCGTGGCCCAAGGGCCTGTGAACGCTTTCACACCCTTGGCGTCAGCCCCCCATCTTTAAATCCTTACAGCAGAAAGGTTATCTTCCGCCGGCACCATTCCTTCGCCCATCCCATCCCGCATGAAACCAAGTCTTTCCTACCTGCTGCTGGCGCTCGCGCTGGCGCTGGTCTCCGGCTGTTCTCCTTCCGTGTCCTCTGACACGGGCTCCGCGCAGCTCACCGTCTCGGTGCCCCAGGGCCTCGCCGCCACCATCACGCGGGTCACCGTCTCCGCCAGCGCCTCCGACTTCGAGCCCCTCTCCACCGAGCTCACCGCCGGCGGCGGTACCTGGAGTGGCACCCTGGGCAACATCCCGGCGGGCGCCCTGCGCACCTTCCGCGCCCAGGCCTTCGGCGACGGCGGCACCCTGCTCTTCGAGGGTTCCGTCTCGGGCATCACCATCACCGCCGGACAGACCGCGCTCGTCGCCATCCTGCTGCAGGAGGTCAACCCTGTTCCTCCGTTCCAGAACGAGGCGCCCCTCATCAGCTCGCTGGTGGCCTCCACCACCTCCGTCCCCGTGAACGGCTCGCTGACGCTGACCGTCACGGCCCAGGATCCCAACGCCGGCGACACGCTCACCTATGCCTGGACCGCCACCGGGGGCACCTTCTCCGCGGCCTCCGCGGCCTCCACGTCCTGGACGGCCCCCGCCTCCAGCGGCATCCAGACGCTCACCCTCACCGTGACGGACTCCGGCGGCCTGTCGTCCACCGCCGCCGTGGCCATCCACGTCATGCAGGACGAGCAGCAGGGCAGCGCGCAGTTATCCGTCACCTTCAACCGCTTCCCGTCTGTCACCGCCATGGCCGCCTCGCCCACGCTGCTCGCCGTGGGGCAGGCCACCTCGGTCTCCGCCACCGCCTCGGATCCGGACTCGGACGCCCTCACCTACGCGTGGACCGCCTCGTGCGCCGGGACGTGGACCACGCCCTCCGGGGCCTCTGCCCAGTTCAAGCCCTCGGTCCTGCCCACGGGCACTTGCAACAACTGCCGCCTCACGGTCGCCGTGGCGGATGGGCGCGGCGGCAGCACCACGGGCAGCGTGAACCTGTGCGTGAGCAACGCCCCGCGCATCAACCACTTCCCTCCCCGCATCGCCAGCGCCTACCAGTCCTCGGAGACGGCCACCGCGGGCCAGGTGCTCACCTTCGAGGTGGCCGCCACCGATCCGGAGGCCAGCACGCTCACCTTCGCCTGGAGCGCCAGCACCGGCACCCTGGGCTCGCCCGTCACCGGCACCACCCAGAGCCGCATCCCCTGGACCGCGCCCGCTTGTGCCGTCACGGGGACGCCCACCGTCATCACCGCCACCGTCACGAATGCCTTCCAGCTGACGGCCACCCGGAACCTCACGGTCACCGGACTGCCGGTCTGCCCCTCGGGCTGGGCCTCGACGGGCAACCTGGCCACGGCGCGCGCCTACCACACGTCCGTGCTGCTGCCCAACGGCAGGGTGCTCTCCTCCGGGGGGAACAACGGGGGCACCTACAACTCGACGATGGAAGTGTACAACCCGGCTTCGGGGACCACGAGCAGTGCCAGCAACATGAACGCAAGCCGCGCCAACCACACGGCGACGCTGTTGCCCAACGGCAAGGTGCTCATCGCGGGAGGAAACAATACGACGGGCGAACTCGCGTCGGCGGAGCTGTGCGATTCCACGAGCACCTCGGCCCTGACCGGCTCCATGGCCTCGCGGCGCGGCAGCCATCAGGCGGTGCTGTTGCCCAACGGCAAGGTGCTCGTCGCGGGAGGCTTGGGCGCCAATGGCAGCATCCTCGCGTCGGCGGAGGTGTACGACCCGGCCACGGGAACCTGGAGCGCGACCGGCTCCATGGCCGAGGAGCGCATGGGCCATACGATGGCCGTGCTGCCCAATGGCAAGGTGCTCGTCACGGGAGGCATCGCCCCCCCGGAGAAGTACCTCGCGACGGCGGAGCTCTACGACCCGGCCACGGGAAGCTGGAGCCCGGCGGGCGCCATGGCCCAGGCGCACAGCAACCACACGATGACGGTGCTGCCCAATGGCCAGGTGCTCGTCACAGGAGGGGCCGTCTCGTGGAGCACCCACCTCGCGACGGCGGAGGTGTATGACCCAGCCACGGGAAGCTGGAGCCCGGCGGGCACCATGGCCCGGACTCGCTTCGGACACACGGCGACGCTGTTGTCCAACGGCAAGGTGTTCGTCACGGGGGGAACCACCACCGCCCTGGCGGCGGAGGTGTATGATCCCAGCACGGGGACCTGGAGCGCCGCCAGCATCCCCAGCACGGCCCGCTTGGAGCACACGGCGGTGCGGCTGCCCAATGGCAGGGTGTTCATCGCCGGAGGCTTGGCCGGGAGCAGCGCGCTCACCACCTCGGTGGAGCTGTACACTCCCTGATACCCAGCGTCCGTGAGCACGGGCGAGCCGCCGGAACCCGTTGCCGCCGCGGTCCTTCCGCTTCAGGACCGCGGCGGCGGCGTCTTAGTAAGGAACCTGCGAGACCGCGAGGCCGGGGCTCGACTCCCAGGACGTGACGAAGTTGTCCGGGGTCCGCTGCCACCACTGGCCCCACATCAACCCGGAGGAGTTCCGGTACTGCCACGCGGTGTTGGCGTTGGTGACCAGCCAGCTCTTGATGGACGCATCGTTGGCCACCCCGGCCCACTTGCTCGCCCAGCGGACGAAGACGCCCTTGAACCCGGCGGTGTCGCCCTGGCCGCCGCCCGAGTCGTACTCGTCGTTGAGGATGCCGGGGAGGTGCTGGCCCGTCAGGTTGTTGCGGGTCCAGTTCACCGCCAGGCCGCCCGCGTTGAGGTAGCTGGCGTTTCCGGTCGCCTGGTAAAGCAGGGCCGACGCGCCCGCGAAGGTGCCCTGGTTGTAGGTGAACGCCCACCAGACCTTCTCTCCGTTGAGCTTGATGTGGTCGGCGACCTGGCCGGTCGAGGCGTTGTACAGGGTCGAGCGCAGCCAGTTGTAGATCTGATCGGCTTGCGCCCGATAGCCGGTGTTGACGGTATTGCGGGCCAGCAACATCGCGGCGATGGTGGCCGGGCCCGCCACGCACGCGTTCTTGGTCTGCTTGTCCGCGCGCCACCAGAAGCCGCCGCCGAGCTGGTTGTCCCACGCGCGGCTCCACACGGCGTTGAACTGCCACTGCGCCTGATCGAGGAACGGCCGGTGGCCGGTGATTTCGTAGCCACGGGTCAGGGCGATGACCGCCCACATGATGTCGTCGTTGTACTCATTCCACGACGCGAAGTCCGTGGTCCGGCTGATGACGTTGTTCAGCCCGTTGAGAAGGGAGAACACGATGTCCCGGTGGACCGGATTCCGGGTCCGCTCGTAGGCGTCCTCGGCCGCCTCGATCTGCTCGCAGACCCGCCAGAAGTCGAGCCGCCCCGGCACGGCCCGGTTCGTGTTGAGCACGTAGTAGCCGTTGCCGCCGTTCGCGACGTAGAAGGCATTGTTGTAGGAGTCGAACGCCAGGTTCTTCTCCGTGGGGGTGAGGGCGGAGGCGCCGGGGGCGAACGCCAGGACCAGGGGAATGGCCAGCAACGGCAGGAGCCGCAGGTTCATGAAAGCTCTCTCTTTTAAAATCCGATTTTACGGCTTTGGGTGTTCTCTCCCATTGAGCCATATTTCCTCGAAATAAAATCGGAAATGTGGAGGGCGCCGTCCGCCCGCGTCAGCCCGGCGGCATCGTGGGCAGGCGCATGCGGAAGGTGGTCCCTGCCTCCTCCGTGCTCTCCACCGAGACGCTCCCCCCATGCGCCTCGGCAACGCCCCTCACGAGCGTCAGCCCGATGCCCCAGCCCTTCTTGCCGCTGGCCTCCGCGCTCTTCGTGCGGTGGAAGGACTGGAAGAGGTGCGCCTGCTCCTCGGGGGAAATGGGCATGCCCCAGTTGTGGACGGCCAGCTCCACCCTGCCGCCCTCCTGTTTCAGGCTCACGGTCACCTGCTCCGCCGGGTCTCCGTACTTGATGGCATTGCCACAGAGGTTCTCGACGGCCCGGCGCAGGGCCCGCGCATCCCAGGTGCCCTGGACCCGCTCCTCGCCCCGGAGGAGGAAGCGCTCCCCGTGAAGGGTCGAGAGTTCCTCCAGCGCGCCAGCCACCACCTGCCGGAGCTCCACGGGGGCCCGCTCGATGGGCAGTCCCTGCCCGGCCCGGATGCGGTTCACATCCAGGAGGTCGGTGATCATCTGGTCCGCCCGGTCGATGTTGTGCCTCACCCGGGCGGCCAGGGAGTAGATCTTGTCGGGCAGGTCCGGCTGGCGGGGAATGAGCTGGGCGCTCATCTTCGCTGCGGTCAGGGGCGTGCGGAGATCATGGCTGAGGGCCAGCACCACCTGTTCGCGCAGCGCCCGCTCGACCCGGAGCTGCGCCAGGGCCGCCTCCGCCTCCTGCCGGGCCATCTGCTCACTGGCGAGGCTCTCCTCGAGCTGCCGCTCGGCCTGTTTGCGTCCCGAGGTGTCGATGAAGACACTGACGGCCTCGGAGATCCGGCCCTCCGCGTCGCGGATCGGCGCCGCCATGACGGAGAGGTAGACGAGGGTTCCGTCGCCCCTGCGCAGCAGCACCTCCTCATCCTGGAGGGTCTTGCCTTCGTGGAGGGCCCGGGCCAGCGGGTACTCCTCGGGGCGGTAGGGGGTGAGGTCCGGATGAACGGCGGCCCACGGGGCGTACGCCTCGCTCTTGAGCAGCAGCGCCGGATGCCCCAGGAGCCGGTCCGCCTCCGCATTGGAGTAGAGGATGCGTCCCGACGGAGCCTCCGCGAGGGTGAAGCCCGCGGGCATCTGCTGCACGATCATCTCCAGGGTCCTGCGCTCGAACTGGACCGTGCCGGCAAGGTGCGCGTTCTCCAGGGCCACGCCGGCCAGGGACCTCAGCGCCTTGAGGAGCTCCAGATCCTCCTCGGTAAAGGACTGGTGGTCCTTCTTGTTGTGGAGCTCGAAGCACCCCAGCAATTCCCCGGAGCGGGCAAAGAGCGGCAGGTCGATGAGGTTGTAGAACCCGCGGCTCTGCTGGAGATGCGACAGGACATGCGCATCCTGGGCGGCATCGTTCGAGATGTAGGGCTCGCGGGTGACCATCACATGGCCGGGAACCCCCTCGTTGGGCGCGAAGACGACGTGGCGGGGTTCAATGGCCTTTCCCTCTCGCCACAGGGATTCCACGATGACCCTGCGCCCGTCGATCAACCGTCCCCAGACGCCTTCGGCCGCATCCACCAGCCCCATGGCCAGCCAGACGAGCCTCCGCATGATGTCCGGGCTCTGACGGCTCGAGTTGCCGGTTCCGGCGAGCGAGCTGCGCCTGGGTTCGCTGGAGTTCCGCCTGAGATCCGGCGCTCGGGAGCCTCCTGATCTGTTCCTGTTGGAGTTTCCTGGGAGGCCATACTCCATGTGGATAAGCCTGCTGGCGGGCGGGGACCAGCCCTGGGCCGGCCGGCCTCGGACATGACCAGCCGGCCGGGCAAGGGCCGCTCATTCCGTCTCCACGGCGGGCTGGATGGTAGGCTTCCCCCCATGTGCCCGTTTGACCGAGACCCTTCCCAACAGGAGCGTCACCGCGCGCGCCGCCTCCCTCCGCGGCGCGAAGTGGGCCACTGCTCGTGATGAAGGGGCCGGAAGAGCACCCGGTGAGCCGCCCCCGGCCGTTGCGCTGGCACCTCGCCCTGCTGACCGCGGGCGCGGTGCTCCCGGTCGTGGCGTTCTCCGGGCTCGTCGTGATGCAGCGGGCCAGCCAGATGCAGGAGGTGGCCGAGCGCAGCCTGCAGCGCTCGGCACAGATGATCACCTTTGCCTTCGAGCGCGAGATGTCCGCGAGCCTCCGCACGCTCCAGGCGCTGGCCCAGTCCGCGGCGCTCGACCACGGTGACATCGAGGGCTTTCGCGCCGAGGCCCAGCGCGTGGCGCGGACGCAGCCGTCCTGGCTGACGGTGATCCTGCTGACGCCGCAGGGAGAGCAGCTCGTCAACCTGAGGCGCCCGAAAGGAACGCCTCCGCTCCGCGTGACCGAGCCCGAGAGCCTCCTGCGCACCCTGGAGACGCGCCAGCCCACGGCCGGAGCCCTCGCGCCCGGTCAATCCACGGGGCAATGGGCCTTCCCGCTCCGGATCCCCGTCACGCGAGACGATCAGCTTCGCTATGTGCTCACGGCCGTCATCACCCCCCAGGCCCTTCAGGAGGCCGTGAGCCATCAGAAACCCGTGGAGGACGACGAGTTCACCCGCACCCTCATCGATCACCAGGGCATCATCGTCTTCCGCACGAGGAGCCCCGAGCGCTTCATCGGAACCCGGGCCCACACCGGCTTCCTTTCCATCACGGAGGCCCGGACCGAAGGCGTGTTCCGCCTCGACACGATGGAGGGCAGGCCCGCGTACGTGGCCTTCAGCCGCTCCGCCACCTGGGACTGGATTTCCGCGGTGGCCGTCCCCATCGAGGCCCTCGACGGTCCTTTCCGGCGCTCGCTCCTGGCCGTGGGGGCCTCCGGGGTGCTGGCCCTCATGCTGAGCGCGGCCGGCGCCATCACCTTCGCCCGCCGCTTCGCCCGGGACATCCACGCCGCGGCCACGGCCGCCGAGGCCCTGGCCTCGGGGGGCCAGCCCCAGCTCGGGCCCTCCTCCATCGCGGAGGTCCACCGGCTGGGCGAGTCGCTCGCCATCTCGGCCGGGCGCCTGCGCCAGCACGCGCAGGAAGAGCAATCCGCCCGGCAGGAGCTGGAACAGGCCATCCGGGCGCGGGACGAGTTTCTCTCGCTGGCCTCCCACGAGCTGAAGACGCCGCTCACCTCGTTGATGCTCCAGACCCAGGTGCTTCAGCGCAAGCTCCAGCGGGAGCAGGCCCTGACGCCCGAGGCCGCGGGCAAGCTGTTGGACCAGACCGCCCGGCAGACCCAGCGCCTGGCGCGGCTGGTCAACGACATGCTCGACATCTCTCGCATCACCACCGGCAAGCTCGACCTCGAGAAGGAGACCTTCGACCTGGCGGCGCTGGCCAACGAGGTCGTGGCGAAGCTGGCGCTCCAATTGGCCGAGGCGCGGTGCGAGGTGTCGGTGCAAGCCGAGGGGCCCGTCATCGGCACGTGGGACCGGCACCGGCTCGAGCAGATTCTCACCAACCTGCTCACGAACGCGGCGCGTTACGGGGCGGGAACTCCGGTCGAGGTCAGCGTGCGCCGGCGTGAGCACCTGGCCGAGCTGCGGGTGAAAGACCATGGCCGTGGCATCGCCCCGGCCGACCAGGAGCGCATCTTTCACAAATTCGAGCGGGCCGTGAACGGCAACGAGGTGAGCGGACTCGGGCTGGGACTGTTCATCGTGCGCGAGCTTGTCGACATGCACGGCGGCTCCGTGCACGTCATGAGCACGCCCGGACAGGGCGCCACCTTCACCGTCGTCCTGTCCTCCCTCTCACTCCGCTGAACGGGAACACCTTCCAAGCCACGCGTGCACGTCCCCAAGCGGGCCCGTCAGCCCCGGTAGGCAGGCAGGGCGAGTCCCTTCGCGATGGCCAGCGCCCGAAGGACGAAGCCCGCCGTGGCCGCGACTCCCGCGGCGAGTGACTCGGGAGCGCCCAGCGCGCGGAGGCCCACGAACAGCGCGGCGGCCAGCGCCGCGGCGGTGACGTAGATCTCCGGCCGCAAGAGGATCGACGGCTCGCCGGCCAGCACGTCGCGGATGACGCCGCCCACGCACCCGGTCACCACGCCCATCACCGTGGCGGGCAACGCCGGAATGCCGAAGCTCTGCGCCTTGGCGGCCCCATAGACGGCATAGGCGGCCAGTCCAATCGCGTCGAACCAGTCGAGTGCCTTGCCCCGCCAGAACCGCGCGGGCGTGACCCAGACGAGGAGCGCCACGCTGAGGCTGACGGCGATCACCCGCGAGTCCCGCATCCAGAAGACCGGGGCGCCAATGAGCAGATCCCGCACGGTGCCACCGCCCGTGCTGGTCACCGCGGCGAAGAAGCAGAAGGTGACGAGGTTCAGCTTCCGGCGAGCCGCCGCGAGCGCCCCGGAGGCCGCGAACACCGCGATGCCGAGGACATCGAGCCAGACGATGGCATGGGCGAGTTCGAAGAGGGGAAGGCTCATGTTCCGCATGGCGCGGCGCAGGTTACCCGTTACATCGGACCGCGCACATGTTCGGCGAGGTGGTCAATCAACGCGGCCACCGGAAGCGGCAGCCCCCGGCGCCGGGTGAAGACGAGGTGAACCATTCCATCCGGCCCGTGCCAGTCCGGCAACACCTGGACGAGCTGGCCAGAGCGCAGGGCCGCCTCGCAGGAGTGGGCGGGCAACAGCGCCACCCCCAACCCGGCGATCGCCGCCTCCCGCACGGCGTGAAAGTCCCCGCACGCCAGCCGGGGCACATGGCGAAAGGTGTCCATCCGCTCCCCCGGCCCCTGGAGTTCCCAGACGTCCTCGCCCGCCTGTTCGGCGGAGCTCAGCGCCGGCACCTCGCGGAGGGCCTCCAGGGCCGTCGCGGACTTCAAGTCATTTGCCCACGGGGGGCCCGCCACGAGGATGCGGCGGCTCCGGGTGAGCGTGCGCACGGTGAACGCCGCGTCGGTGTCGAGCGAGGTGCGCACCCGGAGCGCCACGTCGATGCGCTCGGCGATGAGGTCCACGGGCCGGTTGGTGGCCACCACCTGCAGGTTCACCCGGGGGTAGCGCGCCATGAACCGCACCAGAATGGCCGCCAGCGGCTCCATCATGCCCAGCGGGCTGCTGAACCGGACCGTCCCGTGGGGCTCGCCCTGGGTCGCCGCCACCGCTTCCTCCGCCCGCCGCACCTCGGTCATCACGTTCTGGCAGTGCTCGTAGAAGGCCTGCCCCACGTCGGTGACGCGGAAGCGCCGCGAGGAGCGTTCGATGAGCCGGACGCCCAGCCGCTCCTCGAGCTGTGCGACCCGGCGGCTGAGCTTCGACTTGGGTTGCCGCAGCGCCCGGCCGGCCGGGGCGAACCCACCGTTCGCGACGACCTCGGAGAAGAAGAACAAGTCGTTCAGGTCGTGCATGGCCCCCTCATCGTTCTGAAATCGGAACGCAGGTTCCTGAAAAGCCCATCTACCGGGCTCAGCGTTCCAAATCTAGATCTCCCTCATGGACGGCGAACTCCTTCGCCACGCAACAGGGAGCAGCACCATGGGCAACACACTTCAGGGCAAGGTGGCGGTAGTGACGGGGGGAACGTCGGGGATTGGCCTGGCCACGGCCAAGCGGTTCGCCGCCGAGGGCGCCACCGTCTTCATCACGGGCCGCCGCCAGGCGGAGCTGGACGCGGCGGTGAAGGCCGGGGGACCGAACGTCACGGGCGTCCGGGCCGACATGTCGAACCTGGACGACATTGACCGCCTCTATGAGGTGGTGAAGCAGCAGCAGGCCCCCATCGACATCCTCTTCGCCAACGCGGGCGGCGGCGAGTTCGCCCCGCTGGGCACCATCACCGAGAAGCACTTCGACGACACCTTCGCCACCAACGTCAAGGGCGTGCTGTTCACGGTGCAGAAGGCCCTGCCGCTGCTGCGCGACGGCGCCTCCATCCTCCTCACCAGCTCGACGGCGGGCATCCAGGGCAGCGCGGCCTTCAGCGTCTACGGGGCGAGCAAGGCCGCCATCCGGAACTTCGCCCGGAGCTGGGTGCTGGACCTGAAGGACCGCCACATCCGCGTCAACGCGATCAGCCCCGGCCCCATCAAGACGCCCGGCCTGCACGGCCTCGCCAAGAGCGAGGAGGAGGCCCGGGCGATGTTCAGCCACATGGCCTCCACCATTCCCCTGGGCCGGCTGGGGGACCCGGACGAGGTCGCCAAGGCCGCGGTGTTCCTCGCCTCGGACGCCAGCAGCTTCGTCAACGGGGCCGAGCTCTTCGTCGACGGGGGCGCGGCCCAGATTTGAGCCGCGTCAGAACCCTTCCAGGACGACCTTGCCGCGCGCCTTGTTGCTCTCGATCAGCGCATGGGCGCGCAAGAGGTTCTTGGCGTTGAGGGGCCCGAAGTGCTCCGAGAACGTCGTCTTGATCGTCCCCGCATCGACCAGGTCCGCCACCCGGTTGAGCAGGTCGTGCTGCCGCTTCATGTCCGCCGTCTGGTACATCGACCGCGTGAACATCAGCTCCCAGTGCAGCGACGCGCTCTTGCGCTTGAGCTGGCGCACGTCGATGGACTCGGGGTCATCGATCAGCACCACCTTGCCCTGGGGCGCGAGGGCCTCGACGATCTGCGCGAAGTGCTGATGGGTGTGGGTGAGGCCGGCCACGTAGGGCACCTCGCCCAGTCCCGCGCGCTTGAGCTCCTCCGCGAGCGGCTTGCCATGGTCGATGACGTGGTGCGCGCCGAGGCTCCGCACCCACTCGCCCGTCTCGGGGCGCGAGGCCGTGCCAATCACCGTGAGCCCGGTGAGCTGCCGCGCCAGCTGGACGAGGATGGAGCCCACCCCGCCGGCCGCGCCAATCACCAGCAGCCCGTTGTTCTGCGTGGGGTCAGCATCCTGCACACGCAGCCGGTCGAAGAGCATCTCCCAGGCGGTGATGGCCGTCAGGGGCAGGGCGGCGGCGTGGGCGAAATCCAGGCTCTTGGGCATGCGGCCGGTGATGCGCTCATCCACCAGGTGGCGCTCGCTGTAGCTGCCCGGCCGGGTGAGGTCGCCCGCGTACCACACGCGGTCCCCCGCCTTGAACAGGGTGACCTGGCTGCCCACCGCGCGGACGATGCCCGCCGCATCCCAGCCCGGCACCCGCGCCTCGCCCGCCTTCGGGGCGGCGCCCCGGCGAATCTTGGTGTCGACCGGGTTGACCGAGACGGCCCGGACATCGACCAGCAGGTCATGCGGCCCCGGCACCGGCTCGGGAAGCTCGATGTCCAGCAGCGCCTCGGGGTGGTCGACGGGCAGCGGCTTGTAGAACCCAATGGCTTTCATGGCAGGTGCTCCAGGGAAGAAGTGTTCCCATGATGGCCCCTCCCCCCGCGGGGAAAAACAGGCCCGGAGCGCAAACACTTTCCCCTGAAAAGCGAAGATGCCCCCCTCCCGGTGCGAAGGGGGGGCGCCGCCTCAGGGAATGAAGCTGTTCTGGTAGCCGGGATCCTCGATGTTGAGCGCCGCGGCCGTGGGGTGCAGCGGCAGCACCGTGTCGAGCATCACCGCCAGTTCCTCCGTGGTGCGGTGGCCGATGCTGGCCTCGTAGGCGCCCGGGTGCGGCCCGTGCGTCATGCCGATGGGGTGGTGGCTGATGCTGCCGGGCCCCACCCCGCGCCGGCTGATGAAGTTCCCCCGGCAGTAGAAGAGGAACTCGTCACAGTCGACCGAGGTGTGCGGATAGGGGCACGGAATGGCTTCCGGGTGGAAGTCCACCACGCGCGGCACGAACGAGCAGATGAGCGCCCCGCGCGCCGCGAAGGTGCCGTGCCACGTGGGCGGCAGGTGCACCAGCCCCGCGCGCGGCTGGAAGTTGAGGATGGGAAACGCCCACGGGTACACCGTGCCGTCCCACCCCACCACATCCAGCGGCGAGTGCTGGTAGGCAAAGCCGTGGAACGCCTCGCCCCGCTTCACCACCAGCTCCCGCAGCCCCTCGTCCTGGGGCCCGGTGAACTCCACGCACCGGAAGTCCCGGTGGGAGTACGGCGCGTCCATGCGCAGCTGCCCCACCTCGTTGCGCCACTGCCTCGGCAGGTGCAGGCCGCCCTTCAGCTCCATGGAGAGCCAGTACTGCGCCACGCCCGCATCCGGCAGGATGCGGTGCACCATGCCCCGGGGGATGAAGACGTAGTCCTCCGCGTTGAAGCGCAGGTCCCCCAGCGGCGAGCGCACCCGCCCGCTGCCCTCGTGGATGTAGAAGAGCTCGTCCCCGTCCGCGTTGCTGAAGTAAACGGGGTCCGGCTCCGTGGGGTGCAGCACCCCGAGCGTCACGTCGGCGTTGAAGAGCAGGGGCACGCGCGCATTGATCGGCGCGCCCCCCACCCGCTTCATCTCCTGGGACTTGTAGTGCCTCTTGGCCAGGTGCCGTCCGGGGACGGCCTCCGGCACCTTCCACCCGTGCGCCGCCGCCGCCAGGCTCTGCGTGTGCGGCGCCTTCTGGTGGTAGGCGATGGTGTACGGCCCCTCGAACCCGTCGCGCGTGAAGCACTCCTCGAACAGGAGCGCCCCCTGCTCATCCCGGAACTGGATGTGGTGCTTGCGGGGCACCTTCCCAGCAACGCGGCGCTCGAACATGGCTTAGATCCGCCCCTCGGCCTTGTGCTGGCGCTCGATGCTCTCGAACAGGGCGCGGAAGTTGCCGCCGCCAAAGCCCTTGTCACCCTTGCGCTGGATGATCTCGTAGAAGAACGGGCCCGCCGCGGGGTCCTTGTAGAGGCCCGCCGCCTCCTTCATGAAGATCTGCAGGAGGTAGCTGTGCTCCTTGTCCCCGTCGATGAGGATCTCCAGGTCGCGCAGCGTGTTGATGTCCTCGTCGATCTTCTTGATGCCCATGCGCTGGATGCGCTCGGGCAGCAGATCGTAATACGAGCCCGGCGTGGGCATGAACTGGATGCCCGCCGCATCGCGCATCTCCTTCACGGAGCTGATGATGTCCTTCACCGTGAGCGCCAGGTGCTGCACGCCATCGCCGCGGTGGTCCTCGTTGAAGACGTTGATCTGCGAGGCCTTGAAGAACGGCCGCAGCGGCTCGTTGTTGGCGAACTTCACCCCGCTCTTCGGATCCCACACCACCGCGGAGCGCAGGCCCGAGCCGTGGTCCTTCTTGACGGTGCCCTCCTTCTCCGTGTGGAACTCGATGCCCCAGAAGGACTCGAAGCCCATCACGTGCTCCATCCACAGGAGCATGGGCCGCATCGTCTGGAAGTTGGCCGTCATGTGGTCGATGTGGCCAAAGCCGAAGCGGTTCTTGCCGCCCTTCGCCGTGGGGTGCGCCACGAAGCCCGGGAAGAGCGCGCGGTAGCCGTCGCGCTGCACGAAGCGGAAGGTGGTGTCACCGAACGGCGTGGTGATGGAGAACATGGCGAGCCGGCCGCCGTGCTCGTCATTGAAGCGCTGGATCTCCGTGATGAAGGTGCCCCCACGCTCCTCCAGCAGGCGGAACGCCTTCTCCACGTCCTCCACCTCGTAGGTGACGGTGCCAATGCCGTCCGGGTGCTTGCGCAGGTAGCGCCAGGCCCGGCCGCCCTCGCCCACCGGCTGGCTGACGACGAGCACGACATCCCCGGCCTGGAAGACGGCCGACTTCTGCTTGCCTGCCTTCTCCAGTTCGGGCGAGGACACGCCCAGCTCCGCGAAGTCCAGCCCCTGCGTGTAGAAGCGGCGGCTGCGCTCCAGGTCGTGCACATACCAATGCACGCTCTCGATGGTCTTGATGCCCAGCGATTCGATCTTGGCCATGGTCGGCTCCTTGGAAGAGAAGAAGAGAACGTTCAGGCAGGTACCGCGTCGGGCTGCCGGTCTGCATGGGCCGCCTGAAAGGCGGGAAGGTGTCCGCACGCCGCCTCGATGCGGGTGAGCGTGGGGTACGGCGAGAGATCTACCCCATAACGGCGCGAGCCGTAGAGTTGCGGCACGAGGAAGAGATCGGCCAACGACACTTGCTCACCGATGCAATAAGTCCCCGCCGTCTCCTTCACCAGCGCCTCCAGGGCCGTCAGCCCCCGGACATTCCAGTGCGCCGCGAAGGCCCGCTCGTCCGCCTTCAGCTCGCCTTTGACGAACTGCATCACCGCCGTGTTCTGCAGGGGCTGGATGCCCGAATTCACGCTCTCGGCCAGCATCCGGCAGCGGGCCCGGGCCCAGGGCTCCTGGGGCAACAGCGCGGGCGTGGGGTAGCGCTCCTCCAGGTATTCGAGGATGGCCATGGACTGGGCCAGCCTTCGCACCTGCCCGTCCTCCTGGAGCTCGAGCGTGGGCACCGTGCGCAAGGGGTTCACGGCGCGGTACGCCTCCGTGTGCTGCTGGCCCCCGTCCTTGAGCAGGTGGACCGCCTCGTAGGTGTAGGGCAGCCCCTTGAAGTTCAGGGCGATGCGCACCCGCCACGAGCAGGACGAGCGCCAGTAGCCGTAGAGCTTCACCGCTTCACCACCTTCTGCGAGATGCGGCCAAAGAGGCTCTGGCCCTCCGCGTTCAGCATCTCGATGTCGATGGTGTCCCCGGGCTTCATGAAGGGCGTGCGGGGCTTGCCCTCGTCGATGGCTTCGATCATCCGGCGCTCGGCCAGGCAGGAGATGCCCCGGGCCCGGTCCTCGTTGGACACCGTGCCGCTGCCCAGGATGGTGCCCGCGGTGAAGCCCCGCGTCTTGCACAGGTGCTGGATGAGCTCGTGGAAGGAGAAGTGCATCTCCCCCGCCTCGGTGTCGCCCACGAGCTGGCCGTTGAGCGTGGAGCGCAGGCGCAGGTGCACCCGGCCCTCCTTCCACGCGGGCCCCAGCTCATCCGGCGTGAGGGCGAAGGGGCCGAACGCCGTGGCGGGCTTGCTCTGGACGAAGCCAAAGCCCTTGGCCAGCTCGTCCGGGATGAGGTTGCGCAGCGAGACGTCGTTGCAGATCATCAGCAGCCGGATGTGCCGGCCCGCCTGCGCCGCCTTCGTCCCCTGCGGCGTGTCCCCGAGGATGACGCAGACCTCGCTCTCGAAATCCATGCCCCAGGCCTCATCCGCCAGGGGGATGTCCGCGGTGGGCGCCAGGAACTCCCCCGAGCCGCCCTGGTACACGAGCGGATCCGTCTTCAGCGTGGCGGGGGGCTCGGCGCCGCGCGCCTTTCGCACGAGGAGGACGTGGTTGAGGAACGCGCTGCCATCCAGCCACTCGTAGGCCCGGGGCAGCGGCGCCAGCAGCGCGCGGACGTCCAGGGGGTGGCTCTCCACCGTGCCCGCCTCGAGCCGCGCGGCCAGCTCGCGCAGCTGCGGCTCCCGGGCCTCCCAGTCATCGAGCGCGGCCTGGAGCGTGGGGGCCACGTGGGTGGCCAGCGCATACACCGAGTTGTCCCGTTTGACGGCGATGAGCCGCCCGTCACGGGTTCCATCCTTGAGGGTCGCGAGCTTCACTCTCAGGCTCCCGGGCGGCGGGGAAGGAAAACAGCGGGCCACCTTGGGCCGGGCTTTTCGGACGGGGCCCCCAAGGGTGTCAAGCCGCCTGCTTGTCCCACGTCCGCAATTCCCTCCATGCATTGCGCGTTTGGCCCGGCGGACGCATCTTTTCCTCCGCACGCGCCGCGTCATGCCTGCCTGCAAGCCTGCTGCCCAGCCAGCCCATGGGGCGATGTGCGCAGGAATGGGAGTCAGACCCCCTGGCATTGTTGAAGGCCAGAGCAGCCGGTCCCTGAAGCGGCCGCTGCCCCCTTGGCAGGGCCTGTCCTGGAACCAAGCTTACGGCATGACCGCTTTGCTCCCGGCAGGGCGGAGGGAGGGCGAGGGCACTACATGGCAGAGGGCTTTCCACAGGCCGGCGCCGTCCCCGGAGAGCCCCTCCCGGGCAGGCGCCTGGGCAATCGCTTCGAGCTGCTGCGGCGATTGAAGACGGGCCGGGGTGTGTCCACCTGGCTGGGCAATGATCACCGGACCGGCGAGCAGGTTGTCATCAAGATGACATCCCGGGCCTCGCTCGTCTCCACCGCCCGGGTGCGGCTGGAGCACGAGTCCGCCGTGCTGAGCGAGCTGCACAGCCCCTTTCTCCCCCCCGTGCTGCACCTGGGCTCCTCCGGAGACCTCATCTACCGGGTGACGCCCTACCTTCCCGGCGAGACGCTCCAGGAGCGGCTGGAGCATGGCAGCCTCACGCCCGCGGAGGTGCTCACGCTGGGCCAGTGTCTGCTCGCGGGGCTCGCCGAGGCGCACCGCCACGGGGTGATTCACCGGGACGTGAAGCCCTCCAACATCATCGTCGAGGGCAGCCCCCTGGACCGCGCCACGCTGGTGGACTTTGGCCTGGCGCGCAGCGAGCGGTTGGACCCGTCGCTGAGGGACTTGCCCGTGGGCACCGCGCGCTACCTCTCGCCGGAGCAGGCCGGGCTGCTCAACCGCTCGGTGGAGACCACCTCGGACTTGTACTCCGTGGGCATCGTCCTCTTCGAGGCGCTCTCGGGCCGCCCGGCGTTCGACGGCACGTCCGTGGGCGATGTGCTGCGCCAGCACCTGGGCGCGCGCCCCAAGCTGCGCAGCGGCGGGGTGGAGGTGCCGCGCGCGCTGGAGGAGCTGGTGGGGCGGCTGCTCCAGACGGACCCCTCGGACCGCTACCAGTCCGCCGAGTCCGCGCTGGCGGACCTGCGCGCGCTGGATGAGGCGCTCTCGCAGGGCGAGGCGGAGCCCGAGCTCGTCACCGGCGTCCACGACCAGCGCCGCAGCCTCACCGAGCCCTCCTTCGTGGGCCGCCACGAGGAGCTGGCGGTGCTGGAGCGCGAGCTGGAGCGCACGCGCGCGGAGCCCGGGCGGCTGGTCATCGTCGAGGCCGAGTCCGGCGGCGGCAAGAGCTGGCTGCTGGAGGAGTTCGCCGCGCGCGCCGTGAACCACCGGGCCTGGGTCCTCCAGGGCCAGGCGGTGGACCAGTCCGCCATGCACCCCTTCCAGCTCTTCTCGGGGGTGGCGGCGGGCATCGCCGCGGCGGCCCAGGAGCGCCCCGCGCTGGTGAGCGCCCTGCGCCAGCGGCTCGCGGGCCAGGAGGCCGCGCTGCGCACCGCCCTGCCCCAGCTCGAGCCCATCCTGGGCCCCCAAGTCCAACAGAACCTGGGCCCGGATTCGTTCGGCGAGAGCCGCGGCATCCGCGCCCTCACCTCGCTGCTGGGCGCGCTGGGCACCGCGGACGAGCCCGCGCTCGTGCTGCTCGACGATGCGCAGTGGGCCGATGAGCTGACCCTGCGCGCGCTCGACAACTGGCAGCAGTCGCTCCCGCAGAACCGCAGCCACATCCTGCTCGTGGTGTCCTTCCGGAGCGAGGAGGTGGACGCGGGCCACGTGCTGCGGCGGCTCAAACCCAGTGCCCACCTGCGCCTGGCCACCTTCGGCGCCGCCGAGGTGACGCACATGGCGGAGTCCATGGCGGGGGCCCTGCCGCCGGAGGCCACCGAGCTGGTGGCCCGGCTGTCCGAGGGCAACCCGTTCATGGCCTCCGCGGTGCTCCACGGGCTGGTGGAGGACGGCGCGCTCGTGGCGGGCCCCGAGGGCTGGCAGGTGAACCCGGACGCCATGGCGCACGTGCGCTCCTCGCGCCAGGCCGCCGCGTTCCTGGTGCGCCGGCTGAAGCTCCTGCCGGAGGAGTCCCTGCGCCTGCTGTCGGTGGGCGCGGTGCTGGGCAAGAGCTTCGGCCTGGACCGGCTGGAGGCGCTGTCGGGCTCGGCGCGCGAGCCCATCATCGCCGCGCTGGACGAGCCCCGGCGCCGGCACATGCTCTGGGAGGAGAACCGGGGCAGGTACACCTTCGTCCACGACAAGCTGCGCGAGGCGCTGCTGGGGCTGCTGGGCCCCGAGGAGCGCCAGGCGCTGCACCGGCTGACGGCGCGCACCATCGCCGCCAGCGAGCAGGCCGACCCGTTCGAGCTGGCCTACCACTTCGACGCCGCGGGCGAGAGCGCCCTGGCCCTGCCCCACGCACTGGTGGCCGCCGAGCGCGCCCGGCAGCAGTTCGCCCTGGAGGCCGCGGAGATCAACTACCGCATCGCCGAGCGCGGCGCGGAGGGCGCCGGCGCGGACACCCGCTACCGCATCGCCTCCGGGCTGGGCGACGTGATGATGTTGCGCGGCCGGTATGACGCCGCCCAGCAGCAGCTGGAGCGGGCCCAGCAGCTGGCCGGCGAGCCCGTGGAGCAGGCCCGCATGTGGTCCAAGCTGGGCGAGCTCGCCTTCAAGCGGGGCATCACCGACGAGGGCAACGCGGCCCTGGAGAAGGGCCTGCGGCTGCTGGGGCGGTGGGTGCCCGAGAGCGAGGCCATGCTGGGCCTGGGCGCGGCGTGGGAGCTGGGCGTCCAGGCGGGACACACCCTGGTGCCCGGGCTGTGGCTGGCCCGCCGCCCGCTGGAGGACACCGCCAGCGCCAAGGACCTGCTCGCCGTCCACATCTACAGCCGCATGGCCTACGGCTACTGGTACCAGCGCGGACGCATGGCGGTGCTCTGGGCGCACCTGCGCGGGCTGAACATCGCCGAGCGCTACCCGCCCACGCCCGAGCTGGCCCAGGCCTACTCCGAGCACTCGCCCGTGGCCACGGTGCTGCCCTGGTTCCGCCGCGCCATCGCCTACGTGGACAAGTCCCTGCGCATGCGCCAGCAGATGGGCGATGTGTGGGGCCAGGGCCAGTCCCTGCACTTCTACGGCCTGGCCTTCTACTGCTCCGGCCGCTTCGAGGAGTGCATCGAGCGGTGCAGCGAGGCCATCCGCCTGCTGGAGCGCACCGGGGACCGGTGGGAGGTGAACAACGCCCACTTCCAGGTGGCCATGGCGCTCTACCGGCTGGGCCGGATGAAGGAGGCGCTCAGCTCCGCCCAGCAGCTGCACCGGGCGGCCCAGTCCATCGGGGACCGGTACGCGGTGCGGCTCGCCCTGGAGGCCTGGAGCAAGGCCTCGGGGGGCCGCATCCCGCGCGGCGTGCTGGAGGAGGAGCTGCTCAACCCCAGCGCGGACCCTCAGTCGCGCGCGGGCACCCTCATGGCCGAGGCCCTGCGCCAGCTCCACGAGGGCGACCCGGAGGGCGCGGTGATGACCCTGGAGCAGGCCAGCCGGGTCGTCGAGAACGCCCACCTGCGCTCGGAGTACGTGGCCCCCGTGCCGGGGCTGCTGGCCACCGCGCTGCGAAAGCACGTGGAGAGCCTCTCCGCCTTCGCCCCCCAGCGGCGCGCCTCGCTGCTGCGCTACGCCGGGCGCGTGGCCCGGCACGCCCACACGCTCGCGCGCACCTACCGCAACAACCTGCCCCACGCCCTGCGCGAGCGCGCCCTGCTCGCGGCCATGGCCGGCCAGCCCCAGCGCGCCCGGAAGTGGTTCGAGCAGAGCCTGGAGGTGGCCCGGGAGCTGAAGATGCGCCACGAGCGCGCGCAGACGCTGCTGGCGCGGGGCCAGGTGGGCAAGGCCCTGGGCTGGCCGAGCGCCACCGAGGACCTCAAGCTCGCCACGCGTGAGCTCCAGGAGATGGAGCAGGGGCTCACGGAGGAGGCGCTCACCCCGGGCGCCGCCCCCGAGCGTCCGGAGACGCTGTCGCTCGTGGACCGCTTCCCGCGCGTGCTGGAGGCGGGCCGGCGCATCGCCTCCGCGCTCACGCGCGAGGCGGTGTTCGAGGCGGTGCGCCAGTCCATGCTGGAGCTGCTGCGCGCCGAGCATTGCGTGGTGTTGGACCCTACCGCCGTGCTGCCCGAGGACGTGCGGCTCACCGCGGGCGTGAGCCGCACCGCCATTGCCCGGGCCCTGGAGACGGGCCGCCCCGCCGTCCTCGACCAGGGGCTGCCGGGCGGCGTGAGCGAGAGCATGGAGCTCCTGGGCGTGCGCTCGCTCATCTGCGCCCCCTTGCAGATTCGCGGCAAGACGGTGGCGTGCGTGTGCGCCAGCCACCGGCGGGTGGGCGAGCTGTTCGGCGAGGACGAGGAGCGGCTCACGGGCTTCATCACCACGCTGGCCAGCGTGGCGCTGGAGAACGCGGAGGGCTTCGAGCGCATGGCGGCCCTCTCGGAGGAGCGGGGCCGGCTCTACCTTGAGGAGCAGGAGGCCGTGCGGCGCCGGGATGACTTCCTGTCCATCGCCGCCCACGAGCTGAAGACGCCGCTCACCTCGCTCCAGCTCCACCTCCAGGGGATGATGATTCAGCTGCGCCAGGGCACCGCGCAGATGTCCCCGGAGCGGCTGGGCACCAAGCTGGAGTCGGCCAACCTGCAGACCCAGCGCATGGGCCGGCTCGTGAACGAGCTGCTCGACATCTCGCGCGTGGCCCAGGGGCAGCTGCTCGGCAAGGTCGAGGACGTGGACCTGGTCTCCCTGGTGCGCGGGGTGCTGGAGCGCTCGCGCGAGGCGCTGGCCCGCGCGGAGTGCCCCGTGGAGCTGCGCGCCGTGGACCGGCTGGTGGGCCACTGGGACGCGATGCGGCTGGAGCAGGTGGTGGGCAACCTGCTCACCAACGCCATGAAGTACGGGGCGGGCAAGCCCATCGAGGTGGTGCTCGAGGAGCACGAGGGCCAGGCGGTGCTCAAGGTCCGGGACGAGGGCATCGGCATCGCCCCCGAGGACGCGCACCGCATCTTCGAGCGCTTCGAGCGCGCCGTCTCGGTGCGCCACTACGGCGGGTTCGGCATTGGCCTGTGGCTGGTGCGGGAAATCGTCCAGGCGCTCGGCGGGCGCGTGGAGGTGCGGAGCGTCCCCGGTGAGGGCGCCACCTTCACCGTGACGCTCCCCCGGCGCCCCCCGGAGCTCAGCGCCGGTCCAGCGTCAGGTAAATGACGTTCTGCTCGCTGTCGCGGAACATGTTCGTGGCGGCGATCTCGTTGGGATCAATGTCCAGGGTGAGGGCCTGCATCTGGTCCTCATCGCGGTAGATGAGCCACCAGTCCATGAAGGCCTCCAGGTAGCCGGCCTCGGGGCAGGTGGCGAAGTTGGCCACCATCAGGCGCCCGCCCGGGTTGAGCATGTTGAAGAGGATCTGCGTGAGGCGCCGGGCCGTGTTGTCCGACAGGTAATCATACAGGCCTGCCGAGTAGGCGAGGTCCAGGTGGCCGAACACCGTGCGCCCCGTCAGCAGCGCGCGCACCGAGCCGCAGACGGGCCGGATGGCGTTGTTGGGGTGCTGGCGCGTCACCTCCGTCAGGCTCATCGGATCCTGATCGAAGGCGATGAAGTCCCCGATGTGGTGCTCCTTCACTGCGTGTGACAGCTCGGACTCCCGCAGGTGTCCGCAGGCCACCGAGAGGAGGCGGGGCATGTGCGTGCGCGTGGCCGCCGCGTCGATCTCCCGCGCCAGCAACACGCGCCGCTCCCGGACGCTCCGGGGGCTCGGCTGCTGGTACATGAAGCGGTAGATGTGGCCGCCCGGCTGCATGTGCCCTTCGGCCCCCACGCACTCCGCGTAGAGGTAGTCGATCAACGCCGCGTCGCCCGCATAGCCTCGCGGGCGCTCATAGCCGTGGCGGGTGAAGGGACATTGGTGCAGCAGCTCGCGCAGGGGGTGAATCCGCGCGTGCTCCAGGCAAAAGTGGCGCCAGTCCTTCCGGCTCCATTGGCGGCGCAGGAGGAAGAGCCCTCGATGCAACGTCTGCATCGCCACATGCACATCGCCACCGTGGGTGAGCTGCCGGTGGATGCCATCCAGCCATGAGGTGGCCTGGTGGAACACATCCGCCAGCGGGTGTCCGTCGTAGGGGGGCGCGATCAAGGTGTTGCGCTCCACCGCGCGGACGGCATCGGACGTCTTCACGAAAAGAAGGGAGGGGTCATGCATCAACAGGCACAACCCCAGGACCCAGGTGTAGGCATTCCGCAAGAAAGGCGGCAGGAGAGTGCGCGCTCCCTGGGCAACCGGTGGACTCGCACCGGTTGCATCTTCACGGCTGCCATGCTTCCACCAGGGGGCCTTTCCGGGGAGGCCGCACCGTGGCGCGCGCCTTCGCGGAAATGTCCGCCAGGAAACGGTGGAGCACCTGGTTCACCTGCTCCGGCTGTTCCAGGTTCGACATGTGGCCCACGTGGGGCAGCCGCACGAGCCGCGAGCCGGCGATGCGGGCGTGCAGCGACTCGGCGCGCTCGGGCGTCGTCACCACGTCGTCCTCCCCCACGAGGATGAGCGTGGGGGTGCGGATGCGCTCCAGCTCGCTGGTGACGGCGCGCCGGGTAATCACCCCCTGCATCGCCCGCCACACGTCCCGGGGGTTGCTCGCCAGCTGACGGCGCAGCGCCTCGCGCTCGGCGGCCCGGGCCGGGTCCTTCAGGAAGTCCTGTCCGAAGTAGATGGACATGATGCGGTCCACCACGGGCCGCAGCCCCATCCAGTGCGTGGCCGCCGTCAGCAGCCAGTAGCGCGACAGGTTCCAGAGCGTCTCGGCATCCGCGGACGTGTCCATCAGGATGAGCGAGCGCAGCAGCTCCGGGTGGCGCGCGGCGACGCGCAGCCCCACGAAGCCCCCCATGGACAGCCCCACGAAGTGGCACGGCCCCACGCCCAGCGCCTGGATGAGCGCCACCGCGTCCTCGTAGACCGTCCTCAGCTCGATGCCCTTGCCGGGCGGCGCCAGGCTGCGCCCCTGGCCCCGGTGGTCATAGGCAATGCAGCGGTAGCGGTCCTTCAGGGAAGCAATCTGCTGGGCATAGAGCTTCGAGTCCCAGAGCAACCCGTGGCTGAAGACGATGGGCTCGCCGGGTCCTCCCGAGTCCTCGTAGTAGAGCTGAGCACCGCGAATGGGCAGATAGGGCATGGTCGTCGAGGGCAGAGGGTCAAGCAGCAAGCGGAACGTCACAGCCGGGGCGGATGCTTCCCTGGCCTCCCGTGCTGCCCCACCGCCTTGACAGTCAGGTCCCCGGTGGCCCGTCCCACCGCAGGCAGACCAGGCGAGTACCGGCGCGGGTCAGCGTCCGGGGGACAGGGAGGGGCGGCACTCCTCCTCGGGAGGCAGTTCGATGGGCTCCAGGTGGCGTCCCCCGAGAACGCCGTGGCGCCGCAAGGTCCGCTCGATGTCCTCGGCCATCGCCAGCACGGGCACGACGGTGAGGCCGGTGACGAAGGACGCTTCGTCAAGCAGCTGAAGGTTCTCGGGCTGGTGCGTCGCCAGATACACCGAGCCCCGGGCCCCCACCTGCTCGAAGCGCAGGGGCACCACCCGCAGCCGGGCGAGCACGTCGGCCCGCAGCTTGCGCACGGTGGCCGCGGGCACCTTGTCGATCTGCTCCGGACGGATGAACGCCACCTTCAGGTGGCCGGCCAGCAAGCGCAGAAACGGCTCGCGCGGCATCATGTTCAGCTCCAGGACCGCCTGGCCGAACTTGCACTTCCAGCGGGCTTGATAGGCGAGCGCGGTCTCCACCTGCCCGGGCGTCAACGCCCCGTGGTGAACCAGCCACTCTCCCAGCCTCATCCTTCCCACGCTGTCCTCCTGCTCACGGCCTCATCGGCCTGGGAGGAGGTATTGCGTCTGGCGTGCCACACGCCCGGTCCAGACATCTCATGGGGTTGCGGCGCACCCTCCCCCGGCGGGGAGAAGGATTTTCCAGATCGGGGCTGCCGAAATTACCGGGCGGCTCACGCCCTCAGCAGGTTGACCGCCGGGGGGCACTCCCAGTACGTGTACTCACAGGTGGCAGTGCCGGTGTCGCACGGCACCTGGATGAAGGTGATCACCTGGCAGGGGTGCTTGAGGGCCCGGGGCACCTCGGGCTGGGGCAGGGCAGGGGAAGGCGCCCCCGCGCCGCGGTGCTCCCGGCCGGCCTCCGGCACACCCGCCTCCGGTGGCGCGCGTCCCAGCAGGAGGCCCAGCACCAGGACGGACAGCTTCGCTCGCATGAAATCCCCCCGTACCGGCCGGGTCTGACATTTTCGGGCCAGAGAGTGAATTGCCCGCCAGAGCAGGGCTAGGATGCGCCGCCAACACGGCCACCCGTCCCCACCGTGCCCCGGAGCCGTCACCGCATGCCCTTCCAGATTCACGTCCACCAGCCCGAGCGCATCCTCGAAGTCATCTACCCGCCCCAACCCACCCAGCAGGACGTGGACGAGTACCTGTCGCGCGTGCGGGAGATCATCGAGGGGCTCGGCGAGTGGAGCGCGCTGGTGGATCAATCCCAGCTCCGGGTCATGTCCGCCGCGATGGTGGCGGTGATGGCGAAGCTCAACGCGTTCGCCCAGCTCAAGGGCATGAAGCGCTCGGCGCGCATCGTGTCCACCGCGGCCTCGGGCCTCCAGGCCTGGAGGATGACGAAGCAGGCCATGCTCAACATTCCGGCGCGCACCTTCGAGTCGCGCGATGAAGCGTTGGCCTGGCTAAAGAATCCAGACGACGAGTAACCCCTCCGTCCGGTTCCTGGCGTCTCATCCGGGAACTTCGAGACGTCTGGCGGGGGATGGGGAGACAAGAAAAGGGACTTTATGCATGGTGAAGTCCCCGCCCGTCACCGGGCAGGTCATCCCTCGTTGCTGGAGATATCCCCCCATGAAGAAGCAATGGCTCCGCGCCTCCGGGCGCACGCAGGTGCTGGGTGTCCTCCTGTGGACCGTCCTGGCGCCGGGCTGTGGTGAGGAGCCGCTGGAGGGCCCTGCCCTGGGAACGGCGCAGGCCCCCGTCGTCTACGGCACCGATGACCGGATGGACGTCTACGCGCACCCGGACGCCACCCTGCGCGCGCGGGCCCAGCAGGCCACCGTGGCCCTGATGCACCCGGAGGATCTCGACACCAGCACCCCCGGCAACGTCGCCTTCACCGCCAAGTCGCTGCGCGCCACCTACAACCTGTGCCCCACCGAGCGGTTCCTGGAGGATCCGGCGGCCGCCTTCTGCTCGGGCACGCTCATCGATGATGATCTCGTGCTCACCGCGGGCCACTGCGTCACCAGCGCCGCGGCCTGCGCCAGCACGCGCCTCGTCTTCAAGTTCTACCGGACCAGCGGCACCGCGCTGGAGCGGGTGACCTCCGAGGACATCTTCAGCTGCCAGTCCATCGTCACGCGCCAGCAGTCCACGGCCAATGGCGTGAACCTGGACTTCGCCATCCTCCGGCTGGACCGCCCAGCCACGCCCCGCTTCATGCCCGCGCCGGTGCGCACGGCCCGCCAGGCGCTCGCCGTGGGCCAGCCGGTGACGGTCATCGGCTCGGGCAGTGGGATTCCGTTCAAGATCGACTCGGGCGGCACGGTGCGCGACGCACGGGCGGGGACGCGGGACTACTTCGTCGCCACCACGGACACCTTCGGCGGCAACTCGGGCTCGGGCGTGTACGAGATGAGCGGCTACAGCGTGGCGGGCATCCTGGTGCGGGGCGAGACGGACTACGTCTCCAACGGCTCCTGCAAGGCCGTGAACGTGTGCGCGCTGACCGGCTGCCGGGGCGAGGACATCACCTACGTGGGCCCCGCGCTCGATGCGCTGTGCGCCGGCGCGGGCAGCCTGAGGCTGTGCGGCAGCCCGCCGCAGCCCCCACCCCCGCCCCCGGCCAACAGCTTCAGCTTCAGCGCCAGCAACACCAACGGCGCCCAGCAGAACACCACCAACAAGGTGCTGGCCCTCACCGCGGGGCAGACGCTCACCGTGGGCACCTGTGGCCTGACGGGGGCCACGGCCGACGGGGACACCTACCTGCGCATGCTCTCGCCGGGCGGGGCCCTGGTGGCCGCCAATGACGATGCCTGCGGCGGCGCCTCCTCCAGCTTCACCTACACCGTGCTCACCAGCGGCAACCATGAGATCCGCGCGGGCTGCTACTCCAGCGGCAGCTGCTCGGGCACCGTGGTGTGGCAGCTGGCCGGCGGGCCGTCCGAGGGCGGCACCTATGGCTTCAACGCCAGCAACACCCAGAGCGCCCGGCAGAACACGGTGAACCAGAACGTGACGGTCCGCGCGGGCCAGAAAATCACCCTGGGCACCTGCGGGCTGGCGGGCAGCGCGGCCAACGGCGACACCTACGTGCGCCTCGCCGGTGTGGGCGGCACGGAGGTGGCCGCCAGCGACGATGCCTGCGGCGGCAAGGGCTCGAACCTGAGCTACACCGCGCCCACGGCCGGCACGCTGCAGATCCGCGCGGGCTGCTACAACAGCACCTCGTGCGGTGGCACCGTGGCCTGGACCCTCCAGTAAGCGCCCCTGCACCTCTGGCCGGCAAGCGGCGACTCCTGGACACTTCGCCCGGCCTTGTTCGCCGCCGGGCAGCCGCTGGCGGAAAACACACCTAGTTTCATGTTTCCCCACAGGAGGGGGGAGCAGTGCGCGAGGAAGCACCCGAAGCCATCCACCCCAAGAGCCGAGTCCTGCCGGGCCTGAGCGCGGCCCTGGTCTTCCTCTTGGGTGGCACCGTGCTTCTGGGATGGCTCGTGGGCGGGAACGGGCTCAACCGCCTGTTCCCAAGCCTGCCCGCGATGGTCCCCGCGACCGCCTCCAGCCTCCTCCTGGCCGCGGGAATCCTGGGGAGTTTCCGGCTGGCTCCTGGCGGGCGCACGCCCCGCCGGTGGGCCACCGTCCTGCTCCTGGGGGTGAACGCCGTGGAGCTGGCCAGCCATACCCGGCTGGTACCCTGGCCGGACGCGGGGCTCTGGAGCCTTCAGACGTCCCCGCAGAGCGCCGTCACCCTCCTGCTGATTGGCAGCGGGCTGCTGTGCGCGAACGCTCAGGGCCGCGCCAATGCCTGGGCCCCCGGCTTCGCGCTGGGCGCCTTCATTCCGTGTCTCATCGCCCTGACGGGCTACGTCTTTCAGGAGCCGCGCCTCTACGGCACCCAGGGCCCGCTGGGCATGGCCCCGCATACCCTGGGGTCCCTGCTCCTGCTGGGCCTGGGGGCCCTGGCGCTTCAACCGCACCGGGCCCCCGTGAGCCTCCTCACCTCACCGGCGGCGGGGGGCGTGATGGCACGCCGGATGGTGCCCGCCCTGCTGCTTCCGCTGGTGAGCGGCGCCCTGTTCTGGTGGGCGGCCCAGGCCGGGCGCATCCACCTCCGCCTGGCCCCGCCCCTGTTCATCGTGACGATGGTGGTGGCGCTCGCCGCCATCATCTGGCGCAACGCCCTGACCCTCAACCGCCTCCACGAGGAGCAGGTCCGCGCCGAGCAGCAGGCCCGGGCGGATGCCGAGCGGCAGCGGCTCCTGGCCTCGGACAACGAGCGCCTCTACGAGGCGGCCCAGCAGGCCGCGGCCGGGCGCGAGGAGGTGCTGGCCATCGTCTCGCACGATCTCAAGAACCCCCTGTCCACCATCCGTTTGAGCACCACGATGATGACCTCCCGGATGGCCCAGCACCCGGAGCTGAAGCGGCTGGACCGGCAGGTGGGGGCCATCGACCGGGCCGTGGCGCAGATGCTCACCCTCATCCACCAACTGCTGGACGCGGCCCGGCTCGATGGGGGCCAGGCGCTCACCATCGAGCGCCACCCGGAGCCGGTGGATGCCCTCGTGGAGGAGGCGCTCGCCCTCATCGAGTCCCAGGCCCTGCGCAAGTCGCTCCGGCTGGAGAAGCGGCTCGCCACGGGGCTCACCGTGCCGTGCGACCGGGACCGCATCCAGCAGGTGCTGGCCAACCTCCTGGGCAACGCGGTGAAGTTCACCCCCGAGGGAGGCACGCTCACCCTTGAGACCCGGACCCAGGAGGACACCGTCCTCGTCACGGTGCGGGACACCGGCCCCGGCATCCCCCGGGAGGCCCAGCCGCACCTCTTCGAGCGGCACTGGCAGGCCGAGAAGACCGCCCGCCAGGGCAGCGGCTTGGGGCTCTACATCGCCCGGGGCATCATCCAGGCCCACGGCGGACGCATCTGGGTGGAGAGTGCGCCCGGCCAGGGCAGCGCCTTCACCTTCTGCCTGCCTACACGGCTGCCGCAAGAGGACTCAGGCGAAGCTTGAAAGCCCGGGGGCCGGCGTCTAAAGCGGAGGTCCATGAGCACTGCCCGCTTCCCTAACCCCTCCGCGCCCATCAGCCTCCAGGAGCCCATCCAGGTCCTGCTGCTGGAGAACATCCACGCTTCGGCCGAGAAGCTGCTGGCGGCCGAGGGGTTCGTGGTGGAGCGCCTGGCCGGCGCGCTCAAGCCCCAGGAGCTGGCCGAGCGGCTGCGGGGCGTCCACCTGCTGGGCATCCGCAGCAAGACGACCGTGCCCGAGGAGGCGCTCGCCCACGCTGGGGGCCTGCTGGCCATCGGGGCCTTCTGCATCGGCACCAACCAGATCGACCTGCCGGCCAGCAACCGGCACGGCATTCCGTGCTTCAACGCCCCGTTCAGCAACACGCGCAGCGTGGCGGAGATGGTCATCGCGGAGATCATCGTCCTCACCCGCCAGCTCTTCGACCGCAGCCGTGAGGTGCACACCGGGCAGTGGCGCAAGGTGGCCACCGGCAGCCACGAGGTGCGCGGCAAGACGCTGGGCATCATCGGCTACGGCCACATCGGCTCGCAGCTCGGCGTGCTGGCCGAGTCGCTGGGCATGCGCGTCATCTATTACGACACCATGACGAAGCTGCCGCTGGGCAACTCGCGCGCCGCGGCCTCGCTCGGGGAGCTGCTCGCCGAGTCGGACTTCGTCACCCTGCACGTGCCCGCCACGCACTCCACCCACATGATGATGGGCACCGCGGAGTTCGCGCAGATGAAGAAGGGCGCCTGCCTCATCAACGCGAGCCGGGGCACGGTGGTGGACATCGGCGCGCTGGCGCAGGCGCTGCGCTCCAAGCACCTGGGCGGCGCCGCGGTGGACGTGTACCCCGAGGAGCCGGAGACCAACAGCGACGGCTTCCTCACCGAGCTGCAGAACCTGCCCAACGTGGTGCTCACCCCGCACATCGGCGGCTCCACGGAGGAGGCCCAGGAGTCCATCGGCCGCGAGGTGGCCACCTCCCTCATCAAGTTCGTGCGCTCCGGGGCCACCACCGGCGCGGTGAACTTCCCGCAGGTGGAGGCGCCCCTCATCCCCGGCACGCACCGCATCCTCAACGTGCACCGCAACATCCCTGGCGTGCTGCGCGACATCAACCGCATCGTCTCGGACCTGAACGCCAACATCCACGCGCAGGTGCTGAGCACGGACGCCAACATCGGCTACCTGGTGATGGACCTGGACCAGGACGTGTCCGCCCCGGTCTGCGACGCCATCGCCGGCCTCACCTCGGACATCAAGACGCGCATCGTGTCCTGAGCCCCCTGGGCTTCAGCCCCGGGACAGCTTCGCCAGGGCCTCCTCGGCGAGCACCCGCGTCAGCTCCCCCGCGGGCAGCTCCCGCGCCAGCCGCGCCGCCTGCCCCGACCACAGGGGCATGAAGTCGGATGAGCCCTGGGGCTCGGTCTGGTTGCGCAGCGGGGTGAGCGGCCCGCCCGCGAGCGGAAAGCCCGGGGCGTGGGGAGACAGCGGGCCCAGCTCGCGCATCAGCCGGTTGACGATGCCGCGCGCGGGCCGGCCCGTGAAGACGTTGGTGACGGCGGTGCCATCGTCCGGCGCCGTCTTCAACGCCTGGCGGTGGGCGGGGGCCACCTTGGCCTCAGGGCAGAAGAGGTAGGCGGTGCCGATCTGCACCGCGGCGGCGCCGAGCGCGAACGCCGCGACGATGCCGCGGGCATCCGCGACGCCGCCGGCGGCGATGACCGGGACCTTCACCGCATCCACCACCTGGGGCACCAGGGCGAAGGTCCCCACCTGGGTGGCCATGTCGTCCGTGAGGAAGCTGCCGCGATGGCCTCCCGCCTCCCACCCCATGGCGATGATCGCGTCACACCCGCGCGCCTCCAGCCACCGGGCCTCGGCCACCGTGGTCGCCGAGGCGATGACCTTGGCGCCCGCCGCCTTCACCCGGCCGAGCAGCGCCTGCTCCGGAAGCCCGAAGTGGAAGCTGACCACCTGGGGCCGGTACGCCTCGACGAGCCCGCAGAAGTCGCTGTCGAACGGCCTGCGGTTGGACGCGGGCACGGGGGCCTCGGGGTCCAGGCCCTGCTCGACGTAATAAGGCGCCAGCCGCGCCCGCCAGGCCAGTGCGCGCACGGCATCCGCGGGCGGCGGGGCGTGGCAGAAGAAGTTGAGGTTGATGGGCCGGGAGGTACCCTGGCGGATGACGTCCAGCGCCTCGCGGGCCTCGGCCAGGCTCAGCATGGCGCACGGCAGCGCGCCCAGGCCCCCGGCCTCACTGACGGCCACCACCATCTGTGGCGTCACCACGCCCGCCATGGGCGCCTGGAGGATGGGCAGCGGGATGCCGAAGAGTTCCTGGATGCGTGTGTCGGGCCACGTCTTCATGGGTCAGTCTCCTCGGACGCCATCCTCTCCGGCGCCGCTCAGGGCTGCACGGACTTCCACTCCGCATCGCTCGCGGTGTGCATCTGCTGGAGCCAGTCCAGCAGGCCCACCTCCTGGGAGCGCTGCGCCGCGGGCTGGGTCAACAGGGTGTGGCCCTCCCCCGGGGTGAGGAAGGTGCGGGTGCGCGGCAACGGGGCAATCACCGTGGTGGCGAGGTCCCTCAGCGCGGTCTCGAAGACTTCCGGCGTCAGCTGGAAGTAGCCGCGGATGGTCTCGTCCCGCAGCGAGGACAGGAGCGCCATGCGGTCCTCGGGGTACTTGCGCGCGAGCACCGGGTAGAGCGCCGAGAAGTCCTCCTTCACCGCGGGGTCGATGGCTTCGAGCGCCGCATCGGACTTCCAGGCTTGGGCCCAAGCGGACCGGAGCGCCGGGGACAGGGCGTCGTTCTTGAGCAGCGGACCGGCGTCATCCACCAGGAAGACCTTGGCGCGGGGGAAGGCCTGGCGGATGAGCGTGTAGTTGAGCGCCGCGCCGAAGCCTCCCGCGCTTGAGCCCGTCACCAGCACCTGCTCGGGCTCGGGCACCGTGGCGGCGATGCGCGCGAGGAATGCTTTCGTGTTCGCCAGGCCCCGGTGGCGAATCGTCCTCGTCACGGCGCCTGACGTGTACACCTGGTCCGCGTCCCCGATGTGCAGGTCTCCCGTGCAGTACGGAATGAAGAACAGGTTCCAGTCCTGGTACGGGTTGCGGGCAAGCGTCCGGTCCAGGATGGAGCCCTTGAAGGAGGCCCCCTTCACGATGTTGAAGACAAACTCGGTGAAGGGCCCATGCAGGGAGCTGTTCGTCTCCAGGCACGTGGTGGCATCCCAGCACGCGCCGCCCCCGCTGAAGTAGATGACCAGGTTCTTGCTGTCCGCGGAGAGGTTGCTGCCCAGCCCGGTGGGGGTTCCCTCGTCACAGGTGGACTCAGGCACCGCCGTCCAGCCCCAGGTGCTGGGCGCCGTGTCGATGGGCTCCTCTTGTTTCTCGTCCCCACAGCCCACGGCCAGCGCCGCCACCACGGCGAGTCCCCACCTCCAGCTCCTTGCCTCACGTTGGCTGCGCATGGTCCCGTCCTCGATCCGGAAAAGGGCCATGATAGGCATGCGCCACGGGGCGCGGGTCCGCCCCGGTCCCCGAGCGTCCAGAGGCACACAGGGCCCCTTGAGCTAGAGTTCCGGGTCCATGAAGGCTTCCTCCGGACGCTCCCGCCCCCGGCCCTTTCCCCATTACATGCCGATCCTGCTCGGCACTGCGGTCCTCTTCACGGGCGTCCACTGGTTCAACTGGACCGCCCAGGAGGCACGGGTAGTCCTGCTTGCGGACGGGCTGCTGCTCTTGGCGGCCCTCGCCGATATCTGGCACTGGAGACAGCGGCAGCGTCTCTTTCAACAGCATCCGGAGGAACCGTGGCGCTGGGAGACCTCCTGGAAGCTGCTGCTGCGCCCCCGGGTGAGCTGGGGAGATTATGTGGGCCCGCTCCTCGCCGTCCTCTTCCTCGTGCTCGTGACCACCGCCGTCCTGGAGTCCCTGTACCGGATCCTGGGCCTCGCCTTCATGCTGCTCGCCCTGCTGGGTCTGCTCGCCTTGGCGGGCCACCAGTGGGTGCGCCATGAGCCTTCCCTGTTGAAGCAGATGCGCCGGGAGCTGCGTCCGGGCCAGCCGAGCCTGCGCCTGGACTCGATTCCGCTGGCGCTCGGCACCCCGTGTCAGGTGCACGTGGTGTCACGGCCGGGGCTGCCCCCCGTGGACACGGTGACGGTCCGGCTGACGCGCACCCGGGAGCGGCGAGAGACGGTCCGGACCGGGGGCAAATCGAAGATCAAGGTTCACCGCACCCTGGAATATGAGCACTCGCAGCAGGTGGACGCGAAAGCCCTGCGCGAGCGCAGGGACCTCGGCCTCCTGCTGGAACTGCCCAAGGCGCGGGTGAAGAGCGCCACGGTGTGGCACGGCGACGACCGCTGCTTCTGGGACCTGGAGGTCTCCTTCGACGGGAGCGGCATGCGCCCGCGCTACCGGCTCCCCGTCTATTCCACCCAAGTTGAGAAGCCGGTCACGAAACGTCCACAACGGGCCGCTGCCGCCTCCCGGTAAGCTCCCGGAAGTTCCGGAGCCTCTCACAGGAGGCATTCCTGGAGTCCCACCTGAAGAGAGGGGCTGACGCGGCGTGACCCCATGGGTAGGATGTGGGAAGGCCCGCTGATTGCCTTCCTGGAGGTTCCCCTGGATACGCTGTCCCCCGAGGCGCTCCCGGACGGGACCCGGCTGGGCCCCTGGCAGGTGGAAGGCCGCGCGGGGTACGGCACCTATGGCGCGGTCTACCGGGTGCGCCGGACGCGGCGGATCCTTCCTCAGCTCGTGGCCCTCAAGCTGGCGCGATACCCGAATGACCTGCGGTTCGAGCGAGAGGCGGAGCTGCTCACCCGGATCCGGCACCCCAGCGTCCCGCGCCTGCTGGGACGGGGCACTTGGAAGGCGAGCCCCCACGGTGACACGCATCCCTATGTGGTGATGCAGTGGGTGGAGGGCCTCCGGCTGTATGACTGGGCGGAGGAACAGCCGTTCACGTCGCGCCAAGTCCTGCGGCTGCTGGCACAGGTGGCACGAGCGCTGGAGGCCACCCATGCCCGCCAGGGGCTCCACCGGGACGTGAAGGGCGACAACATCCTGGTGAGTCCCGAGGGGAAGGCCTTCCTCATGGACTTCGGATGCGGCACTTGGACAGGGGCTCCGCCCCTCACCGAAGGGCTGCTAGCCCCCGGCACAAAGCCCTACCGCAGCCCCGACGCCTTGCGCTTCCAGTGGGAGCACCGCCGCGAGGCCCACTCCCATTACCGCGCCACGCCCGCGGATGACGTGTACGCGCTGGGGGTGACGGCCTACCGCTTGTGCACGGGAATTTATCCGCCCCCGGCGACGGACCCATCGCTGGTGGGCGATGATGCGCGGGACACCCTGGAGGTGATGAAGCCTCCAGGCCAGCTCAAGCCGCTGGCGCCCTCGTTGGAATCGCTCATCCTCCGCATGCTTTCCGAGAACCCCCAGGACCGAGGCAACGCTGGTGAGTTGGCCGCAGCCATGGAGGCAGCTGCGGCGGCCACTGGGCCAGAAGCCGATAAGCCGCTGCGTCCGAGCGGTTCGCGCATGTCCTCGCAAGTCAGGAAGCCCCCCGGCTCTGAGCCTCGTGGAGGATGCCTTGGGCCCATGGTGATGATGCCCTTGGCAGCCTGGCTCATCATCCTGATCTTGGGGCACTTGAACTTGGCGGCACTCATGGTGGCCCCCCTCTCCGGTAGGGAAGATGGTGGGACCGCTGGCGTGGCCGACGCATCCGTGGAAGATGTTTCGGTGTCCAGCGGGGCTCAAGAACCCGAGCCGAATGGACTGGCTCTTGAGATGCCCAAAGCGCCCTTGCCGGGCCAACGCCGTCCGCCGTGCCCTCGCTTCCAGCTCAACATCCAAGGGGGTTGCTGGCTCGAAGTCACCCAGGCCTCCCCCCCCTGCGGCGAGCACTATTACGACTGGAAAGGCGCTTGTTACTACCCGGTCGCGGCGCCTCCGAGACCCAGCACTTCAAACAAACCTTAGCTTTTCCCGGCCACCCTCTCGTTCAAGATAGCCGCGAGGAGCAACCTCCTTTAAACCTCCTCGAAGCTTAGACCTGTGAATTCTCTTTGTTCTAAAGCATTCTTGATCTCTACCGAGACAACAAGAACTCCCTCCCAGCCAGCTGGGCGAAACACCTTGGCGTCACCCGCTCTGACAGGATCGATTCGCATGTTGCGCACAGATTTGTACTGCCCGAGCTTGTGAGGCACACCGTCTTCATGAGTCCACAGCCTTATCTGTGAGACTCTCTCATCGATACATGGGATGAGCCGTGTGGCCACAAGAACGAGGTACTGATCAGGATAGCCTTCAATCTGCGAGGGAATGAGTTGCACATCATGGAGTGCTAGTTCCTGAAAGATTGATGCCACGCGGACGTCAACAACAGGGATCCCCAGGTTTGTCTCGGAGAAATCCAAGGGCCGTCCTGCTTGCTCGATCGGAATTCTCAAGGGCCCCTTGATGCTCACTGGAATCCCACTCTTGAAGGACCAATCGTCCAGCTGGCGATTTTGGCTATCGACAGGATCATCCAAGCGCCAACGGTGCGGGATATCCACTGCGTCGCAAAGCGAGAAGAATCGTGAAGCCACGCCCATCCCCTACTGGAACCGGCCACTGGTGACGAAAATGGTGGCACGCCGGAGTTCAAGGCGATGAGTCCCATTGCCAGGACCCCCACCGTGGCGTTGGAGCCCGGCGTCTTCCTCGCCGAGTCCAACGCCATCCTCTGGTACTTCGCCGAGGGCACGCCGCTCATCCCCTCGGACCGGCTGGAACGAGCGCGGATGGCGGTCCGAGGCCTACAGCTTCACGCAGTAGGTCTGGTTCTGACCGGACTGGCCGGAAGAGGTATTGCAGCTGATGGTGGTCGAGTAGCCTGACGCGACGTAGCCGCTGGGGCACCCGATGCCGCACTTGCAGAATGTGGCGTCTGCCACTCACCGGGAAAGGCCCAGCTCATGGCTGGCGTACGAGAGCATGGCCTGATCCCAGTTGACGTCGATGTGAGACGTCATGCTCTGGAGATCCCGCCAGTGCCGCTGGAGGGGGTTGCTCTCGAACCCCGATGACGCGCCCAAGTGCAGCACCAGACGCTGGACCGCGTTGACGCACAGCCGCGCCAGGTAAGCGCGATCGCGCTTGAACGTGAGCCACTCCCCCGGGGACAGCCCCCGCCGGGCCTCCCCTGCTCCGTGCAAGGTGTGGAGCAGCGAATCGTAGAGGAGCCGCGCGCACGTGAGCTCGGCCGCGCTCTCCGCGAGCCGCTCCTGCACCGTGCCTGGGGGGACGCTGGCCCCCGCGCCGCTCCGCTGCCGCAAGGCCGTCACGTATTCCTGGTAGGCCCCCTCCGCGCAGCCCAGGATGGGCCCGATGATCGAGCTGGTCGCATAGGGGATGAAGGGCACCTCGAAGAGGTAGGAGCCCGGATGGACCTCGGCCCCCTCGGGCCTCGCGCCGAAGCACTCCGGCAAGGCCACCCCCCAACCGTCCGGGACGAACAGGTGGTCGAACACGACGTCCTTCGAGCCCGTTCCCCGCATGCCGGTGACATGCCACGTGTCTTCGATCCGGACCTGGGAGGGCCGCACGGCCAGCAGGAAGAGGTTGGGCTCCGGCGGCGCCGGGTGGTTCTCACACCGCCCGGTGACGATGAGCCAGGTGGCGTGATCAATCCCCGAGCTGAAACGCCAGGTCCCGTTGACGCGGAAACCGCCCTCCTCCTTCCGGAGGGTTCCCGTCGCCGTCACCGACGCGGTGGAGAAGAGCTGCCGCGGGCCCTCGGCGAACAGGCGCTCCTGGCAGGCCCGCGAGAACCGGCACGCGATGCCCGCATGCCCCCCCACGACGCTCATCACCCAGGCCGTGGAGGCACAGGCCCGCGCGGCGATGCGGGAGGCGGCCACCATCGTGGGCCAGCCAAGCCCCAGCCCACCGTAATGCCTCGGCACGAGGATCTGCAGGAGGCCGGCGTCGAAGAGCTCCACGAGGGTCTCCCGGAGAAGGCTGCGCGCCCGCTCCGTCTCACCGGCACGGGCCCGCCACCTTTCGCTCAGCGCCTCGGCGCGAGCGCACACCTCCTCATGCCCGGCCCCCACCGGGGCGCCCTGCGCTGACATGGTGGCGTCTCCCTTCACCCGCGGGCGCCCGAGACCTTGCGCATGGCCGGCTTGTCGAAACAGAACTCGTCGGGGATGACCGGCGGGCCGATCAAGGCGACGAACCGTTCGATGGCGTCCCGGTCGTTCGACGCGACGAACTCATAGAAGTTCGTGCTGTTCCACAGCAGGTACACGTGCTGGAAGTGTCTTCCGAGCGAGGCCACCAGCGTCTCGTAGTCCACCTGCCCGTTCTCCATCTGCGCCAGCATCTGCTGCTTCTTCCAGGCGATCTCCTCGGGCGTGAAATAGAAGCTCTTGTGCCGCTCGTCCTTGGCCTGCTCGCGGCGCTCGTATTCCCCGGCGTCCGGATGGTTGAGCTTCTCCAAGAAGAAGGCCAGGCCATCGGGCTTGAGCAGCTTCGCGACATGGCCAATCTGGCGGTCCCGGTCCGTGCCGTAGAACTGGAACGCAGCGGTCTCATAGAGATAGTCGACGCCTTGGGCGAACGCGCGGAACTCCGGCTGGCTGGCGAGGACGCTCGCGTCCACCTCCAGGCACGACTTGCCGATGAACTGGGAGAGCCGGTGGTCCGCGTATTGGTTGAAGGGCTCCTGGTTGGCCTTGTTGGGAGAGCTCGTGAGCGTGCGGATCCGCCCACCGGAGAAGACCGCGAGCGTGCGCCCATTCGAGCCGTCGAACGCATCCGCCTCATAGAAGGAGAAGGTTCGATCGCTTCCCTGGGCGCGCTCCTCCGAGAAGCGCGTCAGGGCGGCGCCCACGCGCGACATCTCCTCCAGAATGCAGGGCACGCTCGCGAGGAAGTGAGAGAACAGAGGCCCTGTCTTCCCCACGAGCAGGTCATGGTAGGCCAGCACGCGGGGGTCCGGGATGCTCCCGCGGAACCGCGTCACGACGGGTTGCCGGGGGACCTGTGTCTGTCCCGTCGCCAATGCATGGAAATGGCCTGCCATCCGGATCATCGCGGACTGGGAGAGGTACTCCTGGACGTCCGCGGGCTTCGGGCTCTCTGCCGAGTCATCGTTGTTCATCTCAAACCTCTTGGAAGTCTTTCCCGTCAAGGTTCTGGGGAGCGCATCGGTGAAAACCACACGCGTGGGCACCATGTGCCAATCCAGGGAGGCGGCGCAATGTTGAATCAGCGCCTCGTCGCTGAGCGTGGCGCCCGCGCGGAGCACGACGTGCGCCCTGGGGACATGGCCCACGGCCTCATCCGCCACGGGCACCACCACCGCCTCCGCGACGGCCTCGTGTGTCATGAGCACGGTCTCGATTTCCCGGGGGTTGACCTTGAACCCTCCCCGGGAGAACACGTCATCCTTCCGGCACACGTAATAGAGATATCCGTCCGCATCGGTCCGGAACAGATCGCCGGTGAAGAGCACCCGCTCCTCTCCGAAGAGATGGTCCTTGAGCACCTGGGACGTCTGCTCCGGCCGGTTCCAGTACCGCAGCATCACCAGGTCTCCAGCGACGGCGAGCTGTCCGGTCCGGCCTCGCTCCATGAGCGTCTGGCCGTCGTCATCGACCAGATAGGTCCGGACGCCCGGAATCGCCTTGCCCACGGAGCCGGGCCGCTGGTCGATCTCCGAGGGAGGCAGGTAGGCCACACGCTTGCACTCCGTCAGTCCGTAGTTGGAGAAGATCTGAAGCTGTGGGAACGCGCTCCTCAGCCGGCGGATGTGCTGGAGTGGCAGGGGTTGCCCGCTGCTGGAGAGGTAGCGCAGGGGGCCGATGCTCCAGGGCTCGAGCGTCTCGGCCTGACACAGGCGGAACACCGCCGGTGGGAAGACCTGCATGCCCGTCACTTCCTCCCGGCGAATCACCTCCAACATCTGTTCTCCCCGCCCGGGGATTTCCTTCTCCACCACCGCCGTGCCCCCGAAGAGCAGCGGCATCAGGATGTTGTAGAAGCCGTAGTCCGAGGCCAGCGTCGAGTAGCTCAGGATGGTGTCGTGGGGCGTGTTCTCCAGATAGCCCGTCACGGAGTGAAACGCCGCGAGCATGTTCTTGTGGCTGACCAGCACCCCCTTGGGGTTCGCGCTGGAGCCCGAGGTGTAGAAGATGGCCCCGAGCCGGGCATCGTCATCGTCCGCCTCCGCCTCGAACGTCCCTGTTTCCTCCTCCGCCCCGGCAGCAGCGGCCCCTCCTGCGTCCACGTGAAGCACGGCCTTCAGCGGCGCCTCCTGGAGGAGGGGCGCCATGTCTCCGGAGAGCCCCGTGATGAGCCCGCTGGCACCAGAGTCCTTGAGCTGAAAGAGCAACTTGCGCGGGCTGAAGGAGTGATGAACCGTGACCAGGACGCAACCGGCCTTGAAGATGCCGAGCACGGCGGCCAACGCCTCGATCGAGGCATCGGCGTACAGGGCGACGCGCTCGCCCCGGACCAGGCCGCGCTGAACCAGCGCCTGGGCGGCCCGGCAGGCCATGCGGTCCAACTGCCCATACGTGGCGGACCGCGCGCCGACCACGATGGCCTTCTTGTCCGGGAACCGTTGGACGTTGCGTTCGAAGAGGTGGTGAAAGAGTGTCATGGTCCTCGCTCGTCCTGCGCCGGGCCCCCCGGGCTCTGGGCCTTTACACGCCGCGCGTCCGCCCTCACCACGAGGGAGATCCCCACGCAGTAGACGCCCATCACCTGGATTTGAAGGGGGTAGCTCACACCGCGATCAATCAAGAGCCCCGTGAGCCCCGGGCCCGCGGCCGAGGCGACAATCAGCACCGAGACGATCATCGCCCGGATCGCGCCCAGGTGTTTCACCCCATAGATTTCGGGCCAGAGCGTTCCGAAGAGGGTCAACGAGAATCCATTGGAGATGCCGTAGAGGGCCATGAACGCGAACGCGCTCCAGGCCGCCTCCAGGCTCCCCAGCAGCAGCAAGCCCAGCCCCAAAGGCAGCAAATAGAAAGGCAAGAGCGCCACGGCCGAGAAGCGGTCGGCCAGTTGCCCGGACACCAGCGTGAAGACGATGGTCATCGAGGCGTAGAGCGTGAACGCCGAAGCAAACGTCCCAGGTGGCCAGCCGCGCAGATCCGCCAGATACACCTGATGAAAGAAGAGGGTGTTGCCGATGAAGGCAGGCGGCACCATGGCCAGCAGGATGGAGTAGAAGCGCGGATCTCGCAGCACCTCCTGCCGTGTCCAGCCCTGGGGCGCGGCGGAGGAAGTGGCTCCCGCGGCGCCCGCCTCGGCCACGTGGGGCGTGCGTTCGACCGCGACCAGCATGGCGACCCCCGGCAGGGCCAGCAGGACGAGGAGGCCGGCGGCGAGCTGCCAAGCCCCGCGCCACCCGGCAGTGCCCGCCAGCGCCACGAAGCCCAGCGGGAGCAACGCTTCGCCCGTGTTGAAGCCCAGCGTCGAGAGGGAGATGGCGCGTCCCCGGCGCGCCGAGAACCACCGTCCCAGGGCGGTGAACGCCAGGCTCATCAGCCCCTGGCCGGACAGGCGCAGCAGGAAGAGGGTGGCGAACAGGAGCACCACGTGCCGCGACAGGGACATGGACACGGCCGCCAGCGCCATCATGGGCACGGTGAACAGCACCACGTTCCGCGCGCTGTACCGGTCGGTGGCATGGCCCACCCGCGACAGCGTGAGCGCGCTCACCAGCGTGGCCGCCATGTAGAGCGTGCTGAACTCGCCCTGCGTGAGCGCGTACTCCCGGCGGATGTCCCCCCCCGAGAGCGCGATGAAGAAGGTCTGCCCGAAGGACGAGACGAAGAACAGCAGGAAGCCGCCGGCCACCCAGCGGGCATTGTCGCGAAGGAAGAGGAGCCCCTCCATGGTCCACGGCCCGGCGGGCGGGCCTCAGTAACCGGAGCCGGTCTGCTTCGTCAGGTCATGCCGCTCGATGCCCTTGAGCGGCGGGTTGAAGATGCTGACCAGGATCAGATCCGTGTCCTTGCCGCCCCGCAGGTAGTGGCGGTCGTTCTGATCCAGGACATAGATATCGCCTGGGCGGATGGGATAGACGTTGCCGTCCATGTCCTCGACTTCGCCCTCTCCCGCGATGCAGTAACACGCTTCGAGATGGTTGCGGTAATGCAGCAGGGACTCGGTGCCCGCGCGGACGACCGTATGGCAGACGGTGAATCCCATCCCGTCTTTCTCGGTGAGCAACCGGTGGCTCGTCCCGGATCCCCACTCGACAAAGAACTGGGTCTTCTCCACATCCGATAAGCTGCGAACGAACATAAACAAGCCTCGGTGATGCGGGGCCAAGAGTGTGGCCCCCCGTGGGCTCTTTCCAGAGCCTCCTGCCCCCGGAACGTAGCAAAGGGGCATCTCGGATGGGTGAGCGATAGACTGCCCGCCCATGATTAAACTCCATCAGTTCCATCCTTCCGGAAATTGCTACAAGGTCCGCCTGCTGCTGCATCAGCTCTCGATTCCCTTCGAGACGCGGGAGGTGGACCTCGCCGCGGGAGAGACGCGCACGCCGGAGTTCAAGGCGATGAACCCCATTGCCAGGACCCCCACCGTGGAGCTGGAGCCCGGCGTCTTCCTTGCCGAGTCCAACGCCATCCTCTGGTACTTCGCCGAGGGCACGCCGTTCATTCCCACGGACCGGCTGGAGCGGGCGCGAATGCTCCAGTGGATGTTCTTCGAGCAGTACAGCCACGAGCCCTACATCGCGGTGGCTCGGGCGTGGATCGCCTTCTTCGGTATCCCTCCCGGCAAGGAGAAGGAGTTGGAGGAGCGCATCCAGAAGGGCTACGCCGCGCTCGACGTCATGGAAGGCGAGCTGCGCAAGCGGCCCTTCTTCGCGGGCGAGCACTACAGCCTCGCCGACATCGCGCTCTATGCGTACACGCACATGGCGGAGGAGGGCCGCTTCGACTTGAGCCGTTACCCCGCCATCCGCTCGTGGTTCGAGCGGGTGCAGGCCCAACCCCGCCACCTGCGCGTCACCGACACCGTCAACGGGCGAGAATGACAGGCTCAGCCCAGCGGCTCCAAGCCGTACTCGAATCCTTCGTAGTCGAAAGCCCGCTCAATGGCTTTTAAGTCCGCCTCCGTGCCGCCACAGCTCTTGACGACGTCACGCCAGCGGTTTGAGACGAGCGCCTTCATCCTGTCGATGACGTGCGTGGCCGCCTCCCTCGACAGGCGGAAGCGGGCACACTCGCTCAGGAGGTTCTGACGATTGGCCCGGCGGTGGGCCACGCTCCCCACCTCCATCGCGAGATCGCGCTCGGTGCTGAACTGAGGCGCGGGCGTCAAGTCATAGGCGGGCGACAGGCTCCACTGGGAACCCGGCGCGATGAGCGCATGGTTCCTGGGATGGTCGTCGACATTCGAGATGAGCGCGTTGAAGACCATCCGGGAGAACAGCTCCCGCAGGTCTTCATCCGGCTTATCGACCCATCGCTTCAACTCGTCCGCCAACAGGATGTACGACCAGTTCGCGCGGTCGTGAGGGCTCTCGTCGGCACGAAGGACCGTCAGTGCGCTGACCATCCGGTGGCGCAGATAGCCTTGCTCGACCCGTTGCCGGTCGAACCGGCGAACGAGAAGCACATCTTGCTCCGCCACCCGGATGATCTTCCCGGACGCGGCGCGAACGCCGCATTCCTGGGCGAGCCGCAGCATGCCGTACTCGACAGCGGCGTTGTTCCACCGGTCACTGCGCGATGGAAACTTGGCGATCCACAAACCGTCATCGTCTTCGACGACATTCTTGGGACGAGCGCCTCCCATGGAACTGCCCGGATGCACCAGGTCGCCAATCTGAGGCGACGGGGGTTGATCCCGCTCACACCGGCTGGCCTCCTCGAGCAAGAGGTGAAGCTGGAGCACCTTGTTGAACTGATGCACGGCTGCGGGGGGTGTGCGGTTCGTGCCGAAGGACAAGGCGCCGGCCCGATCCTCGGGCGAGTGCAAGAGGTACCCGGTCTCGGTCAAGCTCCCACGTCCCAGGTTGCGCTCGATGACCCTGCGTCCCCAGGCATCGGGCGAAGCGTCTCGCAGCGCGCCAAAAATGCCTCCGAGCCGGGCCGTCCTGAACGTGCCCTCGCGGAGCGGGAGTTCGAACCGCTCCAGCTCGACCGCACGGGGGTTGGCCAGGTAGCTCTTCGCGTAGACGAACTGACCGACGCCGTCTTGCTGCACATAGCGCCCACAGGTCACGACTTCGAGCGAAGCGGGGAGCTGGATGTACACGTAACAGCTGGACTCGTCAGAAGTCGGCATCGAGTTCCGCCTTCGACTTGAGGACGACCCGCTCGGGCTGGCGGGCCCGTTCCAGCGTCTTTCCTTCCTCATCCCGATCTGGCGAGGCCAGATTATCGAACTCACGTTCGAGCCCCAGCGCCCACAGGACGGTGAAATACGCACTCAGGGCGGTGGTGGGGCTTCCCTCTTCGATTCGCCTGAGGGTGCCGAGTGCCAACCCCGTTTTTGTCGCGAGGTCCGCCTGGCGGAGCCCTCGCCGGATCCGGGCACGCGCGATGTTCTGCCCCAGGCAGGTGATGGCTCGAGTCACGGCAAGCGGGGTGGTATCCCGCGTTAGGTTCTGTCGAGGCATGAGACAATAGATTGTCTCTTAGGCTTCCCAAAAGGCAATCTATTAGTTTACGCTCTGAGCGTAATCAATCTATTGGTTATTAGCTGCCCTTAGTACCAATCAATTGACGGCCCGTTTTGCGCTCCCGGGCCGCCTGGCCGCTCTAGGAGCGGGCGCGGATGACCACCGCCTGGTAGGGCTTCAATCGCAGTTCCTCCGTGCCCTCCAGCGACGCGTAGTTGTTGCTGAGCACCTCGCCCCCCACGAACTCTTGGGGAAGCGCGTACGTCCCGGGCTGGCGGCTGAAGTGGCCCACCACGAGCAGCCGCGTGTTCCCGTCGTCCCGGAGGTAGCTGAAGAGCGTGGGGTGCTCGGCCTCCAGCAGCGTGAAGGTGCCGTCCCGCACCACCGGCAGGGCTTTGCGCAGCGCGATGGTGTCCCGGTAGTGGTGCCAGACCGAGCCCGGATCCGCCTCGGCCACCGTGGCGTTGATGTCCGGGTAGTTCGGGTTCAGGGCAATCCACGGCGTGCCGTCCGTGAACCCCGCGTTCTTCTCCCCGGACCAGTGCATGGGCGTCCGGGCGTTGTCACGCCCCCGGCCGTACACGCCCGCCAGGATGCGCGCCGTGTCCCAGCCGTGCTCGTCGCGCAGCACCTTGTAGGCGTTGAGGGTCTCGATGTCCTTGTAGTGATCGATGCTCTCGAAGGACACGTTCGTCATGCCCAGTTCCTGCCCCTGGTAGATGTAGGGCGTTCCCTGCATGAACAGCAGCACCGTGCAGAGCATCTTCGCGCTCTCCACCCGGTACTCCCGGTCATCGCCAAAGCGCGACACCGCGCGCGGCTGGTCGTGGTTGTCCCAGTACAGGCTGTTCCACCCCTTGCCGTGCAGTTCCGTCTGCCAGCGCGCCAGCACGCGCTTCATGGCCGGCAGCGACAGCGGCGGGTTGCTCCACTTGCCGCGCTCGGCCGTCTCGTCGCCGACGAACACGTGCTCGAAGTGGAACACCATGTTCAGCTCGCCCCGCTCCGCGCCGCAGTACAGCGCGCCCTCCGCCGGCGTCACCCCCGGCGTCTCGCCCACCGTCATCACGTCGTAGTGCGCGAGCACCTCTCGGTGCATCTCCTGGAGGTACTCGTGGATGCGCGGGCCGTTCAGGAAGTACGGCTGCCCCTCGGTGAGCAACGAGCCCCGGATGGGCCGGCCTTCCGGGTAGTCCGGCGGCTTGCTCAGCATGTTGATGGTGTCCATGCGCCAGCCGTCCACGCCCTTGTCGAGCCAGAAGCGCATCATGCTGTACACCTCGCGCCGCACCTGGGGGTTCTCCCAGTTCAGGTCCGGCTGCTTGCGGCTGAAGAGGTGCAGGTAGTACTCGCCGCTCCGCGCGTCCTTCTCCCACACCGAGCCGCTGAAGAACGACTCCCACCGCGTGGGCGGCTGGCCGTCCTTCCCCTTCTTCCAGATGTAGTAGTCGCGCTTGCTGGAGGTGGGGCTCGACCGGGACTCGATGAACCAGGGGTGCTCGTCGCTCGTGTGGTTCACCACCAGGTCGAGCATGATCTTCAGCCCCCGCGCGTGCGCCTCCCGGAGCAGCTCCTCGAAGTCGGCCATGGTGCCGAACTCGGGCATGATGGCGCGGTAGTCGGAGATGTCGTAGCCGTTGTCGTCGTTGGGCGAGGCGTAGATGGGCGACAGCCAGAGAACATCCACGCCCAGGCGCTTGAGGTAGTCCAGCCGCTGGAGGATGCCGCGCAGGTCGCCGATGCCGTCCCCGTTGCTGTCCTGAAAGCTGCGGGGGTAGATCTGGTAGACGACCGCGTCCTTCCACCAGGGAATGTGCTCAGGGGGGGCCATGGTCTTCTCCTCAGGGGTCCAGAATCTTGCCGGGGTTGAGCAGGTTCTCCGGGTCCATCGTCCGCTTGATGGCCCGCAGCAACTCCAGCTCCGCCGGGGTGCGCGTGTACGAGAGATAGTCCTTCTTCAGCAGGCCGATGCCGTGCTCGGCCGAGATGCTGCCGCCGTGCTTGCGCACCAGCGCGAAGATGTCGTGGTCCGCGGGCTTCGTGTGGGCCAGGAACTCGGCCTTGTCCATGCCGTCGGGCTTCATCACGTTGACGTGCAGGTTGCCGTCGCCGATGTGTCCGAAGAGGCAGATCTCCCAGTCCGGGTAGCGCGCCACGAAGAACGCATCCAGCTCCCCGCAGAACGCCTCCAGCGCGGCGATGGGCAGGGCGATGTCATTCTTGTGCGGCATGCCCGTGGCCGACAGGCTCTCGCTGATGCTCTCGCGCAGCGCCCACAGCTCCGTCGCCTGAGAGACGCCCTGCGCCTGGGTGCCGTCCGTCACCAGCCCCCGCTCGAAGAGCGAGCCCAGCCACCCCTCCACCGCCGCCGCGTCCGGGGCCTCCGCCTCCAGCAGCACGTAGCAGCCGCTGGGCGCATCGAAGGGCGAGCGCAGCTTGCGGTGGCGCTGCACCCGCGCCAGGCACTTGTCCGTGAAGAACTCGTAGGCGGAGATTGACAGGGGTGCCTGGCGCGCGTCCCTGAACAGCTTCAGCACCGCCGCCACGTCCGGCACCGCGAAGAGGAACACCTCCTGCTTGCCCGGCAGCCGCGTCAGCTTGAGCGTGGCCTCGGTAATCACCCCGAGCGTGCCCTCGCTGCCGATGAAGAGCTGGCGCAGGTCCATGCCCGTATTGTTCTTCTCCAGCGCGCCGTTGAGCTCCAGCACCTCCCCGCGCGCCGTCACCACCTGGAGCCCCAGCACCCACTGGCGCGTCAGCCCATAGCGGATGACCTTCACCCCGCCGGCGTTGGTGGCGATGTTGCCGCCCACGTGGCTGGAGCCCTTGGAGGCGAAGTCCACCGGCCACGTCAACCCGTACGGCGCGCAGTGCTGGTGGACGGCCTCCGTCACCGCCCCGGCCTGCACCCGCACCGTGCCGCCCAGCACGTCCACCGGGCCCATGTGGTTCATGCGCTGGAGCGAGAGCACCAGCTCGCCCCGGGCCGCCACCGCGCCCGCCGCCAGCCCCGTGCGCCCTCCCGAGGGCACCACCGCCACCCGGTGCTCGTGGCACAGGGCCATGAGCCGGGACACCTCGTCCGTGGTGCGCGGGAAGGCCACCGCCGCAGGCGCCGGCGTGTGCACCTTCGTCCAGTCCCGGCCGTACTCCGCCAGCTCTCCCGGCTCACGGGTGAGAAAGTCTGCGGGGAAGCCGTCGGAGAGGGCGCGGAGGAAGGCGTCGGGGAGCGCGGCGGTGGACATGCTCCCTGGCGTATTGCAGGCGCCTCACGCTGACAAGGGGCAGCCCCGGCCGGCCGGTACTCCCGTTGACTACCGGGAGGCCGGCCCTGGGTCCCCCGGCTCCTGGAAGTGCAGCTCATAGGTGACGGCGGCGGGCTTTTCCCGGCCGATGATGTCCTCCAGCAGCGCGCGGTGGGGCCGCAGCTCCGTGGGGGCGCGCACGCAGATGTGGAAGGGCCGGGGCGTGCCGTCCGGCCCCGGCACGCGCTCGTCCAGCTCGAAGTCCCGGCGCCCCGTGGCCGTGGACAGGAAGAGCAAGAGCCCCCGCGCCGTGCCCCGCCACTGGGACAGCTCCGCCCCGGCGGCCACCAGCTCCCGCAGCCGCCCCAGCCCCGTCGTCACCGGCAGGTCCAGGTCCATCCACCGCGCGAGCACGGGCACGAAGCCCTCCGGCGTCCGGCGCGGATCAAACAGCGCGTCCAGCTCCGAGAGCACCGCCTCGTCCGGCGCGTGGAATCCCTCCATCGCGTCCAGCAGCGCCCTCAGCCGGCCGCCGAGCGGGGGGGGGGCCTGGAACACCCCGGGCAGCAGCCGCACCAGCTCAGCACTCCTCATCTTCCCCTCCCACGTCCACCTCGTGGAAGCCGGAGCACAGCAGCCAGGTGGGTGGCACCGTCACCTCCTCCGAGAACTCCCGCTGCGAGCACGGTGTATCGCTCCCGCCCTCCGCCGTGCGGCGGGACACCCCCTGGGGCCCTCCGGACAGCAGGGGCAGGCCGCCCTTCTGAAGCGCCAGGGCCTGCACGGGGGGGAAGACGCCCGCCTCCAGCCGCCGCCAGACCGCCTCGGCCGTGCCCCCCGCCAGCGACAGCACCCCCGCCTCCTGCGTGCCGGCGTAGACCGTGGCCCCCGCGAAGGCGAGCGACAGGCAGGTGCCGCCCTCCCAGCCCTGGCCGAAGCCTCGCCAGCCGCCCGGCGGGGGCTCGCCCCCTGACAGCTCCCAGCTCATGCACCCCTGGCCCCTCCCCTCCTCCGGGTCCGCCCCCAGCCCCGCCCAGAGGAAGGCGCGGGCGCCCTCGCGCTGCACCTCCAGCACGCGCACGTCCTGCCCCCGCAGCCCCAGGTGCCAGAAGGTGCCCGGGCGCCCTTCCCGGTCCGACAGGAGCACGCCTGCCCGGTCCATCGCCGCCACCGCCACGCACGTGCCACCGTTCGCATCCGGGGTGGCCGCCACCGCGCAGAAGCCCAGCCTCGGGTGCGACGGGTCCACGAGCACCGGCCGGGGCAGGGCCCCGGGCCGCATCACCCACTCGAACAGCCCCGTCACCGTGGCGAGCAGCAGCACGGGCGTGCCCTCGCGCACCGTCCACGCCAGGTCCTTCACCCCCTCCAGCGTGGCGGTGCCTGGCTCCCACGTCTCGCAGCAGTCACGCGAGAGGGACACGCGCGAGTGCGAGGGCATGCCGCCCCGCGGCCGGGACACCACCGCCACCCACCCCGCGTGCGAGGGGTGCGCCTCCACCCCATCCACCTGCTCCCCGGAGAAGCGCCCCACGGCCTCCCACCCCTCCCCCGCGTTCCCCGTGCGGAAGAGCAGCTCGTCCGCCCCCGCATAAAAGGTGTGGGGCTGCGAGGCGTCCGCCGCCAGCGCGCGCACCTCGCGCGGCACCTCGTCCACCCGCACCCGCACGCGCTCCACGCTTCGGACGCCGGGCTCGGACAGGAACACGTCCCGCACCTGCGCGGTGCGCAGCGGCTGGCCGAAGCCCCACCCACCCGGGTGCACCGTGGAGGAGAGCGGCGAGAGCGTCCGGTAGAGCCGCTCCAGCAGGCGCAGCTTCAGGGCCTCCGCGTCCTGCGTGGGCTGCGCCACCACGCGCGCCATCACGCTCACGGTCTTGTAGCGCGCCCAGGACACCTGCACCTCCGTGCCCAGCGGCCGGCGCGCCTCCAGCTCCCGCTGCACCTGGGCCCGCACCTCCTCCGCCTGGTGCCGGCGCAGCCGCCCCGCCGTCACCCCCTCGCCATGGCAGCCCTGCAGCTCCGGGGGCAGGTGCGGCACCAGCAGCACCTGCACCGTCCCGGGGGCCGCATGCACCCAGCTCTGCGCCAGGGTGAAGGCCTTGGCGCGCGCCACCGCACCCGAGGCGCGCAGCGCCAGCAGCTCGAAGTCCCCAGCGGTGATGGCCCGCCGCAGCGAGTGCCGCTCCATCGGGCCCCGCACCAGCGCGTTCTCCAGCGTCTCCGCGGCCCGGCCCCCCATGGCCGGACGGGGGTTCGTCACCTTCACCCCGGGCAGGGGCTCCTCGAGCACCTCCAAGCTGTGCGCGGTGACGTTGCCCAGCGTCCCCCCGCCGCGCCGGTACCACACCCGGATGGCGCGGCCCGCGGGGGGCACGGCCGCCAGGGCCCGGGCCTCCCCCAGCGCCCCCTCGTCCCCCAGGATTCGCGCCGCAGGGGCAAAGGAGAGGGTGCCCGTGGCCCGGTCCACCCGGTACGCGGGCTCGTTGGGCGCCAGGTACGCGAAGTCCTCCACCTCCCACCACACGCGGTACAGCCGGCCCTCGTGCCGGCGCGCGGGTGCGCGGGCATCCAGCTCCCCGGGCTCCGCCTCCACGCCCACCACCACGTCCAGCCCGTCCCCGGTGGGGGCCACCACCGGCGGCCGCCCCAGCCGCACGGTGAGCCCGGGCTGGCCGGTGCCGTACCCCACCAGGTCCGCCTCCACGTGCTCACAGTGGTAGGCCAGCACCCGCACCTCGGAGGCCCCCGGGAGGATGCGCACCGCCTCGGCGGTGGAGAAGACCACCGGCTCGGGGCCCCCTTCCGCGCGCACCGTGGCCACGCGCGTCCCCCGGGGAATGTCCACCGGGTGCCCGGCCGGTGCCTCCAGGCTGAAGCGCAGCGACACCGAGGCGGCCGAGGGAGGCTGGAGCCGCACCCCCAGCAGCCGCAGAAACTCCACGTAGGCCTTGTCCGGCAGGCGGTTGAGCCGGTGCAGCATCATCTCCGTCAGGTGGGCGAAGGCCTCCAGCAGCACCTTCTCCGGCTCCTGCGGGCTCAGCGCGCCCCACTCCGGGCACCTCCCGGCCATGCGCACGTGCGCCTCGTCCAGAAGCTGGCGGAAGGTACGGTCGTCCAACTGCGGGGACGGAAGTGACATCGGACAGGCTCTCCTCGGGTTGGGATTCCACGCCGGGGGCTCACTCGCCCCACGGCTCCAGCTCCAGCCACCGCAGGCGTGCCCACTGGTGCAGCAGCGCCACCGTGTCCCTCGGCTCGGGCTCGGCCGCCTCGGACGGCTCGGGCCAGGGATAGAGGAGCCTCTCGCCCGCCGGCGCCGGGGGCTCCACCGGGGGCGGCGCCGGGGCCTCCACGAACGGCAAGGGGGCGGCGGCGCGCGGCCGCGGGCGGCGCAGGGGAATCACGGCGTGCAGGGGCAACGCCCTGTCCGTGGCCGGGAAGCTCCGGGCCGGGAGCCCCCGCCCGGCCGGCGTCCGCATTCCCCAGGGCGGCGCGGCGCCCGCCTGCATCATCTGGACATCCTGGAGCCAGTGCGCCGGCCCCTCGCGCGGCGTCCCCCGGGGCCCCCGCAGCGGTGTGGCCGCGGACAGCTCCCGCACGGGCAGCTCGGCCTCCTCCAGCACGGAGTCCGCCCAGGCCTTCATCCGCAGCGCCATGGAGCGCATCCACCCGCTTCGCGAGCGGCCCTTGAGCAACTCATCCACGGCGGAGGGCCTCGAAGGACAGGACGAGCCGCGAGAGGGCCGCTTGCTGGCGCCGCGCATCGGCCGCCGCGCATTCCCAGTCCCGCAGCCCACAGCCCAGCAGTTCGTACCGGAACACCTCGGTGATGCCGTCCACGCCCAGCATCTGGATGGAGACATTCTTGCTGCGCGAGTGCCCCTCCATCGAGGCGAGGAACCAGTCCCACAGCTCCGCCGCGGTGCACAGCCCGTAGCTCAGCGACACGGAGCCCATGCCCAGCGGCAGCGAGGGCTTGCGCCCCCCGGTGCGGCCCTCTTCCCGCAGGGGGATGACGTCCACCCGCGAGCGCAGGCCCGTGCACTGGGTGAAGTGCCCCTGGACGGCGCCCCCCATGAGCAACTTGAAGCTGTACGCCCGGAATGGGACCTGCAGCGCTCCCATTCGAGGGCCTTCCTCCATGCCTTTCAGGACCTTGGCTTCCGTCATTGCTCACCCCTGGACGATGACCGGCGCCCCCCGTCCCCTGGCCCCCAACATTCGGCAACGCCAGGAAGACGTGAAACACGGCAAGCAACCTTGCAATCAATCCCAGCCGGGAACACTTGCCCTGAGGGCCCGCCGCGCGTCATCCCGGCGACGAAAGTGGACCTGCGCCCCTTCTCTTTCCGCGAGCGCCCACGAATGATGAACCCCTCCCCCCTTCGCGGAACGAGCCGCCCGATGCCCCGACGTCCTTCCGTCCCCTCCCGCCCGGGCCTGGCCTGCGCGCTGGTGCTGGGCCTGGCCTGGCCGGCGCTGGCGCTGGCGCCCCTGCCGCCCCCGGACCCCACCGTGAGCGCCGAGCCCGCCCCGGCCCCCGGCTTTACCCGGCTCGGGGTGTCCCTGGATGCCGGCGTGCCCGATGGCGTCGGCGTCTCCGCCGTGGTGCGGCCATGGCGGTGGCTGCGGCTGCATGGCGGGGTAACGTCCAACACGCTGAGCATCGGGCTGCGCGCGGGGGCCAGCTGGGTGCCGCTCGCCTCCACCGTCTCCCCGTCTCTCAACGTGGATGTGGGCCATTACTTCGACGCGAAGTACAACAAGCTCGTCGACCGGCTGGGCAGCAATCCCCTGAAGACGGACGCGCCCATCGAGGACGTGGGCTACGACTACGCGAGCGCGAGCGTGGGCGTGGAGGTGGGCAGCCCCAACCGCTTCGCCGCCTTCCTGCGCGTGGGCCTGAGCTACAGCACCCTCCAGGTGGACAACGCGGAGGGCCTGCTCCGGGACGTGACGGACGACCCCGAGCTCACCTCCACGCCCCTGTCCCTGCGCTTCACCAGCCCCGCCGTCAAGCTGGGCTTCCTCCTCTACTTCTTCTGAGAGAGCCGACCATGCGCCGCCTTCCCTTCCGCGTCCCCATGGCTTGCCTGGCGCTGCTCGGCACCGGCTGTGGCCCCCTGTTCTTCCTCGAGGCCGAGACGGAGGAGACGTGCACCGTCGAGCGGGGCCTCACCTTCCCCGCCGCGCTGCCCACCACCGTGAGCGTGCAGCAGACCGTCGTCTTTCCCCTGGAGGACATCGCCGATGCCCTGCCCGATGGGGACACCGAGGCCACGCTGCGCCTCAAGAGCTTCGAGCTGACGCCCACCCAGGGCAGTCCGGATCTGCGCGGCATCGAGCGCGCCCTGGTGTCGCTGCGCAAGCCAGGGCAGACGGGCCTCACGCCCCTGCTGGAGTACCGGCGCACCTCCACGCAGACGGCCCCGCGGAAAATCACCGCCACCGGCACCGAGTCCGTGGACCTGGCGGATCAGATCCGCGAGAAGGAGCTGGAGCTGGTGTTCGAGGCGCGCGGCGCGCTGCCCGCCCAGGAGTGGAAGGCGGACTTCAGCGCCTGCGCGGGCCTGAAGGTCAAGGTGGACTACCTCGACTGGGTGTTCTGACGAAGCGCGCCCGGCCTCACAGCTCGGTGGGCAGTTGCAGCGCGCCGCCGAGCACCCGGCTCTCCGCGTAGCGGGTGATGGTCTGCCGGAGGAACTCCAGGTGGTCCTCCTCCTCGGCCAGGCGGATGCCGAAGGTGTCGAGCGCCTCGTCGTCGTCGGCGTCCTCCGCCAGCGACATGAGCAAGTCCCACCCCGCGTTGTCCACCAGCTCCGCGGCCATCAGCGCGTGGAACAGGTGCGGCAATTGGGGCGCCTGGCTCAGGATGACCTGCTCGATGCCCCGCGCCTCCTCCGTCACCAGCCGGGACAGCTCCGTCTCCCCGTTCACGTCCCCGCCCAGGGCGCGGATCTGCTCCTCCAGCCACGCCTGGTGCTCGGCTTCCTCGTCCCGGTAGGCCCGCATCGTGTCCAGCATGCCGTGGATCTGCGGCTCTCCCGAGGAGGCCATCAGGGCCAGGACCCGGTCATAGAGCTTCACGCTCGTGCGCTCGAACGTGAGCCGCTCCTGCAGCAGGTCCACCAGCTTCTCCGGGTTCTTCTCCGCCAGCTTCCTCATGACAGGAAGCTATGCACTGCGCCGGCTGGCCTCTGCCGGGACGCGCGCCTCCTCTTCGGGCGACACGCTTGCTTGCCCCTCGGGCGAGCACCACGGGGCTTGGGTGCCCACGAACTCTTTGCGCGTGCCCAGGATGAGGTCGAAGAACGGGTGCGTCACACACCAGTTCGCGTTCTGGTCCTTGCCCATGTGGTGGTCGTAGTGCCACGGCAGGTGGACCCGCGCCCACTGCGGATCCAGGTGTGCCCGCCGGTGCACGAGGTAGTAGCGAACCGTCGAGTACCACACGGTGGCGGTGAAGAAGGGGGCCCGGGAGAACAGCGGCACGTGCCCCACCACGATGGCCGCCAGCCCCAGCAGCTCCTTGGCGTTGGTGGCCCAGCGCCCCCGGGGCTTCGTGTACTGGTCGTCCACCATCTCGTTGCGCCGGGAAGCCTGGTGGTGCTCGTGCCAGTGGAAGCGCCAGAAACTCTTCGGGTTCTTCCCCAGCCCGTGCAGCACGTATTTGTGGAGGAACCACTCCCCGAAATTGCAGTACGCAAGCCCCAGCGGAATACCGATCATCGCGCGTCTCCGGTGCTGCCTCCGGCCACTGTTCCCCGGCCGCGGCGAATAATGACTATTTGGTCACTTTTTTTCGAGATCGCAACTCAATGTGTCCCAAGCCCCGCTCGCCTCCCCCACCCGCCATGCCTGCTCCCCCCACCCCGCCGCGCCGGCCGGGCCCCCAGGGCGGGCCCCGGGAGAAGAACCGGCGCGAGCGCATGAAGGTGCTGAGCGAGGCGGCCCTGCGCCTGTTCCTGGAGCGCGGGTTGGACGCCGTCACCATCGACGACATCACCCAGGCCTCGGAGGTGGCGAAGGGCACCTTCTACCGTTACTTCGAGGACAAGACGGCGCTGGTGGATGCGCTGCTGGAGCCGGTGCGGCGCGAGCTGCTCGATGGGCTGGAGGCCTGTGGCCGGGCGCTGTCCGAGGCGCGCGAGGTGGAGGCCATGTTCGAGGCGTACCGGGCCATGGCCGCGGTCATCGCCAGCGCGCTGCTCCAGTACCCGGGCGTGGTGCGGCTCTACCTCCAGGAGTGCCGGGGGCCCTCGGCGGGGGCCCGGATCAAAGTCGTGGAGCTCTCCCGGCTCGTGTCCCGGCACGCGGTGAGCATCACCGAGAAGGCGCACACCCACGGCCTGCTGCGGCCCATCCGCCCGGCCGTCAGCGGGCTCGCGGTGGTGGGCGCCGTGGAGCGGCTGCTCCTGGCGGTGCTGAGCGAGGAGCCCATCGGCAACCCGCTGGAGCTGCCCGACGCGCTCACCACGCTGGTGCTGGATGGGCTGCGGCTGCCGCCCCCGGTGGCCCGCCGGAAGATGGACGGGAAGCCCGGACGCCTTTAAGGGTAGGGCCGTGGCGCGCAAGCGGAGCCAGGCCGGGGTGCAGGTGCCAGGGTGGGCGTGGTGGAGCCTGTGTGCGCTCCTCCCCCTCGTCCTGCTCAACGGGGCCGTTGCCTTCCTGGGGGAGACCCAGGTGCCCCTGCTGTCGCTCTCCTTTCTGGCCGAGAAGGCGCACGCGCTGGGCGCCTACACCCAGCACCGCGCCGCGTGCCTGCTGGAGGAACACCCGCCGCTGGAGCCCCTCGTCGCCGAGGCCGAGCGCCGGCACCGCCTGCCCCCCGGGCTGCTCCAGGCCCTGGTGCAGGTGGAGTCCGAGGCGAAGGTGCACCGCATCTCCGCCGCCGGGGCCATGGGGCCCGGCCAGCTCATGCCCGGCACCGCGCGGATGCTGAAGGTGGAGGACCCCTTCGAGCCCGCAGCCGCCATCGACGGCAGCGCGCGGTACCTGGCGCGGCAGCTCGCGCGCTACGGCGACGTGCGGCTGGCGGTGGCCGCCTACAACGCGGGGCCGGGCTCCGTGAGCACCCGGGTGCCGCGCAACGGGGAGACGGAGTTCTACGTGGCGAAGGTGCTCAGCGCCTACGCGCGCCTGCGCCCCGCCCCGCCCCCGCCCGCCTCCGCCCGGCCCACACCCCCGCGCCGGACCGCGCCTGCGCCCAGGGGCACCCCGCATCCTTAAATAGGGGCTTTTGGGTTCAGCGCTGCTCCAGGCCACTGGCCGCGGCGCTGTCCAGCCACAGCACCACGTCCCGGTGGAGCTGGAGGAAGGAGGCCGGGCACTGGGGGCTGATGGGGCCGTGCAGCATGGCCGTCACCGCGGCCGCCTTGCTCGCCCCGAACGCCAGCAGCAACACCTGCCGGGCCTGCATCAGGGCCGCCATGCCCATGGTCAGCGCCGCCAGCGGCACGCGCGTGGCGTCATTGCCGAAGAACGCCGCCAGCCCCTGGCGCGTCTCGCGAGACAGGAGCGCCCGGTGGCACGTGGCCACCAGCGCATCCCCGGGCTCGTTGAAGGCAATGTGGCCGTTGGGGCCAATGCCCAGCATCGCCACGTCCAAGCCCCCCGCCTTCACCACGGCCGAGTCATAGCGCGCGCACTCCGACTCGGCCTCCGGGGCGCTCCCATCCAGGAAGTGGATGCGCTCGGGCAGCAGGTTCACGTGCTGGAAGAGGTGGCGCTCCATGTAGGCCCGGAAGCTGCTCGAGTCGTCCGGCGGCAGCCCCAGGAACTCATCCAGGTTGAAGGACGTGGCCTGGGACAAGTCCAAGGCCCCCCGGGCGTGCAGCGCCACCAGCTCGCGGTAGACGTTGAGCGGGGAGCGCCCCGAGGGAAGCCCCAGGACCAGCTCCGGCTTGGCGCGGACCTCGGTGGCGATGTGAGCCGCGCACGCGGCGGTGGCTTCCTGCTCGGAAGAGAAGACGCGGACTTTCACGGAGCGCCATGTTTGGCCCAGCCAGGCCAAGAGAGGGGGCTTGTCACTTACCGCGAGAAGAAATCCCAGAAAAGGACTCTTCCGGTATGGTCCTTCGCATGGACGCCTTCGCCTCCCTCGATGCCACCGCGCAAGCGGACCTCGTCCGCCGCAAGGACGTCCACCCGCGGGAGCTCGTGGACGCGGCCATCGCCCGCATCGAGCGGCTCAACCCCCGCCTCAACGCCGTCATCGCCCCGCGCTTCGAGCAGGCCCGCGAGGAGGCCCGGGGGCCGCTGCCCGAGGGCCCTTTCCGGGGCGTGCCCTTTCTCCTCAAGGACCTGCTCGCCTCGCTCGCGGGCATGCCCCTCACCTCGGGCTCGCGCTACCTGGCGGGCTTCGTCCCCCCGCACGACAGCGAGCTCGTCGCCCGCTACAAGCGCGCGGGCCTCGTCATCCTCGGCAAGACGAACCTCCCCGAGTTCGGCATCCTCTGCACCACCGAGCCGCGCCTCTTCGGCCCCACCCGCAACCCGTGGAACCCGGACCACACCACCGGGGGCTCCAGCGGCGGCGCCGCAGCAGCGGTGGCCAGCGGCATGGTGCCCTTCGCCCATGGCGGCGACGGGGCCGGCTCGCTGCGGATTCCCGCCGCGTGCTGCGGCCTGTTCGGGCTCAAGCCCTCCCGGGGGCGGATGCCCATGGGGCCGGACGTGGGCGACGTCATGCACGGCCTGGTGACCGAGCATGCCCTCACCCGCTCCGTGCGCGACAGTGCCGCCCTGCTGGATGCCACCGATGGCGCCGATGTGGGCGCCCCCTACGCGGCCCCGCCCAAGGCCCGCCCCTATACCCAGGAGGTCGGCGCGCCCCCTGGCACGCTGCGCATTGCCTATACCACCCGCTCCCACACGGGCGTCCCCATCGACCCGGAGTGCCAGGCGGCGGTGGACCAGACGGTGCGGCGGCTCACGGAGCTGGGGCACACCATGGTGGAGGGCAGCCTGGAGGTGCCGGGCGAGGAGCTGCTGGCGCAGCACTTCATCGCCCTGTGGAGCACCGGCGTAGTGCTCGCCATCGACGGGCCGTCACTTCTGACCGGTCAGAAGCCGGCGCCAGAGTTCTTCGAGCCGCTCACCTGGGCCCTCTATGAGATGGGGCGCCAGCAGTCCGTGTCCCAGTACCTGCTGGCCCACCTCGCGCTTCAGGGCTTTGCCCGGGCCTTCGCCGCGAAGTTCTCGGACGTGGACGCCTGGCTGCTGCCCACCACCGCCGAGCCCCCTCCCCCCCTGGGTACCTTCGATTCCCCCCCGGAGGAGCCCCTGACGGGCCTGCTGCGTGCCGCGGCCTTCACCCCGTTCACCCCCCTGGCCAACCTCACCGGTCATCCGGCCATGTCCGTGCCCCTGCACTGGACGGCCGGCCACCTGCCCGTGGGGGTGCAGTTCGTGGGCCGGTTTGGGGACGAGGCCACCCTTTTCCGGCTGGCCTCCCAGCTGGAAGCCGCCTTTCCCTGGAACTCGCGCCTGCCCGCCCTCTTTGCATGAGACGAAGCCGGCCGCTCGCGCTAGAACGCGCATCTTATGAAAGTTGCCGTTCTGACGGGCGGGGGTGACTGCCCCGGCCTCAACGCGGTCATCCGCGCCGTTGTCCGCCGTGCCACCGAGCACGGCTTCGAAATGATGGGCTTGAGGGACGGATGGAAGGGCCTCCTGGAGGACAACCACTTCCGCCTCACCCGGGAGACCACCTCCGGCATCCTCCACCGGGGCGGCACCATCCTGGGCACCTCGCGCGTCAACCCCTTCAAGGTCGAGAACGGCCTGGAGAAGGTGAAGCGCGCGGTGGAACGCAATGGCATCCACGCCGTCATCGCCATTGGCGGTGAGGGGACGCTGTCGGCCGCCACGCGCATGTCCCAGGAGGGGCTGCGCATCGTCGGCGTGCCGAAGACCATCGACAACGACTTGAACGGCACGGACTTCACCTTCGGCTTCGACACCGCGGTGACCATCGCCACCGACGCCATCGACCGGCTGCACTCCACCGCCGAGTCCCACAAGCGCGTCATCGTCTGCGAGGTGATGGGCCGCCATGTGGGGTGGATTGCCACCTACGCGGGCATCGCCGGCGGGGCGGACGTCATCCTGGTGCCCGAGATTCCCGCGGACCTGAAGAAGGTGGCCGAGCACATCCAGCGGCGCAACGCGTCGGGCCGCACGTTCTCCATCGTGGTGGTGGCCGAAGGCACCCTGGTGAAGGCCTCCCCGGACCAGGACGAGCACCTCATCACCTCGGGCGCGCTGGACGAGGCGGGCCGGCCGCGGCTGGGCGGCGTGGGCAGCATCGTGGCGCAGCAAATCGAGCAGCGCACGGGCTTCGAGACGCGCGTGTCGGTGCTGGGCCACATCCAGCGCGGCGGCGTGCCCACCGCGCACGACCGGGTGCTCGCCACGCGCTTCGGCGTGCACGCGTGCGACATGGTGGCCCGCGGCGAGTTCGGGCAGATGGCGGCCCTGCGGGGCAATGACATCGTCAGCGTGGACCTGGCGCTGGCCACCAAGGAGCTCAAGCGGGTGCCCGAGGAGTTCTTCAAGGTCGCCCAGGTGTTCTTCGGGTAGGCCGCGCCCGCAAGCGCCCGCGCCCCGCCCATGGACCTCTACGCGGAAATGGCCGCCCTGGTGGCCCGGGGCGAGCCCTTCGTCCTCGCCACCGTCATCGAGAGCGCGGGCAGCACGCCCCAGAAGCCGGGCTCGAAGATGGTGGTGCTGGCGGATGGCTCGCTGCGCGGCACGGTGGGCGGCGGCGCCATCGAGCTGCAAATCCTCGAGGCGGCGCGGGAGCTGCTGGCGGCCCCCCGCCAGACGCGCCTGCTCGAGACGCACCTCACCCACGAGCTGGGCATGTGCTGCGGGGGCCGGATGACGGTGTTCCTGGAGAAGCACGGGGCGCCGCCCCAGCTCACCGTGTTCGGCGCGGGCCACGTGGCCCAGGCGCTCGCGGCGCTGGCGCGGAACGTGGGCTTCCGCGTGCGGGTGGTGGACCTCCGGGCCGAGTGGGCCACCGCGGAGCGCTTCCCGGGGTGCGAGGTGCTGCGGGAGGACCCGGCGGACCACGCGCGTGCGCTGGAAGGGAGCGCGCGCGACTACTTCTGTGTCACCACGCACGACCACCCGCTGGATCAGGCCGTGGTGGAGGCGCTGCTCTCCAAGCCCGCGGCGTACCTGGGCGTCATCGGCAGCCGGCGCAAGGCGGAGCGCTTCCGGATGCGGCTGCAGGCGGCGGGCGCGGCCCCGGAGTCCCTGGACCGCATCCGCTCGCCCATGGGGCTGCCCATCCACGCGCTGACGCCGGAGGAGATCGCCGTGTCCATCGTGGCGGAGCTCGTCCAGGTGCGGCGCGGCCAGGAGCCGCGCCGCTAAGCCCGGCGCCCTACTCCATCAGGTCCGCCACGTCCTCCGGGCGGTCCGCGGGCGGCAGCTCCTGCGGGAAGCGCAGCGAGGCGGGCGGGTGGTTCGGATCATCCACCGGCCCCGGCGGCGTCTCCACGGAGGAGGCCGGGGACACCAGGAACGCGGAGGTGGCCGGCACCGTCTTCGTCAGCGAGAAGCTGTCGCGCACGGTGCCTGTGGGGTTGATGAACTGGGCGCTCAGCGTGCCGCCCTCCACCACGACGCTCAGGTAGCCCGCGTCGGTGTTGTTGCGGTAGGCCGTCCAGGAGGGCTGCGAGCCCGGGAAGGTGCGCAGGGTGGCCCCGCCGCTGCCCACCACCACGTAGGGGACGCCCTTCACGCCCGAGGCCGCCACCGCGTCGCCCTTCATCGCCTTGGAGCGCTCGTAGTTGTGGTCGTGCCCGGTGAGGACGAGGTCCACGCCGTACTGCTCGAAAATGGGGGCGAACTCGCGCCGCATGGCGAGCTGGGAGCCATGCTCGCCGCTGGACCAAGGCGGGTGGTGGAAGAAGACCACCTTCCAGGGGCGGCTCGTGGCGGCCAGGTCCAGCTTCACCCAGTTCTTCTGGGCGGCCAGGGTGCACCGGTCGGACGAGGCCAGGCCGATGGCACAGTTGGAGTCCAGCGAGACGAAGTGCACGGGGCCCCAGTCGAACGAGTAGTAGCGCTCGGAGCCCGCGGGGTTGTTGGCGGGCATGTAGAGGTTGTCCAGGTAGGGCTGCCCCTGGTCCGTCACGTACTCATGGTTGCCCGGGGTGGCGAACAGGGGCACCCGGCGCAGCAGGGCCGCCATGGGCTTGAACATCCGGTCCTGGAACTCCTGCTCGGTGCCCGAGGAGTAGGCGTTGTCGCCCAGCGCCAGGATGAGCTCGCCTGCGTTGCTGCCCTGGGCCATCCGCTCCAGCACCTTGGCCTGCAAGCTGCCGCCCGTGCCGAAGTCACCCATGGTGGTGAAGTGCACGCGCGAGGTGCCCGCGCCGGAGGCGGTGCGAAACTGCCGCACGCCCGTCGTCGAGCCACACGCCTCGACGACGTAGCTGTACGTCTGGCCGGGGCTGAGGTTCTCCAGCTTCACCGCGTGGCGCCAGCCGGCCGCGGTGGCCGTGGCCGTGCGGGACAGGTCCGAGCCCAGGCCGAAGCGCACGTAGGGCGTGCACGAGACGCCGGAGCGGAAGGCCACCAGCGCGCTCGTGGGGCCCACGCTCTGCAGGTAGGGCAAGCGTGGCAGCGCGGGCCCCGAGTCCACCGAGGACACGGGCTGCACGCCGCACGCGCGGGCCTCGGTGATGGAGGCCCAATCGTTGACGGTGTTGCCATTGACGGTGATGCGCACGTAGCGCCCGGAACGCTGCGCGCCAAAGGCATACGTCTGCACGGCGGACGTCAACGCGCTGGTGCCCGCGTAGGCCTGGGTGAAGCTGACGCCATCGTCAGACGTGGAGAGCGTGAAGTGGTTCTGGCGCGTGGTGCCCTGGTGCCACGTCACCGCCACGCCCGTGAGGGCCTGGGAGCCGCCCAGGTCCATCGTGAGCCAGGCGCCCTTGCCGGGGCCACTCCAGCGCGTGGCGAGATCATCATCCTGGCTGTTGGCGGCCACGCTGCCCGCGCCATCGTCACCACTGGCGCTCGCTTGAGCGGTGGTGAGCACGGTGCAGTTGGAGGCGGTGAGCGCCGGAGCGGCCGTGGGCACTTCCGGGGCGGGGGCTTCGGCGGAAGGCGGAGGGGGAATGGACTCCTCACATGCCGAGGTAAGCCATACCGAGAGCAACAGGGTCGAAAGAAGGGGGGATTTCTTCATTGCGGCGCGCCCAACGGAGGCACCGCAAATCGCATTCCAATTTTGAACAGCAATGAAGCCATCCCCGCCTGCCCTCCCGGGGGCCTGCCAGGCCATGCGCGTCCAACCCTCTGAATGTTCAAGCTCCCCCGCCCTCCTGGAGAACGGGGAGACCGCCGGGCGCGGGCCCTCCTGAAAGCGCATCGGACCCGGAGGAAGGAGGCAGCCGGGTTTCACGGAGCGAGTAGCATCCTCCGCAGGAATCACACCCATGGACTCTCCTTCCCGCTCCCGTCCCGTCACCGGCCGCATCGACGTTCACCCCCGTGGCTTCGGCTTCCTCGTCGTGCAGCCGCCTCCGTCCGGAGAAGTGCTCTCCGCGTTCATCCCCCCGCCCGAGCTGGCCACCTTCCTCGCCGATGACATCGTCTCGGCCACGGTGAGCCAAGGGCAGGACGGCCGGTGGACGGCGAGCGGGCTGGCGCTCCAGCAGCGCCCGCGCGAGCAGGTCTACGGCGAGGTGGTGCTGCGCAAGGGCGCCCTCTTCCTGCGCATCGACCGGGAGGTGGCCAGCTCCGACTGGCCCCTGGAGGCGGCTGGGACGGCGGTCCAGGCCGGGGATGCGGTGGTGGCGCGCATCGGGGAGGGCAAGACCGTGCTGCTGCACCGGCTGGAGCCGGGGGTGGACCGCTCGGTGGCGCGCATCATCGCCCGGCATGACCTGCGCCGGGACTTCCCGCCCGAGGTGGTGGAGGAGGCCCGCGCGGTGCGCACCGTGCCGCATGCCCTGGGGGCCCGGCGGGACTTGCGCGCGCTGCCCACCGTCACGGTGGATGCGCCCTCCACGCGGGACATCGACGATGCCATCACCGTGCTGCCCGCGGGCGAGGACGGGGCGCTGCGCCTGCTCGTCTCCATCGCGGACGTGGCGGAGTTCGTCACCGAGGGCTCGGCGCTGGACCGGGCGGCGCGCGAGCGCGGCACGAGCGTGTACCTGGCGGGCCTCGTGCTGCCCATGCTGCCCGAGGAGCTGTCGGCGCACTGGCTGAGCCTGGTGCCCGGGGAGGACCGGCGCTGCCTCACGGTGGAGCTTCGCATCGACGCCGAGGGGCGCGTCACCGCGGCGGACGTGTCCGAGAGCCTCATCCGCTCCTGGGCCCGGCTGAACTACGACGAGGTGGCGGCCTACCTGGACAAGGGGCTCGTGTCGGCCGCCATGGAGCCGGTGCGCGAGGCGATGCCCTGGTTCCGCGCGGCCTCGGCCCGGCTGGCGGTGGCCCGGGCGGGCCGGGGCGGCATGGAGATGGCGCGCGAGGAGGCCCGCTTCACCTTCGACGCGGACACGGGCCAGGTGTCCGGCATCGAGAACACGCCGCCCACCACGGCGCACCAGTTGATTGAGCGCTTCATGGTGGCCGCCAACGAGGCCATCGCCACCTGGATGGAAGACCGGGGCCTGCCCGCCGTGTTCCGCGTGCAGGACGAGCCGGACCGGCAACGGGTGGCGGACCTGGCGGCCTTCGCGCACCACTCGGGCTTCGCGGCGGGGTTCGGCGGCAGGCTCACCCCGCTGGCGCTGGGCGCGTTCGACCGGCAAATCTCCGGGGGCGCAGCGGAGCCCGCGCTGCGCTCGGTGCTGCGGCGCTCCCTGGGCTCCGCACGCTACACGGTGGTGCCCTCGGGGCACTTCGGGCTGGCGGCGCGGCGCTACCTGCACTTCACCTCGCCCATCCGCCGGTACGCGGACCTGGCCGTCCACCGGACCCTGAAGCAGTACCTGCACGGGCACCGCGGCTTCCTGCACCAGGACCCGGCCGTGGAGCAGCTCGCCGTGCGGCTCAATGCCCGGGCGAAGGCCGCCTCCCGCGCCGAGCAGGACCGGCACCGGGTGCTCGAGGCGCGGCTCATGGCCAGCCACGTGGGCCAGCGCTACCCGGCGCGCATCACCCGGGTGAAGCCCTTTGGCCTGCTCATCCAGCTCGATGGCATGCTCGTGGAGGGGCTGGTGCCCGTGGACGCGCTGGGCGACGGCCCGTTCCGGCCCGACGCGCGGGAGACGTCGCTCGTGGGCCCCCAGAGAACCTTCACCATCGGCATGCCCCTGGTGGCCCAGGTGGTCTCTACCGACGAAGGGCTCGGCCGCATCGAGTTCGCCCTGGCAGAGTAGGCCCGCGGCGGCTTTCACATCCTCAAGGGGAACATTCGCATGCGAACGCGCATCAAGAGTCTTGGCCCGGTAGGGCTGGCGGTGGGAACCCTGGCCCTGGCCTGCGGGGGCGATGACAAGCCTCCCGCGCCTGAGTCCTCCTACACGGTGGGCGGAACCCTTGCCGGACTCGAGGGGAGCCTCACCCTGCAGCTCAACGGGGAGCAAACCCTCTCCCGGAGCGGGAACGGGCCCTTCACCTTCGCGGAGCCTCTCCCGGACAAGAGCCGCTACGAGGTCAGCGTGACGGCCTCGCCCGAGGAGCAGGAGTGTACCGTCCAGAACGGCACCGGCCAGGTGAGCGGCGCGAACATCACCTCCGTGCAGGTGAGCTGCGCGGCGAGGACTTACGCCGTCGGAGGCACGGTGGAGGGGCTCACGGGAACGCTCCAGCTCCGGCTGAACGGCACGGAGAGCCTGTCCCTCACCACCAACGGCCCCTTCTCCTTCCCCACACGGCAGGCGCGGGGCAGCACCTATGCGGTGGACATCGCCGCCCAGCCCCAGGGCCACCGCTGCACGCTCACGAACGCGAGCGGCACCGTGGCGGGCACCGTGGACACCGTGCGCGCCGTCTGCGCGCCATGGTTTGCCTTCACCCCCTTCCAGAACGCCAGCCGCGTCCTCGGCCAGAGTGACTTCACCCACAACAGCCCGGACCAGGGGGGCACCGCCGGGGCCCAGACCCTGAATGGCCCGTGGGGAAGCCCCGTGTTCGCGGGGGACACGCTCTACATCCCGGAGCTGGACTCGAACCGCGTCCTCGGCTTCAGCGGCCTGCCCACCCAGAACGGGGCGGCGGCGAACTTCGTGCTGGGACAGCCCAACTTCACGAGCACCGCGGAGGGCGGCGGGCGCACGGGGCTCTCCAGTCCCGAGGGCAGCGCCTCCGATGGCACCCGCCTCGCCGTGGTGGACAAGGGCAACAACCGCGTCCTCGTCTGGAACACCCTCCCCGCGAGCTCGGCCGCCCCTCCGGACCTCGTCGTCGGACAGCCGGACTTCGACACCGCCGGGTTCCAATGTGACGCCCGCTCGCTCGGCCTGCCGGAGGATGTCTTCATGGGCCACGGCAAGCTGCTCGTGGCGGACAGCGGCAACAACCGCGTCCTCGTCTGGAACAGCCTCCCCAGCACGCCGGGCACCCCCGCGGACCTGGTGCTCGGCCAGAGCTCCCTCACCACCTGCGCCGCCAATGATGCCGATGGCGATGGCGTGAGGGACCTCACCGCCACGGCCTCGACGCTCTCCGCCCCCGCGGGCGTCTGGACGGACGGCACCCGGCTGCTGGTGGCCGATACCGGCAACAACCGGGTGCTGGTCTGGAATGAGTTTCCCACCACCTCCGGACAGCCCGCGCAGGGCGTCCTCGGCCAGGCCAACTTCACCTCGCGCACCGCGGGCCTCGCGGCGAACCGGCTGAGTGCGCCCTACAGCGTCACCTCCACCGGCCAGCAGATCTTCGTCGCCGAATACCAGAACAACCGCGTGCTGCTCTGGAACCAGTTCCCGGCGGCGCCGGGTGCCCCCGCGGACACCGTGCTGGGCCAGCCCGACTTCACCTCCAACGCGCGCTTCGATCCGCCCAATGGGACGGCGCCCAGCGCCCGGAGCCTCTACCAGCCCGTGGGGCTCTACCTCGCCACGCCTTACCTGTTTGTCTCGGATTACGGCAACAATCGCTTGCTCGTCTTCGAGAGCCCCTGAGACACCTCGAAGCCTGGGCTTGCGGCCAACCGCTTCCGCCGCAAGACCATGAACTTGTGGAGTTCCCCGGGCCCGCCACACAATGCGGGCCGGGGGAACCGCCAGGAACGCTTCGAAATCTATGAATAAGAGTGCACCCAACTCCCAACGTGGCGCTGCCGCCTTCCCCGGGGACGCCGAGGCCGACGAGCGCACCCAGGCCGCGGAGCTGGAGGCCCTCTTCCCTCCCGACACCTCCCATCCCTCGCAGCGGCTCGGGGCGGAACCCTCCCGTCCCCCCACGGGAGACAGCCTCCCTTCCGGCCACACCGGCGAGGAGCGCCCCGAGGGCGCCAGCCACGTGCCCGCCCCTGGCACGCGCATCCATCAATACGAGCTCATCCGCCAGCTGGGCAGCGGCGGCATGGGCACGGTGTTCCTCGCGCGGGACACGCGGCTGGGCCGCCGCGTCGCCATCAAGTTCCTGCACTCCACCAACCCGGAAATCACCAAGCGCTTCATCCTGGAGGCCCGGGCCACCGCGCGCTGCAGCCACGAGAACATCGTCATCATCTACGAGGTGGGCGAGTTCCGCGGCAGCCCCTTCATGGTGCTGGAGTTCATCCAGGGCCAGCCGCTCAACAAGGTGATTGCCGGCCAGCGCCTGCCCCCGGCGCGCGCGGTGGAGCTGGTGGTGCCCGTCGTCAAGGCCCTGGCCGTCGCGCACGAGCACGGCATCGTCCACCGCGACCTCAAGCCCGACAACATCATCGTCACCGAGTCGGGCGCCATCAAGGTGCTCGACTTCGGCATCGCCAAGGTGCTCCAGGACCCCGAGCACCCGCCCGAGCCCGAGGTGGCGCCCGCGCTCGCCGCCGAGCCGCCCCCGCCCTCCAGCGTGAACCTGGACGAAGAGATTTCGGACCTGACGCGCCGGGGCGCCATCATGGGCACCATGCCTTACATGTCGCCGGAGCAGTGGCGCGGCGGCGCCCGGGTGGACCACCGGACGGACATCTGGGCCACGGGCATCATGCTGTTCCGGATGCTGGCCGGAAAGCACCCGTTGGATCCGCTGCGCGGCCCGCAGCTCGTCGTCACCGCGGACTACAACGAGCCCATGCCGCGCCTCCGGGACGTGGCCCCGGACATCAGCCCCGAGCTGGCCGAGGTGGTGGACCGGTGTCTGCTCAAGCCCAAGGAGCAGCGCTTCGCGGATGCGCCGGCCCTGCTACGCGCCCTGGAGCCGTTCCTGCCGGGCCGCTACGCGCGCGAGCTGCGCGTGGACGAGAGCCCCTACGCGGGCTTGTCCTCCTTCCAGGAGGCCGACGCGGACCGCTTCTTCGGCCGCTCCCGGGAGATCGCCGCCCTGGTGCACCGCATCCACGACCAGCCGCTGATGGCCGTCGTGGGCCCCTCGGGCGCGGGCAAGTCCTCCTTCGTGCGCGCGGGCCTCGTGCCGCTGCTCAAGCGCTCCGGCGAGGCGTGGGAGGCGCTCGTCATCCGCCCGGGCCGCCACCCGCTGGCGGCGCTCGCCAGCATCGTGGCGCCGCTGGTGGGCTCCTCCACGACCATCGAGGAGGACATCCAGGCGCAGACCCAGCTCGTCGAGCGGCTGTACGCGGAGCCCGGCTACGTGGGCTCCGTGCTGCGCAGCCGCGCCCGGCGGGAGCGCCGCAAGGTGCTCCTGTTCCTGGACCAGTTCGAGGAGCTCTACACGCTGGTGCCCGACGCGCGCGAGCGCCGGGCCTTCACCGCCTGCCTGTCGGGCATCGCGGACGACGCCACCTCGCCCATCCGCGTGGTGCTCTCCATCCGCTCGGACTTCCTGGACCGGGTGCCGGAGGACGAGCGCTTCATGGCCGAGCTGAACCAGGGCCTGTTCTTCCTCACCGCGCCCAGCCGGGAGGGGCTGCGCGACGCGCTCGTGCAGCCCGCAGAGATGGCGGGGTTCCGCTTCGAGACGCCCGCCATGGTGGAGAACATGCTCCAGCACCTGGAGGCCACCCAGGGCGCGCTGCCCCTCCTGCAGTTCGCCGCCACGAAGCTCTGGGAGGAGCGGGACACGGCGCGAAGGCTCCTCACCGAAGAGCGCTACCAGGCCATGGGCGGCATCGCGGGGGCGCTCGCCAGCCACGCCGACCACGTGCTCGCCGAGCTGCCCTCCCAGGCGCGCGCGCTGGCTCGCGCGGTGCTCCTGCGCCTCGTCACCCCCGAGCGCACCCGGGCCATCGTCTCCATGGAGGAGCTGCGCGAGCTGTCGCGGGATGCCTCGGAGATCCAGATCCTCATTGACCACCTCGTCCAGGCGCGCCTCCTGGTGGTGCAGACCGGGAGCGGCCAGTCGGGCGCGACGGTGGAAATCGTGCACGAGTCGCTCCTGCACAGCTGGCCCACGCTGCGCCGCTGGCTGGACGAGGGCCAGGAGGACTCGGCCTTCCTGGAGCAGCTGCGCAACGCGGCCCGGCAGTGGCACGCCAAGGGGCTCGACGGCGACCTGCTCTGGCGGGGCGAGGCCGTGGAGGAGGCGCACCGGTTCCAGCGGCGCTACCGCGGCGAGCTGCCCCAGGTGCAGCAGGACTTCCTCAAGGCCGTCTTCGCCCAGGAGGCCCGCGCCACGCGGCGCAAGCGCGCGCTGGTGGTGGGCACCACGGTGTTCCTGGGCCTGCTGGTGGCCGCCTCTGGGGTGGCCCTGGTGGTCATCCGCAACGCGCAGCACGAGGCGGAGCGCCAGGCGGTGGCCGCCCAGCGCGCCGAGGCCGTGGCACGCGAGTCCGAGAACCTCGCGCGCGGGGCGGAGGCGGAGGCCAAGCAGCGCCTCGCCGAGGTGCAGGCCAAGGAGCTGGAGCGCCAGAAGGCCCAGCAGCAGGCCGAGGCCGCCAACGCCCAGGTGGCCTTCGCCAACAACGAGCTGCAGAGCAAGAACCAGGAGCTGGAGGAGGCGCTGCGCCGGGCGAAGATGGCCCAGTGGCGCGCCCGCACGGCCAAGAAGAACGCCGAGCAGAACGCCGTCACGGCGCGGGAGGCCCAGCAGGATGCCCTCCGGGCCGCGAGAGAGCTCCAGGCCCTGCTGCGCCGCGAGCAAGACCGTGTCCAGCGCCTCCAGTCGCAGCTGGGCAGCCCCATCATCGACGACTTGAAGTGAGGAGAATCCGAGGATGCTGAAGCGCAGGCCTTCGACGGCCCTGGCCCTGGTGTGGCTGCTGTGCTGGGCAGCGCCCGTGTTCGCACAGGGGGGCGCCGAGCGCCCCTGGGCGCAGGGCGTCTCTCCGGACAAACAGAAGACGGCCCTGGAGCTGTTCCGCGCGGGCAACGCCCTGCTGAAGGAATCCATCTTCGTGCAGGCCGCGGAGAAGTACCGCCAGGCGCTCGCGCTCTGGGACCACCCGGCCATCCACTACAACATGGCCCTGGCGCTGCTGAACCTCGACCAGCCCATCGAGGTCCACGAGCACCTGGAGGCGGCGATGCGCTACGGCGCGGCCCCGCTGGATGCCGAGAAGTTCGAGAACGCGCGCGCCTACAAGACGCTCGTGGAGAAGCAGCTCTCCCGGGTCATCCTCACCTGTGACTCGCCGGGCGCCACCGTGACGATGGACGGCCGGGTGCTGTTCGTGGCGCCGGGCCGCTACGAGGGGCTCGTCCGCCCGGGCCCGCACACCCTGCGGGTCTCCCTGGAGGGCCACCCCACCACCGACATGAGCCGCACCCTGCTGCCCGGGGAGACAACGCCCCTGGCGCTCAAGCTGTACACCGCCGAGGAGCTGACGCGGTACCGCCGGCACTGGTCCGCGTGGAAGCCCTGGGCCCTGATGGGCGCCGGAGTGGCCGTGGCGCTCGGCGGCGGGGCGCTCCACATGCAGTCGCGGGACAGCTACCGCGACTTCGACACCCAGGTCTCCGCCTGTGGCGGCTGCGTGCCCCCGCAGGGCGTCACCGACCTGCGCATCCGGGGCGACAACTTCCAGCGGGCCGCGCTCGGCACCTATGCGCTGGGCGGGGCGGCGGTGATTACCGGCGCGGTGCTCGCCTACATCAACCGGCCGCAGCCCTACCGCATCAACCCCGGCGCGGTGGAGAGCGAAACGCAGGCCGTGAACCTCGCGCCCCTCCTCGGCGGCCGTGAGCGCGGCATCCAGGCAACCTTCCGCTTCTGAGGTCTTCGATGCACCGAGACACCCTTTCCTCCCGCCTGCGCCTCCCGCTGTGGATGCTCCTGGCCCTTCCGCTCGTCTCCTGCTTCGAGCCCGCGAGCGTCCTCTGCCCCTCGGGCCTCGTGTGCCCCGAGGGCCAGGCATGCGCCGCCAACCAGGCCGTCTGCATCAAGACGCCGTGCGGCGACGGCATCGTCCAGTCCGATGAAATCTGTGACGACGGCAACATCCTGGACGGGGACGGCTGCAGCCGGGACTGCACGTCGGACGAGTCCTGCGGCAACCGCACCATCGACCTGAGCATTGGCGAGGTGTGCGACGACGGGAACACCGCGGACCTGGACGGCTGCAGCGCCGACTGCAAGTCGAGCGAGCTGTGCGGCAACGGCGTCACCGACACCACCGTGGGCGAGGTGTGCGACGACAAGAACCTCGAGGACAAGGATGGCTGCAGCGCCAACTGCCGCTCCAACGAGCGCTGTGGCAACCGCGTCACCGATACCCTCCTGGGCGAGGTGTGTGACGACGGGAACACCCTGGACGGCGATGGCTGCAGCGCGGACTGCCGCTCGGGCGAGGGCTGCGGCAACGGCACCCGGGACTCCGACGAGGAGTGCGACGACGGCAACCGCAGCAACGAGGACAACTGCGTGGAGGTGAGCCTCCAGTGCGTGCTGGCCCGGTGCGGGGATGGCTTCGTGGACGCCCAGGAGCCGCGCATAGAGGCCTGTGACACCCAGGGCGAGTCGGAGACCTGCAACAGCAACTGCACCCTGGCCTCCTGCGGTGACGGCATCGTGAACACCAGCGCGGGCGAGCAGTGCGACAACCGGGGCGGAGGCGAGACCTTCACCTGCGACCGCAACTGCACGATTGCCTTCTGCGGCGATGGCGACACGAACACCACCCGGGGCGAGCAGTGCGACACGGCGGGCAACTCCGCCACCTGCGATGACGACTGCACCCCCTCCTCCTGTGGCGACGGCTTCGTCAACAACCAGGCCAACGAGCAGTGTGACACCCAGGGCAACACCCTGGGCTGTGACGCGGACTGCACGAACGCCTACTGCGGCGACGGCTTCGTCAACCCCCAGGCCAACGAGCAGTGCGACACCCGGGGCAACTCCGCCACCTGTGACTCCGACTGCTCCCCAGCGGTCTGTGGCGATGGCTTTCTCAACAGCCAGGCCAACGAGGCGTGTGACACCCGGGGCAACTCTGCCACCTGCGATGGCGACTGTACGGCCCCCTCTTGTGGCGACGGCTTCACGAACCCGGCCGCCAACGAGGAGTGCGATGACGGCGTGAACAACAGCGCCACGGGCAACTGCCTGCCCACGTGCAAGCTCAACCGCTGCGGCGACACCTTCCTGGACCAGGCCGAGCCCCGCAGGGAAGTCTGCGACGACGGCAACACCATCACCGAGACCACGTGCAACTACGGGCAGCAGACCTGCCAGGGCTGCCGGGCGGACTGCATGGAACTCAGGCAGCTCGTGGGCGCCTACTGCGGCGATGGCACCAAGAACATCCCCGAGGAAGTGTGCGACGACGGCAACCAGGAGACCGAGAACGCTTGCCCCTATGGCACGCCCACCTGCACCACCTGCCGGGCGGACTGCCAGAAGGCCCTGTCCCTGGAGGGCGCCTACTGCGGCGATGGCGTCATCAACGGCGCGGAGAAGTGCGATGACGGCAACAACGACTCCTGCGGGACGTGCAGCGCCGCGTGCATGCAGATCCAGTTCGCCAAGGCCACGGGACGCCTCACCGTTCGAAACGCCGGCAACATCCGGGACCGCAATGGCTTCATCATCAGCGACGGCATTCATCCCGCGGTGACCTTCGAGTTCGACCGCGATGGGGATTGGTACGACTCCAATGTCCGCATCCAGCTCAGCGTCTCGGACAACACCACCACCGTCGCCCAGAAGATCCGGGACGCCTTCAACAACGCCACGGTCTCGCTCGACATCACGGCCTCGCAGGCCAGCAACGTCGTGACCCTCACGCACGACCTGATCGGCTCCTTCGGCAACCAGAAGATCGCCGCCTACGTCAACGAGGACCACATGCGGGTGGAGGGAATGAGCGGCGGCGCGGGCGCCAGCTGTGGCGAGAACACCCGGTGCATGCGCAACGAGGACTGCCAGCCCGGGTTGATCTGCCAGGCCAACAAAACCTGTGGAGAAGAGGCCCCGCCCCCCGTGGACGCGGGAACACCGGACTCTGGGACGCCGGACGACGCTGGGACACCGGACTCCGGAACGCCGGATGCCGGGGCCCCCGACGCGGGCGTTCCCGATGGCGGGAGCCCGGACGCCGGGGCCCCCGGCGACGCGGGCTGAACGCGCCTGACCTGCCCCCCTCTCACGGAGGAGAAAGGGGGCAGGCCCCGGCCGGAGCCGCAGCGGCTACCAGGGGCAGTTGACGACGTTCACGGTGCGCGTGAGGGGCGCGGCGCTGTTCCCGCCGCTGTCCGTCAGCGAGTACGTCACCGTGTACGTGCCCACGGCCCAGCCGTTCACCGTGCCCGAGCGCCACACCTGCGCGGTGAGGTTCCCGTAGCAGGCGTCCTGGGCCTCCACGCCGGGATCCACCCACTGGCTGCCGCACGTGTGGGTCATCTGCGCGGCGCCCTTGAGCGTGAGCGAGGGAGGCGTCCGGTCGTCCACCGTCACCGTCCGGACGGCGCTCGACATGACGCCGCTCGCGGCCCGCGCGGTGTAGGAGACCTGGTAGATGCCCTCGTTGCGCAGGTTGGGGCCCGGTCCGCTGGAATCGGCGCCGGTGTTGTAGCCCTGCACCGGCAGGCTGCGGCCACACGCATCGAACGCCTGCGCGCCCAAATCCTGGTACACGCCCGGCCCGCACTCCAGCGTCACCGCCGCGCCCCCCGTGATCACGATGGACGGCTCCTCCGGGCCACATGCATGGGTCACGAGCCGCCTCCACGGCCGGAGCACGCCTGCGGGATCATTCGCCAGATACGCGGACAGGACGAGCCCCGGGCCCACCGAGGCGATGGCGCCCCGCTCCACGATGCTGCTGGAGGGCACCTCGGCGAGCACCAGTTCCGCATCCGCCGCCCCGTTGCCCGCCGTCGTCACGCGCGTGACCAGGGCCCTGCGGGCCCCGCCCCGGGTGCCCTGCCAGGCCACCCAGTAGTTCTCCGTGTCGAACGTCACCTCGGCGGGGGCCACCACGGCCTCGCCCAGGAAGAGGTCCGCGGAGCCCAGCTTGGCGCCATCCGAGGCCCTCACCCGCCGGCCCCACAGGCCATTGTCCGCGCCGGTCCAGACCGCCAGGAATTCCCCCTCCCGCGCGGCCACGGCCGGGCTGCGCTCAGCGCCGGCCCCTGCCGTCAGGCTCAGGGCCACCGTGTCCAGCACCTGCCCCGAGGCGGCCCCGACGCGCGCGGCCTTGATGTCGCCGCCCTGCTCCCAGGTCACCAGGTAATTGCCGTCCGCGTACGCCACGCGCGCCTCGGTACCGCTCTGGCCCGTGCCATTTCCCATCGTGGCGATGGGGAAGCTGGTGGCCTCCAGAGGCAAGCCGTTCGAGGGGCTCACGCGCGTGCCCATGATGCCGTAGGCGTAGCCCTGCGGCGGCACGAACCACACGCCCGCCCAGACCACCAGGTAGTTATTCCCGTCGAACGCCACCCCGGGAGTCTCCGCGATCGTGAACGAAGAATAATAAGGCGGAGGCCCTACGGGCGGACGGCTGATGAGCAATGGCGTGGGGTCCAGCACCACGCCATCCGAGGCCCTCACCCGGGCACCATAGATGAGCGGGTAGGCGCCGTAATTCGTCCAGACCACCAGGAAGTTCGTGCCGTCGAAGGCCACGGCGGGATCGAACGGAACGCCCACGTTCCCCGAGTTGATGAGGAGGGGGCTGGCATCCAGCGCGACGCCATCCGAGGCCCTCACGCGGAGGCCGAAGAGTCTGGGGCTGTCGTCGTAGACCTCCCACCAGGCCAGCAGGGAGATGCCGTTGCCCGCCGCCACCACGAACTGCTGCTGCAAAGCGTTCGGGCCCGGGCTCGCCGAGGGCACGGGCAGCGCGGGTGACACCTGGGGCGCCGTGGACAGGGCCTGCGGCTCCGCGGATGACCGCCGCTCCACGGGCGATTCGGAGGGCTCCACGCCGCAAGCGCCCAGCGCTGCGCACAAGGCGATGAGGGAAGTGAAGACCGTCCTGCGGGGTCTGACGCGTCCGGGACGCGCGGTGTCGAGAGGGGTGACAACCGTCATAGGGGTTTCTGCCTTGGGAATCTCCCACCCATGCATTGGATGGGAGGCCCAGGAGACTGCCTATGAAACAGTAAAATTTAAATTCACTTCATGTATGCATTGGCCAGCCCTGCCGCCGGTCACCCGTCCTCCAACCCTCCGGCGAGAATCCACGCTTCGATGTCGGCGAGCTGCTCCGGGGGCAACGTGCGGTTGCCATTGAGCGGGTCCACCGGCATGCGGGCGCCCAGGATGCTGCCGTCGCCCGAGAGCTTCAGCCACAGGTAGCTCGTCTCCGGACGGCCCGAGTCGATGAGCTTGAGGTTGGGGTTCTGGGCGGAGGGCTGGCGCAGGCGCGCCCACGTGCCCGCCGAGAGCAGATCCAACCCGCCCTGGGGGCTGGAGCCGCCATGGCAGCCGCCGCAGCTCGACTGGAGGATGGGCTGCACGCGCTGGCGCCACGTCACCCCCGTGCCCACCAGGCTCAGCGCCTGCGGGTTGGCGGAGTAGGAGCACCGCGCGTAGTCGATGGAGGAGGAGAGGTTCCACTGCGAGGCAGCGGGGTCCAACCCCTCGATGAAGCACATGAGCGCCAGCATGTCCGGGATGGACGGCGGCTGGTTGGCCAGCGGCATGCGGGAGCCGGGAATGGCCTCGCCCTGCATGTGGCCGCGCATGCGGGCCACCAGGTAGCTCTCCTCGGGCTTGCCCGGGTTGAGGAGCGGCACGGACTTGCCCTCGCGCGCGCCGAAGACGCCGTTGCGGTTCTGGTCCCCCTGGAGGATGCCCACCGAGAGCAGCGCATCCACCGCGTCGCGCTGGTAGTCGCGCACCTCGCCGAAGAGGTGGCGCCCATCGCCCAGCACCCACCAGCGCGTGTTGTAGCTGGCGAAGGACAGGGCCTCCACGTTGCCCTGGGCGTTGATGAAGTTGCGGATGAAGGTGCCCGTGCCCCAGTGCGCCTTGCCCTGCGCCAGCGGCACCGGGTCCCTCAGGTGCATGTGGAAGCCCGGCGCGTCGTCGGGCGGGGTGAACTGGTCGGGGTACTCCTCGTACGCCCCGAGGATGACGGCGTACCAGCCGATCTCGATCTCCTTGAAGGACTGCTCGGTGAACTTGAAGCGGTCCCCGAGCCGCTCGCACCGGTCGTACACGCCCTCGTAGCTGCCCGCCTGCACGTTGCAGGGGGCGTTGATGGCGGCGGCGAAGGTGCCGGCGGTGTGCAGATCCGGGTACTCCTTCTGGTTGTGGCACACGCCGTTGGTGGGGCCGCAGGTGCGCAGCACCACCTTGCGCTGCAGGTCCGCGCCCGTGCTCAACCGGGCCTGGGCCTCCAGCACCAGCGGATCCTCGCCCGTGTAGGGCGCGACGCCCACGGGCGTGCCCGGGGTGGGCCGCTGGGGCTCGAAGGGGATGTTTCCCGAAGGGCCCGTGTAGGGGCCGGAACCGCCACACCCGGCCACGAGCAGGGCCAGGACACCCGCGAGCGAAGCGCGCATCATGTGAAGAGATCCTCGATGGGGTTGTCCGCGGGGAAGATGCCGCTGTGGTCCGCGCCCAGCAGATCCAGCATCGTCTTCATCACCGCGCGGTAGGAATACACCTTGCCCTCGGCCTTGAGGTCCGAGCCTCGTGTCTGGCCGAGCAGCCGCCCGCCCTTGCCCGCCGAGGAGATGACCCCGCCCATCATCGGCATGGACATCCAGCGCGTGGCCAGGTCGCTGTTGTGGTCGCTGCCCTTGGCGGAGTTGAAGCGCTTGCCGCCCGTGGTGCGGCCGAACTCGCTGCCCACCACCACGAGCGTCTTGTCCCAGTAGGACAGGCCCGTGGGGTCCTTCATGCGCTTGAGTGCCGCGCGCAGGCCGCTGAGCAGCCGGTTGGCTTGCTCGATTTCTCCCGACAGCCCCTCCTCCTCGTCAGAGTGGAAGTCGTAGAAGCCCTGGTTGAGGAAGACGGCCGGGCAGCCGAAGTGGAACAGCCGCAGCGCGAGCGCCGCCTGCCTTCCCGTGGGGGTGTCCCCGAGCATCGTCATCAGCTCCTGGTTGCTGATGCCGTCGGCCGTGTCCTGCGAGTAGGGCCCGATGCGCAGCAGCGGATCCCGGAAAATCTTGCCGTAGGAGCGCGTGGCCTCGCGGCTCTGCTGGTAGACCTCCACGTTGTTGCGCAGCCGCAGGTGGAGCCGGTCGCGCATGCGGCTGTCCATCTTCCCCGCCAGCGTGCGGGCCCACTCGGGCACCCCGGAGTCCGGGTCGAAGCTGAAGCGCTCGAAGCCGCTGCCATCCAGCACCGGCGGCCGGTACCCGGCGTAGGCTCCCGCGCCCAGCGCCATGCCGGCCTCGCCGAGGCTGAAGGCGGGCAGCACCGTGCGGCCCGCGGCCGTCTCCTGCGCCACCCGCTCGCGCAGCCCGTAGTTGATGAAGGTGAAGAAGCTGGTGGTGCCGCCCACGAAGCCGGTGAGGAAACGCTCCAAGCCGGTGCCGTGGTTGCCGTCCGCGCGCGCGGAGAAGGGCTCGTGGTCCACGCACGGCAGCACGCAGATCTCATTGGAGAAGGCGCTCACCGGCTGCATGCCCAGGTCGGCCCGGGCGGCGCCCTCCTCCTCCTCCAGCCAGGAGGCGCGCTCCAGCAGCTTGCCCACGCCCCACTCGGTGCCGGGGGCGCGCTGGCTGGAGCGGCCAAAGGGGTTGAACTCCTCGGCGCTGTCCGCGTTGAAGGCGGTGGTGAAGCGGAAGCCGCCTGACAGGCGGATGTAGATGAGGTGCTGCACGCTGTTGCGCCCGGACGTCTGCGCATAGGCGGAGCGGGGCAGCCACAGGGTGGGCAGGGCCAGCGCGGTGGCACCGGCGCCCAGTCCCTGGAGCAACCCGCGGCGGCCGAACGTGAGGGGCTTCTTCGTGTCGTCGGACATGGACAGGCTTTCCCGTGAACTCAGTAGAAGAGGCGCTCGGCGCTGGAGAGCATCGCGAAGCACAGCGGCCGGGCGAACGCCTCGGCCGAGCAGCGGGTGAGCAGGCACTGGCCTCCGGCCTCCTGGGCCTCGGCCAGCTCCTCGGCACTGGGGGCACGGCCCAGCAGCGTGCGGTACTGGTGGGCCGCCACGTCCCGGGCCAGCTCCGGCGTCAGCGCGCGCGCGCCCTCCACCCCTTCGGGCAGCAGGCGCTCGATGGGGGCGGCCGTCTGAGACGGCTCCAGCGTGGGGTTGCACAGCTCGTTCACGAACGACAACTGCGTGCCCGTGGTGAGGATGCTCACCACCTTGAAGCGTCCGCCCACGATGTTCTCGGGGCAGCCGCCCAGGGTGCGGGCCAGGTTCGCGTAGCGGGTGTCCACCTTGCCCTGCGCATCGAGGCTCCAGCGCGAGTTCTCCAGCACCCGGTACGTGGAGAGGCTGCCGGCGCGCAGCAGGTTCTCCGGCTGGCTGAGCCGGTGGTCACACGTCGAGGTGGTGTAGCCGGTGTTGCGCGCCATCGAGTCGATCCACACCTCGGCCTCCAGCTGCTTCAGCGGCCCATACGTCCAGCGGTAGGCGGTGGGTGTCTCGCCCTCGTGGGACTGGAGGTAGGCGGCGGAGGTGAGCACCGCGTGGTGCACGGAGCGCAGGTCGCCCTGGTGGTCCAGCAGCCAGCGCACCAGCTCGGAGCGGACCTCCGGCACCTGCGAGGACACGTCGTAGCCCAGGTACAGCTCCAGCACGTCGTCCACGGCGCGCTCCCAGAAGGCCACCTCCTGGGACAGCACGCGGCCGGGCATCTGGAGCTGGCCCCACTCCTCCGGGGAGAGCAAGCCGTTCCACACCGTCAGCTCGTTGATCTGCCGGTCCTGGGAGGCGCGCAGGTCCGGGGTGAGCACCAGCTCGTGGTAGCCCCAGAGCACGCTGGTGCACTCGCCCTTCTTCACGGGGTCCACCGCGCCCTCCTTCGTCAGGCAGCGGAAGCGGATGAAGGCGTCGGGCAGGCGCGAGCCCAACTGCGGGTGGTCGTAATAGCCCGAGTGCCACAGCCAGTAGAGCCGGGACATGTCCGCCTTCTCGTGCTCGAAGGGGGGACGGCCCAGGAACAGGCGGAAGAGCGCCTCCACCTTGTCCCCGGGGGCCGCATGGCGGCGGGTGAGCACCGGGTGGGCGCTCACCACGGCGGCGAACTGGTCATACGGCACCTTGCCCCGGTAGAGCTTCTCCACCAGCCGGTCCATGTCGTAGATGGCCTGAAGGTTCACCACCTCGTTGCTGTAGAGGAACCGGTCGGCGGCGCGGCGCTGGTTGACGAAGATGAACTCGCTGCTGTTCATCAGCTCCTTCACCGTGGCGTCCCAGTTGCCGGTGCAGGTGGCCTCGGCCTCCTCGGCCGTGGGCAGGCGCCCCGTCATGTCCACGAAGAGCCGGCGGCACGCCTCGGCGTGCTGAATGGGCCGGTGCGAGAGCCCCACGCCCCACAGGCTGCGGCACAGCCCCCGGTTGACCGGGTTGTGCAGGTTCGCGGCGTTGCAATACGCCACGCACTGCCCATCACAGTCTGGCGGGCGGGAGTCGTCCGGCAGCGGCGCCTCGCGCGCGGCGGGCAGCACGTCGTTGCCGCCGGCGAAGTCGCCCTCGTTGAGGGGCGGCCCGTTGCCCACGAGCCCGCCGGGCCCCACGGCGAGGTGTTCCGGATCGAAGCCCTTGTCACGTGAGCAGGAGGCCAGCACCACGGCCAGGGCGGTGAGAACCAGCTTGAACGAGGAAGAGGGCATGGTCAGGCTCAGAGGGAGAACTCGGCGCCGAGCGTCAGGCCCAGGCGCAGTCCAAAGGTGTCCCAGTTCTTGTCGAACTGGATGCCATCGATTTTCTGGCTCGTGGAGAACAGGTAGAGCTTCTCGAACTGCCCAGCGAGGTCCGCGCGCAGGTAGATCTTCTCGCTCATGCGCCGCCGGGCGCCCAGCGACAGGCCCAGCAGCCAGCCCACGCGCGGCACGCTCCACACGCTGACGCCGTCATCCTGGAGCCGGTCGATCTCATCGCTGAACTCGCGTCCGGGCAGCAGCAGGGACAGCCCGCCGCGCAGGCCCACCAGGGCCTCCGTCCGGTTTGCCACGGGCAGGCCATACTCGCCGCTGACGAAGGCCTGGTTGAGCAGGCCCAGGCCAAACAGCTTGCCCTCGTTCTCGGTGCCGTAGTTGCCGAACAGCCGCACCCCGCCGCCCAGGCGGACCCGCTCCGGGGCGATGGGGGCGGGCACGGTCATGGAGAGCGTGGCCGACAGGATGCTGGTGCTGCCGTAGTCGAAGGACTCATCCCGCCGCGAGAGGTTGATGGCCTGCTCCCCGGTCAGGTGCGAGTTCTCGGTGAAGAGGTCCAACCCCACGCCGATGCGCGGCTGCGCCTGGGCGGGCAGCGCGCACAGCACCAGGGGCACGGACAGAAGGGCCTTCCAGAGGGCGGGACGAACGAGCGAAGCGACCATGCGAGGCCCGGGGCGAAGGGGTTGGGGCGGAGCCTACTCCAGAATCCCCACGGCCCCGATGCCCCCTCCCAGGTGGTCATGACACCTACGCGCCAAGGTTCCGGGTGCGCCTGGGCTAAGGTGCGGGCCCCGGCTCTTCCCACGGGAAGACTCCACGAGGGTTGTACATGCATCGGGTACCGCTTTTCCTCCCGGGAGTGCTGTCACTCCCCTTCTTCGCGGGAGCCGTTGTGTTCGGCGTGAAGGCCGCCGACTTCACGATCCATTCCGTGAGCGTCCCGGGTGTCATCAGCGGCCACGACACCCTGGAATGCACGTCCACGGACTCGAACGACCGGGAGTATGCCTACACGTGTTACCAGTACCGCGCGCGCTACACGCTGCAGGGCGTCTCCCACGACTCGCCCGTTGAGCCGGACCGCCCCCGGGGGACGGACAGGCTGGGCGAGACCGTGGAGCTGCGCGTGGACCCCCGCACGAACACGGTGTACTTCGCGGGCGTGGGGCCCTGGGTGGTTTGCATCTTCTTCTCGGTCTTTGGACTGATGCTCCTCGCCACAACGGTCCTCTTCCTCAGATTCTTCAGCGATTAGCGGAGAGGAAGCGGCGCGCCAAAGGGTGGTACATGCGTTGGGTAGGCCTTTTGATCCTGGGAGCGGTCACCCTCGGCTTCTTCGCGGGAGCTGTTGCGTTCGGCGTGAATGCCGCCGGCTTCACGGCCCATTCCGTGAGCGTCCCAGGGGTGATCAGCGGCTACAACCCCTTGGTCTGCACGTCCACGGACAAGGACAAGCGGAAGTATTCCTACACGTGCTACGAGTACCGGGTGCGCTACGAGCTGCAGGGTGTTTCCCACGAGTCCCCTGTCGAGCAGGACCGCCCCTCCACCACGGACAGGCTGGGCGAGACCGTGGAGCTGCGCGTGGACCCCCGTACCCACACCGTGTACTTCTCGGGCGTGGGGCCCTGGCTGGGCAGCATCTTCTTCGGGGTCTTTGGCCTCTTCTGCCTCGCCGGAACGGTCCTGTACTTCAGGCACGAGCACGGAGACTCGGCGCGGCGTCTCAGGGCCCTCCGCGAGAAGCTCGTCCTCGCCATGAAGCAGCGGGCCCGTCCCGGGGACTCACGGGGATGAAACAGCGCGCCGGGAAACGCTCCCCGGCGCGCGTCCTGCTCTCTACAACTTAGAAGTGGCCACCCAGCAGCGTGGACACCTGGAGCGTCGCGGAGGTGTCGTCCCCCAGCTCCGTGATGAGCCCCGGGCCCGCGCCGATGAAGAAGCTGGAGGTCAGGTGCACGAGGAAGGGCGCCTCGAGGCTGATCGACAGGAACGTGCGATCGCCGATGCCGTAGTCCTCGTGGTTCACGCCCAGGCCCAGCCGGGGCCACACCGACACCGTCTCGTTCAGCCAGATGTTGTAGCCGCCGCGCACGCCCAGGCCGGCCTGGACCGCGTTGGGCCCCTCCTGGAACACGGTGGCCAGCGTCACGTAGCCACCCAGCGAGAGGTTCTCCTTGAGGAAGTAGTCCCCCGCGGGCTGCAGGACGATGAAGAACTGGCCATCGCCGGCGCTCCGGTAGCCGATGCTGCCCGAGAGGTCCGAGCTGAGGACGATCTCTCCCGCCGAGCCAAAACGGCCCACGCCGCCGCGGCGAACCTCTTGCGCGGACGCCTCCACGGTGAAGATGAGACCCGCCACGAGCGCCAACGCCGGCCACTGCATTCCGTTCCGCTTCATCACAAGCACTCCTTCAATTCGGTGCCAACCCGGGACCGTCCCGGTACGCGGAGCGCGTTGTAGCCAAACCGCCTGCAAGAGGCAGGGCTTTTCGGGAGAAGCGTTCGGTTCCCATCCTCCTGGCGAAACTCCTGTAAACTCGCTTTTGATGGCGTCTCCTGCCTCAAGCACCTGCCCCCGGTGCGGCGCTCCCCGGGCGCCCGCCCCGGAATGCCCCCAGTGTGGCGTCTACTACGCCAAGGCGGAGGCCCGGTTCGCGGCGAAGGCCCCCGGCGCTGTCCTGGCGGAAGCCGTGCGCCCGGAGCCCCTCTCCCCTCCCCTCGTCTGGCGGGGCGCGGCCGAGGATGCCGCGCGGGAGTTTTACATCCGCGCGTTCGCCCTGCCCGGGGCCCTGCTCGGCATGTGGCTCCTGTGTTCCTCCGGGCTGGGGCGGACCGTGACGCGCGTCTTCCTCTCGATGTGGGTTCACGAGTCCGGACACGCCCTCACCGCCTGGCTCTGCGGCTACAAGGCCTTTCCCGGCCCCTGGGCCACCTCGGTGGAGGAGGTGCGCTCTCCGTTCTTCTCGGTGCTGCTGGCGGGGGCCTTCGGGCTGATGGTCTACCGCGGCTGGCGACGCGCGCACCGTCCCCTGCTCATCGCGGGCCTCGTGCTGCTGGGCCTGCAATTCGTGGGGACCGTCCTGGTGCGCTCGCACGTGGCGCGGGCCCTCATCTACTTCAACGGAGATGGGGGCGGGCTCATCCTGGGCACCTTGCTGATGGCCACCCTCTACGCCCCCCAGGGCAGCGCCTTGCACGAGGGGTGGCTGCGCTGGGGGTTCCTCGTCATCGGCGCGGCGGCCTTCGTGGACATCTTCAAGGTCTGGTGGGACGCGCGGCGCAACTTCGGCTCCATCCCCTTTGGCCGCAACGAGGGCAGCGGGCCGAGCGACCCTTCGGCCCTCACCGACATGTTCGGCTGGAGCGTCAACACGCTGGTCCACCGGTACATGACCCTCGCCTGGGTCTGTCTGGCCGTGCTCGTGGGGCTCTACGCCCTGGGGCTGTACCGCGCCCACGCGGCCTGGCGCCTCACCCGCGGCGCGGCAGGCGCGGCGGGCCCGTGACGGGCTCCGGGCGCACCGGCTCGGCCTCCACCACCACCGCCCCCTGGGGAGACAGGGGGGGCCCCAGCGCCACCACCAGCTGCCGGTAGGCCTCCTCGAGCCGCCGGTACAGGACGCTGAACGTCTGCTGGACGGTGCCAGGCATGTCCTCGGTGTAGGTGAAGTACCAGCGCATCTCATCCAACCGCTCGTGAAAGCCATGCACCACGGCCTGCTCCTTCTCGGGCAGGTGCACCAGGTCGTGGAACGTGGCGCTGGTGAAGCGGGTGGTCAGCGTGGTGAGCATAGGCTCGCGGCTGCGCAGGCGCGAGAACAGGACGAACATCTCGTCCCGGCGCGCCTCCAGCCGCCGCATGATCAACGCCGCATCCAGGGCAATCAGGTTGCGGACGCGGCGGGTGCTCTCGTCCTCCGTCTTCTTGCGGCGGGCCATGTGCGGCCCAGCCTACTGGGCCGGACGCACCGCCACCAGCCGGGCCTCATGCGTCCCCTCCTCGGTCCACCCCTCGGTGTACGAGACGGCCTCCAGGCCCTGGAGCAGTCCGGGCAGCTCGCCGTCCTCCAGGAGGAACCGGGCGGACGGGTGCCGGTGGCGCTGAAGGTTGCTCCGGGTCGGCTGCGCGAAGACGAACAGCCCTCCGGGCGAGAGCCGCCCGGCCACGGCGGCGAACAGCGGCCGGTGGAGGAAGTTCAGACAGAGCACCACGTCGAACGGCCCCGGCGGCAGGGCTCCCGTCTCCAGGTCCACCTGCCGCGTCTGGAGGCCCACGCCCGCCTCGCGCGCCGCGGCCTCGGCCTGGACGAGCGCCACCTCCGAGATGTCCACCAAAGTGACCTCCAGCCCCCGCCGCGCCAGCCACAGCGCCTCGCGCCCGCGCCCGCCCGCCACATCCAGCGCCCGGCCCCGCTCCGGCAACCGGGCCCCGAGCGCCTGGAGAAACCGCGAGGGCTCCCCGCTGCCTCCCGGCTCCCGGTAGCGCTGGTTCCACTTCTGACGGTCTTCCTCGGCCATGGCCTATTCCCTGTCCAGGGCGAACCGGCCGGACAGCGAGGCCAGCACCGCGAGCAGCTCCACCGGCTCCACGGGCTTGGGCACATGGCTGTGGAAGCCCGCCAGCAGGACCCGCGCCCGGTCCTCCATCCGCGCGTAGGCGGTGAGCGCCACGGCGGGCGTCCGCCCCCCCTCCTCGGCACTCAAGGCCCGCACCCGGGCGATGAAGCCATAGCCATCCACCCCGGGCATGCCGATGTCGGAGATGAGCAGGTCGGGCCGCTTCGACACGAGCGTGGCGAGCCCCTCCTCGGCCGAGGCGGCGGTGAAGATCGTCACCTGGCAGCCCTCGAGCAACGTCCGAAGCAGCTCCCGCGTGTCCTCCTCGTCATCCACGAGCAGCACGCGCAGGTGCGCCAGCTCCGGCGGGCACTGAAGCCCCCGAGGCAGGTCCGGCGCCATGGAGCGCGGGATGACCACCTCCCGGCGCAGCGCCACGGACATGGGCAAGGTGACGATGAAGGTGGCCCCCTTGCCCTCCCCCTCGCTCAGGGCCTGCACGGTGCCGCCGTGCAACTCCACGAGGTGCCGGACGATGGACAGCCCCAACCCCAGCCCTCCCGCGCTGCGCGTGGTGCTGCCGTCGGCCTGCCGGAACCGGTCGAACACGTGCGGCAGGAACTTCTCCGGAATGCCCCGGCCGGTGTCGGCCACGGTGATGTCGACCGAGGAGTCGCGCCGCTCGACGAGCACCTGGATGCGCCCGCCCTTGGCGGTGAACTTCACCGCGTTCGAGAGCAGGTTCCAGACCACCTGTTGCAGCCGCTGGGCATCCCCCATGACGTGACCAGTGGAGTCCAGCGCGGCCTGAATGCGGATGCCCTTGGCGGCCGCGGCGGGCTGCACACTCTCGAGCGCCTGCTCCACGACGACGCTCACCTCCACGGGCATCACCTCCAGCTTGAGCTTGCCGGACATGATGCGGCTCACGTCCAGCAAGTCCTCGATGAGCTGGCCCTGGGCCCGGGCGTTGCGCTCCACCGTCTCCAGGGCCCGGGCGTGCTTGGCGGCCGGCAGGGTGCCCATGCGCAGCATCTGCACCCAGCCGAGCATCGCCGTGAGCGGCGTGCGCAGCTCGTGGCTGACGGTGGCCAGGAACTCATCCTTGAGCCGGTTGGCCTCCTCGGCCTCCTCGCGGGCCGCGCTCTCGCGGGCCAGCAACTCCTCGCGCTCGACCTCGGCCTGCTTGCGATCCGTGATGTCGGTGAGGCTGCCGATGTAGCCCAGGAACTCGCCGTCCGGCGCGAACCGGGGCGAGGCCGAGTCGATCATCCAGCGGTACTCCCCGCCCTTGCCCCGCAGCCGGTAGTCCAGCCGGAAGGCCTCCTGCCGCGCGTTGGCGGACAGAAACACCTCGCTGGAGCGCTTCGCGTCGTCCGGGTGAACCTTCGACAGCCACCCGAACCCCAGCCCCTCGGCCTCGGTCTGGCCGGTGAAGTCGTACCACCCCTTGCTGAGGTAGGAGCACAAGGCGGAGGGCTCCGTCACCCACAGCAGGACGGGGGCATGGTCCGCCATGTTGCGGAAGCGCTCCTCGCTCTCCTGCAGCCGCACCATCAGGCGCTCCCGCTCTTCCTGCACCGCTTTCAGCCGGGTGGTGTCGAGCATCAGCGCCAGGCCGCGCGTATGCCCCGCATCGAGGGCGAACCCACTCACGAGCAGGTCCACCTGGCGGCCATCCTCGCGCCCGTAGCGGGCCTCGAAGGGCGGCAACGCGCCGGTCTCCGTCAACTGCGTCAGGGCCGCCCCGTTCCCAGCGGCCAGGCGCTTCCAGAGGCCGAAGCCCGGCGCCAGCGCGGCCTCGCGGGTGAGCCCCAGCAGCCCCAGCAGGGCGTCATTGATCGCGGTGACGGCCCCGTCGGCCCTCCACTCCAGCATGCCGAAGACGCCCGCGTCGATCAGCCGCCGGTAGCGCAGCTCACTCTGGCGCAGGGCCTCCTCGGCGGCATGGCGGGCCGTCACGTCCTGCATCGCCCCCACCATGCGCAGCGCCCGCCCTCCCGCGTCCCGCACCAGGTAGCCCCGGTCTTCGACGGCCGCGTAGGTGCCGTCCCCGCGGCGGAAGCGGTACCGCTCCCGCCAGAAGGACTCTTTTCCGTCGATGACGGCGTGAATGCTCTCCGAGATCCACTCGCGCTCCTCCGGGTGGATGTGCTCCAGCCACCACGCCGCGGGCGTGAGGTACAGCCCCGAGCCGATGGCCTGGGGGGCGTGGCCGAGCACCAGGCGCACCGCCTCGTTCCACACCACCTCGTTCGAGATGAGATCCCAATCCCACACCACATCGTTGGTGGCCAGCATCACCAGGCGGTAGCGCGCCACGGTGAGCTGCTCCCCGTCCGCGGCCGAGGCCTGCGTCGCCGAGCTGAACTGGGAGAGGGCCTCCCGCGTCCCGGTGTCGATGCAGCGCGAGAGCAGCCGCAGCTGCGCCACGGACGGATGCAGGCCGCGCTGCTGGATCCACTCGAAGAGGCAATCGCGCAGCAGCGCGAACTCACGCACCACCAGCGCCGCGTCGAACCCCAGGCGGACCCGGTGACGGCCATGGGCCGCGGCCACGTGGCTGTGCCCGGGCAACGGGGAGCCGCTGGGCCCCCCCGCCTCCTGCCGCAGGGCGCCGGTCATTTCTTCCAGGAAGCGTGGCAGCGTGCCGATCAGCGCCTCGTCCGGGAGCGTCTGGGTTGCGCCCAGCAAGCGGGCCTGCTGAACCCAGTGCAGGAAGAAGGCGGTCTGGCCCGCGTCCAGAAGCTCCGGCAGGGACTTCGCGGAGGAATTCCCATCATCCCGAGGTGGCGATGCTTTCCTGCGGGCGTCCTCTGGAAGCGGCGGGCTCATTAGGGTCCTCGATGAGGATGTTCACCCCCAAACCAGGGGCAACCCTCTATCCAGGACTCTTTCTCCTCGAAACCTCTGGCAGGCAAGCAGGCTGAGGCCCAAGGGCCTCGAAGCCGTTACCTGCCCGCGCACCGGGGCGCCAAAAGCCCCCGGGCGCGGTGGCCCTCGCGGGGTTAGCGGGCGGCCACGCCCGCCTTGCGCAACTCGTCATCGATGACGCGGCGGAAGTTCTCGATGGGCTTGGCGCCCACGATGGGCCGGCCGTTCACGAAGAAGGTCGGCGTGCCGGCGGCGCCAATCTGGTGGCCCTGGGCGGAGTCCGCGGAGATCTGCGCGTCGAACTTGTTGGAGTCGAGCGCCGACTTGAACTTGCCCATGTCCAGCTTCAGCTCCTCGGCGTAGCGCTCCAGCGCGGCCCGGTCCAGCGCCGTCTGGTTGGCGAAGAGCTTGTCGTGGTACTCCCAGAACTTGCCCTGCTCGTTGGCGGCCAGCGAGGCGGCCGCGGCCAGCTTCGCGTTGGCGTGCCGGGGCAGCGGCTGGTGCTTGAAGGCCACGCGCAGCTTGCCCTGGTACTCCCCCTCCAGCTGCTTCACGGTGTTCGCCGCGCGCGAGCAGAACGGGCACTCGAAGTCCGAGAAGGCCACGAGCGTGACGGGCGCGTCGCTGGGGCCCTTGGCCGGCGCGGTGCCCAGGTCCACCTTCTGCGCGGGCGGCTCGGGCGGGGGCGGCGGCGCGCTCGCCCCGTGGGCGAGGACCGAGGCGTACACGTCCGAAGGCTTCATGCCCTCCTTCACCAGCAGGGACGCCTTGCCCAGCTCCTCCTCAATGACGGCGCGGAACACCTCGATGGGCTGCGCGCCCGAGAAGAAGCGGCCGTTGACGAAGAAGCCCGGCGTGCCACCGGCGCCCAGCGACACCGCCAGCGCCGTGTCCCGGTCCACCGCCTGGGCCAGCTTCGGGTCCGTCAGGCTCTTCTTCCAGCGCTTGATGTCCAACCCCACTTCCTTCGCGTACGTCTCCAGGCTCGCGTCATCCAGCGCCTTCTGGTTGGCGAAGAGCTTGTCGTGGTACTCGAAGAACTTGCCCTGCTCGTGCGCCGCCAGGGACGCCAGCGCCGCCGGGCGCGCGCGCGCGTGGAAGGCCAGCGGGTGCTGCTTGATGACCACGCGCAGCTGCCCCTGGTAGTCCTCCATCACCTGCTTCACGGAGGCGCTCGCCCGGGAACAGAACGGGCACTGGAAGTCGGTGAACTCCACCAGCGTCACCAGCGCGTCGGCGGGGCCCTGGGAAGGCGAGTCGTCCAGGGGGACCTTGAAGACGGTGGACGACACCAACGGACGCTGCGGAGGGGCCGTGGGGGCCGCCGCGGGCGCCGCAGGGGCCGCGGCGGCCTGGGCGGTCGCGGCCTTCGAGGTATCCGCGGGAGCGCCCCGGCTCCAGAGAGCCCCTGCCACGCCCAATCCCACCAACAGGCCCACAACCAGGCCCAATACACCTGTCTTCATCAATGCACTCCACTAGGGGTTTGAAGCACCCGGGCATTCGAGACCCGCGAGCCGGGGAACTCTACTCAAGAGTGAACAGAAAGGCTTCGGGGTTTCAGGGACTTCTCGTTTGTCTCCCGGGCAGCCCTTCGAGGAAGCCCCAGGTAGGATTCTCGCCCATGAACGGACGACGGCTGAGGCGGTACGGAAGAGTGATGGGGTGCCTGTGGGTGTCCCTGGCCAGCGCCCAGGAAGCCTCCCCCCTCCCCGAGGAGCCCCTCTCCCCGGACCTGAACCTGGCGCTCCCAGAAACGTCTACCTTCACGCAGGTGGTGGGAGAAGTGACCGTGCTGGGGGCGGAGAAGACGCGCCCGGAGACCGTCCAAGCCTACTCGCGGCTGGATGCGGGCGATGCCCTCTCCCCGGAGGAGCTCACCCGGGTGGAGCGGCGCCTGGTGGCCACGGGCCTCTTCCAGGAAGTGCGCGTCAGCACGCAGCCCATGGCGGAGGGCCAGGTGCGGGTGCTGCTCGAGGTGAAGGACAAGGCCTCCTGGGTCATCGCCCCCACCTTCTCGCTCTCCAACTCGAACATCGGCGGCGGCGTGCTGTACGCGGAGAGCAACCTCTGGGGCCGCAGCAAGAAGTTCGTCGCGGGCGCGCAGGTGAGCACGGCGGAGACGGGCCTGTTCGTGGGCTACCTGGACCCCAACCTCTTCGGCTTTCCGCCGCTGCGGCTGAGCCTGGAGGGGCAGCTGCGCAGTGACCGGGTGGAGGAGTTCCGCCCGGACGCGAGCCAGGATGTCCCGGAGGTGCTGCGCCGGACGCGGCTCAACTCGGCCTCCGTGACGGGGGAGCTGGCGGCGATGATTGCCGAGCGGGTGCGCGTGGCGGCCAAGTACCGGCTGATGCTCATCGACGCGCGGCCGCCCTCCACGGACACGGAGGTGGTGGAGCCGGCCTTCGAGCCCGGCCCGGCGCAGCGCGACACCTCGCTGCGGCTGATGGTGGGGCTCGACACGCGGCAGAACCTCCACGCGGTGATGGAGGGCATCAACCTCGAAGGCTCCTGGGAGCTGTCCTCGCCCAGCGTGTGGAGCGACTTCCGCTACCAGCGCGCCGGGGTGCTCTACCGGCACGGCATCCGCTTCTTCCAGGAGCACAACCTGGTGCTGCGCGCCGAGGCCAGCCTGGGCCAGGACCTGCCGTTCCACCAGGAGCTGGTCGCGGGCGCGGGCTCGCTGCGCGGCTTCCTGTACCGGCAGTTCCGCGGGGACACCCGCCTGTCCTTCACCGCCGAGTACCACTTTCCCCTGTTCACCATCCGCTCCCTGTCCTTCCGGGGCGTGGGCTTCTCGGACTCGGGCCTGCTGATGTGGCGCTCGCTGCCGGAGGACAAGAAGCTGCGGGACATCACCGGCCGGGTGGTGCGCGGCTACCTGCCGGAGGCCCAGAGCGGGCTGGACAACGCCACCGTGGCGCAGGGGGTGGGCGCGGGGCTGCGGCTGTACCTGCGCAGCATCGTCCTGCCGCTGCTCGGCGTGGATGTGGCCTACGGCGTCAACTCGGGCGAGTTCCGCTTCTACCTGGTGGCCGGGGTGAGCCCCACCTGACCCCGGCCCGTCAGTAGAGCAGCCCATCAATGGGCTGCACCGGCGGGGGCAGTTCCGTCTCCCCCAGGGACTGGCGCAGGTTGATCTCGATGGTGCGCGAGAGCGCCGTCATCGGCGTGTCGCTGAAGCTGTTCTCGAACGGGGTCTCGACGTCGTGCCCCACCGCGTCCATCGCGATGAACATGAACGCGATGATGGCGGTGACGGGAGGGGTGAGCCACCCCAGGTCGTTCACCACCCCCAGCGGCAGCATCGCCAGGTAGGCCCGCACCATGGCCCGGGGCAGGATGTCGTACTGCCGGGGCAGGGGGGTGTTCTTGATGCGCTCGCACGCGCCGAGGATGTTCGTCAGCTCATTGAGGGTGTTGTTCAGCGCCACCAGCAGGAACACCCGCTCCTCGCCGTGGAGCTGGCCAAAGAGCAGCCGCAGGCGCGTTCCAATCCAGAGCAGGATCGCCGTGGGCACGTTGTGCTCTTCGCGCAGGGCCTCGAGCACCGAGGACCGGAAGAACGGGGCGATCTCCGGAAACGGATCCTGGCGCCGCAGGTGGCAGCGCAGCGCGTTCACGAAGCCGATCTGCGCATACACCAGCTCCCGCGCCTCATCGCTGATGCCCTCGAACAGGCCGGTGATGACCCCGCGGGTGCCCTGCACCTCCTGCGGCATCTCCAGGGACACGAGCCGCGCCGGCAGCGAGTCCAGGGGATAGGCCTCGTACGCCTTGCCGAGCCGGTCCCGGACGGCGCCATCGCTCGTCACGGACCAGAAGGAGAGCTGGGAGGCCGGCGAAGGCTCTTTCGCCGTCTGCATCAGGCGGGGGGTATTTTCAGCCCCTTCCGTTCTGCCTTCGAGCGGCCGGTGCGTGGGGGCTGGCAGGAGCGTGAGCACCTGGCGGGCGAAGGAGCGTGAGGTATTGACCAACCCCCCCCACAGCGTCCGGGCTTCCCACCACCGGTCGTAGGCGGAGTTGTTGCGAAAGGCCAGCAGGACCCCCAGCGCGGCGGCGAGCACGGTCACGGGGAGCGCGGGAACCGCCAGCCAGGTGGCGCCCCACCACTCATGGGCGGCGGCAATGCCCAGGGCGAGCAGCACATGCAGCGCGACTGGCCGGCCCGTGTATCGGATCACGATACGCCAGGACAACATCCGTCCAACGATCATCCAGCGCGTTCCTTCACAGGTGGAGCGAGCGGGCCATGTAACATGGACTGCGACCCTCAGGACCCTCTTCCCTTCCGGACGATGTCCGGGAATGAGCAGCCGCTCCAAGGATTTCCCCATGCACACCCTTCACGGATGGACAGCCCTCGTCACGGGGGCCAGCTCGGGCATCGGCGAAGCCTGCGCCCTCGCCCTGTCACAGGCCGGTGTACGCCTCGTCCTCGTGGGCCGGCGGGAAGACCGGCTGCGGGCACTGGCCTCGAAGCTCGCGGTGCCCGCCCACCCGCTCGTGCTGGATGTGCGCTCGCGCCCGGACGTCGAGGCCGCCCTGGCCGCCTTGCCGGCGGAGTTCGCCTCCGTGGACATCCTCGTCAACAACGCGGGCCTGGCCCTGGGCACGGACGCCGCGCACGAGGCCTCCCTCGATGACTGGGAGACGATGATCGACACCAACTGCAAGGGGCTCGTCTATCTCACGCATGCCCTGCTCCCCGGCATGGTGCGGCGCAACCGCGGCCACATCGTCAACCTGGGCTCGGTGGCCGCCACCTACCCGTACCCCGGCGGCAACATCTACGGCGCCACCAAGGCCTTCCTGCACCAGTTCTCGCAGAACCTGAAGGCGGACCTCGTGGGCACGCGCGTGCGGGTCACCGACGTGCAACCAGGCATGGTCGAAACGGAGTTCTCCCAGGTGCGGTTCCGGGGCGACACCCAGCGCGCCAGCAAGCTCTACGAGGGGATGGAGCCCCTCACGCCGGCCGACATCGCGGACGTGGTGCAGTGGTGTGTCACCCGGCCAGCCCACGTGAACATCAACGTGGTCGAGGTCATGCCCGCGGACCAGGGCTTCGGGCCCTTCGCCGTCAAGCGGCGCTGACGGGCACCGCGGGAGGCAGGCCCGCGCGCCCGCGCTGGGCGCGCTCCGCCATGCGGCGGATGGCCCGCGCCAGCGCCTCGCGGGGGACATCCTCCAGCCCGTGCAGGAACATCCCCTCGCCGATGCGGGCGGGAATCACCAGGTTGATGCGGTGCCCGCGGTGCACGTTCACCTCCATCAGCGCCTGCCACATCGCATCCACCGAGCAGAGCGAAGCGTCGAACACCGGCAGCCCCACCACCTCCAGCAGCGTGAGGATCCGCTCGAACTCGGCCTGCGCGAGGATGCCCAGCTCGTTGCTCAAGCAGGCCGACAGCGCCATGTCCATGGCCACCGCCTCGCCGTGGGCATGGGCATAGCCGCTCGCCGTCTCCAGGCTCATGCTGAAGGTGTGCCCGAAGTCGACCAGGCGCTCGAGGTTCAGCTCGAACAGGTTGGGCTGCAGCTCTTCGATCATCCGGACCATGGCGCCCACCACCGCTTCCTGCGGCAGCGCGTGCTCCAGGCGCCGGCTCAGGGGCGGCAGGAAGTGCCGCTCCAGGGCGGTGAAGATCTCCGGATCACACACCAGCCCCATCTTGATGATCTCCGCCAGCCCGCAGCGCAGCTCCCGGGCCGGCAGGGTGGACAGGAACCCCCGGTCATTGAGCGTCGCGTAGGCGGGGTAGTACGTGCCGATGAGGTTCTTCGAACCGGCCAGGTTCACCCCCGTCTTCACGCCCACGGCCACGTCCACCTGGCCCACCAGGGTGGTGGGCACCTTGATGTAGCGGATGCCCCGCCGGTAGATGGACGCGGCGAAGCCCACCGTATCCAGGACGATGCCGCCGCCGATAGCGACCAGCAGCCCGTGACGGTCCAGGCTGAAGGACTTGGCGGCCTCGCAGAGGCGCAGCACGTTCTCGATCGACTTGTTCGACTCGGAGGTGCTCAGCACCAGGAAGCGGTACTGCTCCGGCGCGAAGTGGGCGCGGAAGTACTGGCGGATGCGCTCCCCGTGCAGCCGGTCCACGGAGGGGCTGATGCACACCAGCATGCGCGCGTCGCGGCACAGGCCGAGCAGCAGCGAGCTGCCCGGCTCGAAGAGCCCGTCCTCGTTGTGCACGCCGTAGCCGAAGTCCGCCTGCGCGGCGACCTGCAGCGTGGTGCCCAGAACGCTCGTACCGCCACCCACCACCTTGATATGCGCCATGATGTCGTCACTCAACCCGCGTAGTTCACTCGCCCATTTCGATAGATGCCCACGGAGGTCTGCTTCCGATCCAACGCACCATTGCGGAAGCGCATGTTGATCGACACGCGGTCCCGGCCCGAGGTGTTGTGGTTCACCTTATGGAACAGGGTGCAATCCGTGATGACCAGATCGCCTGCCTTCGGGCAAAGCTGCTTCTGGCCCGGCAGGTCGCCGTGGGGCTCGCCGGACGGCAGGCGCTTGTTCCCATGGCTGCCCTCCACCACGTGCAGGGCCCCGGACTCCAGCGAGGTGTCGAACGGGTAGAGCAGGAAGTTGAACATCTGCCCCGCCCCGACGGTCTCCGGGTCGATGTCCTGGTGCCAGGGGATGGCCTGCCCCTCGCCGGCCTTGTGGTACTGCACCAGCGAGGCATGGAAGAGCCCCTCCTCCGGCAGCAGCTCGCGCACGATGTGGCGCAGGCGGGGGTGCTCGATGAGCGCCGCGAGGGTGGGCACGTGCGCGTGCCGGTCCACGTAGCAGTAGCTCGTGGACTGGTACTTCTTGAAGAAGTGCTCGGAGCCCTCGCGGGGCACCATGAGCGCCTTGTTGGAGATGAGCGCCAGCACCTCGGCCTGGAGCGCCTCCAGCTCGGCGCCATGCACGAAGGACGGCAGGTGGATGTAGCCCTGCGCCTGGAAACGGGACGTGTCGAACAGCCAGCGTGTGTTGTCCACCGATGGGCTCTCCATGGGGCACTCCATGACGTTCGCCGGTTACGGCGACGGGGATAGGGGTTTGATGAGCGGGTCCACCTCGGACAGGGCGGAGAAGTAGGCCCGGACCGCACGGTGGTCCTGAATCATCGGGTTCATCAGGCAGGCGCGCAGCACCCGCTGGGGCGAGCGCTCCAGGATGGCCTCCAGCAGCTCCACCTCGGCCTGCTTCATCTGCTTGACGAGCGTGAACTCGGGAAGGCGGGCCACGTGCTCCGGCGGCGCGAGCGCCACATGGCCCTCGGCCCCCATGCGGGCGTTGGTCTCGACGACGCACGTGCGGCAGCCCAGACCAAAAGGGTCCGGGACTCCCAGGTTGAGGATCAACGGGTCGCGGGCGAGCTGAAGCAGGTTCGAGAGCACGGGGGTGACGATGAGATCGTACCAATCGCACCGCCGCGCGGCCAGCCGTTCCAGGAAGGGCTCCGGAGCCAGCGCCTCCAGGGGTGTCTGTCTCACCTTGTCGGCCAGCTCCTGCTCGAGCGCATACAGGAACGAGGCCCGGTTGGGCTTCTGCCGCTGCCCTTCCCAGACCGCATTCCGGTTGAAGATCAAATCCCACGCGGGGATGACGATCGACTCGAAGGCCCGGTGGTACGCGGGCGCCAGGGCACACGCATCCAGGCGCTCCTTGAGTTCTGAGAAGATGCTCTGTCCCGACAGCCGCACATCGTGGACGAAGCCGAAGTGATTGACGCCAAAGTACTGAAGGTCGACCGCCGCCCGCGGCTGCTGGAGCAGCTCGGCATACGCGGAGCGCAGGACCTCCGGGTAGTCGCAGATTCCCACCGCGGGCAGCCCGAACCGCTCCAGCATGTACTGGGTGACGATGCTGCACGGGTTGGTGAAGTTCACCAGGGTGTAGGGCCCGGCCTTGCCCCGGAGCGTCTCCAGGAAGGGCGTCAGCCCCACGAGGGTCCGGATGGCGTTGCTGACCCCCACCATGCCCAGGGTCTCGTCGGCCACCAGCCCCTGGGCCAGGGCGATCTTCTCATCCAGGTCGCGGGCGGCCATGCCCCCGAAGCGGAGCTGGTTGAAGACGAGGCCATACTCCCCGTCCAGGCAGGTCTCGAAGTCCGTGGTGAAGTCCGTCCGGAGCCCCGAGGCGCGCGTCAGGTGCCCGCACATCCGCGCCACGGCCTCGAGCCGCTGCCGGTCCCGCCCGAAGAGGGTGATGCGGCGCAGGTGCGAAGTGACTCCCGCGCGGTGCAGCGACTCCACCAGCAGCAGCGTGTAGAAGCTGCTGCCGCCCAGGATGAACAGGCTGGTCTGTGCGCCGCTCACGGGAGTGCTCGCAGGGGCCTCAGCTCGTGGGGAGCTGATACTCCACGGCCTTGGCCCTCAGCTCCTGGTACTTGAGGATGAGCTCATCCTGCGTCTTCGTCTCATCGCCGAAGAACAGGCCGTTCTCCTCGCGCAGCAGCGTGAAGTGCTCGCGCAGGGTGTTCACGGCGAACTCCGCCTTCTTGAGCGTGATGGGCGTGCAGGACTTGCCATGCAAGTCATCGAAGAGGTCCAGCACGTTGGAGCGGAAGGACTCGATCAAGTACAGCTTGTGAAGACTGTCATTGCCGCGCAGGGCCTGCCGCCAGCGCTGGTTGATGGCCGCCTGCCATTGCAAGACGGGCTCGACGGCCTTCATGGCCTCCAGCCGCTGAAGCTTGTTCTCGTAGTGCTTCAGCGCGTATGTCTTTTCCTCGCGGTAGACGCCGAAGAGCCCCTGCGCATCCAGGCCGTGGGGGTTTCGCAGGAGGTGGTCGAAGAAGTTGCGCGTCTCGAACCGCTCGACGCCGTGGAACAACGGGGTCGCGAAGCCGTTGTTGTTGTAATGCTGGCGCGGGTCGAAGCGGTACATGTACCCGAAGTCGAACAGGAAGATCTTCTGGCCGTCGTCCAGGACATTGCCCGGGCAGAAGTCCCACTCGAAGAGGCCGTTCAACTCCAGGTTCACGATGGTGCCGAAGAGCTGGTCATACACCCGGCCGTCGAAGCGCTGGAGCCGCTCGCCTTCGATCCAGGGCGAGAGGATGACCCCATCCAGGAAGGAGGCGTACTGGGTCTCGACGATGTGGGTGAACAGCGGGGCCGTCTCCGGCTGGCGCTGGAGCGCGGTGATGTCGCGGCGGCGCTGGACCTCGTTGAGAAACGATGTCTGGCCATCCACATTCTTCACCAGACTCTCGGCCCGCTTCCGCTTGAGCGTCCAGTGGCGGCCCCCGGCCTGGATCCGGTAGACATAGGCCGTCAACCCAGACTCGATGGCCTTGACCACATACTCGCTCTGGGGCGTGGTGTGGGCCAACTGCTCCACGGGCAGCGGCAGGGCGGACTTCTCGCCCACCTCGATTTGCTGGCCGCTTGCCTGGAACGCAAGCTGGGACTGTTGTCTCTCCTTTTCCAGACTCATGGGGGCCTTCTACCGTAGATTTCCCAGCGTCGCCAGCCCTGCCCGGGCCCCCGGGACTTCCGTTGACACGGCATTTTGATCCACCTAAAATCCAATGAATTGGTGCCGTGCCGTAAGGATTAACCTGTGTCATTGCTGTCCATCCTTGAGCGTCATCGCCTGCTGGACAGCGAAGCCCTCGCCCACATCCGCCGGTTGCAGCGTGACAAGGGCTACCTGGTCGAAGAAGCCCTGAAGGAGCTGGGGCCCGCGCACGCGGGGGCCGCCGAGAGCGCCGCGGCCCTGCTGGAGCGGGAGCGGCGCCGGGCACTGAACGTGAAGGGGCTGCGCCGCGTCTTCTCCGAGCTGAGCCGGCACCGGGGCGCCGCGGCGCTGCTGTTCGTGTTGAGCGCGGGCAGCGCGGTCTTCAGCTTTCCCTTCGCGTTCGCCTGGTATCTGGGCACCGTGTTGCAACACCTGCGATACAGCCATGATACCTCGTCGCTGTGGGTGTTGACGGCGGTGGCCGCCACCGTGCTGGTGACGGGAACGTTGCTTGAATTCCTGCTCAACACGTGGGCCGCGCAATGCAATTTTCACATCACCCAGGGGCTGGTGATGCGCTGCTGGGAGCGTCTGCTCCACATGCCCTATGTGCTCTACCGGCGTCAGGAGCAGGGGCGGCTGCTGAGCCACCTCACGGATGTCCTGGAGGTCTTGCAGAAACACCAACTCTACACGTTGCGGAACCTGCTGCGCTCGCTGTGTCTCATCGTGGTCTCCGCCGTGGCGCTGCTCTCGTTTCACGTCGCGTTTGTCCTCATCGTCGTCCCGGCGGTGGTGCTGACGTGCGGGGTTCCCATCCTCCTCTCGGACCGGGCCACCCCCTCCCTGCGGCAGGAGCCGAAGCTCATGGGGCGGCTCAGCGGCTTTCTCAAGGCCGCGTTCGCCTCGCACTGGCTGCTGCGCTTCCAGGGCGCGGAGGCGGTGGAGCGCAGGCTCGCCCACATCGCCGCCGGGCACTTCAACAACCAGGCCCGGAAGTGGCTGACCTGGAATCTGGCGTACAACAGCCGGGTCACCCTGACGCTGCTCAGCTTCTTGTCGGTGCTCTGGATTGGCGGCTCGCTGTATCTGGCGGGCACCATCAGCCTGGGGGACCTGGTCACCGCCTACGTGCTCGTCACCATGGTCACCCCGAAGCTGGACGACGTGTACCGCATCTACGTGTACGGCCAGTCCATGCAGGCCAACTACGACATCCTCGACGAGCTGATGAGCGCGCCAGTCCAGGAGGCCCCGGGCCCGCGCGAGGGGGAGGCCCCGCGCATCACCTCCTTGCGGCTGGAAGGGGCGAGCTTCCGCTACCGTCCCGGTGAGCCCGAGGTGCTCCGGGACGTCTCCCTGGAGCTGCGCCGGGGGCAGCACTGCGCCATCCAGGGCGAGAGTGGCGCGGGCAAGAGCACGCTCGTGGATGTGCTCCTGGGCTTGCTCCACCCCGACACGGGCCGGCTGCTCGTGAATGGGCAGCCCCTCTCCCCCGCGGAGCTGCCGGGCTTCTGGCGCCGGGTGGCCCTGCACGACCAGGCCAACTTCGTCTTCCTGGACCGCAGCGCCGCCGCCAACGCCACCCCCGCCCGGGGGGATGCCGGCCACGGCGAGGCGTGGCAGCGGCTGGCGGACCAGCTGGGCCTGCCCCTCTGGGGCCACAAGCGCCCTTCCGAGCTGTCGGGTGGAGAGCGGCAGCGGATCTGCCTGCTCAGGACCCTGGCCACCCCTGCGGACATCTACATCTTCGACGAGCCCACCTCCGCCCTGGACGAGGCCAATGCGCTGCTGGTGCTGGACAGCATCCTCGCCCTGCGGGATGCCATCGTCCTCGTCATCAGCCACGCCCCGGAGGTCCTCCAGCGCTTCGAGCAGGTCCTGCGCGTCGAGCAGGGCCGCGTCACATTGAGCACGGCCGCCCCGGGGCATGAGCGGGAGCCGGCTGCGTGAGGGCCCTGCTGCGCTACCTGCGCACCGGCTACGGGGCCTACTGGGCGATCCTGCTGGGGTTGATCGCCTTCGTCTCCCTGTTCTCGTTCGTGATTCCCAGCAGCTTCAAGGTGGTGGTCGACTCCTTGCTGCCGTGGGGCAGCACCCGCCAGTTCCACCTGTTCTGCCTCTTCGTGCTGCTGCTGGTGTTCAACCGCACGGTGCTCAATGCGTTGCAGGACTACCTGTTCCTGCGCCTGCGGCAGCTCATCGAGAAGGGCCTGCTGAAGCGCTACTTCGAGTCCGTCATCACCCTGCCCATCACGCGCCTGTCCGCGCTGGGGGAAGGCGAGCTGGTCAATCGCATCTCGTTGATTCTCACCAACTTCCAGATGCTGCTGCCCGAGTTCGTCTACTACTGCGCCTATGCCTTGTGCGTGTCCCTGGCGGTGATGGGGGTGCTGTACCTGGTGAACCCGGTCTTCCTGCTCATCAGCCTGGGGTTCCTCCTCCTCCACGCCTTCAACTTCGCCCTCCACCACACCGCCAGCCGCCGCTTCTCGACGGCCTACGTCACCTCCAAGGGACAACTGGCGAGCGCGTACGTGGACATCTTCAAGGGGCGCAAGCTCATCACCCTGACGGGGACCGAGCAGACGATCCTCCAGTCCCTGGAGCAGGACAACCGGACCATCCATCAAGCGGCGTTCCGGCGCGACCTGGCCGAGAGCGGCCAGGCCCTGGGGCAGCAGATGCTCCACGGGGCCACGTACCTGGCCCTGGTGTCCCTGGGCGCGCTGGCCATGTTCGAGGGGCGCCTGACGGCGGGAGACCTGGCCCTGAGCCTGCTGCTGGTGGGCTTTGCCTACGAGCCGGTCTACCGGCTGAGCCGGCTGTCCAAGGCGCTGGCGGAGGCGGATGCCCAGTTCGCCCGGGTGCTGCCGGTGCTGGCGGAGTCCTCCCGCCGCGCCCGCGAGACCGTGAGCCCCGGGCGCCTGGAGCGGCTGGAGCTGCGGGGCGTGACGTTCGAGCGGGCGGGCCGGGAGCTGCTGCGCTCGGTGGACTTCGAGTTCCTGCCGGGCCATGTCTATGTCATCCAGGGGCCGAGCGGCGGCGGGAAGACCACCCTCTTCCACCTGCTCGCGGGGCTCGTGCGGCCGACCCAGGGACAGGTGCTGTGGAATGGCCGGGACGTGAGCACGCTGTCCCCAGCGGAGCTGTCCCAGTGGATGACGTATTGCCCCCAGCAGAGCCTGCTGCTGGATGGCACCGTGGAGGAGAACATCACCCTCTTCGGCAACACGCCCGACTCGGCACGTCTGGTGGAAGCCTTGCACCGGTCCACCGCCAGCCTCTTCGTGCGCGAGGATCAAGCCGCGTCCTGGAAGGTCGAGAACGAGGGCACGAACTTCTCGGGCGGCCAGAAGCAGCGGCTGCACCTGGCCCGCGCGTGGTACCATGCGGCGCCCGTGATGCTGTTCGATGAGCCCACCGCCAGCCTGGACACAGACACCGAGGAACTCTTCTTTCAACGCCTCTCCGAAGCCGCCGCGGACCGCATCCTCTTGATCATCTCGCATCGCCCTGGGGCGCATCGCCATGCCAGCCAGGTGCTGCGGTTGGCGCAGGGCACCCTGCGGCGCCTGGAGTAGACCGTGCTCGAGTTCCTCTACCGCCTGTACGAACGCGACGTGGGCTCCGGGGACTACCGCGGCACCTTGCTGCTGGCCTTCGGCGTGGTGGCCTCCGGCATCGGCCTGCTCGCCACCCTGGCCACCCGGCCCTTGCACGAGGTCTACACGGCGGACGGGCGCGTCGAGCCGGGCCGGCTGGAACAGTTCCTCAGCGAGGCGGACGGCCTCATCCAGCAGAACCGGCTCGAGCTGGGCAAGGTCTATGCGCCGGGCGAGCCGGTGTTCACGGCCGCCCCGGGGAGCAGCGGTGGCACGCCCCGCGTCTACGCCGCCCCCTGCCGTTGTGTGGTGCTCCGCTCGGACCTGCTCCACCGCACCACCGGGCCCGTCCGGGCCGGGGAGCTGGTGGCGGAGTTCGCCGACACCACGCATTGGAAGGTGCGCTTTCCCCTGGAGGGGCGCTGGCAGGGCGGCATTTCGCCGGGGGCTCAGGTCCACGTGCTTGATGGAGACCGGGCGTCGCTGGTGGGCGCGATCGAACGCGTGTATTCCCTTCCCGGGGAGACGTCCCACGGCGAGGCGTCCGCCTCGGTCCCAGGCGGCCCTGGGCTGGCGCCAGGCCACCGGGTGACGGTGAAGGTGGAGATGCCACCGGTGTCCCTGTGGCGGCTCTTCGTGGAGAGCCTGGGGCGGCCTGCCCGATGAAACCCACACATCCCTTTCCGGGGTACGAGTCTTTAGCGAGCTGAACGGGAGCGACAATGCGCACGAACATGCTGCAGGAACTGATGAAGCAGGAGCATGGGTGTCATGGAGGCGAGGGCTTCATCCATGTCTTCCGCGCCTTCACGCGCAAGGACTCTCCCGTCCAGGTGGACTTCATCGACTTCGTCATCATCCCCAGCGGGGCCACCATTGGCCGCCACCGGCATGGCGACAACCGCGAGTGGTACGTCATCATCAACGGCCACTGCGAGATGCTGTTCGGCAACGAGCGCGTCCAGGTCAAGCCGTGGGACGTGCTGGTGAATCCGCCCTCGGGCGAGCACGCCCTGTACAACAACTCCGGCCAGGACGTGACGCTGGTGGTGTTCCAGGTGAGCAAGGACGGCGACAGTGAGCACTGAGGACATCCTCCAGACGGAGCGCCGCTACCTCAACCAGGGCATCTCCGAGGAGGCGGCGCTGGGCGGCGTGGCCTTCACCCACGGCCGGGGCACGCTGCTGTTCGACGCGGAAGGCAAGCAGTACCTGGACATGTCCGCGGGCATCTTCACCCAGTCCACCGGGCACGGGCACCCGCATGTGACTGGCAGCATGCACCGCCAGCTGGACCGGCTGTGGAACGTGCACGACTTTCCCACCGACGCGCGCGCCGCCCTCTGCGAGAAGCTGGCGCAGCACTTCCCCGAGCACCTGCAGACCTTCGCCTTCTTCACCACGGGCGCCGAGGCCATCGAGGCCGCCATCCGCGCCGTGTTCGGCGCCGTGCCGCCGCAGCGCCAGCGGCTGGCGGCCCTGCGCTACGGCTTCCATGGAAAGACCATGGGGGCCCGGATGCTGGTGCACTGGGACGTGGGCACCACGTCCTTCTCCGGCAACTCGGTGCTGGGCTATCCGGGGTACTGCTACCGCTGCCCGCTCGGACGCACCTACCCGAGCTGCGAGATGCAGTGCGCCCAGCTCGTGAACAAGCACATCAGCAGCAAGAAGAACATCGCGGCCCTGTTCTTCGAGCCCATCCAGGGCGCGGCGGGCGTCATCGTTCCCCCGCTGGAGTACTGGCCGATGATTCAGGAGGAGTGCCGCAAGAACGGGGTGCTGCTCGTCGCGGATGAAATCGTCACGGGCGGGGGCAGGACGGGCGAGTTCCTCGCGTGCTCGCTCTTCAACGTCCAGCCGGACATCGTGGCCGCGGCCAAGGGGCTCTCCTCGGGCTTTCCCTTCTCCATGCTGGCAGGGCGCAAGAGCCTGCTGAACGAGGGGGAGTTCGCCCAGGGCGGCGCGGCCTCCTCCACCTTCGGTGGCAACCCCCTGAGCATGACGGCGGCCCGGGCCACCCTGGAGGTGCTGGAGTCCGAGCAGCTCCTGGACCGGGTGAAGCGGCTGGGCGCCCGGCTCCGGGAGGGGCTGCTGGCGCTCAAGGCGGACTTCCCCTTCGTGGGGGACGCGCGGGGCGTGGGGCTGCTCTATGCCCTGGAGTTCGTGACGACGCCCCAGGGCAAGGAGCCGGATGCGGCCAAGGCCCGCTTCTTCTTCCGGCGCTGCATGGAGCTGGGGGTGAAGACGTGTGTGGGGGGCCACATCATCCGCATGGGGCCGCCCTTCACCGTGAGCGAGCAGGAGCTGGAGCAGGCCCTGGACGTGTTCGGCCAAGTGCTCAAGCAGATGCATGACCAGAAGGTCTGAGCTTCCCAGGTGAGCGCCATGACAGGACAGGTCTCCCGTACCCAACTCGAGGCGAACCGCTCCCGGTTGATTCAATCCTTCCAGGGCCAGCGCTGGCTGAGTGAGCCCAGCGGCCAGGACGCGGGGCTCGACATCGAGGACTTCGTGCAGCTGCCCGGAGGGGCCAGCCCCTTCGTGCTCACGCTGCTGCGCTTCCACGGCTCGGGCAACCGCTACTTCGTCCCCCTGCGCGTCACCCCCACCGCCGGGCAGGAGGCGCAGCTGAGCGATGCGTCCTATGACGCGGGGTTCATCACCGCGATGCTCCAATGCATGCGCGAGCAGCGGACGCTCACCACCGAGAAGCAGCGCGCCCTGCATTGCCGGACCCGGATGCCCTCGCCGGGGACGCCCGCCCTGGAGGTCACCCCCTTCAAGGTGGACATGTCGTCCAACTGCCTCAGCGAGCTTCGCCACGGGGAGGACCGCTGGGTCTGCAAGCTCTACAAGCGCCTGAGCACCGATGGAGGCAATGAGCTCCGGGCCTTGCAGCTCCTGGCGGGCAGCGGCCTCGCCCCGGAGCTGCTGGGCTCCATCACCTACGAGGACGGCACGGGGCTCCAGGCGCTGGGGGCCATGACGGCGCTGGTCGAGGGCGAGCCCATCTACCTGCCGCTCAGCCGTCACATCAAAGCCCTCATCGCGCAGGTGGTGGCGGCCCCAGAGGAGGCCGGCACCTTCACCCGCGGCGGGCTCGCGGAGCTGGAGCCGCTGTGCCGCAAGCTCGGCGAGCAGTTGCTGCTCTTTCACCAGCGCCTGAACCAGGGGCTGGGTGCCTCGACGGGCGAGGCGGCCCTCTTCCAGCTCGCCCCCTACCTCGACACCCACCGGGCCCGCTGGGAGCGGCTCCATGCCGCCGTGGCGCAAGATGCGTCCCTGCCCGCCCCCTTGCGCGCCCAGGTCTTGCGGCAGCTCCAGCGGGTGTCCCACGACATCCTGTCGCCTGGGAAGCTGCGCCACCTGCCCCCGCTGCCCGCCACCATCGCCCACGGAGACTTGCACCTCTCGCACATCCTCGTCGCCGCTTCGGAGGGCGCTGCGCCCCGGCTCTCCATCCTCGACGTCTCCCCGCGCAGCCTCGACGCCCAGGCCCCCGCCTTCCTCACCCAGACCGTGTTGCAGGATCTGCTCAGCCTGCTGCGCGCCATCCAGTACTTCGCCTTCGATGAGATCCTGGATGGCATCAAGGACGTGCTGGGCAACACCCAGCTGGAGGCCACCCGGCTCGTGCTGGAGAACCCCGGCAGCCTGCCGCCCTCCTGCCAGGCCCAGCTCACGGTGCTCTCGGATTGGAGCAAGGGGCTCTTCGGCTGCATCGAGCGCGCGTACCTGAGGGCCTTCGAGCGCGGCACCGCGCTGGACATCCACCCCAGCCATGCGCGGCTCTTCTACGTCTGCCGGCTCCTCCAGGAGCTGGAATACAACTACAGCTACAACCGCGACTTCTTCAAATACTGCGACTTCTACTACCTGCTCCACCTGGAAGGGCTCGAATAGAGCGACGACGTCATGCACATCCTCGAGTGCTATCTGGAATGCGGCGGTTTTGATTACAGCTTCATCAAGGGCGGCATCTCCGTCTACACCTGGAACCTGGCCAGCGCCTTCCGGGACGAGGGGCACCAGGTCTCCGTGCTCACCGCCGCGCACGGCCGCCTCGACTACCTCCAGAAGAACTACCCCGTGGAGGAGCTGCCCTACCGGCGCCGCTACACGCTGCCCCTCCAGTTGGATCCGCGCGTGTGGCGCGGCTTCGAGCCCCGGCAGGAGCTGGAGCTGGAGACGCGGGCCTACCGGATCCGCCACCAGGGCGTGGACCTGTACTTCCTGTGCAATGACATGCTGGACCGGTACAGCGACACCTTCTATCCGCCCTACGAGAGCAAGGGAAAGGACCTGGGCTTCTTCAAGCCGCTGGTGTTCCAGATGGACATGGTGCTCTTCATCCGCGAGTTCTTCGCGGACGAGAAGCTGCTCATCCACGCCCACGAGCCCTTCTACCAGTACCTGCTGCCGCTCGCGTTCCGGGACGATGCCAACAAGCGCATGGTGAGCACCGTGCAGAGCAACATGCCGGTCAACAAGAAGGTGTACCGGCCCGAGCTACAGGCCCAGCTCGACTTCCTGGGCGTCCACGTCGACCTGGCGCCCTTCAACGACGCGCCGCAGACGGATGCCTTCAGCCGCTGCCTGAATGGGTACCTGCCCGAGACCCACCTGCACTACCCCTACCCGGACGATTACATCGCCTTCTACCCATTGCTGCTCAAGTACAGCGACGCCGTCGACTTCCTGTCCGAGGGACACCTGGAGTTCTACCGGAACTTCGAGGGCACGGCCTTCAAGGCCATGTTCCGGCGGCTGAAGGTGGCCGAAGTCACCCAGCGCAACGAGCAGAAGATGTTCGTGGGCTGGTGCGCCATCAGCGGCCGCTGGCACCAGACGGACTTCAGCCAGTACCGGCGGGAGGACGTGCTGCGCGGGCTGGGGCTGCGGCCCGAGCTGCCCACCTTCTTCCACAACGCCCGCTACGCGGTGCACCACAAGGGGCAGAACGAGCTGGTGCGCGCGGCGCGCAAGGTGTTGGAGACGGGGGCGCAGTGCAACTTCATCCTCCGCTGCCTGTCGGGCAACGGCATCCCGGATCCGGCCTACCACGCCCTGGCGAAGGACTTCCCGGAGCAGGTCCGCCTGGAGTGGCACAACCGGCCCGAGGAGGACCTCGTCGCCATGGCGGCGGCGGCGGACTTCGGCCTCTTCCCCTCGAAGTTCGAGATGGACACCTTCCTCATCGCCCAGGGCGAGGCCATGCTCGCCGGCTGCGTCCCCATCGCCAGCCGGCAGCTCGGCATGAAGCACTGGCGGCACAGCCGCGCGTTCTGCGGGGCGCCCAGTCAGGTGACGGGGCTGGATGTGGTTCGCTCCTTCCTGGCCAATGACGAGACGCTGGTGGACTCGCTGGTCCGCGCGCTGCAAGAGGCGCTCGCGCTGTACCAGGACCGTCCCCGCTACAAGCAGCTCTCCCAACGGGCGCGGGCCCGGGCCCAGGAGTTCACCTGGAAGATGAGCGCACAGGCCCACCTCAAGGTCATGGAGCCGCTCTGGAAGGCTCCCCGGACGGTGGGCACCGCCGCCCCCGGCTCCCGGCCCGCGCCGGAGCCCGCGCAGGGCTGGAAGGCCGCGATCAGCGCCGAGGGCGAGCTGCTCGGCCTGCGCCGGCGCGAGCCCACCTCGCCCGGGCTTCCGGACTTGAGCGACACGGCCTCGGAGGCCGGGCGGAAGCTCCAGTACCGCCTGGACGGTGCCCGGCAGGTCGAGTCCTTCTTCGAGGCGGAGGGCGGACGCTTCGAGCGGACGCTGCTCACCCGCTCGGCGGACACGTTCGAGGCGCTCCTGCCCGCCGCCGCCCGGCAGAAGCCGCTGTTCCTGCTCGTCACCCTGGCCGATGGCAGCCAGTTCTGGGATGGAGCGGTCCATGAATGACCTCCGCGCGGTCCTGCTGGCCGGCGGCTACGGCAAGCGCATGGGGCGGCTCGGGGCCACCCGGGTGAAGCCGGTCATCCCGTTCGGCACCCGCTGCCACCTGATGGACTTCAGCCTGCACAACGCCCAGCGCTCGGGGCTCGACGAAGTCCTGCTGATGTCCCGGTACAACGAGGAGCAGCTCCACACCTACCTGCGCGAGACGTGGCACTCTCGGATTCCCATCCACTTCGGCCCCTTCAACGCGCTGCACCGGCAGCCCGCCGAGCAGGTGTACCGGGAGGTGCAACGCGCGGATGAGAAGGGCACCGCGGATGCCCTCATCCAGAACCGGCCCTACATCGACACGCCGCCCTACCGGCACACGCTCGTGCTGCACTCGGACCATGTCTACCTGTTCGACTACCGGGACATGTACCGCTTCCACCTGGAGCAGCGCGCGGCGCTGACCATCGGGTTCCAGCAGATCCCCCTGGAGTTCGTCTCCCTATTCGGCATGGTGGAGGTCGACTCGCGGATGAACCTGCGGGCCTTCGTGGAGAAGCCGCCCCAGCCCACCTCGGACAAGGTCTTCACCGCGGTGTGCCTCTTCCGCAACGACATCCTCTACCGCTACCTGGAGGGCTTCCAGGGCACCGCCTGGCAGCACGACATCAGCCGGGATGTGATTCCGCGGATGCTGGCCGAGGGGGAGGTCATCAAGTGCTACCCCTTCCCGGACTACTGGGAGGACATCGGCACGGCGCACCGCTACCACCGGGCCCACATGAACCTGCTCCAGGGCATCGGCGTTCCCCTGGAGGAGATGCCGCGCGTGCTCCCCGGCGGCGAGCACTCCGTGCGCACGGAGACGGGCCGGGTGCGCCAGTCCATCGTGCCCGCCGCGCTCCGGGAGGGCCCGGCCCATATCAACCACTCGGTCGTCTTCGCGGGGGCCACCGTCGGGGAGGGAGCCTCCATCGAGAACAGCGTCCTCCTGCCCGGCAGCCACATTGCCCCCGGGGTGCGCGTGAAGGACTCCATCGTCTGCGCTCACGAAGTGATTGAGTCGGACTTCATCGGACGCCTGGAATAGGGACACAGCGCACATGGCTCACTACGTGGTGATCGACATTGGAGGCACCAACCTCCGCAGTGCCGTCTTCGACAGCGCCACCCAGCAGCTGCTCGACATCGGCCGGGGGCCCGTGGAGAACTTCCTCAACAACCCCGGCGTGCCGCCCGGAGAGCTCTTCGACAAGCTGATCCAGCAGGTGCTGGGCCACATCCGCGCCCACGCCGCGCGCCACCCCATCGCCGGTGTCGGCATCTCGTTCCCCGGCCCGGTCAATGAGCGGGGCGAGGTGCACAGCGCGCCCACCCTGTGGGGCAGCACCCTTCGCAGCGTTCCGTTGCGCGAGCGGCTCCAGCAGGAGCTGGACGTGCCGGTCGCCGTCATGAACGACATCTCCGCGGCCGTGTACCGCTACCAGTCCTGGTTCAACGAGGACTTCGGCGTCATCACCATCAGCTCGGGCATTGGCAACAAGGTCTTCGCGGGCGGCCGGATGCTGCTCAACGGCCAGGGACTGGGGGGCGAGCTGGGCCACCACAAGGTGGTCGAGGGAGACAACGCCCTGCCCTGTGACTGCGGCGGCCAGGGCCACCTGGGGGCCATCGCCTCCGGCCGGGGCACCGAGCGGCTGGCGCGGCTCTGGGCCCGCCGGGAGCCCGCCCGCTTCCAGGGCTCCGCGCTGTGGCGCCTCGCGAATGGGGAGGCCGAGCGCATCGACACCCACGCGGTGGTGTCCGCCCTCCAGGAGGGCGATGCGCTGGCCAGCGACGTGGTGGCCTTCGGCCAGGCGCACCTCGCCGCGAGCCTGGCGCTGCTCTACAACGCCATTGGCGTGAAGCGCTTCGTCCTGATTGGCGGCTTCTGCATGGCGCTGGGCGAGCGCTACCTCGCCGGGCTGAACGCCCAGTTGGCCCGCTGTGACTTGTTCTGTTTGTCCGAGCCGGAGCGTCTGGCCATGCTCCGCCTGGGCCAGAACGATGACGACCACAGCCTCTACGGCCTGGGCTACTACTTCCTCCAGTCCTCCCCGGCAGACGTCCGGGCGGCGTGACGCAGCGGGAGCCGGACATGGGGCAGCGCATCCTGGTGGCGGGAATCGTGGCGCTGGAGATGACCTACCGGATCGACGCCTTCCCCCTTCAATATGATCCGGTCCGCTACCCCTTCTTCTCCCTCGGCAGCAGCGTGTCGGGCGGGGCCTACAACGTTGCCCGGGCCCTGAGCACGCTGGGCGATGAGGTGCGGTGCGCCACGCTGCTGGGACGGGATGCCGCCGGGGGACTGGTGCGGCAGACCTTCGTCCAGGAGGGGCTCTCGCCGGACTTTGCCCTGGAGCCCCTGACGGACACCCCCCACTCCCTCATCCTCTATGACCGGGAGGGGCGGCGGCAGATCCACATCGACCTGAAGGACATCCAGGAGCAAGCGTACCCGGAGGAGCAGTTCGTCCAGGCCCTTCAGGGGTGCACGCTCGCGGCCGTGGGCAATGCCAACTTCTGCCGCCCGCTGCTCCGGCTCGCCCGGGAGGCCGGGGTCCCCATCGCCACGGACGTGCAGACCGTTTCCCAGTTGGAGGATCCGTACAACCAGGAGTTCATGCGCGCCGCGGACATCCTCTTCATGAGCCACGAGCGGCTGCCGGTGGCCCCCACGGAGTGGGTCCACCAGGTGCGGGAGCGCTACGGCAACGGCATCATCGTCGTGGGCCTGGGCGAGGAAGGCGCCCTGCTCTCGGTGCGCGGAGAGCCGGCGCCGCACCATGTCCCGGCCCTGCGAGGCCTGCCCGTGGTCAGCACCGTGGGGGCGGGGGACGCGCTCTTCTCCTGCTTCCTGCACGCGTATGCCCAGTCGCGCGAGCCGCTTCAGGCCCTGCGCCGGGCCGTGGCCTTCGCCGCCTTCAAGATCGGCACGGAGGCGGGGGCCAGTGGCTTCCTCACCGAGGCGGAGCTGGAGCAGCTCGTTCAGGACTCCGGGGGCGCGCGCCCATAAGTCCGGGTGAACGAGGCCAGGCGGGCCAGGGCCTCGTCCGTGAGCTGCTCCCACCGGAAGCGCCAGCTCCAGTTGAGGGGGCTGGCACTGCCCGGCTGGTTCATCCGCGCCTCGGCCCCCAACCCCATCACATCCTGCAGCGGGGCGAGGGCCCATTGGGCCACCGAGGACCAGGCCAGGCGGAGCAGCTCCCAGTGGAAGGTCTCCGGAGCGGGCCCGCCCAGGTACTCCAGGGCATCACTCCGCTCGGACTCCGGCGCCGTCTGGAGCCACCCCAGGGACGTGTGGGTGTCGTGCGTCCCGGTGTAGACGACGCAGCCCGGACGGCACTTGTAGGGCACGTGGGGATTGTCCGGCGTCTTCGTGAAGGCGTACTGGAGCACGCACATCCCCGGGAAGCCGAACGCGTCCCGGAGCGCGCGCATCGCCGGGGTGATGTAGCCCAGGTCCTCCACCACGACGGGAAGGGGGCCCAGTTGACGGCGCATGGACTCGAAGAAGGCCGTCCCGGGGCCGGGCGCCCAGGTCCCTTCCAGGGCGGGCCTTCCGCTGGGAATGGCCCAGTACGCCTCGAACCCTCCAAAGTGGTCGATCCGCACGTGATCAAACCGCTCGAAGCTCTGGCGGAGCCGGGCGGCCCACCACCGGTAATCCTCCTGGGCCAGCCGGTTCCAATCATAGACAGGCATTCCCCAGCGCTGCCCTTCCGCGCAGAAGAAGTCATCGGGCGGGGCGCCGGACTCCCACGCGGGGGCGAGCGTCTCCGGCGAGAGCTGGAAGTACTCTCCGTGGGCCCAGACATCCGAGCTGTTCTGGGACACGTAGATGGAGACATCCCCCACGATGCGCACGCCCCGGCTGTTGGCGTAGGCCTTCAACGCGCCCCACTGCCGGTGGAACTCGAACTGAAGGTACTTGTGATGGAGCACGTCCTCCGCCAGGGCGCGGCGGGCGGACGCCAGGGCCTCCGGCTCCCGGCGCCGCAGCCCCTCCTCCCACCGGCGCCAGGCCCGGCCCTGCCCCTGGCGGATGGCCATGTAGAGCGCGTAGTCGTCCAGCCAGCCGCGCGCCTCATGCTGGAACTGCTCGAACTGCTCCCGCTGGGAGGCGGAGGCCTTGCTCCGGAAGGCCTGGCTGGCCTTCGCCAGCAGGCGCCCCTTGAGCTCGAGCACCTGGCGGAAGTCCATCCGCTCCAGGCAGGAGGCAGGAGCGCGCTCCAGCTCATCCGCGCGCAGCAGGCCCTGCTCGTGCAACACCTCGGGGCTCAGCACCAGCGGGTTGCCGGCGAACGCGGAGTACGCGGCATAGGGGGAGAACCACTCTTCGTGAACGGGCCCCAGGGGCAGGATCTGCCACAGTTGCTGGCCCGTGGCCGACAGGACATCCACGAAGCGCCGGGCCTCCGGCCCCAGGTCTCCCAGACCGAAGCGGCCCGGAAGCGACGTGGGGTGGAGGATGAGGCCGCTCCTCCTGGGACTGGACTCCAAAGGATTCATGACGGTTTCCTGCGGCTCAGCGGCGGAAGGGGCCCGTGACTTCGTAGGTGACGCCCCGCCCATCCGCCCCCCGCTGGGAGCTGAAGTAGAACCTGCGCCCATCCGGGCTGAAGGCGGCCCCGGTGACTTCCGAGCCCTTGTGGCCCATCACCTGGAGAAAAGGCGCGACGCCCAGCTTCGGGGTGAGGACACAGACCTGCATGTCATCCCCGTCCTCGCAGACGAAGAGCTCCTTCGCGCGGGAGACGACCACGTTGTCCACCCCGGACAGCGGGGAGTGCGGGTGGCGTGCCGTCTCGTAGAGGATCTCCAGGCGGCCGGTGGCCACGGTGAGCGCCCACACCCGGTTGTCATACTTCGTGGTGAAGTAGACGGTGCCGCTGTCGTACCAGCACCCCTCGCCCCCGCTGAACTCGCTCGACAGGTCCGCGTTGTCCTGATCCGACGCGGGCGCATCCGGCTTGACTTTGACCCAGCTCACGGTGGCGCCCGTCAGCGGATCGCCCTCGACGCGGGCCGCCTCCAGCGTGCCGGCCTCCAGCGAGGGCCACTTCGCCGGGGTGAAGCGGTAGAGCCGTCCATCCGGCATGTCCTCGGTCAGGTAGAGGCTCCGGCCCACGGGGTCCACCGCCACCGCCTCATGCATGAAGGCCCCCAGCGCGGGCCGCGCTTCGCCCTGGGAGGGCCGGGAGGGATCGCACTCCCAGACACGCCCCCGGCCCGTCTCCTCGCACGACAGCCAGGTGCCCCAGGGCGTCGGGCCCCCGGCGCAGTTGGTATCGGTTCCCTGGAGGATGCGGTAGGCGTCCTGGATGGCGCCCTGGGCGTTGAAGCGCACCGCGGACGCGCCCCCGGGGTCCGCTTCGCTGTTGGAGACAAGAACCCAGCCGCCCTCCGGGAGCGGAAAACACGCGCCCCCATCCGGAGCGGGGTGCCACGTGTAGCGCGTTCCGGGCACCGCCTCTCCTGCCCGCCCGATGAGGCGCGAGGAGAACCCCTTGGGCAGGCGCAAGCCCTGCGCGTCGGGCGCCTGCGCGAGCGCCCCATAGGGGCTCTTTCCCGGCTTCAGGGGGGCGGCATAGGCGTTGCGCCAGAAGGCTGGCCCCAGGGCGAGCGAGCCTCCGCCCAGGAGCGCGAGGTGAAGCAGGTGACGGCGGTTCATGACGCCCGAGTTTTCCCGCAGAACGCCAAGGGAGGGAAGCCTCCCGGGCGCCTCCCGGCTGAGCGAGCGGACAGCCACCCTCCTGGGAGCCCCAGGGACACATGCATAGCTTGAGGGATACCGAGTGCAGGCACACCCACGGAGCCCTCATGTCCACGCCCAAGATTCCCCTCAAGCTGCTGGATCCGGACGGTGGTTGGATCAACGCCCCTGTCCATGTCTCCGAGCTGGATGGGCAGCCCATCCTCCTCCACTTCTGGTCCATGGACTGCGAGTCCTGTACCGCCCAGCTCGCCGAGGTGAAGCACTGGCTCGAGGCCTTCGGCCCGCAGGGACTGAAGGTCATCGGTGTCGACGTCACGCGCTCGGAGCAAGAGCTGCGCGACACCAACGCCGTGGAGGACTTCGCGCGCCAGCACGGCCTGAGCTACCCCATCGCGGTGGATGACGGCTCCATGGCGAAGGTCTACCACGTGACCCAGCACCCCTCCTTCCTGCTCTTCAGTGCGGAAGGCTGGCTGCGCTACCACCTCTCCGGGCCTGACGCGGCGCAGAAGGTGGAGTCCGCGCTCAGACTCCTCATGCATTCGCAGGCTTCCAGCAGCGCCGCACCGGCGCCCTGAGTCAGCGCAGCCCCTTGTCCACGGTGACCCGTGTCACAGGGTACACCGGGCTGGGGGCTTTTTGACGTGTTACGTCAAATTCGTTTTATTCATTTTTTATAGACTTCCAATCGATACGTTTTCTAGCGTCTCTCCCTCCTGCGCATTGGCGCGGCATGAGGAGTCGAGAGACATGAAAACAGCTTCCCTGTGTGGAATCACGATGGCGCTGACGATGGCGCTGGGCTGCTCGAACGGACCTGTGGGCGTGGCGGAGGAGGCCGAAGGCTTCGCGATGCTTCAGCACCACCCGTCCATGCTCGAGGCCAGCTACCAGTCGGGTGGCGCGTCCGTGCGCGCGATGCTGGTGGAGAGCGCTCCCAACGTCGTGGAGGTGACGTACGACTTCGGGGATCCGGTCATCGCGTTCCGCATTGATTACAACCAGGGCGAGGGCCACTTCATGCCGAACGGCAACCCGCTCGACGCGGCGCAGGCCCGGCTGATCACCCCGCTGCTCGAGGGCATCTCCAAGGCCGTGCCGGAAGAGGACTCGGCGCGCTCGCGCGTCGAGAACGCGGCGATGCGGCAGACGAGCTTCATGCAGATCGTCCCGGTGGGCGAGCCCCTCTCGCCGTACCGCTTCGTTGCGGAGCGCGGCTGGACGCACATCTCCTGCTCCTGCGGCAGCCAGAACATCGGTGGCTATACGCGCCAGGCGGGCCGGGGCTGTAGCTGCAACGGCGGCTCGGGCAACGGCTGCAAGGGCCGCTGCGGCCAGGGCTGTGGCATCAACAGCACCCCCAAGTGCGTGGGCACGACGGCCTACACCCAGGACTGCGCCAAGCACGACTACGGCCTCGGCAGCTTCGCGTCCGCCTCGGACGACTACTCGTTCGCGAGCAACAACTGCAGCTGCAGTGGAGTCGGATCCTGCGAGTAACCACCCCGCTGCCCCTTCTCACCGCGCTGGCCGTGCTCGCGGGCACGGCCTTCGCGTGCAACCGTTCCTCCAGCCCCTGTCCTGACGGCGCACGGCTGCATGGCCGCGCCCCACCGGAAGGGACCCTGCAGTGGTGCGCGAAGCCCGATGGCCAGAAGCATGGCCGTTGGGCGGAGTGGCACCCCAATGGGAAGCTCAAGACCGAGGGCAGCTATGCCCAGGGCAAGATGGAAGGCCGCTGGGTCAGCTACTTCGCGACCGGAGTGAAACAACTCGAAGGCGAGTACCAGGGCGGCCTCAAGCGGGGCCAGTGGACGCTCTACTACGAGGAAGGACCCAAGAACCGCGAGGAGGTCCATTCTCCCGGCTCGAACGAGGTGAAGTGGACGGCGTGGCGCTCGGACGGTCAGGTGTGGGCCGAAGGAACGCTCGTGGGGCAGCGCCCACAGGGGCCCTACTCCGAATGGCATCCGAACGGGGTGTTGGCCGCCCAGGGCCTCTACGAGGACGGCCGTCAAACCGGGCAGTGGACCTACTGGGATCTCCAGGGCCATGCCTCGGCCGAGCCGCAGGGCGACTTCGCCAAGGAGTGAGTCCATGCGCGGGCCCACCGTCATGCTGCTCGCCCTGGCGGTGGGCGCGTGTGGCCTGCCGGGGGAGCCTCGCCTCGCGGTGCAGAGGCAGGCGGTCACCGGCGGGGTAGCCGAACCCGGCTTCCCCGCGGTGGGTGCGCTCGTCCCGGTGTCGCCGCTCTGCGGGGAGCCGGACGAGGCGCAGCCGGTCACCTGCACAGGCACGTTGATTTCCCCCCGGGCCGTGCTGACCGCGGCGCACTGCATCGAGAACGCTGACTACCCGCGGTCGCTCTCGGTGGTGTTCGCCTCCGAGGCCTCGCAAGCCCGTCCCCCCGAGCGCGTGCGGACCCTCGATGGCCGGATACACCCCGCCTGGCTGCCGGGAAAGAACGACATCGGGGTGCTGATTCTGGCCGCGAATGCCCCCGTGGCCCCGGTGCCGCTGACCGGGGCTGCCTTTCCAGAAGACGGGGTGGAACAGACCGTCCAGGTGGTGGGCTTCGGCCTCGATGACCAGGGCCGCACCGGCCACCGGCGAAGCGGCACCGCCCAGGTGAGCGCGGCCGCGGAAGAGACCTTCTCCATCACGGCCGCACCCGGCATGTCCTGCAGCGGGGACAGCGGCGGTCCCGTGTTCCTGGAGACAGGGGGGGCCAAGCATCTAGTGGGCGTCACCTCCTACGGCAATCTCGCCTGCACGACGGGCACCAACATGCGCATCGACGTGCATGAGGCTTTCCTCCAGAGGGCCTTGGAGGACGCAGCCCAGACGCCTCGTGCACGTGAGCCCTTCGGCCCCGAGGTGGACGCATGCACGGTGCGTTGCCAGGAACACGCCGATTGTCCCCTGGGGATGGCCTGTGTCCCGTGGGCCTCCGGGGAGAAGAGCTGTGCGGTGGCGGGCCTGGAGGCAGGCCGCTTCGGCCCGGCCTGCACGCAATCCGATGACACCCACCTGTGTGTGAAGGCGGGTGATGGGTGCCGCGTGTGGCAACCGTGTGTGAAGGCCGCGGGAGGCGGCTGCTCGGCCTCGGGAGGCCAAGGCCCCCTGGGGGGACTCCTCCTCGCGCTGCTGGCACTGGCCGCAAGGAGGCCCCTTCGTTGCGCCGGCCCGGTGCGGACCTACAACTCTACACCGTGAAGGCCATCCGCGGCGTCGAGGCCTTCGACGCCTGCGTCACGGCTCTCGCAGGATGAGCAGTCCCCGCGAGGTGTCCACCGTGTAGATGTACCCATCTCCCGGGACGCGGATGCCGATGGAGCCATCGAAGTAGCCCCCCCGGTTCACATCGTTCTCCCGGAAGGTGTTGAAGTACGCCACCTGCGTGGGCTGGGTGGGGTTGGACACGTCCAGCACCCTCACCCCTTCCTGATACCAGGAGAGGTAGAGGCGTTTGCCCACCAGCACCATGTTCTGAATGGAGACGATGGGCCGGAGCTGGAATGTGCCGATCTTCACCATCTGGGAGGGCTCCGTGACATCGAGCGTGCGCAGGTGCTCGAACGGCCCCTCTCCGCCCATGAACGCGATGGTCCGGCCTCCGAAGACCCCCACCGCGTTCGCATGGCTGTAGTGGTTGGGGAAGTTGTAGGTGCCCAGCGTCTGGATGTTCTGGGGATCGCTCACATCGGCGATGACGAAGCCATCCGTCGAGTAATTGACGTAGAGCCGGTGGCCCACGGCGAACATGTCGTGCGGGGTGCCGTTGGTAAAAGGGTTGTACCGGTTGAGCTCGACCGGCTCCAGGGCATTAGAGACATCGTAGAGGATGACGCCCTTGACGTCGGTGGCATAGAGGCGGTTGCCCTCGACGAAGACGGTGTGCACCCGGTCGTTTCCCAGCGAGAGGCTGCGCACGAACTGGGGATCTCCCGGCTGCTGGATGTCGAAGAGGAGCACGCCCCGGGCGTCACTGGCCACGTAGAGCGCGTTGTCCTTCGCCCACACCCCGTTCCAGATGCCATCTCCCGGAAACTGGACGGTCTTCACCAGCACGGGGGCCGCCTTGTCGCTCACGTCAAAGACGCTCAGCCCTCCCGGCATGCCGTAGCCGGTGATGGACACCACGTAGGCGTGGTTGTGGGCCACGTACACATCCACCGGCATGGCGATGTCCACGAAGCGCTCGGAGACCTTCTCCAGGCCGGAGGCCTCTTGCTCTCCCCGGGCCCACGTCATCCGCGACGAGGTGAAGGTGGCCCGGCTGCTCAATCGCCCGTTGACGCAGGACACGTAGCACCCGTTGAACTCGGGGACCTGCGGCGCCGCGCAGGTGACGAGCGACGTGCGGCGCGTGCCGCCATCGGGATAGCTCTGGTCCGTGTAGAAGAGACGGGAGTTTCCCTGCCGCAGCTCCGTGGCGGGCCGGTTGTTGAAGAGCGGCGTTCCCCCATCCGCGCTCAGGATCAACGAGGAGGAGAAGTCGTAGCTGCCGGCTCCGGAGTTCGTCTCCTGGCGCATGGCCAGCATGTACAGGCCCTCCTGGCCCGCCTGGGCCAGGGACGCGTCATCGCACGCCGAGAGATCGAAGCTCGACAACTCCCCGCAGGGCGCCGCGCCGGACACGATGCCGCAGGAGGCATACCGGCCCGTGTCCACCCGGTTGCCCAGCTCTTCGAGCGGCACATAGGTGCCATCCCACTCAGCGCGCTCGGGGACTGAAGCATCGGGAGAAGCCGGGGGCCGTGAGTCCTCCGAGCACCCCGTGAGCGCAATCCCAAGCGCCAACAAGCTTCCACCGGTGCGTTTCCAGGCCATGCCCATTCCTCCGTTGAACACTCCAGGAGAACGTGTTCCCGGCCCTTTCTTCCCCCTGGTCTCCCGAGGGTACTCCCTTTTCAAGGCGGGAAAATGAGCTGCCGCCACACGGGATTCACGGCATAGTCCACTTAACCAGCCTTCACTGGCCTGTACTTCTTCCCTCCGGAGTCCCATGAACCTCAAGAACATCGCCGCCGCGGCGGGCCTCTCCCTGCTTGCGACCGGCCTGATTGCAGAGGCCGCCGTCCTCTTCCACAACTCCGGAACCCTCTCGGGATGGAACGCCATCAACCGGGAGCACAAGGGCACCGTGAATGAAGTCACGAACGTCACCTACGAGGGCCCCACCGCCATCAAGGTCACCCAGGTGTATGATCCGTCGTACTCCGGCCGCTATCACTCGGAAGTCGTGAAGCACAACGTGTACCGCCGCGGCGACACGGGCTTCTACGGCTTCGCGTTCCGGCTGCAGGAAGACTGGCAGTTCCAGCCGCAGTCTTTCAACATCGCCCAGTTCATCGCGGACTTCTCCAATACGGGCTGCGACGACTACATGCCGTCCAGCATGATCTGGCTGCAGGGCAACCAGCTCTTCACGCGCGTGAAGCAGGGCACCGTGTGCAGCCAGAAGACCGTCACGTTCGGCAACCTCGCCACCGTCTCCGCCGGGCAATGGCACAAGGTCGTCATGCACGTGAAGTGGGCCAGCGACGGCACCGGCTTCTACAAGCTCTGGTTCAACGGCCAGAAGGTCCTCGAGCAGTACAACCTGAGCACCACCGTCGCGGACGACCGGTACTTCCAGTTCCGCGTCGGGCTCTACGCGAACGGCTGGCATGACACCGGGTACATGCAGGGCAGCCAGGGAACGCGCAGCATCTGGTTCGACGAGATTGGCGCGGGCACCACCTTCGCCGACGCCGACCCCTCTCAGTGGTAGCCCCGCGCAGTCCGTAGGGCCTGGGCGCCGCCTCACGCGAATGGAAACTCCAGCGTTGCCACGGCGCCCTTGCCGTGTCCCTCGCTCTCCAGCGTGAGGCGCCCGCCCAGCATCTGCGCCGCCAGCGCGCTCGAGTGCAGGCCGAAGCCGTGGCCATCCCTCCGCGTGGTGAACCCATGCGTGAAGAGCTTCTCCTGGATGTCCGGCGTGATGCCCATGCCGTCGTCCACCACCTGGATGCGCACCCGCTTGTCCTCCACCCGCAGCCGCACGCACAGGTTGCGCTTGCCCTCGGGCACCGCGTCCAGCGCGTTCTTCGCGTTGCTGATGAGGTTGATGAGGATCTGCAGCACCTTGTGCTTGTCCACCTTGAGCAGGGGCACCGGAGCCACCTCACGCCGGAGCGCCACGCCATGGCGCTTGAGCGCCGCAGCCTGAATGCGCAGGGCATCCTCGACGAGCTGGGCCAAGTCACACTCCTCCGTCATCAGCGACGTCTTGGCGTACGTCTGCTGCACCTGGACGATGGCCCGGATGTGCTCGATGTGCCGGCTCATCGCGTCGATGTCCTCCACCAGGCGCGTCTGCTCGCCGATGAGCTCTTCGGCCAGCGCCGCCAAGTAGCCGGGGAGGTTCCCGCCCCGCGCACCGGGGGCCAGGAACTCGGCCAGTTCCTCCCGGTGCTTCAAGATGAGGGCGGTGGCCTGCTTGAGCCGGCCGACGCGGGAAGACCCCACCGCGTGCTGCATCATCTCCAGGTTGATGACGGCACTGGTGAGCACATTGCCCACGTTGTGCAACACATTGGAGGCCACCTCGGCCATTCCCACCGCGCGGGCGGTGTCCACCAGCCGGGCCTGGGTCTGCTTGAGCTCGTGCGTGCGCTCTTCCACGCGCAGCTCCAGCGCATCGTTCGCCTCGCGCAGCTCCGCCCGGGCCCGCTCCACATCGGCGTAGAGCCGTGCATTCTCGATGGAGATGGCCGCCTGGGAGACGATGTGCCGCAGCAGCGCCAGGCGCGAGGGGCTGAAGGCGTTGGTCGCCAGGTTGTTCTCCAGATACAGCACCCCGGAGAATCGCTCCTGCCGCATCAACGGCAGGCACAGCACCGAGCGCGCCTTGCTGCGTGCCAGGTAGGCATCGGACAAGAACGGGTGAGGCTTCGAGGCATCGCCAATGAGCACCGGCTCCTGGCTGCGCCGGACATAGGAGAGGATCGTCCACGGCAACGCCTGCGCGGGGTCCTCGCCCGGCGGCCCCGGGGGGCTGCCCGGTGAAGCGCCGGAGGTGGCCGCCAGCACGAGGGTGTCCCCTTCCGGCAGCAGCAGCGCGCCCCGCTGGGCGCCTGCGTTCTCGACGGCCGCCTCCAGCAGCGTGGTCACCAGCCGCTCCAGGACGATCTCGCTGGAGATGGCTTGCTGGGTCTTCACCACGGTCATCGCATCGATCTGGGCCGACTCCGTGCTGCTGCTGCTGGTGCTGCTGTCGGCCGGTACGTCCTCCCCAAGGGGCGGCCACTGCGCGTCCAGCTGCTGCACCTTGGCCTTGGCGCCCCACTGCCGGTACGCCGCCCGGGCCTCACGCGCGAAGGCCAGGGAGACGATGGGCGCCTTGCGCGTGCGCCAGAAGTTCGCCGCCAGCTCGCTGGCCAGCCCCACCCACTGCGGGGCCCCGCTCTCCCGCGCCGCGCGGATGGCCTCCTCGTAGGCACACGCCGCCTCGTCCCCCTTGCCCTCGATACGGGCCAGTTCCCCGGCCACCATCCGCTCCACCGCATGGAAGTTCACGGCACATTGCGCGGCCCACTCCGCGAGCTGCCGCTGGTGGCCCTGGATGGCCTCGAGGAACTCCCGCCGCTGCCCGGGCGTTGCGTCCTCGCAGCACGCGGCGAGGGTCAGGGCGCGGAAGAGGTGATACTCCCGCAGGGTGAGCGCTCCAGTCATGGACCCCAGCAAGGGGGTGGCCTGATCCGCGGCCTCCCGCGCCTCCTGCAAGGCTCCGCACAGGAAGCGCGACTGCAGCTTGATGAACCAGTAGAAGCACCTCAGGGTGGCCATGCGCTCCGGCGTCAGCCGGGCTTCGAAAGCCTGTTCATCGAATCCCTCTCCATTCAGCGAGCCGAAGGAGGACGAGCGCCCGCGCATCTGATGGACGTAGCGCTCGAGGATGATCAGCATGTCCTGGCCATCCTGAATCCCAATCTTGGCCATCAACTCGCTGCGGGAGGCCGCCTCCTGGGCGACGTCATCCAGGTGGTGCCCCAGGGCCAAGCGCAGTGACAGGTTCGAGATGAAGGCGTAGCTGACCGCATGGAAGTCACCCACCTGGAGTGCCTGGTGAATGCACTGGAGGGTAATTTGCTGCACTTCGGCGTAGGGCTGGGTCCAGTAGCTGAGGCTCTGAAGACTCATGAGCACCTGGACGCGGCAGGCGTTCATCCCATGCCGCTCGACGAGCCCATGGGCGAGCCGCCCCAGGGCCGTGCCCTCCTGGTAGCGCTTGAACATGGAGCCGGTCAGCATCCCGAACCAGCCGAGTCCCATCAGCGACGCTTCCGCGAAACCGTGACGCAAGGTCAACGCGGTCATCCGGCTCAGGACGAGGCCCAGCAACTGGGGATTGAGATAGTACGCCGGCGCGAAGAGCCCGAAGAGGGCGTCGAGCAGCAGCTTCACGTCTGGGTCGCGCAAGGGCGGCAGGTCCAGGAGGCTCTCGATGGGACGGGGGCCCACCAGCGACCAGACCTCGTCATGGGCGGCGGTCAGCTCCTCCAAGGACGGGTGCGGCGACAAGCGCATGCCCAGCTTCTCCAAGCACTCCAGCATGCACGCCAAGGACCCCTGGATGTCGCCCGCATACAGACAGCAGGAGCTCTTCAGGCAGTAGGCACTGGTGGCGTCCGCCTTGTTCCGGGCCTGGGCCCGCAGCGTCTCCGCCAGCGGGTGCGCCCCGGCGGCGTTGCCGCGCTGAAGCTCGCACTTCGTCTGGGCGGAGCGCACCTTGAAGGCCAGCTCGTAGTCCGTCTGCCAGGGGTCGCCCGGGATGAGCGCGAACGCCGCCGAGAAGTAGGTGATGGCGGGAGCGGGCGCCACCGCGGCCGCAGCCTTCCGGCCCGCCTCGGCGTTCAGCCGCGCGGCGCGGTGGCGCTCCTCGGGGCCGTCGAACCGCTCCGCCCCGGCGTTGAGATGGCTCACGACATCGAAGAGCTGCTCCGCCACCTCTTCGGGCGTCAGGCTGCTGAGCAACAACCGGCCAATACGCAGGTGGGCGGACTTGCGCTCCTCCTCGGACATGAGGGCATGCGCGGCTTGCTGGATGCGATCATGCAGAAAGCGGTATTGCTCCGGGCCCGAGCGGGCCAGCAGTCCCTCCTGGAGCGCGGGCTCGAGCCCCTGCTCCATGGTGCCCACCTCCTCCAGGTCCGTCAGGGCCCTCAGCATCTGGAGCGAGAAGACGTTGCCCACGCACGCGGCCAGCCGCAGCAGGTGCTGCGTCCCCGGGGGGAGCTGGCGCAGCTTGTCCACCATGAAGCCGACGACGTTGTCCGAGTAGCCCTTGGCCTGCGTGCCGGCAGCATCCCACCGCCACCCGCCGCCGGGCTCGCGTACCAGCAGGCCATCCTGGTTCAACGTCACCATCCACTGGAGCAGGAAGAAGGGGTTGCCGCCCGTCTTCTCGTGCACCATGGCCGCGAGCGGAACGGACAGCGCCATGCCCGCTCCCGGGAGCGCATCGGCGGCCAGTTGCTCGACTTGATTCAGGCTCAAGGGCTCCAGGCCGATCCGGGTGATGCGGGCGCCTGCCTTGCGCACCTCCTCCAGCACCGAGGCCAGCGGGTGGGAGGGGTCCACCTCATTGTCGCGGTAGGCACCAATCCACTGCACGGGCGGAACTTCCGGCTGGGACAGCAACTGCTGGATGAGCTGGAGGCTTGCCAGGTCCGCCCACTGCAGGTCATCAAGGAACATCACCAGCGGGCGCTCGGCCGTGGCGAGCACCTGCAGGGACCGGAGCACCACCCGGTGGAAGCGGTACTGCGCCTCGGCGGGAGGCAGCTCCTGGATCGGCGGCTGCTTGCCCACGAGCACCTCGAGCTGAGGCACGATGTCCACGAGCACCTGGCCCTGGCCCTCCCAGGCCTGCGTCAGCTGTGAGCGCCACTCGGCCAGCTCCTCATCGGTTCCCGCCAGCAGTTGCTGCAGCAGCCCGCGGATGCTCTGTCCCAAGGTCAGATAGGGAATGTCCCGCTGGAACTGATCGAACTTCCCCTTCAGGAAGAACCCGCGCCGCTGCACCACGGGCCTGTGCAGCTCATTCACCACCGAGGACTTGCCGATGCCGGAGTACCCGCTGACGAGGAACAGCTCGGGCTTGCCGGTCGCGATGACGCGCTCGAACCCCCGCATCAACGTGGCGACCTGGGCCTCGCGCCCATAGAGCCGCTGGGGAAGCTGGAACTGCTGGGGCGCGTCATGCGTGCCCGGGGTGAATCCCTCCGGCGCCTCCTGGCGCAGCGACTCACGGCACCGCTCGAGGTCTGCCTTCAGTCCCTCGGCGCTCTGGTAGCGCTCCTCGGCCACCTTCGCCAGCAGCTTCGCCACGATGGCCGACAACGCCGGGGGCACGAGGGAATTGAGCTCGTGCGGCGGCCGGGGGTTCTGGGCCATGTGCGCATGGAACCACTCGAGCGCATCACGCCCCTGGAAGGGCCGCTGGCCGGTGAGCAGCTCGTAGAGCGTCACGCCCAGGGAGTAGAAGTCGGTCCGGTAGTCCACCACCCGGTTCATCCGCCCCGTTTGCTCGGGCGACATGTACGCCAACGTCCCCTCGATGAGGTGGGGGGCCGCGGCATCCAGGTGCTCGACCTTCTGCAGCGTGGCGGCCCCGAAGTCGATGAGGCGCGTGTTCCCCGAGGGCTCCAGGATGATGTTGGAGGGCTTGATGTCCTTGTGAATGACCTGGCGGCAGTGAATCTCCGCCAGGGTCGAGGCCAGGGAGATGGCCACGCTCAGACACTGGGAGACCTCCAGCGGCTGGCCCATGGACTCGGAGAGGGTCTCGCCCTGGATCTTCTCCAGCAGGAGCACCGGCCGCTCGCGGATCCGCTCGCAGGCGAAGGGCTTGGCCACGCCCCGGACGTCCCGGAGCCGCTGCAGGATTCCGAACTCCCGGCGGTAGCGCTCGCGCTCGCCAGGCCCGGGCGTGGGCATCATCGGCGTCTTGAGGATGACGGGCAGGCCATCGGCCTCACGCACCGCGTGGAAGAGCACGTTCGAGCCGGTCGCGCGAATCGTGCCCAGGACCTTGTAACCAGGAATGTCCAGCATGGGGGAAACCGGGAGCGTACCCCGCCAGGGAAGGCGGTGTGTGAAACATCAAAATACGCGAATACAGGGTTGATGCGTCCGTTCACCCTGCGGCCAGGCAGCCCGCTGGCGTGCGTTCCCCCTTCCGGGCTTCCGTGACGGCACACAGCTTTTTCTGGAAGAAGCGCTTTCAGGCCCTCGTGATTCCGTTCTTGCCGGGTCTTCAGGAGCCCAAAGAGGACGCGCGGCAGGGATGGCGCTTCCCGGCGGCGGGTGGGGCCAGTAGAGAGGGCCCCTCGCGGCGCGAAACGCCGCGTCTGTCCTCTTTCACCTGCTTGCGGAGAACGTCATGAAATTCCTGCATCCCCACACCGAACGCCTCTATGCCCTGCTCCGGATCGCCGCTGGACTGATGTTCGCGCTCCACGGCATGCAGAAGCTCTTCGGCATGTTCGGCGGTGTTCCGGCAGAGGCTCCCGCATTCGTGGTTTACGGCGCGGGCGGCATCGAGTTCGTCGCGGGCCTGCTCATCGCGATTGGCCTGTTCACCGGGCCCGCGGCCTTCCTGTCGAGCGGGACCATGGCGGTCGCCTTCTTCCTGGGGCACGTCCTGCGCTCACAGGGCAATCTCAACCCCCTGGTGAACAAGGGCGAGCTCGCCGTGCTCTACTGCTTCGTGTTCTTCTACATGGCCGCGCGCGGCTCGGGCATCTGGAGCGTCGACGCCGCGCGCAAGCGCGGCTAGGTCACGCTCTCGGCGCTGTAGCGGGCAATGAGTCCGGTGCGCACCGCGTACCGGAAGACGCGCGTGAAGAACGCGCACGCCAGCAGGATGTAGAGCACCGCCAGCCCCAGGCCCCAGAGCAGTGACGTGCCCGGCAAGGGCCCGCCCGCGATGATGGCCCGGACGCCCTCGAACACATAGGACGGCGGCACCAGGCGCGAGATGACCTGCATCCATTCAGGCAGGGTCGCGACGGGGTAGAAGACACCGGCGAACGGAGAGATTACCGCGGGGATGGGCCAGATGAACCACTCCGCGGAAGGCCCGAGCCGCAGCACCACCGCGGTGCCGAAGATGCCCAGGGCAATCCCCGACAGAAAGAGCACCATCAAGAACGGCACGAGCATCAGGCCGTAGACGAGCAGCGACAGGCCGAAGGCCGCGCCCGCCACGGCGATCATCACCAGGAGCCCCACCGAGCTCGTCGCGATGCTGGAGAGCACGAGCCCACCGACGTACTCCGGCAGGGAGATGGGCGAGGCGAAGACGTTCAGGAAGTTGCGCGACCACACGTCCTCGAAGAACGCCATCGTCACCCCCTGCATGACCCGGGTCAGGAAGTCCCAGAGCAGCACGGCGCCCAGGAGCGAGGGGAGCAGGGTGTGGCCCACCCCGGTGAAGGAGCCGAAGTACTGGCTGATGAACCCCCACAGCACGATGTCGATGGCCACCCAGACGAAGAGCGGGAAGATGCGCGCGGGGCTCCCGCGGATGAGATAGAATTGACGGAGGAAGACGGCGGCGGTGCGCTGGAAGAGCATGGGGCTCAGGCCTTCCCCAGCGAGAGCGGCTCCCGCGCCACGGTGACGAACAGCTCCTCCAGCGTGGCCTTGCCGTGCTCATGCGGCAAGGTCCTGGGATTGCCCGCGACCAGGACCTTCCCACGCGACACGAAGAGCACGCGGTCGCAGACCTCCTCCACCTCCTGCATGTTGTGCGACGTCCAGAGCACGCCGCTGGAGCCCTGGGCGGAGAACTCACGGATGCGGGCGCGGATGTCCCGCGCCGTCGCGGGATCCAGCGAGGCCGTCGGCTCGTCGAGGAGCAGGAGCCGCGGCTGGTTCAGCAGGGCCTTGGCCAGGGCCACCCGCGTCTGCTCTCCCGAGGAGAGGACGCCGCACTTCACATCGCGGAACCGCTGGAGCTCGAACTGCACGAGCAACGCCTCGATGCGCTCCGCGAGACGCTTCACGCCGTAGAACATGCCAAAAACACGCAGGTTCTGCCGGACGGTCAGATTGCCAGGCAAGGGGGCGTACACCGCCGCGAAGTTGGTACACGAGAGCGCCTGGGTGCGGCGCTTCGCGAGGTCCACGCCTTCGATGTGGATGCTGCCCGAGCTGGGCTCCAGGACCCCGAGCACCATGTTGATGGTGGTGGTCTTCCCAGCACCGTTGGGCCCCAGGAGCCCGACGATTTCATTGCGGCCCACCTCGAACGAGACGCCGTCGACGGCGACGGTGGCGCCGTACTGTTTGCGCAGCTCCACGACGGAGAGAACCTTCGCGGGAGCGGCCGCCCCGCCCGTCAAGGGTGTAGCAAGGGTCATGGTCCCGTTCTCATCGCCCAAGGTCAAGGGATGCCAAGGAACTTGTGAGTCTGGAGGCTCAACCTCCACTTGGGGTGAGCCAGGCAGTACTCGACGGCCAATTGCATGTTGCGCAGCTTGTCTGGCCCGTCCAGGGGCTGAAGAAAGAAGTGGGTGAAGGCGAGCCCCTCGACGTCGTCCGGAGAGAGTCCCTGCTGGGGGAAGACGAGCTTCAGCTCATTGCCGGCGCGAAGCACGAGGTGCCCCCCCGCCTTCGGGCTGACGCAGATCCAATCAAGGCCCGCCGGGGCCTCCTGGGTTCCATTGGTCTCCACCGCGATGGCGAAGCCCCGGGTGCGAAGGGCGGCCACCAGGGGGGCGTCCAACTGCAGGAGGGGCTCGCCCCCCGTACACACCACGAGGGGCGTTCCGCCATCCAGTCCGGGCCGCCACGCTTCCTGCACGGCGCTCGCGAGGGCCTCCGCGGTGGAAAACCGCCCACCGCCCTGCCCGTCCATCCCGACGAAGTCCGTGTCGCACCAGCGGCTGCAGCCTCCCTGCCCCCGGTCCCGGTCTTTCTCAAGGCCCGTCCAGAGGTTGCAGCCGGTGAAGCGCAGGAAGACCGCCGCACGCCCGGTCTGCGCCCCTTCGCCTTGGAGCGTATAGAAGAGTTCTTTGACAGCGTAGGCCATGGCGACGCTCTACTACCCCACCTTCCAGCGCGGAGCAGCGTCCTTGCTTCCCCAGGGGCTCGGTGGCCCGCCCGTTTGGGCGTCTGTCAGCCGAGGGTCGTGCTCAGGTGCAGCGGACCCGCAGGGACGCCAATGTCGTGGCCCGCCGGGTCATCCTGGGGCGTCTGCCAGGCGTTGGCCTCCGTCACCGTGACGCCCGTGGCCTCGTCCTTGATCGACATGCGGCCATTGTGGCCCGCCGGGCTGATCTGGCTGGTGTCGTAACCGCTCCAGCCCGTGCCGGAGTTTCCGAACGTCGCCTCGCCCCACGTCTGACCGGAGTTCACGCCCGGACTCACCGAGCCGTCCTTCGACACCGCCCAGGCCACGCTGCTGTTGTTGTCGAAGGCCACGGTCTGAGACTGGCCGGGCTGCAGCGTGAACGTCTTCGGGGTGCTCTTGTCGAAGTTCTGTCCGTCGTTCGGTCCTCCGTGCTCGCCCGTCTTGTTCCAGAGGGTGACGGTCTGCGGCTCGTTCGTGGTGTTGGTGAAGGTGTTGGTGTACTTGAACTGGCTCTTTTCCCCCGGCTCGATGAGCTGCATGTTGCTGTTGTAGGGCGAGCCGACGTTGTTCTTGGCCAGCCACGGCTCACTCGGGTTCACCGGATCCGTGGAGCCCGCGGAGGGCGGGCCAAAGCCGGGGCCCGCGTCGCTGGAGTAGGTGGCGTGCGCCGGGCCGCCCAGCTCGGGAACCCGGTTCTGGGACGTGGGCGCGCCGCCGGACGCCTGCGCCCCAGAGGGCGTGGAGCCCGCGCCGCCCTGCCCGCCCTGCATCTGAGCGCCCATGGACTCCAGCAGCTGCGTGATTTCGCTGAACACCTGCGACAGCTGGTCCATCGTCTGTCCGAGGCCCCCCGAGGCCCCCAGCGCCTCGCTGGCGCCCAAGGCACCGCCCAGCTTGCCCGGGCCCTGCTCGAAGGTGTCCGCCATGAACCTCTGCAACAAGCCGTTCTGAGGCTGAAGCGCCGGGGTGCTCTCCAGGCTCTGGACCGGCTCGAGGGGGGAGGTGCTCAGGGGGGGAGTCGAGAAGGAAGGGCGGCTGAGGGGCGAGATGGACATTTCAGACTCCACGAGGCCGGAGGGAGGAGGACACCGGGGCCGCCATCAAGCGGCACACTTGGACCTACAGCAGAACGCATGCCAACGCCCTGTCCTCGCCAGCCCTGAGGGCCCAGGTCCCCTTCTCCCGGAAAATCCGCCGTTTAGGACGAACGCCCTCTTCCCCAGCCTCCTGTAGCGCGATGACGGCAGGCACCACCTGATGTCCGGAGTCACCAGGGCAGGCTCCTCGTGCGCCTGTCAGGCTGCCATGTCCGTTGAGCACATGGCATCGTTCCAGATTCAACCTTGTCCCAGAGGGGACTAGACACAAGAACTTCACCATGCACGCGCCTCAGCCACTGACCGGTCACCTCTTCGAGCTGCCGCGGGAGCCCACCCACCCCGGCGTGCTCCGTGCTTCTTCTCTGAGCGTGGGACGTCCCCATGCGTGACCGGGGCTCATCGGCCATCGCCGATCTATCGGCCTTCCAGGAAGAGCGCGCGCGGATGCTCCTCGACCACATCGAGGACTACGCCCTCTTCATGTTGGATCCCTCCGGGTGTGTGAAGACCTGGAACAGGGGCGCGGAGCGGCTCAACGGCTACACCCCTGGGGAGATCATCGGGCGGCACTTCTCCCTGTTCTACCCTCCCGCGGACATCGTCGCCGGCAAGTGCGAGCGCGAGCTGCGGTGTGCCACCACCGAAGGCCGGTTCGAGGAGGAAGGCTGGCGCATCCGCAAGAATGGCGAGCCCTACTGGGCCAGCGTCATCCTTACCCCCATTCGCGACGCCACGGGCACGCTGGTGGGATTCGCCAAGATTACCCGGGATCTGACCGCGCGCCGCAAGGCCGAGGAACAGCTCCGGCAGAGCGAGGAGCGCTTCCGGCTGCTGGTCTCCAGCATCCGGGACTACGCCGTCTTCATGTTGGAACCCGATGGGCGGGTGAGCAGCTGGAACACCGGGGCTCAACAGCTCAAGGGCTACCAGGCCCAGGAGATCATCGGCCACCCCCTCAGCCGCTTCTACCTGGAGGAGGATGTGGCCCGGGGCAAGCCCTGGGATCTGCTGCGCGAGGCCACGGAGCACGGCCGCGTCGAGGACGAAGGTTGGCGCGTGCGCAAGGACGGGTCTCGCTTCTGGGCGAACGTGACCATCACCGCCGTGCGAGATGAGCAGGGCAAGCTCCGGGGCTTCGCCAAGGTCACGCGGGATCTCACCGAGCGCCGCAAGACCGAGGAGATGCTTCAGCGCAGCGAGGAGCGGTTCCGGCTGCTGGTCTCCACCGTGAAGGACTACGCCATCTTCATGTTGGACCCCAACGGGCATGTCATGACCTGGAACCAGGGGGCGGCCCACCTGAAGGGCTACACGGCCCGGGAGATCGTGGGCGAGCACTTCTCGCGCTTCTACCCGCCCGAGGATGTCGCGAAGAACAAGCCCGCCCTGGGACTCGAGACCGCCAAACGGGAAGGCCGCGTCGAGGACGAGGGCTGGCGCGTGCGCAAGGACGGCACGTCCTTCTGGGCCAACGTCATCATCACGGCCATGCGTGACGAGAGCGGCAAGCTCCTGGGCTTCTCGAAGGTGACGCGCGACCTCACCACGCACAAGCGCATGGAACAGGAGCGGCTCCAGCTCGCCCAGAGCGAGGAAGCCATCCGGCTGCGCGACGAGTTCCTCTCCATCGCCGCACACGAGCTGAAGACGCCTTTGACGGCGCTCCAGCTCCAGCTCCAGGGGATCCGAAAGCAGGTGGAGGCGCTCGATCAGAAGATCGCCCTCAAGCTCGGCCATGCGCTTCGCAGCACCGGGCGCCTGTCGAGCCTCGTCGAGACGTTGCTCGATGTCTCCCGGATCTCCACCGGCCGGCTCACCCTACATCCGGAGCGCTTCGAGCTGACCGCCGCGGTGAAGGAGCTCACCGAGCGCCTGCGCGAAGCGGCGGCCACGGCCCAGTGTCAGATCCTCATCCAGGAGGACGCGCCCATCGAGGGGACCTGGGATCGCCTCCGCATCGAGCAGGTGGTCACCAACCTGCTGTCCAACTCGTTCAAGTACGCGGCGGAGTGCAAGGTCGAAATCTCCATGACGCAGGAGGGGACCGAGGCAGTCCTCATCCTCACGGACAGCGGACCTGGCCTGCCAGAGAAGGACATCCCCCGGCTGTTCAACAGGTTCGAGCGCGCCGTGCCGATGAGCCACTATGGCGGGCTGGGGCTGGGGCTGTACGTGTGCCGGCAGATCGTCACAGCCCATGGCGGGACGATCTCCGCGGACAACGCCCCCAGCGGGGGCGCTCGCTTCACCATCCGCCTTCCCACGGAGGTGCTGGCCTCCAGCTGATGCGTGGCAGCCGCTCCGCTAGGGAACGCTGCCCACCTGCACCAGTTGCCATTGCTGGTTGGCATCGCCGCTCCAGGGCCATTGGATGACGTTCGCGCCATCGGCCAGGGAGGCGGCCTCGACATCGAGGACCATGCCGCTGTTCCGGCTCACGATCTGGACGTAACCGCCGCCCACATCGGCCAGCTGCCACTGCTGGTTGGCGCTCCCCCGGCTCGTGTACTGGATGAGCTTCGCCCCCGCGGTGGCCGAGGCGTCGTAGACATCCAGGGTTCTGCCGCTGTTGCGGTTGAGCAGGCCGTAGTATCCGCCCCCGGCGTCGACCAACCGCCATTCATCATTGGTAGTGCTGTCGACGTACGCCCACTGGATGACATCCGCCCCGTCAGACCTCAAGGCATTCCGAACGGCCAGTGCCTTGCCGCTCTGACGGTTGATGATCTTGTAGATGGCGCTCGGGACCACCGGCACGCTCTGGGACGTGATGCGGATCGCCGCCCCGCCGTTGGCTCTCACGGGAATGTTCAGCACGCTGGTGCTCGACACCTGCTGAACCTGGTACGCGATGTCGTTGTCCGAAGTCCCGTCCATGTAGATGTGCGCGGTGTAGCTCGTCCCAGCGGTCAGGAACGACAGGGGAATCGCCGCCGTCCGTCCCGCACCACCGGAGATCGTTCCGACGTACCAGTCATTTCCCCGCCGGCGCGCGAGCGTGGCGTACTGGCTCGGAGTTCCCTCCAGCAGGCGCGTGTCGTCCCAGGTGGAGGGAAGCGCGCGCAGGAACTCCCGGGCGACGCTGTCGCGGTACATCGCGCCATGGTCCGAGTAGTGCTGGACGTAGGACGCGAACAGGACGGGCAACGCGGTCTGGTGCGCCCACGTGGTCTGCCCGCCCGCGTTCGAGTAGGCGCCAGGCGTGTAGTCCATGGAACCGATGGCCCCGCGCGTGAAGAGCAGCGAGAGGTTGTGCGCCGCGGACAGCTCTCCTTGCTCCGCGCCGAAGACGCCTTCCTGGGAGAGGACGTTGGGCCACTTGCGGCCGATGCCATTCGGCTTGGTGCACCCGTGGAAGTTGACGAGCAGCCGGTTCTCCGCCGCCACCTGGGCGAGCTTCTCGTAGAGCTGCATGGTGACCTGGGAATCGCCGTCGAAGAAGTCGACCTTGACGCCGCGCACGCCCCACCCCGCCCAGCGGCTGAACAGCGTGCGCATCTGCGACTCGGTCTTGACGTCCTCGTCGTTCACCCAGAGCCAGATTCCGACGTTCTTCGTGTTCGCGTAAGTCACGAGCGAAGGCACCCAGCTCGCCTGCCAGCCTTCGTCCACCAGGTAGTACTCCCAGCCCATCGCCGAGGCGGAGTCGACGAACGAGACGTGCGTGTTGTAGTCCGATTGGTTCCCACCGGCGCGCCAGGACCAGCCCGCCCGGCCCGGCCGGATCCAGGAGGTATCGGCGAGCTGAGACGGCGCGCTCAGGTTCTCGACCAGGCTCGACTCGACGAGGGTGGCGAGCGAGCCGATGACCGCGAGCCGCCAGGGGCTGTTGAACTGCCGCGACGTGTTCACGCTCGTCGCGGTGGGCCAGGACCACCGCAGCGTATTGCCACTGCCCCCGGTCAACTGGGACGTGTGGTAGCTCCCCCCGATGTCGCTTTCGGCCAGCAGAACCCACCGAGTGCCCACCGTTGCCAGGACCGGCATCCCGAAGTTGCCACTCGCGAAGCTGCTGCGCGCCGGGTAGAAGCCCTCGTAATTCGACACGTAGGACTGCGCGTACCCCGTTGCCGTGTCCGGCAGGTTGAAGGCGCTGCTTTCACTGTAGATGGAGAGCGCCCCGCTTCCGGGGATGCGGTAGCGATAGGCAACGCCGTCGTTGTACGCGCGCACGGCCAGGTGCAGTTCCTGGCCACCCTTCGAGAAGCGCAGCACGGCCTCGTTGGCGGAGTTGAGGTAGCTCTCCTTCTTCCGGCCCGGCAGGGAGTAGCTCTCGTTGATGACGGTGTTGCTCCGGCTGACGAAGCTCAAACCGTTCACGAAGTCGCCAGCGCTGGTGCTGATCCCCAGCGCGGAGCTTTCGAGCACCACGGCACCGCCCTGCGTGACGGAATAGCTCAGGGCTCCCGTGGAAGGGTTGAGGCTGACGGAAATGTGGGTCGAGCCGTTGGGCGAGGACACGGTCCACTGAGCCCACGCGTGGGCGGGAACCAGGGTCAGCAGACCGATGCTCCCTAAGAGGGCACGGAGGAATGGCATCACGACGGTTCTCCTGGGCGACGAGGGCGCCCCGACAGGGCACCCCCTCTTCCTAGCAAAACCGGATATTCAAGGACATCCTATCTACAGGGCGGGCATGGCCTTGCGCAGGCTCTCGCGCGCCTCCATCCGGGCCACCCAGGTCTTCACGCGGGGGAAGGCCTCCAGATCCAGGCCCATGGGAGCGCGCAGCAGCAGACTGGAGACGAGCGAGAAGTCCGCGATCGTCAGCGGGCCACAGAGGAACTCCCGCTGGGCAAGGGCCCCTTCCAGGACGCCGAGGTCCCGGCGGACCTTCTCCAGACCGGCCTGGTATTTCGCCTCGTCCTTCACGCGGCCCAGCATCTTGACGTAGACGGTCTCCATCATCACCTCGAGGGTGGACGGGCTGAAGGTGGTGGCCTGCCACTGCAGCCACTGCTGCACCTGGGCAATGCCCCGCGCGTCCGTGGGCATCAGCCCACTGCCGGGCTTCTGGGCCACCAGGTAACAGAGGATGGCGTTGGACTCCCAGACACAGAAGCCGTCGTCGTCCTCCAGGACAGGCACCTTGCCGTTGGGGTTCTTGGCGAGAAACGCGGGCGACTTGTGCTCGCCCTTCATCATGTCCACGGGAACCAGGGTCACGGGCAGGGCCAGTTCATGGACGAGGGCGAAGACCTTGAAGGCGGCGGTGGACAGGGGGTTGGCATGAAGCTTCATGGGTTGGACTCCAGGGTGAAAAAGAGGGCCGAACCCTAGCCCGGAGTACCCTCCCGCCGCGAATCCACTCCGCGTCACGCCTCCCCATCGTTTGGTCGGCCTCGATGCTGTCGACCCGGGTAGCCTACAGCCCTACCTGGAGCAGGAGGGCGAGACGCGAGAAGGGGTCCGAGCCTTCCCGCAGCCGGGGATAGTGGTCCCAGCTGAGCGCGGCTCCCGCCGGGCCCAAGTGCAGGTCTACGAGCACCCGCACACCCGGCCTGGCGTCAGGACGCACCTGCACCGGCACGCCTACCCCGAGGCCGAGACTCGGGATGATGAGGATCTGCGGCGTTGCGTACTGTGTGAGCGGCGTGAGGACGAGCTGCTCACGAAAGTCCGTCTCCACCGAGAGCGAGTGCAGGAAGGACTCGGGCGCGGCGAGCTGATAGCCGAGCCGCGCCATGAAGCGGGAGGCGTTCCCGAGCCGGGCGCCCACGCCCAGTTGTACGCCGCCCGGAGTCCACCACGGCTTGCGCTGCGTGAGCGCGATGTTGAACCACTCCGGCGCGCTCGCCCCCTCGATGCGCCGCTCCGCCACCGCGTGCGCGCCCTGGCGCCGGACCTGCCACCCCGCCGGCTCCGGCAGCGTGCGCGCGGAGGCGTCCGGGCTGCTCCCCACCTCCCACGCCGAGGGGATGCGCACCGTGACGTGGAGCTCGGGGCTGCCCGCCCACGTGCGGATGGGCCCCAGCAGGTAGTCGATGTCCCAATACGTGGCCCGCTGCGTTTTGGAGGACAGCAGCACGTGGCGCGCGTGCACCGCAGGCCACTCATACCCTGAGGGAAGGAAGCGCCGCTCGAGCCGCACCACGCCGCGCACCACCAACTCCCCTCCCCGCTCCGGCGGCAGCGTGAGGGTGAATCCGAAACGCTCCACCGCGGTGCGAGCGAGCCGCCCGAGCGCTTCCTCGGATGTGGACTCGGGTGGGTCCCTCTGTCCCTGCGCCACCGGGAGTGGCTCCCCGTCGAACGCCACGCTCACCTCGCTCACACGGATACCCAGAAAGGCGGCGTCGATGACCTCCGCCTCGGAGGTGCTGTTGCGCAGCCGGTAGCGCGCCTCGAAGCGGCAGGCCTCCTCGCGCTCCGCCCCCGAGCAGTCGAAGGACAGCTCCTCGCCGAGCACCTCCGAGCGCGTGCGCGCGCTTCCCGGAGACAGGGCGAAAGCCGACGGCGTGCGTGTGGATGCGGCCACGTTGGCGGCAGCAGGCAAGGCAACGAGGAGGCAGAAGAAGGAAGCAAGGCGAGCCGTCATGTCCGCCATTGTCACTCAAACCCGAGACTGAGGCTCAGTCCCTGAGAATGGCGGGTTGATCTGTGTGGAAGCGGCGGCTTTCGAAGCCGTGTAGGGGGAAAACGGCCCCCCCTCGGATTTGGTCCCCGGAATCCCGGGACCAAGCCCCCCCTCGACGCGCGGCTCGTGGAGTATGGCGAGCGTCCAGGCAGGCCACGTCGGACACGGGCCGGGTGGTGCGCGCCTACGCAACAGGGGCGCAGTGGTTCAGATAATTCCGGAGCTGACTGATCCCGCAGCTTTTATAGGGGCCGTCTCATGGATCGACCGAGCGTGTTTGCATGTCGGGCGGCACGTCGGTCACGTTGGGTGCTCCTGCTGCTCCCAGTCCTTCTCTCGGGGACGGGCTGCTACATGAACGGGATGGGATGCCAGGCAGGAGACGATACCGAGACGTGCTGTCTCAAGGAGCATCCTGGAGCCTGGGAGCGATGCACAGGGAGGCCAAGACCCCCACCCAAGGATCAGCCCAAGCCCAAGAAGCAGCCCAAGCCCAAGAAGCAGCCCGAACCCGAGCAGAGCCCCGAGCCGTTCATCCCGCCCATTCCAACGCCCGAGCAGCAAACGGAATGGCGCGAGCGATGCCTTGATCACTACGTGCGGTGCAAACACACGGTGAAGGGCGAAGAATGGGGGCGCGTGTTCGACGAGAGCCAGTGTAAAGCGTGCTGGGAGTTCTGTAAGCGCACAGGCGTATGGCCGGACGAGGCAAACGGGAAGCCGTGTCCAGGGGGTTGATCGTGAGAGAGACGCGCAACGCATGGCGGGCCAGTGTCCGCGAGCGCCGCGAGCAGCGCATGATCGAATTGCTCCAGGCGAAGGTGCCCCTTGCGGAGTACTCGCGGGGTCTTCTAGAGCAGGAAAAGGAATTTCTCCGCGAGGCGCGTTCACCCGCTGAGCGGCGCCGCATCCAGCAGATCACCGCTAAGGACATCATCAGCGAGGCATATTCCTACGGTGCCGGATGGGATGAGTTCGGGCCGCTCTTGCGTCGCTGTCAACGGCTTGGATTCGCGGATCTGACGCATCGGATCCATGTGGCCTGCCTCTTCGTCCAGTCGTTGCCTCACTTCCCCGAGAAAGCCCCGCAGGCGTTCGCCATGCTGCGCGAAGTCGAGCGGATGGCGCTGCGCATCCGCAAGACTCATTACCTCCGCAGAGAGGGGTTACAGGCTATCGCGCACGCGCGGCGCGTTGCTGAAGCAGCGGGAATCAAGCCTGAGCGCTGAGTCCGTGCAGGGACGTGGCGCGCATCCAGGCCGGACACGTCGACGTGAGCACTGGTTGGTACCGTGAAGCGGCTGCTACCGACTGGTTGGTACCGTTGACGGGCATCGTCCGCGATCGCGTACTGTGGTCAGGGCGCCGTCGCGCGCAAGCACCTGTTTTCACTGAGGAAGCCGCTCCCACCGGCGTGGAGGAGATGCCGCCAAGCAAGCAGTGGCCGCCTCCTCTTGGCAGGATGCCCACCATGCCGCGTCCCCCCACGCCCAAGAAGCCCGATGTCTCCGCTTTGATGAAGAAGGCGGACCAGTTGCTCGATGAGATGCCGCCCCAACTGGACGAGGCCATCCCGCTGCTGCGCGAGGTGGTGGCGTCAGACCCGGACCACCTGCTGGCGCTGCACTCGCTCAACTGGGCGTGGGAGCCCACGCGGCGCGCGGAGCCCCATCGCTGGGAACGCGAGGTCAAGTCCGAGCACTGGCGGGCTCGCGACCGCGTCCTCGAGTTGACCCAGGGCACAAAGTCCGGCGGAGAACTGACGACCGCCCAGAAGGCGCGCTCACTGGCCCTGAGCCAATGGGCCGAGGATCTGGTGCGGCGAAAGCCAACGGCGAGCCAGCTCGATCAGGCGGAGACCGCGCTGGAAGAGGCCGAAGGCCTGCGTGAACTCGTGGACCACGCGTGCGCGCGTCGCGGGCTCGAAGCGTGGAGAGCGCTGCGGCGCGGCCCGCCGGAGCAGGGCTACCGGAAACTGCTCGCCCTGGTGAAGAAGTCTCCCTGCATGCGCGCCGGCGAGGCGGCGAGCGACGGCAACCTGATCGCTTTCCAAGGACTGGAGGGCGCCTTCTCCGACAAAGGCTTCCACGCCTGGCTCCGGAAGCAGACGCCCGCGCCGCGTCCTCCGGAGAGGGAGGCCAAGGCCCTGGACGAAGGACTCCTGCTGGCGGCAGGGCTCGACGCGGCCCCCTTCTTCGGCCCTGGTTTCGAGGGCGACAGCCGGACCGGCCGGGTGCTGGCCCTGGCCGCGCTGGGAGCCAACCTGGAGGCCCAGGACAAACACAAGCGTCGAGCCCTCCACCTGGCCGCGCGGGTGGATGACCCATCGCTGGTGAAGGAACTGCTTCGTCTGGGGGCTTCTCCTGACGCAACCGACGCGGCGAAGGCCACGCCCCTCCATGCCGCGGCTGAACACAGCAGTGCGTCCTGCATCGCCCTGCTGGCCAAGGGTGGCGTGCCCGTGGATGCACTCGACTCATCAGGGCGCACGGCGCTCTTCGATGCGCGGCGGGCCGACGTGGCCCGGGCGCTCATCGACGCGGGGGCCAACCCCAATGCGGGCAAGGGCTGGACGCCCCTGCACCAACACGCGCGCATCAAGGAACGAGGGCCCGTCATCGAGGTCCTCCTCCAAGCCGGGGCAGATGCGGCTCGCAAGAACGCGGTGGGCCAGACGCCCGTGAAGGAGGCGCTGGAGCACGGCAATCCGCACCTCGCCCAGCTCATGGGCGCCAGGGCGCCTACGGGCAAGAAGGGCATGGTCGACGTACAGCCCATGCTGGAGGCGCTGGCCCTCCGGCGCAAGGCGGTGCTCAAGGCCTGGTACTACGAGGACAAGGACGTGGACGCCGTCGAGCAGGTCCTGCAACGGCTCGCGTTGGAAGGCGCCACGTCCTGGAACGCGCTCGCGGGGGCGGTACAAGGCGAGCCTCCCTGGACGGCCATGGCCCTGGTGGAGCTCGCGCGGGATGCACTACCGGCCGAGGCGAAGACGCCTCGCCTCTCCAGCCTCCCGCGCCTCGTGCGAGGGAACCTGGTGGTGAAAGGTGACGTGCACGTGAATGGGCCCTTGCTCGTGACCGGCAACCTCACGGTGGATGGCGTGCTGCGCAACGCGGGCCCTGAAGGGTTGCTCGTGGTGGGCGGCTCGCTGCGCGCCAGCGGCCTGGACACGGATGCTGAGGGAATCGTGGGCCAGGACCTGGAGGCCCAGGTGGTCTGGGGTCACGGCAACGACACCTCGCTCCGGGTCGGCGGTGTGCTGAAGGCCAAGGCGGTCATCGCGGACGGTTACGACGTGCGGGCGAAGGTGAAGGCCATGCATCACTTCGCCGTGGATGACTTCGACGCCTCGGACGCGTCACTCCAACAGGTCTTCGTGCCGAAGGCCTTCGCCCTGGCGCAGCTGGACCGCGAAAGACTGTTCAATGTCTTGCGCAAGACGGGAAGCGTGCTCACCTGAGCGCCTCCTCCGCTAAGGCGCGCGGGGGGCGCTGAACTCTGGAATCAGCTCTCCCGTGAGGCGGATGCTCTTCATGACCTTCTCGTGCGCCAGGGCGCCGACCTGGTGGAAGGACATGAGTGCATCGATGCCGAGCGCCTCGTAGCGCTTCAGCCGATTGCGCACCTGTTCCTTCGAGCCGACGATCAAGGACTCCTGCTCGCTCAGCACCTCCCACAGCTCCCCGTCAGGCACTTCCTCGCCCTGCACCACCCGGCCCAGGAGCCGTTGCGCCCGTGACTGCGGCGCGTTCGGGTCCTTCTTTCGCGAGTATTGGCCAGCCAGCCCTCCTCCCGCGGGATCCTTCGCCAGCACATCCAGTTCAGCGGCCGACCGGATGAAGTGCTCCTTCGCCTCGAAGAAGGTCAGTGAGCCGTTGGTGTACCAGGCCGCCGCCTTTGCGGCCCCGTTCTCCATCGCCTCCTGCTCGCTGTCCGCGCAATGCACGAAGGTGAAGAAGGCCACCTGATCATTCACGAACTCGCCCACCGGCTTGCAGTGCTTGCGGAGGGCTTCCCGGTAGAGGTGGATCATCTCCGCCACCTCCTCCAAGGAGGCCCACAACGTCACGCCGAGCGCCCCCACCCCGTTGCGTCCCGCCTGCTCGAACGAAGCAGGGCTGGAGCAGGCCTGCCACAGCGCGGGGTGCGGCTTGCGGTACGGCTTCGGAACGACGTGGATGTTCCGGATCTGGAAGTCCTTGCTGTCCCAGGAGAAGGGCTCGGGGCCCCACATCTTGGGGATCATCTCGAAGGCCTGCTGCATCTGCCCCCGGGTGGAATCCGGGTCGATGTTGAAGGTGCGCCATTCGGGGACGGTGCTTCGGGCGAGGCCCAGCTGGAAGCGGCCCTCGCTCAGGTGGTCGATGAAGGCCGCCCGTTCGGCGATGCGGATGGGGTGATTGAACCGTGCGGGCGCGAGCACGGACGAGTGGCCCACGTGCAGCCGCTTCGTGCTCATGGCGATCGCCGTGAGCATGCACTCTGGCGCTGAGCTGTAGCTGAACTCCGTGGCCGCGTGGTGCTCCACCTGCCACCAGACGCCGTACCCCAGCTCATCCGCCAGGCGGGCCTGAGCCAGGGTCTCCTGAATCAGGCGGTGCTCGTGGTCCGCATCGCGCCACAGCGCCTTCGGTTGCTGCATCTCCGAGAAAATATCGAGTCTCATCTTGCCCTCCCCACTGAGGCTCTCCTGGAGCCAGGTCCCCCCGCATCCTGCCCGCGGAGGCCAGGTTCGTCACATCGTGAAGATCCGTTCTCTCTCCAGCCATGGATCCAACGATGACAGAGCCGGTGGCGTCACCTCCCATCTCCCGAGGCTTCACCGCCAATACCTTCGCGGTTCGCAACCGGCGAATCTCCGTCACCTTCTCGGCGACGAGCATCACGGGAGAGCCGTTGCTGCACTACCGGGATGGCCAGCGCGAAGTGAGTGCGCGGGGGGATGACATTCGCCAGGCGGAGACGGAAATCGGAACGCTGGTGAGCATCACGCTGGAGCCGGACGCGGACGCGGGCGCCCTGCTTTTCACCGTGCTGATTCCGCGGGTCAGCCTCGCGGCGGCCCTCAGCTCGCAGGCCCTCTCGACCGTGGGCTTCCTTACGCGCAGCCGCTTGCCCCCACGCCTCCCTGCCAACGTCCAGCTCCAGACGTACGAGGTGGAGGCGCTGAAAGGCACCGCCACCTTCGTGACGTCCTGAACGTGCGGAGGCGGCGGGAATCGGCCCCGCCGCCTTCACACCACCGCCGCTACTTCACCCGGCCCTCTTTCCAGGCCTGGAGCAGCTGCTCGTAGGGCACCGTCTCGCCCTTCGGCTTCTCGTTGGCCAGCTTCTGGTGCGGCGCCTTGCCCGTGGACAGCCACTCCTTCGGGTCCTTCTCCGGGTTGAGCTTCGGGGGGCAGTTCTTCATGCCCGCCCGCTCCAGCCGCGCCAGCACGTCGTCCATCTCCTTGGCCAGCTTGTCCATCGCCCCCTGCGGCGTCTGCTCGCCCGTCACCGCCAGGCTCACGTTCTGCCACCAGAGCTGCGCCAGCTTCGGGTAGTCCGGCACGTTGGTGCCCGTCGGCGTCCAGGCGTCCCGCGCCGGGCTCGTGTAGAACTCCACCAGGCCGCCCAGCTTGTCCGCCACCTTCTTGGCGTGCTCGGAGCGCACGTCCGAGTCGCGGATCGGCGTCAGGCCCACCAGGAACTTCTTCAGCGAGGTGGTCTTCGCCACCGTGAACTGCGCGTAGAGCCACGCCATCTTGCGCCGCTCCAGCGGGGTGCTCGCCAGCATCGTCCACGAGCCCGTGTCCTGGTAGCCCAGCTTCATCCCCTCTTCCCAGTACGGACCGTGCGGCGAGGGCGCCATGCGCCACTTCGGCGAGCCATCCGCGTTCACCACCGGCAGCCCCGGCTTCATCAGCGGCGCGGTGAAGCCCGTGTACCAGAAGATCTGCTGCGCCACGTGGCCCTGGCCCGGCACCGGTCCCGCCTCGGAGAACGTCATGCCCGAGGCCTCCGGCGGCGCGTACTTCTTCAGCCAGTCCATGTACTTCGTCAGCGCGTACACCGCCGCCGGGCCGTTCGTCTCGCCGCCGCGCGATACCGAGGCGCCCGCCGGGTGGCAGCCCTCCACGCGGATGCCCCACTCGTCCACCGGCTTGCCGTTGGGCAGCCCCTTGTCACCCACGCCCGCCATGGACAGCCACGCGTCCGTGAAGCGCCACCCCAGCGACGGGTCCTTCTTGCCGTAGTCCATGTGGCCGTACACGCGGACCCCGTCGATCTCCTTCACGTCGTTGGTGAAGAACTCGGCGATGTCCTCGTACGCGGACCAGTTCACCGGCACGCCCAAGTCATACCCGTACTTCTTCTTGAAGCGCGCCTGGAGGTCCGGCTTGTTGAACCAGTCGTGCCGGAACCAGTACAGGTTGGCGAACTGCTGGTCCGGCAGCTGGTACATCTTGCCGTCCGGCCCCGTGACGAAGCTCTTGCCCATGAAGTCGTCCACGTCCAGCGTGGGCAACGTCACGTCCTTGCCCTCGCCCGTCATGAAGTCCGACAGGGGCACCACCTGGCCGTAGCGCATGTGCGTGCCGATCAAGTCACTGTCGTTCACGTACATGTCGTAGATGCTGCGGCCCGACTGCATCTGGGTCTGCAGCTTCTCGATGACGTCGCCTTCCTGGATGAGGTCGTGCTTCACCTTGATGCCGGTGATTTCCTCGAAGGCCTTGGCCATCGTCTTGGCTTCGTAGACGTGGGTGTCGATCGTCTCCGAAACCACGTTGATGGTCTGTCCCCGGTAGGCCTTGGCCGCCTCCCGGAACCACTTCAGCTCCTCCAGCTGCTGCTCGCGCGAGAGCGTGGAGGGGGTGAACTCCTTGTCCACCCAGCTCTCCGCAGCCTTCTCCAGCGCGGCGGTGTCCTCCGGCGCCGCGGCGGCGGGTTGTTGCGTGGCCCCCGGCTTCGGGGCCTCTTCCTTGGACTCCTTCTTACAGCCGCTGAAGGAGACGGCGACGGCGACGGCCACGGCGCTTCTCAGTATGGTCTTCAAGACTACCCCCATCTTCCGATGACGAGCATGAACAGCAGTGAAAGGCCCACGGCGATCCCCTGAGGGGCCTCCGTCAGCCCGAGCCAGGCAAGGTTGATCCACGCGCTGCCCATCAGCCCCAGGAAGAGCCGGTCTCCCCGGCCCGTGGGCATGGGCAGCAAGCCCCTCCGGGGCACTGACGGCGACACCAGCCCCCAGACGGTATAGGCCAGCAGCAATGCGGCGATGACCCCGAAGAACAGGGCCGTTTCCAAGGTCCACGCCATCCATTGAAAGTCCATGGCGGCTCAGACCCTTCCCAGGGCGAAGCCCTTGGCGATGTAGTTGCGCACGAAGTAGATGACCACCGCGCCCGGCACCAGCGTGAGGACGCCGGCGGCGGCGAGCACGCCCCAGTCCATGCCCGCCGCGCTCACGGTGCGCGTCATCGTGGCGGCGATGGGCTTGGTGTCCACCGAGGTCAGCGTGCGCGCCAGCAGCAGCTCCACCCAGCTGAACATGAAGCAGAAGAACGCCGTCACGCCCACGCCCGACCGGATGAGCGGCAGGAAGATGCGCAGGAAGAAGCGCGGGAAGCTGTAGCCGTCGATGTAGGCCGTCTCGTCAATCTCCCGGGGCACGCCGGACATGAAGCCTTCGAGGATCCACACCGCCAGCGGCACGGTGAAGAGCATGTGCGCGAGCGCCACCGCCCACGGCGTGTCGAACAGGCCGATGCTCGAGTAGAGCTGGAAGAAGGGCAGCAGGAACACGGCCGGGGGGGCCATGCGGTTCGTCAACAGCCAGAAGAACAGGTGCGTGTCGCCCAGGAACCGGTAGCGCGAGAAGGCGTACGCCGCGGGCAGCGCCAGCACCACCGAGAGCACCGTGTTGATGCCCACGTAGGTGAGCGAGTTGATGTAGCCCTGGCGCCAGTCCGGCTCCGTGAAGATGACCAGGTAGTTGGCCAGCGTGGGCGCCTGGGGGAAGAGCGAGAACGGGCCGAGAATTTCCTCGTTCGTCTTCAGCGACATGCTCACGAGCCAGTAGATGGGCACCAGGCTCAGCAGCAGGTACAGCGGGGCGATGAGGCGCGAGGGCTTCACGAGGCCTTCTCCTGCCCCTGCTGGGTCATCGCCGTATAGAAGATGTAGCTGAACAACAGCACCACCAGGAAGTAGACGAGCGAGAAGGCCGCCGCGGGCCCCAGGTCGAACTGCCCCACCGCCAGCCGCGTGAGGTACTGGCTCAGGAAGGTGGTGGAGTTGCCCGGGCCGCCGCCCGTGAGCACGAAGGGCTCGGTGTAGATCATGAAGCTGTCCATGAAGCGCAGCAGCACCGCGATGGTGAGTACCCCGCGCAGGCGCGGAAGCTGGATGTAGCGGAACGTGGCCCACGTCGACGCCCCGTCGATGCGGGCCGCCTGGTAGAAGGCCTCGGGGATGGCGCGAAGCCCCGAGTAGCACAAGAGCGCCACCAGCGGCGTCCAGTGCCACACGTCCATGGCCAGCACCGTGAGCCACGCATCCAGCGCGTCCGCCGTGTAGTTGTACTTCAGCCCCAGGGCATTGATGATCAGGCCCAGCAGGCCAATGTCACCCCGGGCGAAGATCTGCCAGATGGTGCCCACCACGTTCCAGGGGATGAGCAGCGGCAGCGCCAGCACCACCAGGCTCACCGAGGCGCTCCGCCCCTTCATGGGCAGCGCCAGCGCCAGCCCGATGCCCAGCGGCAGCTCGATGGCCAGCACCGCCAGGGAGAAGCCCAGCTGCCGCCGCAGGGCCCCGTGCAGCTCGGGGTCCCGGAGCACTTTGCGGAACCACTCCGTGCCCACGAAGATGTGCTGCTCGGGGCCGAGGATGTCCTGCACGGAGTAGTTCACCACTGTCATCAACGGGATGACGGCGCTGAAGGCCACCACCGCCAGCACGGGCAGCACCAACAGCCAGGCCCGGTTGTTCGTGGGTTTGTCCACCTGCACTTCTCCTCAGGGAACGGCCCGGCCGCCCGCATAAAGTGTCGTCCACTGCCCCGGGAACTCCAGCCAGCAGCTCTCGCCCGCCGACAGGTGCTCCTCCTCCGCCAACCGCACCTTGAGCACCTGCGTGCCCAGCCTCGCCGTGGCGAGCTGATGCCGGCCCAGGTTCTCCACCTGCGTCACCTCCACGCGCACCGAGGACGGAGTGCCCTCCGGCACCCGGCGCAGGAACTCCGGGCGGATGCCCAGCCTCAGCTCGCCCCCGTCCGCCCGCGCCTTCGCGCACGTCTCCGGGGCCAGCGGCACGCGCTGGCCTTCCACCACCGCCCCGCCCTCCTCCAGCGTGCAGGGCAGCAGGTTCATGCCCGGGCTGCCGATGAAGTAGCCGACGAAGGTGTCCACCGGGCGCTCGAACAGCTCCTGCGGCGTGCCCACCTGCACCACCCGCCCGCCGTTCATCACCACCACCTGGTCCGCCAGCGTCAGCGCCTCCACCTGGTCGTGCGTCACGTACACGAGCGTCACCCGCAGGCTCTCGTGCACCTGCTTGAGCTTGCGGCGCAGCAGCCACTTCACGTGCGGGTCGATGACCGTGAGGGGCTCGTCCAGGAGGATGGCCGCCACGTCCTTGCGCACCAGCCCGCGCCCCAGGGAGATGCGCTGCCGCATGTCCGCGGACAGTCCGCTCGCCCGGCGCCGCAGGTCCGGGGTCAGCTCCAGCAGGCCCGCAACCTCCTCCACCCGCGCCTGCGTCTCGGCCTTGCCCAGGCCCCGGTTGCGCAGCGGGAAGGCCAGGTTCTCCGCCACCGTCATCGTGTCGTAGATGACCGGGAACTGGAACACCTGGGCGATGTTGCGCTCCTGCGGCGGCGCGGCCGTCACGTCCACGCCGTTGATGAGCACCTGGCCCCGCGAGGGGCGCACCAGGCCGGAGATGATGTTGAGGAGCGTCGTCTTGCCACACCCCGACGGGCCCAGCAGGGCATACGCCCCGCCGTCCTCCCAGGTGAGCTCCAACGGCCTCAGCGCGTAGTCCTTGTCGGACGTGGGCGCGGGCCCATACGCGTGGGCCACCCCGCGCAGCTCAATTCGGGCCATGCGAGCCCTCCCTCGGGGCAGCCGGCGCGGCCACGAGGCGGCCGTCCGGACCGAATGCGAACATCCGGGATGGGGAGAAGAAGAGATCCAACGCCGCGCCGAACGGGTGCCGGTGCACACCCTCCACCTGCGCGGAGAGCGAGTGGCGCCCGTGCGTGGCGTGGATGAGCGTCTCGGAGCCGCTGATCTCCTCCACCTCCACGCGCACTGGCAGGCGGATGTCCGAGCCCGACGCCGGGGCGAGCCGCAGGTGGTGCGCCCGCAGCCCCAGGCGGTACGGCCCGGGCGCCAGCGCCTTCAGGTGGCCCGAGAGCGGGAAGGCCAGCTCAGGGGAGAGCCGCACCTCGGTGCCGGACACCTCCACGGCCCACAGGCTCATCTGCGGATCGCTGAACACCTGGCCGACCTGCTCCGTGGCGGGAGACTGGTACACGTCCAGGGTGGCCCCCGTCTGGAGCAGCCGCCCCTCGTGCAGCACGCTGGTGCGGCCGCCCAGGAGCAGGGCCTCGGTGGGCTCGGTGGTGGCGTAGACGATGACGGCGGGGCGGTCCCGGAAGATCTGCCGCATCTCCGTGCGCAGCTCCTCGCGCAGCTTGTAGTCCAGGTTGGCCAGGGGCTCGTCCAGGAGCAGCAGCGGCGCGTCCTTCACCAGCGCGCGCGCCATGGCCGTGCGCTGCTGCTGGCCTCCGCTCAGCTCTGCGGGCAGCCGCTGCAGGAAGGGCTCCAGGCGCAGCACCGCGGCCGTCTCGCGCACCCGCTTGTCGATCTCCGGCTTGCCCAGCTTGCCGGCCAGCCGCAGGGGCGAGGCGATGTTCTCGTACACGGTGAGCGAGGGGTAGTTGACGAACTGCTGGTACACCATGGCCACCTCGCGGCGGCGCACGTCCAAGCGCGTCACGTCCACGCCGTTGAAGCGGATGGTGCCCGAGGTGGGCCGGTCCAACCCCGCCATCAGGCGCAGGAGCGAGGTCTTCCCCGCCCGCGTCCGGCCCAGCAAGATGTTGAATGAACCAGGTTCCAACGCCAGCTGGATGTCCGCGAGGTGCATCTCCCCGCCGGCCATCCGCGTGACGTTGTCGAGCTCGATGCCGTGCTTCAACCCATTGTCCTCGGTGCGCGGATCCTCAAGCCGTTGACTCTAGGGTCAGCCTCCGGACGTGGCCAGAATTCCAGCGATAACGCACAGCGTCGGGCCCGGGCGCCTGGCCCGCCCACCGCCCGCCCCACCCCAGGACAGGCGGGCGGACGCACTGTGGGGGAAGCAGGCACCGCCTGGCCGTGGGAGCGCGTAGAGTGCGCCCTTCGACCGACCTATGTCCTCTCCCTCCGTCCTGTCCGCGCTGAGAAACCCTCGCGTCTTGTTGATGTTCGCCCTGGGCTTCTCGTCCGGCCTGCCGCTGTACCTGACGGGCAGCACGCTCTCGGCCTGGATGAAGAACGAGGGGGTGTCGCTGAAGACCATCGGCGTCTTCTCCCTGGTGGGCTTCTCCTACACCTTCAAGTTCGCCTGGGCGCCGCTGATGGACCGGTATTACCCGCCCTTCCTGGGGCGGCGGCGCGGGTGGTTGCTCATTACCCAGGTGCTGCTTGGCGTGGCCATCCTCGCCATGGGGCAGGTGGACCCCAGCAGCCAGACGGTGCTCATGGCCAGCCTGGCCGCGGTGGTGGCCTTCCTGTCCGCCAGCCAGGACATCGTGGCGGATGCGTACCGCACGGATCTCCTCACCGACGAGCAGCGCTCGCTGGGCGTCACCACCTTCACCCTCGGCTACCGCGTGGGCATGATTTTCGCCATGGCGGTGGCGCTGACGCTCTCGGACCTCATCGGCTGGACGTCCACCTATGCCGTCATGGGGGCGCTCATGGCCGTGGGCGTGGTCACCACGCTGTTCGCCCCGGAGCCGCCCGTCACCCACCGGCCGCTCTCGCTCGTCGCCTCGGTGGTCGAGCCGCTCGTGGACTTCTTCCAGCGGCACCGGGCGAAGGGGGCCTCGGCCCTCTGGCGCTACCGGCTCGCGCTGGGCACGCTGCTGTTCATCGTCCTGTTCCGCGTGGGGGACGCGGTGGCCTTCCGGATGACCACGCCCTTCACCCTGGAGCTGGGCTTCAGCAACACGGAGCTGGGCGTCATCCAGAAGTTCGTGGGCATGGCGGGTGCCATCGCCGGGGCCATCCTGGGAGGCGTGCTGGTGGTGAAGATGGGCATCAAGCGCAGCCTGCTGCTCTTCGGCTCGGCCCAGGCGCTCACCAACCTGCTCTACATCGCGCTCGCAGCGCGGGGCAAAGACCCCCTCTTCCTGGCGCTGACCGTGGGCGCCGACAACTTCACCGGAGGCATGGGCAGCGCCGCGATGACCGTGTTCATCACCGCCCTGTGCAACCGGAGCTTCTCCGCCACCCAGTACGCGCTGCTCTCCAGCCTGTCCGCCGTCCCCATGCACCTCATGGGCGCCGCCTCGGGCTTCCTCGCCGAGTCCATGGGCTGGGCGGGCTTCTTCTCCTTCACCACGGTGGCCATGGCCCCCGCGCTCCTCGTGCTCCTGTTCCTGCCGCGCGATCTGGGCCGCACGCCCAACCCCGAGGCCGCCCTGGAGCAGCTCACCCACCCCACGCCCGCGCCCGAGGTGAACGCGGAGCTGGCCAGCACCGCCAAGAAGGGCTGACGCCGCGCCCCTTCGCTGTTGCCTCCTCCGGGGGCGGCGGGAAGACTGCCCGTCTTACCTCACGGTCCCTCCCCTGGAGCCTCCATGCCCTCCTCCCCCGTCCTCGGCATCATCGGCGGCAGCGGCCTCTACCAGATCGACGGCTTGACGGATGTCAGCTGGCGCAAGGTGTCCTCGCCCTTCGGCGAGCCCTCGGATGCCCTGTGCTTCGGCACCCTGGAGGGCCAGCCCGTGGTGTTCCTGCCCCGGCACGGCCGGGGCCACCGGATTCCCCCCTCGGAGCTCAACTTCCGCGCGAACATCGATGCGCTCAAGCGCAGCGGCGTCACCGACCTCCTCTCGCTGTCCGCCGTGGGCAGCCTGCGCGAGGACTTGCCCCCGGGCACCTTCGTCCTCGTGGATCAGTTCATCGACCGCACCTTCGCCCGCCAGAAGAGCTTCTTCGGCACCGGGTGCGTGGCCCACGTCTCCATGGCCCGGCCCGTCTGCGCCCGGCTCGGGGAGGCGGTGGCGAAGGCGGCCGAGGGGACGGACATCTCCCTGCGGCGCGGCGGCACCTACCTGGTGATGGAGGGGCCCCAGTTCTCCTCGCTCGCCGAGAGCGAGCTGTACCGGAGCTGGAAGTGCGACGTCATCGGCATGACCAACATGCCGGAGGCCAAGCTCGCCCGGGAAGCGGAGATTTGTTACGCGAGCGTGGCCATGGTGACGGACTTCGACTGCTGGCACCCGGGCCATGACGCCGTCACCGTCGAGCAGATCCTCTCGGTTCTCCATGGCAACGCGGGGCTCGCCCGCGCGCTGGTCAAGCGCGTGGCCCCCCTGCTGTCCGGGCACGCGGGGCCCTGCCGCCACGGCTGCCAGACGGCCCTGGACACCGCCCTCATCACCGCCCCCGAGGCACGCGACCCGGCCCTCCTCCAGCTTCTGGATGCCGTGGCGGGCCGGGTGCTGCGGCGCTAACCCTTTCCTCTCAGGAGCACGCCCATGAAGGTTCATGAGCAGCCCATGCGTACGATCTGGGTCGAACCCGATGGCGCCTCCGTGGGCATCATCGATCAGACCCGCCTGCCCCATGCCTTCGTGACGGCCCGGCTCACCACACTTGAAGAGGTGGCCCACGCCATCCGCTCCATGCAGGTCCGGGGCGCCCCGCTCATTGGCGCCACCGCCGCGTATGGCCTCTGCCTCGCGCTGCGCGGGGACGCCTCGGACGAGGCCCTGGCCCAGGCCCATGCACTGCTGCTCTCCACCCGGCCCACCGCCGTCAACCTGCGCTGGGCCCTGGACGAGATGCGCCGCGCCCTCCAGCCCCTGCCCCCGCAGCAGCGGCTTCAGGCCGCCTACCGGCGCGCCGCCGCCCTCTGCGATGAGGACGTGGCCCTCAACCGGAGCATCGGAACCCACGGCGTGCCCCTGCTGGAGGCCGCCTGGGAGCGCAAGGGGAAGCAAGGGCGCATCAACGTCCTCACCCACTGCAACGCGGGGTGGCTCGCCACCGTGGACTGGGGCACCGCCCTGGCCCCCGTGTACCTTGCCCACGACGCGGGACTGCCCGTTCATGTCTGGGTGGACGAGACGCGGCCCCGCAACCAGGGCGCCAGCCTCACCGCCTGGGAGCTGGGCCAGCACGGCATTCCACACACCGTCATCGCCGACAACGTGGGCGGCCACCTCATGCAGCACGGCGAGGTGGACCTGTGCATCGTCGGCACGGACCGCACCACCGCCCGGGGCGATGTGGCCAACAAGATTGGCACCTACCTGAAGGCCCTGGCGGCCCAGGACAACGGCGTGCCCTTCTACGTGGCGCTGCCCTCCCCCACCATCGACTGGACCCTGGAGGATGGTGTCCGGGACATCCCCATCGAGCAGCGGGACGGCACCGAGCTGACCCACATCAGTGGCCGGCTCGCCTCAGGCGAGGTGGTGTCCGTGCACGTCACCGCGCCCGGCAGCCCCGTGGCCAACTACGGCTTCGACGTGACGCCCGCGCGGCTCGTGACGGGGCTCATCACCGAGCGGGGGGTGTGCGCGGCCTCGTCCGAGGGTCTGCTGTCGCTCTTTCCCGAGCGGCGCGCCCAGAGGGCCACCGGCACGTGAGCCCGCTTCCGCACCTCGCCCTGCGCGAGGAGATGATTTCCACCGCGCGGCGGATGAACGCCTCCGGGCTCAACCAGGGCACCTCCGGCAACCTCGGCGTGCGCGTCGAGGGCGGCCTGCTCATCACCCCCTCGGGGATGGACTACGGCGCGCTCGTGCCCGAGGACCTCGTCTTCCTGCGCTTCGATGGCAGCCCCGAGGGGCGCCGCGTGCCCTCCACCGAGTGGCGCTTCCACCGGGACATCCTGGAGGCCCGGCCCGAGGTGAACGCGGTGCTGCACGCGCACTCCATGTTCTGCACGACGCTCGCGTGCCTCCACCGCCCCATCCCCGCCTTCCACTACATGGTGGCCAAGGCCGGGGGCAGCTCCATCCGCTGCGCGCCTTACGCCACCTTCGGCACCGAGGCGCTGTCCCGCCACGCCGTGGCCGCGCTGGAGGGACGCAAGGCGTGCCTCCTGGCCAACCATGGAATGATCGCCGTGGGCGCAAGCCTCGCGGCGGCCTATGCGCTCGCCGTGGAGGTGGAGACCCTGGCCGCCATGTACTGGCGGGCGCTTCAAATCGGCGAGCCCGTGCTGCTCGACGAGGCCGAGATGGCCGTGGTGCTCGAGAAGTTCAAGACGTACGGCCACCCGCCGCCCCTGCCCTGAGCCGCCGTGCTCAGGCGGGGTGGGGCATGCGCTCCACCGGAACGAGCAGCACCTCGTGCAGCCGCCAGTCCAGACGCTTCAAATCCCGCGTGGCGTGGGTGAGCCGCTGGACGAGGTTCTCCGTGCCCGGCCGGGGCACCAGCTCCACGTCCGCGTAGAACACGTGGCCATCCTCCCGCACCCGCACCTGGGCGCTCTCCACCCAGTCCAGGGACTCCACCGTGTGGCGGATGCGCTCGGGCAGCTCCACGCGATGCTTGTAGTCCAGCGTCCGCGGCGCCCGGTCCATCAGGTCGCCCAGCGCCGCGCGCAGGTGCTTCTGCCCATCGTGGAAGATGTCCACGGAGATGAGGCCCGCGGCCACCGCGTCCGCCCACCAGAAGCCCAGGCCAATGCCCAGCACGCCCAGGATGGCCGCGCCCGCGGTCAGCCAGTCCGCCTTGTTCATCATCGCGTCCGCGTACAGCACCTTGTCGTGAAGCTGCTCGGCCAGCGGCAGCTTGAGCCGGCCCAGGAGCACCACCGGCACCCCGCTCCAGAGCAGGGCAAGCAGCATGGGCCAGCCCTGCCACACCACCTCGCCAAAGAGCTTCACCGAGCCGATGGTGGGGTGCTCCGCTTGAATCAGCTTCATCACCGAGTCGGTGAAGAGGTAGAGCCCCATCAGCAGCAGCGCCAGCGAGCCCACCAGGTACGCGATGGTGGTGGCCCGGTGATAGCCGTAGGGGAACTCGCCGTTGGGCTTCCGGCGGCACACCCGGCCCCCGATGAGGAACGCCAGGGGCGGAATGAGGCTCAGCAGGTCCTCCAGCCACGCGGCCTTCATCGCTTGCGAGTTGCCCAGCGTGAGGTAGATGCCCGCGATGGCGGAGACGAGGTAGCCCAGGGAGATCCACTCCCAGCGCTTCGCCCGGCCCAGGGCCTTCATCTTCTCGGGGGGCAGGTCGAACGGCTCCGCGGTCTTCATCGCGCCCCCTCTCGCGCGGACTGAACGAGCCGGTCCCGCGTCCTGGCGGCGCTCTCGTGCAGGAAGAGGTCCACCTGCCGCAGCCAGCCGTTCTCGCCCGGGGCCGCCACCACCAGCACCTCCTCGGTCTTCAGCGTCGTCTCGCCCGCCGTGTAGCCCCACGCTTCCAACTGCCAGTCGAACCCCGCGCGCAGGCCCGGCGCCGCGTGCACCTGGGGCGTGGGCTTCGGCACCGCCCCCTCCTCCTCCAGCAGCGCGATGGCCGGGTGTCCCGGCTCCACGGCCACGGGGTGGCCTTTCAGCTCCCGGGGGACCGTCTCGCCGGGAGGCGCGCCCACGGTGAGCCGCGCGCGCAGGTAGGGCCGGCTCAGGGCCACGTGCGCGGCGTAGGGCGTGTCCGCGGAGATTCCCCCGACGACCAGATCCAGCTTCCGGTGCTTCAAGGCCTCCATCAGCCGGGGCTCGGTCCCCACGGTCCACTCCACCGTGGCCCCCAGGGAGCGGGCCAGCTCCTCCACCAGGGTGGCCTCCACGCCGGAGGGGGTTCCCGGGCCGGCCTGGGTGAAGGGCGGCCGCTCCACCACCCCCGCCTGGAGGGTGCCTCCCCGCACCCGCTCCAGCGTGCCGTTGGGATCTCGCGGCAGGCCGCAGCCGATGCCCAGCACGAGCACCGCCAGCACCCCCACCGCCCTCCGCCCTACCCCAGGCATACTGTTTTCCTCCGCATACTTGTTGGATCTCAAAATCGTCATGCGGGCGGCGGGCCGCCAGGGGGTTTCGAGAAAACCGGCGTCCCGTGTCCAGCTTGGGGCAACATGCGGGCCGTGCCCCCGCGCAAGCTCCCCCGACACCTCATCTGGCTGGAGGCCTTCGTGGCCGCGGTCGAGGCCGGCAGCCTGGAGGGGGCCGCCGAGCACCTGGGCGTGGCCCGCTCCGTGGTGAGCGAGCACCTGCGCGCCCTCGAGCAGTCCCTGGGGGATGGCGAGCCCCTGCTGGAGCGCGGGCCCGGGCGCAAGCTCCAGCTCACCCCCCGCGGCCGGCGGCTCTACGCGGGCACGCAGACGCCGCTGCACCAGCTCAACCTCAAGCGGCTCCGGGACCTGACCAGCACGGAGCCCAGCCTGCGGCTCGGCCTCAACCACACGCTCTCCAACATGCTCCTGGGCGACATCGCCCGGGATGCCGCCCAGGCGTCCATCAAGCTGGAGATTGGCTTCGGCGGCCCCTTCGAGCTGGTGCGCGAGGCGCAGACCCGGCAGAGGGACCTCGTCGTGGGCTTCACCCCACTGCCCCCTCACCGGGGCGTGGAGGCCGAGTCCCTGCTCAGCCTTCCCTTCGTGGTGCTGGCCGGCCCGGACAGCGCCCTCAACCACCCGCCCCGCTCGGGCAAGGCGGTCCACGTGAGCGAGCTGGAGGGCCAGCCCTTCGTGGACTGGCTCCAGGACGACCCCTACGGCGGCGCCAACAGCGCCCGCTTCACCAATCATGAGGTGACGGTGCGCGAGGTGGCCCGCGTGGAGAGCTTTCTCCACTTGTTCGACGTGCTCCGCGCCTTCCGCCAGGCCTGTGCCATCACCCCGGACCTGCGGCCCGTCCACCCCTTCCCGCCGGACCTCCACGTCTGGCCGCTCCAGGAAGAGCAGTCCCAGGTCGTCGAAGTGGTGGCCCTGTGGCCCTCGGGCGCGCTCAGCGCCGAGGCCCGCCTGGTGCTCAAGGGCCTGAAGCAGCGGCTCACCCAACGTCGGAAATCCGAATAGAACTTCGAATTTTTACGAATTTCCGTCGCTCCTGATCGGACTTACCCTTTCAGAAATTGGGACAGGAGTGCGCCATGACCCCGACGGAAAGAACCCTTGCCCGCCTGCCGGCCCACCTGCGCCGCTACGTCGTGGGACAGGAGTATGCGGCGTACACGCCGAGGGATCAGGCCGTGTGGCGCCACATCCTCCGCCGGCTCCGCAACCACCTGTCGGACAAGGCCCACGCCGTGTACCTGGAGGGGCTGGAGGCCACGGGCATCAGCGTGGAGCGCATTCCCAGCCTCGATGAGATGAACGAGCGGCTGGCGCGGCTGGGCTGGGCGGCGGTGGCGGTGCGCGGCTTCATTCCCCCCGCCGTCTTCACCGAGCTGCAGTCCATGGGCGTGCTGGCCATCGCCGCCGACATCCGCACGCACGAGCACATCCAGTACACGCCCGCGCCGGACATCGTCCACGAGAGCGCGGGCCACGCGCCCATCATCGCCAACGCCCGCTATGCCGAGTACCTGCGGCGCTGCGGCATCGTCGGCTTCAAGTCCATCGCCACCCTGGAGGACCAGGCGGTGTTCGAGGCCATCCGCCACCTGAGCGTGGTGAAGGAGGACCCCACCTCCTCGCCCGAGGCCATCGCGCATGCCCAGGCCCGGCTGGAGGCCGCCTCCCAGAGCCGCCGCTACGTCAGCGAGAGCACCCAGGCCTCCCGGCTCTATTGGTGGACCGCCGAGTACGGCTTGGTGGGCAGCTTGGAGGAGCCCCGCCTGTACGGCGCCGGACTGCTGTCGAGCATCGGCGAGGCGGAGCACTGCCTCACCCCGGCGGTGAAGCGGGTGCCGCTGAGCCTCTCGTGCGTGACGACGGACTACGACATCACCCGGATGCAGCCGCAGCTCTTCGTCGCCCGGGACTTCGAGCACCTCTTCCAGGTGCTGGAGGAGTTCGAGGCCACGCTGTCGTGGAAGCGGGGCGGGGACCACGGCCTGAACGAGGCCCTGCGCGCCCGCACGGTGAACCACCTGGTGCTCTCGGATGGGCGGGAGATCAGCGGCCGCGTGGCGGAGCTGCTGCCCGGCACACGGCCCGTGGCCGAGGGGCTCTCCACGGCACTGGTGTCGCTCGCGGGCCCCGTCATGCGCTCCCAGGACGGGAAGGCCCAGGGCACGCCCTGGCAGGGCCCCACGCTGGTGGCCTTTGGCGAAGGCACGCTGCCGGAGCAGGGGCCCTTCCAGCTCGAGCTGGCCAGCGGCCTGCGGCTGGAAGGCTTCGCCGGGGGTGGCAACGAGGTGCTCCGGCTGCGCGGCACGATGAACGGCCAGACGCTGGAGCTGCCCACGGTGGCGCGGCTGTTCCTCGCCTCGGGGCTGCCGTCGGTGGCCGGGGGCCCCGCGGATCCGGGCGCCTGGGACCGGTGGTTCGGAGAGATGGATTCCTTCACCGAGGGCGAGGGCGAGGCCCAGGCCCGCGCCCGCAAGGCCGAGGCCCTGTCTCCGGCCCTGGCCGCCCTCTATAAGGAGGTCCGTGCCCTGCGCGAGTCCGGCCAGTTCCGGCCGGACCGGCTGGAGACGCTCGTCCGCGCCGCCGCCCGCTACCCGGACGAGTGGCTGCTGAAGGCCGAGCTGGAGGAGCTGCGCCGCCTTCCCACCCAGGAGGCCTACGTCGCATGAGCGACACGGAGACCTTCCTGGGGCTCGCCTTCTCCAAGGCCCCTGCCGCCGAGGCCAACAGCGCCATCGCCCGAGTCCGGGAAGAGCAGGACGGGGAGCTCGCCGAGGCCACCAGCTACGAGTTCATGCTCCCGGATGGGAACATCCGCCCCTTCCTGCTGGAGCGTCTCCTGCCGCGGCTCGTGGACTACCTGGAGACCAAGGGCGCGAAGCTGCCCGGGTGTGGACGGGTGTTTCTCTCCGTGTTCTCCGGAGACACGCTGTACTTCATCCACGCCCGGGACGCGGTGCGGCAGCTCTCCGACTGGAGTGGCCTCTCCATCGAGGAGCTGCGGCGCCGCTACCGTTCCTGAGGAACCGCGTCCGTGCCCTCCCCCCTGCTCCCGTCCCTCCTCCTCGGCCTGTCGCTGGCCGGGGCCCCTGCCCCTGCTCCCGCCCCGCCCGCCGAGGCGGAGCGCCTGGTGGCCACCTTTCTCGGGGACACGCCCCTGCTGCGGGACTTGCAGTCCCTGACCGATGAGATTGGCGGCCGGGCCACGGGCTCTCCCGCCAACCTGCGCTCGGTGGACTGGGCCCTGGCACGCTTCCGGGAAGCCGGCATCCCCGCGCGCAAGGAGTCCTTCACGATGCCCGCCCTGTGGCTGGAGCGCTCGGCGCGCGCCACCGTGAAGGGCGCGGGCCTCCTCTTCTCGCCCCGGGTGGCCGCCATGCCCTTCTCCACCGGGACGCCCCCGGCGGGGGTGAGCGCGCCCCTGCGGGACGTGGGCCAGGGCTCCGAGAAGGACTTCCAGGCGCTCGGGGCCAAGGCCCAGGGGGCGTTCCTGCTCGTGGAGACGCGGCTGCTGACGAACATCGAGGATCTCTTCCGCGAGTACGGCGAGGCCGCGGACATCGAGAAGCGGGCCTTCGCGGCGGGCGCCCGGGGCGTGGTCTACATGGGCTCACGGCCCGGCAATCAGCTCTACCGGCACAACGTGTCCGTGGGCGAGCGCAACACGCGGCCCATGCTCGTCATGGAGCGCGATGGGGCCCTGCGCGCGCTGCGGCTGCTGCGCGGCGGCGCGGCGCTGACGCTGACCGCCGTGCTCGACATCCAGTCCGGCCCCGCCTACGAGAGCCAGAACGTCATCGGCGAGCTTCGCGGCACCACGCGGCCCGAGGAAGTCGTGGTGCTGGGGGCCCACCTGGACTCGTGGGACCTGGGCACGGGGGCGCTGGACAACGGGGCCAACGTGGCCCTGCTCATCGATGTGGCGCGGCAGCTGCACAGGCTCGGGCTCAAGCCCGCGCGCACCCTTCGCTTTGCCCTGTGGAACGGCGAGGAGCAGGGCATGTATGGCTCGTGGGGCTACACGAAGACGCACGCCGCGGAGCTGGACCGGCACACCGTGGCGGCCTCGTTCGACATCGGCTGCGGGCGCATCACCGGCTTCTTCACCGGGGGCCGCCCCGGGCTGCCCGCCCTGGTGGACCAGGCCCTGGCGCCCGTGAAGGGACTCGGCCCGTTCACCCAGGTGGATGAGCCCATTGTCGGCACGGACAACTTCGACTTCATGCTGCACGGGGTGCCCAACCTCGTGGCCAACCAGGAGCCCGCGCTCTACGGCCCCAACTACCATGCCCGCTCGGATGAGCTGGACAAGTGCGACCCGCTCCAGCTCCGGCTCAACGCGGCCACCGTCGCGGCGCTCGCCTGGGGCTTCGCCCAGATGGACACGGCGCTGCCCCGGCAGTCCCGCGCCGAGGTGGAGGCGCTCATCGGCGCCACGGACCTGCGCCAGCAGATGAAGGAGGACGTCTACGAGGACTGGCTCCAGGGCAAGCGCGGCCGGCAGCCGTGACGGCCTCCGCTCACAGCGAGCGGAGGGCGATCTCCGTCAGCTCCTCGTCCGTGAGCACCAGGGGGTTGGCCTTCATGCTGCTGGCCGCCCGGGCCTTCTCCACCAGCAGGGGCACCTCGGCCCGCGTCAGCCCGTAGCGGCCCAGGCCCGGCACGCTCAGCGCCTGGCACAGCTCCCGCACCCAGGTGATGCCCTCCTCGGCCCGGGCCTCCGTCCGCCCGGTGAGCAGCGCCGCCACCTCCTGGAAACGCCCGAGCACCGGGTGCCCCGGCGCCCGCGCACGCACCGCGCGCAGGTTCACCTCCAGGGTGGCCGCCAGCAGCGCCGCGCACACCGCGCCATGCGGCGCCTGGAACATGCCGCCCGCCGGGGCCGCGAAGCCGTGCACCGCGCCCAGCCCCGCGTTGGCCAGGCACAGGCCGCCAAAGAGGCTGGCCAGCGCCAGGTCCTCCCGCTCCGGGGCGCCCAGCTCCTCCAGCACCGCGCGGCGCAGGGAGCGCGCCGAGCGGCGGATGCCCTCGCGGGCCAGCGCATCCGTGAGCGGGTTGGCGCGTGAGCAGACGAAGGGCTCGATGAGCTGCGAGAGCGCATCCAGCCCACTGGAGGACAGCACCGCCGCGGGCGCCCCCGCGAGCAGGTCCGGATCCACCAGCGCGACCCGGGGCAGCATGAGCGGGCTGCGCAGGCTGGCCTTCACCCGCTCTTCCTTGGCGCCCAGCACCGCGTTGCGCGTCACTTCCGAGCCCGTCCCCGCCGTGGTGGGAATGGCCACCAGCGGCACCGAGGGATGCGTCAGCGGCCGGCCCCGGCCAATCACCTCCAGGTAGTCGAGCGGATCCCCACCGTTGGCCGCCAGCGCCGCGATGGCCTTGCCCGCGTCCAGCACGCTGCCGCCCCCCAGCGCCACCACCCCGTCACAGCCCGCGGCGATGGCCGTGGCGGTGCCCTCGCGCACCACCTCCAGCGTGGGCTCGCCCTCCACCCGGAAGACGATGGTGGACAGCCCCAGCCGGTCCAGCCCCTCGCGCAGGGGCGCCGCGCGCGCGGGCGTGCTCCCGGTGACAATCAACACCCGGCGCCCGCCCAGGCCGCGGATCACCTCGGGCGCCTCGGCCATGCGGCCCGCCCCGAAGACGATGCGCGTGGCGGTTGCGAACTCGAACCCCAGGCCGCTCACCTCACCACCCCGCATCGTCAGGGAAGCAGTTGACGTACTTCTTGCTCGTGCGCGGCTCGGCCATCATCGGCGCCACGGTGTCGCGCCACGTGAGGTAGTGCGCCGTCTCCTTGTGCGCCGCCGGTGCCTGCGCCGTCCGGTACACCTCGACGAGCACGAAGCGCGTCCGGTCCTCCGAGTCCTGGATGACGTCGAAGCGCGCGATGCCCGGCTCCTTCACGCTCTGCCGGGCGTTGGCCAGCGTGGCCTCCCGGAAAGGCTCCACGTGCTCGGGCTTCACGTGGACATGGACGTGGACCACCAGCAGACTCTGGGACATGGGCCCAGGCTACCCGAGAACCCGATGACCCGGCGCTTCCTGCTCTGCCTTCTGCTCGCAAGCGTGTGGCTCCCAACGCGCGTGGCGGCCTCCTCGCACCTGCCCACGCCCGGGGAGCGCGCGCGCTACCCCTGGCTGTCCGCCTCCGTCCCCGTGCGCACCCTGGAGGCCACGTTCCCGCCCCCCGCCGGGTACACGCGCCTGGAGGTGGCGCCGGACACGTTCGCGGCCTGGCTGCGCGGCCTGCCGCTGCGCCCCCCGGGCACGCCCGTCCACGACTTCCGGGGCGGCGGCATCCTCGCGGGCACGGATGGGCGCCTGGCGGCGGTGGCCGAGCTGGACGTGGGCACCGCGGACCTCCAGCAGTGCGCCGACTCCATCCTCCGGCTCCATGCCGAGTGGCTGTGGGCCACGAACCAGAAGGCCCGCATCGCCTACCGCTTCACCAGCGGCCACCTGGCCTCCTGGAGCGCGTACGCGGCGGGGGACCGGCCGCGCATCTCGGGCGCGAAGGTGACGTGGGAGCGCAAGGCCCCCGCCTCCAGCACCCGCGCCACGTTCCGCGCCTACCTGGACCTGGTCTTCACCTACGCGGGGACGCTGTCGCTCCAGGCCGAAAAAAACCGTCCGGGCCGTGAGGACGTGCGGCCCGGGGACTTCTTCGTGACGGGCGGCAGCCCGGGCCACACGGTGCTCGTGCTGGACGTGGCGCAGGATGTCAAAGGCCAGCGCATCGCGTTGATCGGCCAGGGCTTCACGCCCGCCCAGGACTTTCACGTCCTGTCCTCGGGCCGGCAAGGGCCCTGGTTCTCCCTGGAGGCGCCGGAGGTGGCCACGCCCTTCTGGAAACCCTTCCCCTGGACGTCCCTGCGCCGGTTCGCGGCGCCTGGAAAATAGAGGTTGGAAATAGTTCCAGCGGTGCTCTGTTCGCGGGCCGCCCGGTGTGCACGACAGGCCACCGGGTTCAGTCACACCCTGCTCCCCTTTTTTTCCCGGAGTCCCATGAGCCTCAAGCCTCTTGCCCGCGCCTTCTGGGCCCCTGGTGCGCTCAGCGCCCTGCTCCTCACGGGCTGCGCCACCTCTCCCCAGCAGCCGCCGCCTCCCCCCCCACCCGCCGCCGAGGCGCCCGCCCCGCAGGCCACCAAGCCCAGCGGCGTGGAGAAGAAGAACTTCGACACCGCCGTGCGGCCCCAGGATGACTTCTACCGCTACGTCAACGGCGGGTGGACCCAGGCCACGCAGATCCCCGCCGACCGCGCCCGCTACGGCACCTTCATCGAGCTGGTGGACAAGAGCGAGGCCGCCCTCAAGGACATCATCGAGGAGGCCGCCGCCGCGAAGGACAAGAAGGCGGGCTCCGACACGCAGAAGGTGGGCGACCTGTACCAGAGCTTCATGGACACCCAGCGCATCGAGTCGCTGGGCCTGGAGCCCATCCGCGCGGACCTCCAGAAGCTGTCCGAGCTGAAGAGCGTGGACGGGCTGCCCGAGGTGTTCGCCAAGCTCAACCGCGAGGGCGTGCAGGCCCCGCTGGCGCTGTTCGTGGGCCAGGATGCCAAGGACGCCACGCGCTACATCGTCTACGTCACCCAGAGCGGCCTGGGCCTTCCGGACCGCGACTTCTACTTCAAGCAGGAGCCCCGCTTCGCCGAGATGCGCACCGCGTATCAGGCCTACGTGGAGAAGCTGCTCACGCTCGGCGGGGAGAAGAACGCCGCCGCGGCGGCCAAGGCCATCCTGGACCTGGAGACGAAGCTCGCGGGCAAGAGCTGGGAGCGCGCGCGCAACCGCGACCGCGAGGCCACCTACAACCTCAAGAGCGTGGCGGACCTGGAGAAGCTCACCCCGGGCTTCTCCTGGAGCCGGTACCTGAAGGCCGTGGGCGCCGAGAAGACGCCGGGCGTCATCGTCCGCCAGCCGGACTTCTTCCAGGCCATGGTGGCCACGATGAAGGCCACGCCCCTGCCGGTCATCCGCCAGTACCTGCGCTTCAAGGTGCTGGATGCGTACGCCCCGCTGATGAACCAGGAGTTCGAGCAGACGCACTTCGCCTTCCGCGGCAAGACGCTGCAGGGCCAGCAGGAAATCCGCCCCCGCTGGAAGCGCGCCGTGGAGACGGTGGAGGGCGGCATGGGCGAGGCCGTGGGCCAGCTCTATGTGGCGCGCCACTTCAGCCCCGAGTCCAAGAAGCGCATGGAGCAGCTCGTGGCCAACCTGCGCGAGGCCTTCAAGCAGGGCATCGACCAGCTCGACTGGATGAGCCCCGCCACCAAGGCCCAGGCCCAGGACAAGCTCTCGAAGTTCACCGTGAAGATCGGCTACCCGGAAGAGTGGCGCGACTACTCCAAGCTGGAGATCGCCGCCGGGGACCTCGTCGGCAACGTCCGCCGCTCCAGCGTCTTCGAGTTCCAGCGGGACTTGGACAAGCTGGGCAAGCCCATCGACCGCAAGGAGTGGGGCATGACGCCGCAGACGGTGAACGCCTACTACAACTCCTCGCTCAACGAGATCGTCTTCCCGGCCGCCATCCTCCAGCCCCCGTTCTTCAACCCCGAGGCGGATGACGCGGTGAACTACGGCGCCATCGGCGGCGTCATCGGCCACGAAATCAGCCACGGCTTCGACGACCAGGGCAGCCGCTCGGATGGCGACGGCAACCTGCGCGACTGGTGGACCGCCGAGGACCAGGCGGCCTTCAAGAAGCGCACCGGCATGCTGGTGGCGCAGTACAGCAGCTTCAACCCCATCGACACGATGAAGGTGAACGGCGAGCTGACGCTGGGCGAGAACATCGGCGACCTGAGCGGCCTCACGGTGGCCTTGCGCGCCTACCAGCTGTCGCAGAAGGACCAGGCGGCCCCGGTCATCGACGGCTTCACCGGCAACCAGCGCTTCTTCCTGGGCTGGGGCCAGGTGTGGCGCACGCTCTTCCGGGACGAGTACCTGCGGCAGATGCTGGTGACGGACCCGCACTCGCCGGGCCCGTTCCGCGTCAACGGCGTGGTGCGCAACATGCCCGAGTTCTACGAGGCCTTCGGCGTGAAGGAGGGCGACGGCGCGTGGCTGCCGCCCGAGCAGCGCGTGAAGATCTGGTAGTCCCGGCAGCCTCCGCCCTGGGGAGGGCCCCCTCTCCTCAGGGCTGAAGCCGCCAGATGCCCGTGCCGCGGCCGGACAGGCTCACCTGCCACCCGTCCGCGGCGCGGGTGAGCGCCCCCACCCGGGGGTCCGCGAACAGCACCTCGGCCGTGGTGCCCGGCAGGGCCAGCGGCCCCACGGACGCGCCCGCGTCCGAGACGTTGTGCACCACCAGCACCTGCGTGTCCCCCAGCGTGCGCACGAAGGCCAGCGTGGTGGCCTGGCCCGTGGTGGCGGTGAGCACCTGAAGCCCTCCCCGGCTCAGCGCCTCCGTGGCGTGCCGCACCTGGATGAGCTTCCGGTAGCGCGACAGCAGCGACTCCTCCACGCCCGTCTGCGCCGCCACGTTGTCCCCCGCCGTGTGGCCCGGGGCGAAGCCGAACCACGGCGTGCCCGCGGTGAAGCCGCCCTGGGGCGTCCCATCCCAGGGCATCGGCGTCCGCTTGGCCTCGTCGTTGTTCGTGGTGCCGTTGGCCAGGCCCACCTCCTCGCCGTAATAGAGGAAGGGCGTGCCCGGCAGGGTGAGCAGCAGCGCCACCGCGCTGGCCTTCCGCCCCGCGTTGAAGCCCAGCTGCGTGGCGCTGCGGACCATGTCGTGGTTGGTCAGCATGGGCGCGTCGCTGACGCCCGCGGGGTACACGCCGCCCATCTCCACCAGCTTGGAGGCGATGAGGGCGGCGTTGTTGGCGTTGAGGCCCGCCATCAGCTGCTCCGAGAGCGGGAAGTTGAAGTTCAGCGGCAGCTCGTCGCCCCCGGGTACCTCGCCGGTGGCGCCGTAATAGGTGGCGATGTTGGGCGTGGTGCTCCAGTTCTCCCCCACCAGCACCGCGTCCGGCTTCACCTGCCGCACGTGCGCGGAGAGCTCCTTCCAGAAGGCGTGCGTCTCCGCCGTGTCGTACTGCCCCGCCCCGCCCCCCGTCTCGATGAGGTAGCGCGCCGCGTCCAGCCGGAAGCCATCCACCCCGCGCGCGAGCCACAGGGAGGCCAGGCGCTTCACCTCCTCGCGCAGGGCCGGGGTGCGCATGTTCAGGTCCGGCATGCCGCTCCAGAACACGCCGTAGTAGTAGGCGCCGTTCTTCAGGTGCCAGGTGGGCGAGGAGGAGAACGAATCCCAGGGCTGCTTCCAGCCCGCGTCGCGAGGCCCCCAGATGTACCAGTCCCGCTTGGGCGAGCTGGGCGAGGAGGCGGACTCCACGAACCACGGGTGCTGCACGCTCGAGTGGTTGATGACGAAGTCCATGATGACGCGCATGCCGCGGCGGTGGGCCTCCTCGCACAGGCGCTCGAAGTCCTGGAGGGTGCCGTAATCCGGGTGGATGCGCTCGTAGTCCACCACGTCATAGCCGTGGTAGCTGGGCGAGACGAACACGGGCATCAGCCACAGCGCGTCCACGCCCAGGTCGTCATGCGTCTCCGGGTTGCCGTCGTTGAGGTAGTCCAGGCGGGAGATGAGGCCCGGCAGGTCCCCCTTCCCGTCCCCGTTCGAGTCCTGGAAGCTGCGGACGAACACCTCGTAGACGACCGCCTTGCGGTACCACTCGGTGCCGGCCACGGGTTCGATCTCGGCCCGGCTTCCGGGCGGCTTGCCGCCTCCAGGTTCTCCGCCGGAGGGATTCGTGGCACAGGCCGTCCAGGTCAACGCGGTGAGGAGACACAGGGCTCGGGTGGGGCGCATGCCGTGCGGTTTACCAGCACCTCCCGCGCCAGGGCCAGCCGGTGGCATCATCGGCACATGCCCCCTTTGCTCATCCTCCCGGGTTACGGGAACTCGGGTCCCCAGCACTGGCAGAGCCAGTGGGAACGCCTCTTTCCAGAAGCGCTCCGGGTCCAGCAGCGCGACTGGGAGCAGCCCTCGCTCGAGGCCTGGGTGGCCGCGTTGGATGCGGCCATCGCCGCGTGTGCGGAGCCGCCCGTGCTGGCCGCGCACTCCCTGGGGGTGAGCACCGTGGCGCACTGGGCGGCACGCCACGTCCGGCCGGTGCGGGGCGCGCTGCTGGTAGCGCCGCCGGACCTCTCCCAACCCAACGTGCCCGAGGTGTGCCGGGCCTTCGCGCCCGTTCCGCGCCAGCGCCTGCCCTTCCGGTCCATCCTCGTGGCTTCGCGGGATGACCCCTATGCCTCATTCGAGGCCTTCGAGGGGATGGCCCGAGACTGGGGCAGCCGACTCGAAGACGTGGGGCGGGCAGGACACATCAACTCCGACTCGGGGTTGGGCGAGTGGCCCGCGGGGCAGGCCCTGCTGCGCGAGCTGAGCCAGCCCGGCCCCGCTTGAGGGAGGCTGCTCGGCTTCAACACGGGAACTGAGCGCCCGTCAGTCCCTCTTGGCTTCGCGGCGCACGGGCTGAGCTGAAGCCTCTTGCTCTACGCCGAGGCGTCAGCGTCCTCGATCATGGAGAGTGGGTAGAGGGCTCGATGGCCGATGTTGGGGTAATACGCCGCGAGATAGAACTCGCCTGCGATGGACACCCACGCGTGCGTAGCGGGCACAGGCTGCTCCCAGAGCCAGGCTGTTGCCTCCTCACGTGTGGCGAAGGATGCGATGGCCACGGGCGGCTCCACCTGCTTGAGCTCCGCGAGATAGTCATGGATGTCGCGGTTCCGTGGCAGACGGCGGATGTTCGTCTCCCGATCATGAACCACGTCGTGAGAGCGATCTCCAATCAAAATCCTGGCGGGCTCGGGTGGATGCGGGTGGTTTTGGAGCCAGGACTCTGCCTCGCCTAGCGTCTCGAAAGAGGCCACTACAAAAGGGGGGCCATGGGACTCCACATGCTTCAAGTACACATCCAAGGCTTCGTACTGGTGGGTTGCAGCAACGAAGCGGATGGCTTCAAGGATGGCATGGATTCGAGCGGCCTCGCCAGCGGTTGTTGGTGGCTGGAGGAGTCTCTCGAAAAAACGCTCTGCGCTTTTCAAGCGGAGACTCAATCCTGTCAAGCCCTGCGGGGGAGGTTCAACGCCCTCCTGGAGTTGATGCGAGAAATCCTCGAAGCGGTAGCTCTGCCCAGTGGCAAAAATGAAGTCCAGGATGTCTCGCGCCAGCTCAAGGGTCCGCTCTTCATCGGGTGAAGGGCCGCTGCTCCATCGGATTCCGATGAATTCATGAGCATCCGCCAGATCAGAGAGTGTCGTCACGGCTCTTCCTCTACGGCGTAGGGCATGGGAGGAGCCTCGGAGGAGACGAGAAGCACGGCCGGCACAAGCACCAGGGCAGTGCCTGCGCTGCCAACGATGACCACGGCGAAGGCTACCCCTGCGATGACGATAACCGTCCCCAGCAAGATCTCCTCGCGATGCCGCTTGAGCCAATCCACTGCTTTGTCAGTGCCTGGGAACTTCACAGCATCGGCTTGCTCACGAAGCCGGCTGCAATCCAGATAGGCAGGCCTGCACCGCCTGCGGCATATCTCTCCTTTTGAGCCCGCGCTTGCATGAGACCAATTGCGGCCTTTGAGACTCGCCTTGCACATCTCTTCACATTGATCGCGCTCTTCCTCGCAGTCTCGGCTGAAGGATGCGTGGACGATCCTTCGCTCGGCACCTCCAGCACTGGGGCGGTACGCATACCGCGACAGGTCGAAGGTGTTGGCAGGGACCCAGGAATGGATCACCGGCCCATCTGCCGGCTCTTCGATGACCAGAGCGTACCTGGATAGATCTTGTGGGACTGACGGGCCAGTCCCTACATGCGAGGGAGTGCTACATGAGACGAGGAGGATGATAAGGCTCATCGCGATGAGCCTCTGAATCGTCCATGTGGCACGCGTGGAAGAGAGAGGGCGGCGGAGCATCGCTTGACGCTGCCACGGTGCGTACTCCCTCAGCAAGCGTCCATGCTCCGGCTACGCCACCTGGGAGCGCAGCCTGGGCAGGAGTGTACCCCAGGGATCTGCGTGGCCTGTCCACAGGCCGGGAGCATCACTCTCCCTCTCCACTGGGCCCCCATCTCTCTATGCGCTTCGGATTTGGTACAAATCGGGTCCATCAAGAATCGATTGGGTTCCGAAATGTAAGCCCTACCCCCCTTACTCGGAGGGAGAGCGCTTGGGAGCAGCGGGGTGCCCTGTGAGGAAGCTGCGGGAATCGAACTCGCGGCAAGGCGAGAGCAAAACCCTAAGCAGGTCGCGCTGTTACCGGCTAACGCCTTGATCTCTCATCGGTTCGTTCTGCCGCCCCATCCCGTTTCGTCCCGTTCTCATCCCCCTGGAGGAGCCCACTGGGGACACATGCGGCCCAACAGGGGCAAGCAGCTTGGACGCAAGCGGCCTGAGTTCCCCAGTCTCCTAGGGCTCACGAGAACCCCGTGGGAGGCGGACAGGAGCTTGTGCCCTGGCAAGGTGTGGCAGGGGAAGAGCGGGTGGAGGAGCGCGGGTGGGCGTACCGGCGGAGGCGACCAGAGGGGACGGTGCTGTACGAGGAGGTGAAGGACAACCTGGCCACGCTGCTGGAGGAGGCGAGCGAGGTGGGGCGCGGCCTGCCCCGGCACGTGGAGCGGGACGTAAGCCCGGTACCTGGAGTGCGGAGTGCTGGAGCACGGCTTCGCGCGGGTGCGCTGCGAGAGGTGCAAGGACGAGTTTCTCGTCGCCTTCTGGTGCAAGGGACGAGGGGTGTGTCCCTCCTGCAACGCGAAGCGAGCGCATGTGACGGCAGTGCAGTGGGTGGAGCAGGTGCTGCCGCATGTGCCCTATCGGCAGTGGACGCTGTCCTTTCCGCATCGGGTGCGGTGGAAAGCGGCTGGGCTGGACAGGCGTGTGTCTGCTGGAGATGAAAGGCTTCTGTGCCGACTCGGCGTGCGGCTCATGGGCTCCCCGTCAGCGTCCCTCACCTCCCGTTCTGCTTCCGCCCGCTACGCCCAAGAGGGCTCCTGTCCTTCCTATGCTCTCTCCGGTAAGGAAGTGAGGCGGGTGGGGAAGGCACCGCCCAGGGCGTGAGTCCTGATGCGGTAACGTTGGCTCCGTGCTCCTGAGATATAGGGGTGCGGTGCCGCTCCTCAGGCTCCAAGGCACTCCTGGCAACGGCTTCGATTCCCGCCGCCTCCATCCCGAGAAGCCCAGCAATCGTAAGGGATTGCTGGGCTTTTTACTTCTCGCTGATTCTTTATGTGCCCCCTATGGGCCCCTCTGGCGTGTCTAGCCCAGAGCGGCGCGCGGCAAGGGGATGGGCCGCCTCAGCCGTCCAAGGCTCAAGGTCGTGTTGCGCTTGGGCGCCCTACTTCTGCTGGGCCCTCTCCCACAGGACAGAATTGCCGAAGCGCGAGGGGGGCACCGTGACGGACACAAGCAATTACGTTGCCTTACTGCTTGCCCCATTGATGAGGAAGAAGAACTCGTTAGTTTTACCCTCTGCAACAAGCAACTCGATGAACTGCTTAAGATCGTCAGGAAGGCTTGGCCGATTCAGCAGAATGTTTCCCAGATTCCGAATCCTTTGCAACTGTCCACCATGCTGGATCCGCCGCTGCAGTTTCTCATTAGTCTTGACTGCATTCACGAACGCTCTCGTTGCCGTATCATCGAACCCCTCGAACATCCGAATAATGATCGGCGCAGCGGTATTTGAATAAAAATCCTTGCGCGCAAATTGGTACGAACTGCCTTTGTAGCCAACATAGGTAAGCGTGAGGGCAGAAACAAACCTGTCCATAAAATCCACTGGCACGCTGCTCCCGAATCGCTCCAACCTGGTTACGAACTGTGCCTCCTCTGACCACTTATCAAGGTTGTCCTCCAACCCCTTGATGATGGGCTCCAGAATTGCTTTCCGGCTGGCGGTGGAGACATATTTCATGCCGCCGACTTTGGCGAGGAAGTCCATTCCATTCTGGATCTTGAACGCATCACCGCCCACAATTTCCTTGTCGAAACGCTTCGCGATCTGAATGCGCGTCTCCTTGGGAAGCACCTGCCAAAGAATTGGCGCAACAATCTCTACGTTCGATCTGAGGGCAGTTGAAGAATCAGGATGCGTGTAGATGCTGTAGAATCGATTTGCCAGTTCATTCTTATAGACTTCTGGCAGATCGCTTACGGCTTGATCGATTGCGACGACATTCCGGTCAAAGCCAGGACTGTCCATGATTGCAATGTAAGTTCCGAGATCAATAATCGCCGGAGGGTATTCCTGTGAGAGCACATACTTGTTGCAGTCATTCATCATATCGAGCACTTTCATCGGAGACGGAGTAGAACTCGATGGGTGCCCGTCGAAAACATTGCGCGTTTCGCGCGCATGGTGGAGCATCTTCCGCGCTTCCCAGGAAATGACTCCGATCTTGTAAGCGCCCTCAATGAGATCGTTGTCGACTACAAGATCTTGGAAATCCTCATATGTTTTGACATCTCTCTTCGGCTTCATCTCCTTGTTGAAGAGATCGAGACTTCTGTAAATGATCTTCCTCCGCAAGTCATCTACAACGGCATTCCAGTACGAACCGATCGCGCTGCGGTAGCCTTTGACAGCCAGAACGCGAACAGCTTCCTCTATGTAGACATTGTCACGCATGTCCTCGCGTATACTCTCCATGGATTTCTTAATGAGAGTAATCTCTTCATGTGACAACGCGCTCGCAGAGTTGGCTGTGAGTGAATCCTGCGACTTCGTACTAAGAAGAATCGATGAATTCTTATCGCTCATTTTTGAATTGGGGTTTGCGAGATAGTTCGTGCCTGTCGAAAACCAAGAAAAAAGGCTGGCGATTCTTTAGGGCCGCGACGTGCGCGGTGATGGCAGTTTCGCCATGAACGACATTGGGATCGTTGTGTTATACTTCGGGCAGGCTTGATCGAGGTACGAGAGAAACTGCTCGTACGTTGGCGAGATCTTCATCAAAGCTGTGGCTGTGGCAAGGTGCTCGCGAAGTTTCACATGACCGATGTCGCGAGTTAGCCACTGGTGGTGCTGGTGCTTACGCCGACCGTTTTCGAGTCGAGGGTTTTTATTCTGGAGTTCCTCAAGCACACCAGGGGCAAGCCGACTGTAAACGATGTCATTCGTGAGAGTACCGAAGTAAAGCGGCCTCTTCGATGACTCCACCTCCCACGGCTTGCCTCGGAGTCGAAACAGTTCCTTGTAGAAATCGTTCGAGAAGGTCTTCACCCACGCAGCAAGTTCTTTTTGGATGAAGGCTTCAAGAATTTCGGCGAGGGCATAGCGAGCGCGATCGTACTGATAACCAGTAGCCTCATCGACGAGGGCAATAATGCCGAGCTGCGCAAACGAGTCATTAAGAATCACGCATTGTCGGGCGATGTGCTGTTGCTGGGGTTGGAGCACGCCATCAGACCAAGCCCGACGCACTGCCTTGCAAAGATCACCAAGCACCTTCGCTTCGTATCCGTTAGCAACGAGCCCCCCCTTCGGGAGTCTAAACTTCAACGGTTCGCGAATCGCGGAGCTCAGTTCCTCGGAGATAAACGGAGAAAGTCGCTTGCCGATTACGAAACGAGCCAGACGATCATTGCCCTGTCCAGTGTTTCCTTCTCCGCCTGCGCTCATATCCAAAGACGACATCATGCCGGATTGGCTGAGTACGCGCCGTCCATCCTCAAGCACGTAGCAAGGGAGTTTGAATCCAGCGAGATCTAGCTCGCCAGAGTGTGTCGCCAGGGGGAGTGACCACCGACCCTCTGCTGCCACACGCGCACTCTGTACCCGCTCCTCGGAAGTCATTTTCGCGGCGCGGGCACGTCCACCCTTCTTCCCGCCCTTTTTGCCGAGGGCGACGGCGTTCGGATCCTTGTCCATGCTGAGATAATGCTCGAACGCTCACGCATGGTCAATTTCTTTTGTCGGATGCGTGAGCGGCTCCGCCAGTACGGGAAGCGCTCCCTCAAGCAGGGGCGGAACCGGGGCAGGAGGAGGAGAGCCCCGCCTTTGCCGCGACGGTGGAGGAGCCGAGGAAGGAGCGCACACCCCGTTTGGACTGGGCCGGGCTGCTGAAAAGGACGTTCGCCCTGGATGTGTTGGCGTGCTGGAAGTGTGGAGGCAGGCTTAAGGGTGTGGGCGTACGTGAAGGGAGCAGGAGGGGTGAGAGCGATTGTGGAGCACTTGGGGTTGCCCACGGCGAGTGCGCACCTGGCCCCTGCGCGAGGGCCGCCCCAGAGCGCGGGGTGTTGAAGCTCAAGCCGCCACAGCCAGCCACGAGAGCCAGGCACCTGCCGCGCCCCTCCTGGGAAGGCGGCTGGGGTAGGCGTGGACCCCAAAGTGGCTGCGCGGCCTCTCCACCGGCTTGCACACAGCCCACATGTCCCCCTCTGCGGTCGTCCTCGGCCCTCCTCGGCCCCTCTGCACCAGCCCTCACCCTCAGCACAGCTCCTATCTGTCTTAGAACCTGGAATCTGTAGAGCCAGCGCGTGTCCAGGCTCGCATGCTGGCTCGGTAGAAGCCCGCCAGGATGGCGGCCCCGCAGCCCTTGGCGTTCAGTGCCCCGGCAGAAGGAAGGTGACCCACCGCGCCAGTGCCTTGATCTTCGGACTGTCTAGGCGAGCGAGGCGGCGCAAGAGGCGGCGCTTCTCGGGCGTGTCACTCAGGCCGGGGGGGCACCGTGCTTACCCCGGGGGCGCTCTGCCCCGGCTCCACCTCGGCAAACCCCATCAGTTCATGGAGGCCGCTGCCGAGAATCAGGCACATGCGCAACAGCGTTGGAACGCTCGGCAGCACGCCCCCCCGCTCCATGCGCCCGTACACTTCGGGAGTGATGCCGATGCCCTCGGCTGCTTCTGCTTGAGTCATGCCTGCCCGCTTGCGTGCCTGCTTCAAGGCCGCGCTCAGGGTGACGGGTCATCGGCGCTGCCGGATCTCGATGTGTCGCGGCAGTGGGGAGGGCTTGCGGTTGCGCTCCGTGGAGCGCCGGGAGCGTGCAGCGGCGGGAGGTTTCGCGGGGGCTCTTGGCATATGGAACCTGCGGGCGTTGTCCTGTCGGACGGGTGAAGGCCCCAAGGGCCAGCGGCGGACGGCTACGCCTCTTCCGTCACCCTGTTGGGCGGTAGCTGGCTCTCGCTCGTGGGCCCGAGAACGCTACGGCTCATGCTGGCCCCCGTCAGCGAGAGCAGCACCTCGTCTAGCGCCTCCTTGGGCCCGTAGGGGGCGCCTAGCGCAGCAAGGCCCGCCCGAAGTTCCGCCTCCACTTCAGCCGCCGACTGATAGCGATCTTCCGGGTTCCGCTGGATCAACCTGCGGACGATGGCGCGCAGCGGGTGCGCCATCGGCTGGGTGAGCTCGTCCACTTCTTCCCGGGTGAACGTGGCAGCCCGCAGGATGCAGTCTTCGGCATGGTCCGGTAGGTCTGCCTCCATGGCCGCCATCGCCGCGTCCAGAACCTTCCCCTTTACCTTCTCCGTGAGCGCCTCCTCCAAGTCGTCGGGCCGCACGGTGGCCGTGCTGTAGAGGTGTCGCCAAGTGGCCAGTTCCAGCAGCACCAGCCCCAGTGAGAACAGATCCGAGCGCGGATCCGTCTCCTCGCAGAGCAACGCCTCGGGGGAGCAATAGAACACGTCGCCATGAGGGCGCGGCAGCGTCGATGCCACTCGGCCCGGCAGCAGGGAGCGCGCGCGGGCGAAGTCCGTCAGGATCACCCCTCCCTCTGGCTCCAGGAAGATGCGGGCGGGGTTCAAGTCCCGATGAACGATGCCCAGCGGGGCGCCGTTCTCGTCCTTGCAGGTGTGTGCGGAGTGCAGGGCGCCCGCAACCTCGGCGCCCACGTAGAGGCAGAACGCCGGGGATAGGAGCCTCTCGCGCATCTGCGAGTAGGTGATCAGGGTGTTGAGCGAGGTGCCCTCTACACGGTCAGACACGAGGTAGAGAACGCCTTGGACTTCGTAGGGCCCGAGGGTGCGGGCGATTCTCGGGTGTTGCAGGTACGTGGCGAGGTGCGCCTCTTCCCGGAGCCGTGCTCGCATCCTCTCCAGCGTTTCGGGATCGTCTGACGACGTGGGCGGCAGAGAGCGGACGATGACTTCCCGCAGGCGCTTCTTCTCGGTGCGCTCCCAGGCTGGGACGGTCCTTTCCCCGAGCCTGGATTGCGCCAACTCTTCGACCAACGGACGCGACAGATCCACCTCATACGAGAGATCGCCGTGAGAGAAGAGAATCACCCCCGGGACGCTCCAGGGTTGGCGAGAAGTAGCCATGTGGGATCGGCTCCTGGCGGCAAGCAAAAGGGCGCCGCGCACCGGAGGGAAACACTACCTGGCATGTGCTGGGACATGGAACGACGCCCAAGGTGAGACGCGGCGCGATCTCTGGCTACAACATCAGCGGAACGCCCCAGTAGGCCCACCTCGATGCGGGAGGGAGCCACCGGGCCAGCTTCACCTGGCCGACGCGCGTTGCCTGTTCAATGCGCGCAAGCGCTCCACCGGGCCTGGCTCACCTCCACCGCTTAACGGCCACCGTCCCGGACACCTTGGAGGCCACAGGGGCGCCGGGCTTAGAGCCCTCTTCCAGTGCCGAGCCCAATCCTTCGACCGGGTTCGCCAGTTCGAGGCAGATCGGCACGGTGCGCCCGCCTGGAAGGTGGGCACGGACGTATCGTCCATAGATGCGATCTCCCGTCGTCCACAGCTGCCCATCTACCCGCATCCCCGCGGGCGCCTTGCCTTCCGCCCGGGTCAGCGCCCCCGTCACGGGCCCATCCTTCCAAACGGCATGAGGTTGCTCGCGTGCCTCTTCATAGGTCCCCTTGGTCACGTCCAGCAGGATGCCAGGCCCGTAGCCCACTGCCCACCCCAGCTCTTGTCGCATCGCCTTAACGGCTTCCTCGGGGCATGGCTCGGGATCCGGGCGCGTCTGCACGCCAGTGCAGCCCGCCTCAAGCCATACGACGGAGGCCACGAGCGCCGCGCACTTTTTGATGAGCGCGCGCCGCCCGCTGGCCTTCTGGACCTGCTGCGGGTCGGGTACGCCGTTGGTGAGCGTTGGGGAGTTGTCGGGCAGCTTCACGGAAGGGCTCGCCTCCTTCTGGGTAGGGAGAGGCGAGGCTAACGGTTCGGGGCGGCTTGTCGGCTTTTCGGCCAGAGTGCTTGAGGCTGGGGGTTGCTCTACTGGTGCGCTCCTGGCCACGGGGGGCGGTTCCGGTTGCGCTGGCGTATGCAGCAGGGATGCGGCCACGACAGCCGCGAAGACAGAGAGCGCCAACGCCCCGAGGAACACCGGACGCAGCCACGCACGGCGCGGGATGTGCTTCACAGGCCCCCACGCTGCAGCAGAAGGCACGGGCGCCGCATCCGCTGGCCCCGCCTGCACCGGGGACGGATGGGAAGGGAGCGGCTCCTGCGGGCCCTCGGGTTGTCGCGCTTCCACTGGCAAGGGCTCCGCTTCCGGGCGCTCTGGCGGTAGCTGCGAGGATGCCGGATGAATGGGGATCTCGCGCCACTCGGTGCCCTCGTAGCGCTCCAAGTCTGCCAGCAGGCGCCGCGCATCCTTCGCCGTCGCTGGCCGCACCTCCAGGTCACGATGGATCAGCTTCATCACGTAGGCGCTCAGCTCCCCTGGAACGCGCCCCTGGGTTGCCCGGTACGGGGTGGGCGGCACCAGCAACATGCTATTGAGCACGGGCCGCCGCTCGCTGCGTTCCGGTGTCGGGTCCGTCAGCACGTCGTAGAGGTTGGCCCCGAGCGCGAAAATATCGTCCGTCTCCTTGAACGTGTAACGAGCCCCATGCTTGAGGCGGTTTTCATCCCAGAAGCTTTGAGCCTCGGGGCTGCGGTTGCGCGGCGTTCCTGGGGGGAGCGGCCCGTCGGTCAAATCTTCAGCGGTCGCGTAGTCCGCCGCTCCAAAGTCGATGATCACCGGCTCGCCGTCCTGGGTGACCATGATGTTTCTCAGGCTCAAATCCCGATGGAGCACCTTTTTCGCGTGCATGTGCTCCAGGGCGTCAAACAGCTTGAGGAACAGGACGACGACTTCATTCGGCGTCGGGTGGGTCCGCTCGACCCAGCGGGCGAGCGTGTAGCCGTCCACGAAATCTAGAACGATGTAGTGGAAGCCTGAGCGCGCGTCCGGCCACCGACCTTGCCCCAGCATGCGGATGATGTAGCGGTGGTTCAGTTGCTGGAGACAGGCCGCCTCGCGACGCGCGCGTGCGTCCGTCTGCTTTGGATCAATGCTGCGCTCTGTCTGACAGGCTACCTTGAGCGCGAAGCGCTCGCCGTCCCTCTCCACCTCGTAGACGACGGCATACCCGCCCCTTCCGATGCGTCGGACAATGCGCCAGTCGCTCACCATCTGGCCGGGCTTCAAGTCCAAGGGATCAAAATCCGCGAACATGCCGCGCACCTCTCGCCAGTGGCTACAGCGTCACCTCGGGAACGGACAGACAGCGGCTCCCGTCACCGTTGCACACCCGCACCGCGTGCTGCGCCCGCAGCCATTCTTCGGGCTCCTCTCGCGCGGGCATCTCCACTTCCACGGCCACACGCACCACACCGCCCGGGGGGATGGTTGCTTGCCCTGAGAGGACCGCGCGAGCGCGGCGCGGCTCCCCTCCTGCGGGCGTGACTTCGGCCCACGCAGGCGCCCACGGCTCCTCCCCAGTGTTGCTCACTTCGAGGACAACCACGCTCCACGTTGCCCCCCCAAGGCCCCAGCACCGAGCGGGGCGAAACTCCCCCCCGAGCGTCTCGAGGCACGCTTTATCAAAATTTTCTCCCCTCAAGCCCTTCTCGGCCACGAAGCCCGCGAGCGCCACGACTGCCGGGCTCAAGGCTGTGGGCCGTGCCTTCAACGCCTCCAGCTCCTTGGCTTGCGCCTCGCACCGCTCGCGCGTGGCCGACAGTTCCACGCGGCACCCCTCGACGGTTTGCGGCGGGCGGCTCACGTTGACCAAGCCATCCGCTCTGTCCGGCTGCCCGGTCAGCAGGAACACGACGCTTGCGGGTGAGCCCTCGCGGTAGGTGATTCGCAACGCGAGCCGTTCGCCCGTCACGAGCGCCACGGCGGGCGAAAGCGTCACGCCTGCATCCCCCACCTCGAATACAGCGAAGCGGGCGCGGCCCTCCACCTGGACAGACTCACGTAGGATCGGAGCGCCCAGCAGGATCACCGTGACGGTGCCAGGCGCGACGTAGAGCACCGGGGTCTCGCCCGACTTGCCCGTGAGAACGACGGAGCGCCCTGCGGGCGCGGCCTGTACTGTCGCTGTAAGGCCCACCAGCAGGGAGGCGAGCGCAAAACTTGGGGTGAAGGGTCGGAACAAGACGGGGGAACCTCCCGGGTAGGCCCCCAGAGTAGCAGACAGGCAAGGCCCGCCGCGTCGGAGTCAGGTGCTGTCCATGCGCCAGACGTCGGCGTCCTTTGCGCGTGCCGTTCACGGCCCCACCGCGCACGCCACGACTCATGAGCGAGGGCTCCACGCGCCCAGCAGGTGAGCCTGAACGCGGGAGACTCCACCGGGCGCACCTTCACCGTATGAGTTCGCCGTGCCCCGTCTCCCTGAAGAGGAAGGCCTGAGCCGGGTGCCTGAGGCAGGAGTTGTCAGTCTTGGCGGGTAGGAATCGTGATGGTGCCAGGAGACTCGATGGCAGCCAGTGCCGCGCGTCGCAGATAGCGCCCCTGCTCTTCCCCACGAAGGCGAGCCGTCTCGATGAGGGAGTAGAAGAGCGCCGCCACCTCGGTGCCCCGCTGAGACTTGCTGCCGTAGTGGTTCTTCCTGCCCAGCACCATGTCCCGCAACTGGCGCTCGACGTGGTTATTGTCCAGAGGCACTACGGGGTGGCTCAAAAAGACAGTCAGCCCGCTCCACAGGTGCAGCATGTACTCCAGGGCCTTGCGGAAGGCGCTGCCAGGCATGGCCCGCTGCGACAAGGCCCACTGTTGGATGCGCTGCACCACGGGAGCTGAGTGCTGCTGACGCACGGCGAGTCGGTGCGCGAGCGCGGCCTGACGGGCCTCCCCGCTGAGAGCGGACCAGTCCGGCAAGTGCTTCTCAATGTCATACAGCTGGCCGATGAGTGCCAGCACTTGTTGACAGGCAGGAGCAAACTTCTGCGCCTCGAAGAATTTGCGGCGCACGTGGGCCCAGCAGAAAGCCAGCGTGGCGGGGGCGGGGCCGTCGACTCCCGACTTCGTCGCGGTCTGGTAGGCGGCGCACCCATCCACTAGACCTCCTCGAATCTCGTGCCCGTGGCGCCCATGCGCTCTAATGCGTCCTTGATCTCCCCGGAGATGATCAGGGTGGTCGACCACCCCTCGGGGCGGAAGACCTTGGCGCTCCCCACCTTCCGCTTGTCGATGCGCATGTCATCTACGGCCCAGTACTTACCCACTTTGTCGGGCACTCCGTCTTCTGCGGTCCAGAACTGCACCTTGGAGGCTTTCTCGTCGATGCAGCGGATGAGGCGCGTTGCCACGACGACGAGGTACTGATCCGGTTGGTCCTCAATGTCCGCCGGGATGATCTGCACGTCGCCGGGGGCACGCTCCGCCAGCATGGAAGCCGCCTTGAGGTGGACGACGGGGACGCCCAATCCCGCCTCGGAGAAATCCAACGGCCTTCCCGCAGTCTTGATGGGGATCTTCAACCGTCCCTCCACCTGCACGGGCGCTCCCCGCGTGAAGTCCCAGTCGTGCACCTTGCGGCCCTGGCTGTCGGTGGGGGTACCCAGGTGCCAGCGGCGGGGCACATAGACATCGTCGGCTAGCCTGAAGAAGCGCTGGGACATAGGGGGAAGTTCTAGCGTCCTTTTCCCAGGGTGACGAGCCGGTTCAACTCCGTTCCGGGTGTGGCGGTTTCATTGGCCAGTTTCTTGAGCGCGTCTGTCAACCGCGCCCGGCATTCGCCGATGCGGCCACAGTCTCCCAGCGCCTCCCGCAAGCGCGTGTAGACAAGGTCATGGTATCGCTGCGGGTGCGGCCCCTTGTGCCCCTGGATGGGCACGATGTTTTCAGGGTCCTTCAGCCGCATCCCCGCCCTGGCGAAGAGTTCCTCGAACCGCTGGGTCCACGGGCCACCCCGCAAGGTGGATTTCTTGTTCGCGATGGTCGCCATGTGGTGCTTCTCCGTGCGGCCAGCACGCGCGCCGCGCGCCGCCATCGCCACCGCGCCCGGTGCCAGAACGACGGAGAAGCCCTCGGCCGTCACAGCCACGGACTCCACCGCGCCCACTTCCGACAACAAGATCCCTTCGCGGCCCGCGGCCTGCATCGACACTTGAGCGGATCCGGGGAGCGTCTCCACTTGCTCCGCGAACCCCTTCGCCGTGTGCGTCAGGAGCGCCATGGCGATCAGGGCGAACGCTTGCGCCGCTTCACGCGAGAACAGCTTGCCGAACTTCTCGCCCGCTTCGCGGATCTCCTCGAAGGTGGCTGCGGTCTTCACCTCTTCCATCAACTGGAACCAACCCGTCACGAGGTTATAGAGCGTGCTGGCGCCTACCCAGAGCACGAGCGCCGTAGTCGCCCACGCGGCGACAAGCTTGGTGATCGGCTCGGGCAACGCGAGCAGGACAAGAAGCGTGACGACTGTTCCAATCGCGGCTTGGAGCACGGCCCGCATGCTCACCATCTCGCCTAGCGCCTTCTTGAACTCCTCCAAGACCGGACTTTTGCTCAGGGCCATGGCGAGCATGTACCGGCCTTGCATGTCCAGGTACTTGCCGCCCACGAGCGCGCCCAAGCAATCGCCCTCGAAACCATGGGCACTCCGACACCACGCCTTGTATCGGCTAACGAGGTTCTGTTCCTCCTCCGTCAACGCTCCTTCCAGGGGCATCCCGGACGACTCCAGAGGGACGATCTTTCGCTCTCTGAGGAGGAGGAGGTAATCCCCATAAAGCGCGTCGAGTTGAAACAGGCGCTCCACGGTCTGCCGGGGTGAGCCTGACAGGCGCACCTCGCGCGCCAGCTTCCGGATCGCCTCCGTCACTTGCTCTCGCGCCACCTGCACCGGCTCCACCGTGGCAGCACGGGGGATGTAGATCAGGGTTTCTCCCCCTGCTTCCGTGTTCACCCGGATTGCTGGCTGAGCCGCGCTGCACCCAACAAGCACAGCCAGCAACAGCGCTTCGGCCTTCCAGAGGATCCGCCAGAGCATGGGGCACCCCTTTTCTGTGAGAAGGGGAACAGGTTAGGGGGCCGCCACACGGCAGAGGAGGATATGCCGGGTGGTGCTCGCATGAGTGACCCACTGGCCCCGCGGGCAGGCGGATCCCTCCGTTTCCGGCCCGAGTGTGTTGCCCCGCTCGCGCAGGGTGAGAGCTCCAGGCTCCATGCTAATTGTCGTGGAGCCAGTAGAGGCGGTTGTTACTCGTGAGGGCGCGCGCCAGAAACTCGCGGAGCGACGCGGCCACGGGCGTCACGGCCGGGTATGTGCCGTGGTACGCATCCACCAGGGGATAGGGGGGCGGCGGGGCCACGTCCACCAGGATGAAATCCGAGTCCTGGCAGTCAACCAGCGTCCACCAGGACGCGGGGCCCATAGAGTCATCGTCGATGCCGCGCATGCGAACGCGGGCGCGCTGTAGCTCTCCAAGGGAGAGGAGGCTGTAGCGCGCGTTGGGCAGCGGTTCGAACAGCTCCGCGCCATTGCACCGCAAGTAGAAGGCGCGCAGCTCGGCCCCGAGTTGCCAGCCCGCGCGCGATTCGAACGCGGCAATCTCCGCCTCGGTCGCGGGAGGGTGCGGGTAGTGCTCGCGCACCACGGTGGCCAGGAGCTGTTCCAGGGTCGGCGTCATGGGCTAGTCACTGTAGGGGAGGTTGGGCCCGGGGGTGGACCACCGACTGCCGCGCGCGTAGCACAGCGGATAGGCGTTGTTGAAGAGCGTGTGGACAGGGTCAGGCACGGGCAGAATGTTGCTCGGGTCGGTGGGGTGCCCTCCGTGGCCGAGGTCGCGAATGTGGTGGCCCGGCCAGTTGCGGCCGGCCGTGCTGGGCCATGCGCCGAACTCCTCAATCCAGTGGGTCCGGAACGCGTCCCTCGCGTTGTCCCAGATGCCTCTACCCCGCCGGGGGGCGACGGTCGCGTAGTCGCAGCAGCAGTGAGTGAGCGGGTAGCGGGTGCCACCCTCCGCCGGGAGGAACATGAAGCGCCCGACCCAATCGCCCTTGATGTCCGCGAGCCAGATGCAGCCCATGAGCATGCGGCCTTCGGAGGTGCACTGGCGCTGGCATCGCCCCATCTGCTTGGCGTTGCACTGCCACGGGCCGTAGTAGATGGTCGTGGTTACCCGGCCGCCGTTGGGGCTCGGCACCGTCGGCCCGACCCACTTCGCAGTGGCTGGGGGCATGCCGACTGCGCCGACCGTGGCCGAGCCGCACGCGGCGAGGGCCGACGCGATCAGCGCGACGACGAGCGGACAATACTCGGAGGGACTGTTGCAGAAAACAGAACCGCCTCGGGGCAAAGCGCGAGGTCACCAGCAGGCTCCGCTGCGACACCAGCCCTATCTCTGTGCCCGCTGTGACCGATCCGGGCTAGACCTCCTCGAACCTCGTGCCTGTGGCGCCCATGCGCTCCAAAGCGTCCCTGATCTCCTCGGAGACGATCAACGGGCCCGTCCACCCTTCGCAGCGGAACACCTTGGCGCTTCCCACCTTCACCTTGTCAATGCGCAATTCGTACATGATGGAATACCGCCGGATCGTGTGAATCACTCCCTCCTCTGGCGTCCAACGATCGAACCGGGAAGCCTTCTCGTCGATGCAGTCGATGAGGCGTGTGGCCACTAGGATGAGGTACTGATCCGGTTGCCCCTCCACGTCCACGGGGATCAGTTGCACATCGTCAGGGGCCAACTCCGCGAACATGGACGCGACCCGGACATGAACCACCGGGATCATGATGCCCGCCTCTGTGAAGTCCAGCGGCTTGCCCTCGATCTCAACGGGGATTCTCAATCGCTCTTTGAGGAGGACGGGGACCCCAAAGGTGAACTGCCCATCATCCACTTTGAGGCCCTGATGATCTGCCGGCGTGTCGAGGTCCCAGCGGTGAGGGACATTCACATTGTCGGCTAGCTCGAAAAAGCGCTTGGACATGGACTCCACTTAGCGCGGTTGCTACCGCGTGACGAGTTGGTTCAACTCTGTTCCTGGAGTCGCGATCTGATTGGCCAGTCTTCGGAGTTGGCCGGTCAGCGCCGCACGGCACTGGACGACGCTGCGACAGGTCTTCGTGGCATCGTTCAGCGCCTTGTAGACGATCTCGTGATACCGCTCTGGATGCGGTCCGTAATGCCCCGGCAGCGGCATCTTGTTCGCCGGGTCATCCAGCGACATTCCCGCCTTGGCGAAGACGCGGCGGAAGCGCGGCGTCCACGCACCGCCGCGCGCGGTGGACTTGTCGTTGCAGATGGTGGCGATGTGGTGCGTCTCGACACAGGGGGCCTTGCCTCCACTGCCCCGCGCCGCCATCGCCACCGCGTTCGCGGGCATCGTGACGCTCACGCCCTCGGCCGTCAGCGCGATCTCCTCCACCTCTCCCAGCGCGGGCACCCAGATTCCAGCCTGCCCCTCGGCCTGCATGGCTGCCTGCGACGAGCCCGGCAGCGTCGGCACCCTCGCCGCGAATTCATGCGCCGTCCGTCCAATTGCCGCCATGAGCAGCATGGCGAACGCGCGCGCCGACTCGCGCCCGATGCTCTTTCCGAAGCGCTCGCCCGCATCGCGGATCTGCTCAAACGTGGTGGCAACCTTCACCGCATCCATCAGTTCGAGCCATCCCGTCACGAGGTTGCGGATCGTGTCGTAGCCCACGTACAGGATCATCCCGAGTCCCACCACCGCCACCAGCGCCGGAGCCACGGGATTGAGCGCCATGATCAACAGCATGTAGCCGAACGTGAAGAGGGCCGCGCTCATCAGCGCCCGGAATTCCACCATCTCGCCCAGCGCCTTCTGCATCTCGTCCAGCACCGGGCTTTTGCTCAGGGCCAGCGCCCAGACATAGCGGCCGTGCATGTCCAGGTAGCGCCCACCTACCAGCGCGCCCCCGAGACAGTCCCCATAGAAGTTGTGCACACGCTGGCACCAGACCCGGTAACGCTCCGCCGTCTCCAGGTCGACTTTCGTCAACGTGCCGTCCCAGGTCTCGCCCGGCCCCAGTGGCACCAGCTTCCTATCCCTCGGCAGGTAGAGGTAGTGACCGCTCTGGGGATCGATCTGAAACGTCCTCTCGGCTGTCTGGCGCGGCGTGCCTGTCAACCGCACCTCTCGCGCCAGTTGCCTCATGGCCTGCTGGAACTCCTCTTCTTCCAACACGACGGGGTGCAGGTCCGCCGCGCGGGGAATGTGGACGATGGCCTTGCCCTGGCCGTTGTCCTCCACGACGGGGATCCTCGGGACGCCGCTGCACGCCACGAGGAACGCAAGGATCACCGCGTTGAGCCTCCACAGCATCCGCAGAATCATGTGTCACCCCTTCATGTGAGGAGGGGAGCAGGTTAGAGGGCTGCCACCGGGAAGAGGAGAAGCCGCCGGGTGATGCCTGTTTCTCGTCCCCACACACCCTGCGCGGGATGCTCTCCCCCGATGCTGGCGCGTTGAAACTCGCCGCGTCCTCGCCCCCCTCCCCACGTAGGGCCGCGCCGCTGCTTGTCGTCTCTGCGCTCGTCGTCATCGTCCGCTCACTCTGGCTCCTCTCGGCCTCCTTCGCGACATGGGCTGGAGCGGAGGCTTACCCTGGCACGCACGCGCGCGTACCCCGCATAATGAGCGCACTTACCAATCCGGCTGACAGGCGTAAGGCCTGCCCGGCCTGCGCTTCTCGCAACGGTACCCTTCACCGCATCCTGTAGCTTCCTGAGGGGTACACGCAGGCTTGCATCGCCAGCCATCACAGGCCTTCCCCTGAGAGCAGGCGGGAAGTCCTTCACCGCACCGCTCACGGCAAGCCATCCACACCTTGCCGGGCTGCTCTGGGACTTGGTCCACATCGCACTCTTGTGTTTCAGGGCAAGGCGTCTGCTGGCAAGGGGTGCCGTATACCTCCGCGCATGCGCTCCCTCCTTCTTCGTGACGGACGCACTGCTGTCCAGTGGGGCAGCCTGTCTCCTCACATGTGGGAAGGCAGACAGGCTCAAGCGCCGTGCCGGTGCACAAGAAGCCCTTGGGACACGTGCCGGAGACGTCTGGGCGGCAGGGACGCGCGCACCAGCCTCCTGGGCCTGCACAGACGAGCCCGGCCGCGCACGCCGCGTCCTTGGTTCCCGGAAGCTCATAGCAACGCTCACCTTCCTTGCGCCTTCCCACGGGAGCGCAGAACCGGACCAGGGGCCCATCGCCTTCCGTGGCGATGCGCTGACACCTCTGGTCTTCCAGACACTCGGCATCCGTGGAGCACTGGCTGTCCGTGCAATACCAGGCGGAGATCCGCGCGTCGAACACGCAGCCCAAGGGCGGTTCACACTCCTGGCTCGTCCCACACTCCCGGCGGTAGGTCTCCCGCCGGGTGCGCTCCTCGGTATCGAGGACAGGACTGACCCTCTTGCCCTCGTGATGCATCTCAGGCTGCTTGGGTTGGAGCAGAGCGCTCAGCAGAAAAATGAGCGGCAGCGGCAGAAGAAGTCCCGCGAGGCCTCCCAGAACCCCTCGCCAGTTCATTCGCCGCATTCGTCGCGGCACTCCTGAGAGTTCTTCTTGTTCCCTCCACAGAACTTCTTCAGCTCCGCAGGCGAGCAGTATTTCCGGACGAGTTCCAAGGTGTCTTGATGAACCGCGTTGGCAACACGGCCATGCTTGCCAAACTCAGATGGGCATCCCGTCATCATCAGTACGGTGAGCAGCTTCATCCCTGAGTGGCACCACCGCATGCTTGTTCTCCCGTCGGACCGCGCCATCCTCGCGATAGGCGCCCACCCGCCTCACGCGCGAGGATACGCGGAAACGCGCGCCACTGCCGCCAGACTCCTGTCACTGCTCTGCCTCGTTCTGGGCCCCCTTGCAGCCGCCCAACCGGCCCCTGCGTCCGCGCCCGTCACCGTGCGCGACGTGGAGAACGAGGGCACTGGCTACGCGGACGTGGCCCTGCGCGATGCCGATGCCATCCGGCAGGGGCTCGTCGAGGGGCCACGCATGCTCGTAGCCACCCAGGGCATCGCCGCCGTGGGCCGTGAGCAGCGAGACCATCCACAACGCCCTCCTCGCGGGCGCGGACTCCAGCACCAGGCGGGGCTACGCGCGCCCCACCACCTTCTTCAGGAAGCCCCAGAAGCGGCCCGCGCGCTCCTTCAGGTCCGCCCCCCGGCGCTCCTCGGCCGCCCGCGCCGCGTTCACGTCCACCTTGAGCTGCTTGGCCAGCTCGTCCGGCGTGTAGCGCGTGGCCAGCGTCGCCCGCACGGAATGGCGCGTCGTGTACTCGCGCGCCTCCACGTACAGCACGCACTCCGCATCCAGCTTCAGCGTCACCGCCACCCGCACCGAGCCCTTGGGCCCCTTGGGCAGCCCTTCCAGCCGCACCGTGCCCAGGTACTCGTTGGCGGAGATGTGGTTGTCCTCGCCCTGGAAGATGGACAGCTCCAGCACCTCTTCGTTGTCCCGCGCCGTGGACACCGCGAACGAGCGCTGCGCCGGCAACGGCTGGTTGCGCTCGATGACGCGCTGGAAGGCGCCGCCCGGCATCGCCAGGCCAATCGTCATCGGCAGCACGTCGATGAGCACCACGCTGCTCACCTTGCCGATGGCCGTCGAGTACATCGCGGCCCCCAGCGCCACCGCCTCGTCCGCGTTGACGCCCGCGTGCGCCGTCTTGCCGAACAGCGCCTTGAGCTTCTCGCGCACCAGCGGCATGCGGCTCTGCCCACCCACCAGGATGATTTCGTCCACGTCGCTGGGCTTGAGGCGCGCATCCAGCAGCACGTCCCGCACCACGTCCAGCGAGCGCGCCACCAGCGCCTCGGCAATGCGCTCCAGCTCCGCGCGCGTCATGACGAACCGCAGGTCCCGCGGGCGCCCCAGCTCGTCCACCATCAACATGGGGATGTGGACCTCGTGGGTGTTGCGCTCCGACAGGGCGATCTTCGCCTTCTCGGCCGCCTCGCTCACGCGCGACAGCGCCACCCCATCGCCCTGGAAGGGCAGCCCCTCCAGCTGCTGGAAGCGCTCCAGCAGGAAGTCCACCAGCAGGTTGTCGAAGTCGATGCCGCCCAGGAAGATGTCGCCTCCGGTGGCCATCACCTCGAAGACGTTCTTCTCGATGCGCAGGATGGTGGCGTCGAACGTGCCGCCGCCCAAGTCGTAGACGAGGACCTTCTTCGTGAGCTCCCGGTTGAGCCCATACGCGAGCGCCGCGGCCGTGGGCTCGTTGAGGATGCGCTCCACCTTCAGCCCCGCCAGGGCGCCCGCCTTGCGCACCGCCTCGCGCTGCGGCTCGGAGTAGTACGCGGGCACCGTCACCACCGCGCGCTCCACGCGCTGGTTGAGCTGGCTCTCGGCGATCTCCTTGCACTCGCGCAGGATGAGCCCCTGCACCTCCTCCAGCGAGAGCACGTACGCGCCCAGCCGCACCGCCGCGCGCCCGGCCGCGTCCGGGGCAATCTCGTAGTGGAAGCGCTCGCGCACCTGCTTCACCACGGCGCTGTCGTACGGACGGCCCACGAGCCGCTTGGCGCCATAGATGGTCTGCGTGGGGCGCAGGACGAGTTGGTTCTTCGCGCGGTGGCTCACGAGCAGCTTGTTCTGCGCGGTGAGCGAGATGACGGAGGGAATGGTGAAGTAGCCCTCCTTCGAGCGCAGCACCGTGGGCCGCCCGTTGGCCATGACGGCCACGCACGAGTTGGTGGTGCCCAGGTCCACGCCGATGATGGGGCCCACGCCCGCGACCGGCGCGGGCGCAGGAAGGAAGACCGTCTGCGGCAGCAGAGCCCCGGTGGCCGGATCCGCCGGCATGGGCCGAGGCTGGGGCGAGGGCAGCGCCTGAGGGGACTCGGCCTCCGCGAAGGGCAGGTGGGCCGGGTTGGGCGCCGGTGGCGAGGGCACCGGCGGCGGCAGCGCATCCGGTGGGGACGCGTAGGGCCGCGCCACCGGCGGAGGCCGCTCGGGAAGGAGGGACCGGGGAGGCTGGGGCACCTTCCGGGGAGGCACGGAACCGCGGCCGCCCCGGGGGGCGCCGGGCTGATCACGCCCCAGCTCCAGCGAGTCTCCGTCCCCCAGATCCAGATCGAACTCCACACCCCCGCCGGGCTTGCGGAGCACGGCGTCCGAGGTGGGCGAAGGCGCGGGCGGCGCCACCGGCGCGGGCGGCGGGGGCGGTGGAGCCACGGGCGCCTGGACAACGGGCGCCGCCTGGACGACAGGCGCTTGGACAACGGGCGCGGCCTGGACGACAGGCGCTTGGACAACGGGCGCAGCCTGAACGACGGGCGCGGGTTTCACCGCGGGCGGCGGGGGCCGGGACGGCGCTGCGGGCGCGGGCGGTGGGGGCGGCGCCAGGGGACGGCCCTGGATGATGGGCGCGCTCTGCGGCGCGGGCCGCTGAACGGGGACAGGCGGGGGTGGGGGCTCGTCGAGCGCCAGGCCCACCGCCACGGGCAGCTCCGTCTCCCCGCTCAGCGACTCCATCTCGAAGTCCACATCCGGCATGGGCTCGTCGAGCACCTGGAACTTCACCGCGGAGGTGCCCGCCTTCGGCGTGACGCCAAGCAGGTCCGAGAAGGAGATGTCCACGTCCCCTTGGGGCGTCGAGGGGACCGGCGGCGCGGACCGGGCCGACATGGAGGCGATGGGCGGCGGGGAGAGGGACGGCGTTCCCACGCCCAGGTCCGCCAGGTCATCGAGCAGCGCGGACAGGTCGGCGCTCTCCTCCTCGCGCAGCTCCATCTGGGGCACGGGCGGCGGCGGGCGCTGAATCCCCTTGGGGGGCACGGGCGCCACCACGGGGGCAATGGACGGCAGCGCCATGGGGGCGGACGCGGCGGGACGGGAGGACAGCAGCCCCTTGGCCCGCATCTCCCGCTCCAGCGCCTCCTGGGTGATGGCGGGCACGGGCGGGGCCGGAGGCGGCACGGGCGGAGGCAGCGGCTTGCGCGCCGCCGCGGCCTTGTTGATGAGGAGCATCCGGTCGATCAGCGCCTGGGTGTCCGCATCCAGCTCATGGAACTGGAGCCCCATGCCCGGGGGCCCCTCGGCATTGGCCGTCTCACGCACCCAGCGCACCACGGCCGTGCCCCGCAGCACCCGCACGCCACCGGCGATCTGCACCTCGAACTTCACGGGCGTGCCCACCGGCTGCGGGGTCCGCGACCGGATGAACATGCCCCCAGGGCTCAAGTTGGTGGCGAACTCCTCGGCGAAGCTCCCCACATCCACATGCTTGAGCTTCACCAGCAGACCTATGGCCTTCCGGTCCGTCGCGCGCCGCCCCTGTTCCATGGGACGGAACTGTTACGGTCTCACGCTCTGGGCTCAAGCCCTTAGTGGGGCCTCGTTCGCTCGGCTGGCCTCACGCTCGCCAGATGTACGCCCCCATCCCACCCACCGGGGGCCCGGGCTCAGTGGCCGCCGGAGCGCTTCTCGCCGGCCTCCACGCGCACCTTGAGCTTGTTCTGCGGGGGCGGCAGCGGGCAGGTGGCGAACGGGGTGAAGGCGCACGGCGGGTTGTAGGCGCGGTTGAAGTCCAACACCACCTTCCCGTCCTTCGGCAGGTCCGTGTACAGGAAGCGGCCGGCCCCGTACGTCTCGTCGCGGTTGGTCAGGTCCCCGAAGATGAAGAAGAACTGGTTCGAGCCGGGCTCCTCCACCGGGGACAGCCGGTACTCCTGGCCGCCCACGGTGAAGACGACGGTGCCCGGGGAGACCATGTCTTCCACCTCGCCCAGCACGTTGGGCACGGCGATCTTCTTTCCGGTGGTGGAGGGCTCGAAGCGGCCCTCCAGGCGCCAGGCCGCGCTGGGGGCATAGGTGGGGATGCCGTGGAAGCCCTTGCGCGTGGGCGCCTCGGCGTCCTTCACGCGCACGCCCAGCCGGTCCCCCCGGCGGATGATGAAGAAGCGCACGGTGCCCAGGGCCACCGTGTCCGGGCTGCCCTCGGCGTCCGTGCGCAGCACGCCTCCTTGAAAAGGCTTTCCGTCCACCGTGACGGAGACGCCCGGCGGAAGGGCGAGGCTCACCGTGTCCGCCTTGCGCGTCAGCGTCCCCAGGCGCGCGGGGACCGAGGCGGGGAGCACGAGCGCGTTGTCCGGGGCCGAGCCCAGCCGCGTCTCGCCCTCCTCCAGCCAGTGCAGGCCCACCAGGCTCAGCCAGCCGTCCTCGGAGGACAGGCGGGCGATGCGCCCGGCATGCCAGGCGCGCGTCTCCGCCTCGAAGTGGGAGGGAGCAGACGCGGGCTTCTCGGACATGGTCTTGGCGGGGGCAGGAGGGGCGGCCAGCGCCGGGGCGGTGAGCCCCAGCGAGAGGAGAGCAATCAGCGAATCCCTTCGCATCATGGCCCGAACATGACAGGCAGGCTCGGGCGCCGTCCACTCACCGTGTGTCCCCGCGCCAGGGCCCGGGGCTCAGGGCGCCACGAGCCGCAGGAACGCGTCCTGGTTCCACGCGTCCGTGGCCACCCCGTGGCGCTGGCTGCCCGTCACCAGGAGCTGGCCGCTGCCCGTGGGGGCCACCGCCGTGCTCGTCACGGTGCACGCCCCCTCCGTGCAGTTCTCCGGCTGCAGCGTGCGCTCGCCCCGCGGCGCCCCGTCCGCCCCGTAGAGCGAGAGCCGGCTGCCGCAGGCGGCCACCACCGTGCCGGAGGGCTCCACCGCCACCGAGGGCGGCGCGGAGGTGTCGTCACACGCGGGCCGGTGCAGCCAGCGCGGCGCCCCCTGGGCACTCATCGCCAGGACGAAGGGGCCCGCGGAGGGCAGCTTCGCCTCGCCCCAGTTCATCGCGCCCAGCGCCTCGCCCGCCGCCACCACCGAGCCATCGCGCATCACCGCCACATCCGAGATGTGGCCGTCCACGCCGGCCAGCGCCTGGCCCCACACGAAGCCGCCCCCCGGGTTGAACAGGAGCACCACCAGGCTGCGCGCCCCCGGCGTCCCGAACGTGTGCCCGTCCACCTCCAGCACGCCGGAGAAGGTGCCGGTGAGCACCGCGCTGCCCGAGGGCGTGAGCGCCACCGGGCCCGGCGCCGAGCCCTCGCCGGCGCTCGCGAACTGGCGCGTCCAGCGCACGCCCCCGTCCGCCGCGTAGCGGGAGAGCAGCGGCACGTGGGCCTCGGCCGTCCACTCCTCGCCCGAGACGAGCGCATCACCCGTCGCGTCCGAGGCGAGCCCGTGCACCTTCTGGCCCACGCGGCGCTGCCACAGCGCCTGGCCCTTCCCGGAGAAGTGCACGAGGAAGCCGTCCTCGGCCGCGCCCAGCCCGAAGTCCACCGCGTACAGGTACGCGTTGCCGCTCAGGTAGGAGGTGCCTTCCGCCCCGGCGCCCACGCGCAGCCCGGCCACGTGGTTGCGGGGAAACTCCCGGCTCCACACCGTCTTGCCGTCCGCGGTGCTCCGGGCCAGGGTGAGCGCGCGGCGCTGCCCCTCCACCGGCTCGCGGTCCTGGTCCTCGCGAGGGGTGGACACCCAGGCCCAGAGCACCTGGCCCTCCGCGTCCACGGCCACGCTCGTGCCCATGTCGTCCTGCGGGCCGCCCTGGCGCTGCGCCCAGGGGGGCGTCGCGGCGGGGAACCCGGGCGGCACCTCCGGCGCGGCCGGGGGCCTCGAGGGCGGGAGAATGTCCACGGGTGGAACCGCTTCCCCAGGGGAAGACGGCGCAACGGGCATGGACGTCGCGGGCTTCTCCTCGGTCCCGGCGCTCAGCGGGTCTCCCTCGCCTGCCCCACACCCCACACCCCACACCACCAAGGCCACCGGCAGCAGGCCCCGAAGTCCCCGACGTCGCTCATGCCACATGTACGCTCCATTGCCCCCTCTCCCAGCATCCGGCCAGCCACAGCGGAAAAAAGGGGTTAGGGGAAAATAAGCAGTGTCTCCAGGAACGCATTCCTGCCCGGGACTCCTGCCTGGCTGCTGCCTGGAGGGTAGGCACCCGAGCTTGGCCCGGTGCCTGGGTCCCCCCCAGGAATAGGGGCCCCACCCGGCGGTTGCCCACGGACGTCCACATTGGATGCCGGGGACGGAAAACCCGTGGTCCCCAGGCCGCCACCCCGGCTAAGAGAATCCCCCTATGGAAAGCGCTTCTCCCTCCCCCGTGCCCGTCCCGGGCGCGCCCGCCAGCGACGCAGACCTGCACGCCGTTCAAGAGCTGGCGCGCGCGCGGTCGCAGATCGTCGAGCAGATTGAAAAGCGCGTCGTGGGACAGAGCGAAGTCGTGGAGCACCTGCTCATCGCCCTGTTCAGCCGCGGCCACTGTCTGTTCGTGGGCGTGCCGGGCCTGGCCAAGACGCTGCTCATCTCCACGCTGGCGGACGTGCTCAACCTGAGCTTCAACCGCATCCAGTTCACCCCGGACCTGATGCCCTCGGACATCACCGGCACGGACATCCTGGAGGAGGACAAGACGACGGGCCGGCGCTCCTTCCGCTTCGTGCAGGGCCCGCTGTTCGCCAACATCATCCTGGCCGACGAGGTGAACCGCACCCCGCCCAAGACGCAGGCGGCGCTGCTCCAGGCCATGCAGGAGTACCGGGTGACGGCCGGCGGGCGCACCTACCCGCTGGAGCTGCCCTTCCTCGTGTTCGCCACGCAGAACCCCATCGAGCAGGAGGGCACCTACCCGCTGCCCGAGGCGCAGCTCGACCGGTTCATGTTCCTGGTGGACGTGGGCTACCCCACCGCCGAGGAGGAGGTGCAGATCGTCAAGAGCACCACGGGCACCTCCCAGCCCAAGCTGGAGAAGATCCTCTCCCCGGAGAAGATTCTCGCGCTGCAGGAGCTGGTGCGCCGGGTGCCCGTGCCGGACCACGTGGTGCGCTACGCGGTGGAGCTGGTGCGCAACACGCGGCCCAAGGAGCCGGGCGTGCCCGAGTTCGTGGCGAAGAACGTCTCCTGGGGCGCGGGGCCCCGCGCCAGCCAGTACCTGGTGCTGGCCGCCAAGGCGCGCGCCATCCTCTCGGGGCGGTTCGTGGCCACGGTGGAGGATGTGCGCGCCCTGGCGCGGCCCGTGCTGCGCCACCGCGTGCTGCCCAACTTCACCGCCGAGAGCGAGGGCATCACCTCCGTGAAGCTCGTGGATCAGCTCGTCGCCTCGGTGAAGGGCTAAGGGGAGCGGGCCCACGTCCATGGCGCTGCTCGATGCCCAGACGCTGTCGCGGCTGCAGGGGGTGAAGCTGCGCGCGCGCGCGGTGATGGAGGGCGTGCTCTCCGGCCTGCACAAGAGCCCCCACCAGGGCCAGAGCGTGGAGTTCGCCGAGCACAAGGAGTACGCGCCCGGCGACGAGCTGCGCCACCTGGACTGGAAGGCCTACGGCAAGTTCGACAAGTACTACGTCAAGCGCTTCGAGCACGAGACGAACCTGCGCTCGGTGATGGTGGTGGATGCGTCGGCCTCCATGGGCTACCGCAGCGGGGCGCTCTCCAAGCTGGAGGTGGCCTCCACGCTCGCGGGCGCGCTCTGCTACCTCCTGGTGCGCCAGCAGGACGCGGCGGGCCTGGCGGTGATGACCGGCGGCGTCTTCAAGGACGTGCCCCCGCGCGCCTCCGCCGGGCACCTCAACGTGCTGCTGGATGCGCTGGAGCACGCCTCCGCCCAGGGCCCCACGGACCTGGCCGGCGCCGCGGACCACCTGGCCGAGGTGCTGCCGCGCCGCTCCACCGTGGTGGTGCTCTCGGACCTGCTGGACGAGCGGGGCGATGCGCTCAAGCGCATCCTCGCGCTGCGCCAGCGCAAGAACGACGTGGTGCTCTTCCACGTGGTGGACCCCGCGGAGCTCACCTTCCCCTTCGATGACCCGACGCTCTTCCTGGACATGGAGGGCGAGGGGCGCGTGGAGGTGAACCCGCGCGAAATCAAGGAGAGCTACCTGGAGGAGTTCGGCGCGTTCCTCGCGGGCGTGAAGGGCGCGTGCGCCGAGGCGGACGTGGACTACGAGCTGGTGCGCACCGATGAGCGGCTGGACGAGGTACTGCTGCGCTTCCTGGGGCGGCGGGGGAGACGGCGGTGACGTTCGGTAACCCGTGGATGCTGCTGGGCGCGCTCGGGGCGCTCATTCCCGTGCTGGTGCACCTGTTCGACCGGCGCCGCCCCCGGCCCCACCCCTTCCCCACCATGGCCTTCGTGCTGCGCAGCCAGAAGCGCACCGCGAGCCGGCTCAAGCTCAAGCGGCTGCTCTTGTACACGCTGCGCACGCTGGTGCTGCTGGCCATTCCTCTCGCCCTGGCGCGGCCCGAGCTGCGGCGGGACGCGGCCGCCGCGGCGGCGGCCAAGGGCCCGGCGGCCACGGCGGTGGTGCTGGATGCCTCGCTCTCCATGCGGTGGGCGCAGGGCACCTCGCTCTTCGAGCGCGGGCGGGACGAGGCGCGCGATGCGCTGGGGGACTTGCTGCCCGAGGAGCCCTCCACGGTGCTCCTGTGCACCGCGTCGCCCTCGGCGCCCCCGCCGCTGGGCTTCGACCGGGCCCGGCTCCGGGGAATGATTGACGAGGCGAAGCCCACCTACGGCACCGCGGACCTGGGGCGCTGCATGGACCTGGCGGCGCGGGCGCTGGAGGAGAACCCCATGCCGGGCAAGCGCCTGGTGCTCATCTCGGACATGGCGGCCTCGGCGTTCCGGCTGGAGGCCCCGCCCCCCACGGTGAAGGGCCCCACGGGCACGGCGGTGCGCCCCGAGGTGGTGCTGCGCAACGTGGCGGAGGACCGGGAGGCGCTGCCCAACCACGCGCTGGTGGACCTGAAGGTGGAGCCCGCGCTGCAGGCGGGGCCGCGCTCGTTCCAGTTCACCTTCACGGTGAAGAACCATGGCCCGGAGGCCCTGAAGGACTTGGAGGCCGCGGTGCGCACGGGCGAGACGGTGCTCGCCAAGGGCTTCGTGGACGTGCCCGCCCACGGCACCGCGCAGAAGGCGCTCACGGTGCGCTTTGCGCAAGGCGGCACGGTGGAGGGCGCGGTGACGCTCGCGCCGGACGCGCTGCCCGAGGATGACCGGCGCGGCTTCGTGCTGCCCGTGCCCCGGGCGCTCAAGGCGCTGGTGGTGAACGGCGCGCCCCACGCCACGCGCTACCGGGACGAGGCCTTCTTCGTGGAGGCGGCCCTGAGCGCCCCGGGCTCCCCGGTGGAGGTGGCGGTGCGCGACGCGGAGGCGGGCCTGCGCGAGGACTTCTCCGCCTATGACGTGGTGCTGCTGCTCAACGTGCCCGCGCCCGGCCCGGACGAGGCCCAGCGCCTCTCCACCTTCGTGGAGGCGGGCGGCGGCCTCTTCGTGAGCATGGGCGACCGGGTGGACCCGGAGGCCTACAACGCCCGGCTGGGCGCGCTGCTGCCCCGGCCCCTGCGCCTGGTGCGCACCAGCGCGGAGCGGGAGGACCCCGACGCGGACACGAAGTCCGCGAAGCTGGCGAAGATCGAAGTGGAGCACCCGCTGTTCGCCCCCTTCACCGGCCGCGCCGAGGAGGGCCTGGTGGGGGCGCGCTTCTACCGGTACATGCTGCTGGAGGCCGACAGCCCGGCCGCGCCCGGCGCCACCCAGGTGCTGGCCACCTACGAGGACGGGGCGCCCGCGGTGGCGGTGGCCCGGCGGGGCAAGGGGCGCGTGGCGCTCTTCACCAGCACCGTGGACCGGGACTGGAGCGACTTCTCCATCCGCACCAGCTTCCTGCCCCTGATGCAGCGCTTCGCCGCGTACCTCACCGGCTCGCTGGAGGAGCGCCAGGAGCAGCGCGTGCGCGTGGGCGAGAGCGCGGTGCTGCGGCCAGAGCCCGGGCAGACCCTGGCGGGGGTGCGCTCGCCCGAGGGCACGGAGCTCTCCGTGAAGGCGCAGCAGGACGGGGCGGTGTCCGTGGGGCCCCTGGCCGAGCCCGGCACGTACACGGTGCTGGGAGGCGATGGCAAGGCGCTGCCCGCGCTCGCCTTCGCGGTGACGTTGGATCCGGCCGAGAGTGACTTGACGCGCGTCCCGGAGGAGACCCTCACCGCCTACTTCGGCGAGGAGACGGTGACCGCCTCCAGCGGCGACGCGGAGCGGCCCCAGGTGCCCTTGTGGACATGGCTCATCGTGGCTGCCTGCGCGGCGTTCTTCCTGGAGGGCACACTGCTGCGCAGCTAGCGGTTGATTTCACCCCAGGGCGCCCGCAAGGTGTCCTTCGGCGGCAATGCCCCCGGCCGCAGCGATTGGGAACGCCATGCCGATGAGCCCTCGCTACCTCGCGGCTTCTCCGTCCGGCCGGTACGGCATCGCGGTGTTGGCGACTGCCCTGGCCCTCGTCCTGCAACGGCTCGCCTGGCCGTTCATGTCCACCAGCCCCTTCCTGTTCTTCTACCTGGCGGTGATGTTCGCGGGCTGGTGGGGCGGTTGGGGGCCCGCCGTGCTGAGCATCGGGCTGTCCGTGCTGGCGATCGACAGCTTCTTCCTCGCCCCCGCGCACTCCTTCCGCGTGACGCCGGGAGACGGGGTGGCGCTGAGCGTCTTCGTGGTGCTGTCCCTGTTGATGACGCGGCTGAACACCAGCCTGCGCAGGACGAACCAGGAGCGGGAAGCCCTGCTGGAGCGCGAGCGCCTGGCCCGTGCCACGTCCGAAGCCGAGCAGGCGCGCTTTCATGCGCTGCTCATGCAGGCCCCCGCCATCGTGGCCCGCTTCCAGGGTCCGGAGCACACTTTCACCCTGTCCAACCCCCTGAGCAGCGCGCTGTTCGGCCAGCGGGAGTTGCTGGGCAAGCCCCTGCGCGAGGCCGTGCCCGAGGCGGTGCCCCAGGGCCTCCCCGCGCTCCTCGACCGCGTCTACGCCACCGGAGCGCCCTACACGGGACGGGAAACGCCGTGGACGTTCCTTCAGGAGGGCGGCGAGACGAAGGCGTTCTTCCTGGACCTCGTGCTGCAGCCCACCCGGGACGTGCATGGCCACATCGATGGGGTGGCGTGCTTCGCCTTCGACCGCTCCGAGCCGGTGCTCGCGCGCCAGCGGATGCAGGAGCTCAACGCCCAGTTGAAGCGCAGCAAGGAGCAATACCAGGACTTCGTCAGCCAGAGCACCGAGGGCATCTTCCGCGTCGAGACCCGCCCCCTGCCGGTGAACCTGCCCGAGGACGCGCAGGTGGACGCCATGCTGGAGCACAGCTTCATCGCCGAGTGCAATGACGCGATGGCCCGCATGTATGGCCAGGAGCGCGCGGAGGCGCTGACGGGCACCCGGCTCTCCCAGCTGCTCGTGCCGGAGGATCCGCACAACCGGGAGTACCTGAAGGCCTTCATCCGCGGGGGCTACCGGCTGGAGTCGGCGGAGTCCCACGAAGTCACCCAGGAGGGGCAGCCGCGGGTGTTCCTCAACAACCTCGCCGGCGTCATCGAAGCGGGGCACCTGGTGTCGGTCTGGGGCATCCAGCGGGACGTGACGGAGCAGCGGCGGGCCGAGGAGGCGCTGCGCCACGGCGAGGAGCGCCTGCGCATCGCGGTGACCGCGGCCGCCATCGGCACCTGGGACATGGGCCTGGTGACGGGCGGCTACCAGTGCGACGCGCGGGGCCGGCAGCTCTTCGGCCTGTCTCCGGACGCCGCGCTGAACCTGGAGTCCCTCCGCGCGGGCGTGCATCCGGAGGACCGGGGACGCTTCGAGCAGGCACTGGCTGGCGCCTTCACCCCTTCGGGCGGAGGAGACTTCCGCATCGAGTACCGCACCCCGGGCGCCCAGGGCGGCGCGGAGCGCTGGGTGGCGGTTCACGGCCGGGTGTTCTTCGATGAGCAGGCGCGGCCCGTGCGGTTCACCGGCACGGTGCTGGACGTCTCGGAGCGGCGGCGCGCGGAGGCCAACGCGCGGTTCCTGGCCGAGGCCGGCGCGGTGCTGTCCTCCTCGCTGGACTACGAGGCCACCTTGCGCAACGTGGCCCGGCTCACCGTTCCCGAGCTGGCCGACTGGTGCCTCGTGGACATGCGGCAACCGGATGGGACGTTCCGCCGGGTCGAGGTAACGACCGCCTCCCCGGAGGAGGCGGAGCTCGCGCGCCCCGTGCAGCACTACACCCTCGATCTGGAGCGCTCCACCGCCCATCCCGCCCTGCAGGCGTTCTTGCAACAGCAGCCGCTGCTCATCGAGCAGCTCGCCCCGGAGAGCTTCCGCGCGGCCGCCCAGGGCGAGGAGCACACGCAGCTCATGCGGGCCATCCAGCCGCGCTCCTTCATCGCGGTGCCGCTGGTAGTCCGGGGCCAGGCCTTCGGCGTGCTCAGCTTCTTCACCACGCGCTCGGGCCGGCGGTACACGGCGAAGGACCGGGAGTTCCTGGGGGAGCTGGCCCACCGCGTGGCGCTCTCCGTGGAAAACGCGCGGCTGTACCGGGAGGCCCAGGAGGCCATCCAGCTGCGCGACGAGTTCCTCTCCATCGCCAGCCACGAGCTGAAGACGCCCCTCACCCCGCTGAGCCTGAAGCTGCAGATGCTCTCGCGCGAGGTGAAGCGCCAGCCCGACTCACCGCTGCGGCGCTCCGTGGAGGACTACCTCGTCATCGGCATGCGCCAGGTGAAGAAGCTCTCGGAGCTGGTGAGTGACTTGCTGGACGTGACGCGCATCGCCGGGGGACGGCTCCGGCTGGAGCCCGAGCCCGTGCAGCTGGACACGCTCATCCGGGAGGTGGCCGGGCGCTACGAGGCCGAGGCGGCCCGGGTGGGCTCAAGCTTGCGGCTGGACCTCCAGGAGTCCGTCGTGGGCCACTGGGACCGGCTCCGGCTGGAGCAGGTCGTCACCAACCTCGTGGACAACGCCATCAAGTATGGCGCAGGCAAACCCATCCACGTCGGCTTGCAACTGCGCGAGCACCAGGCCTGGCTGCACGTCCGGGACGAGGGCATCGGCATTGCCCCGCAGGCCCTGTCGCGCATCTTCGGCCGCTTCGAGCGCGCCGTCTCCGAGCGCCACTACGGCGGGCTGGGGCTGGGGCTCTACATCACCCGCACCATCGTGGAGGCCCTGGGCGGGAGCATCCAGGCCCAGAGCGTCCTGGGCGAAGGCGCCACCTTCACGGTGACGCTGCCCGTCGCGCCCCCTCAGGCCCCTGAGGCGCCCGGGCCTTCCGCTCAGGACTCCTCGGTGGAGCCATCCGCGGCGGGCTCGTTCACGCGGGACACATAGGACACCGCGGGCGAGGCCCCGCGCCGGCCCTGTCCGGGTCCCGGCCGGGGAGGCGGCCGCGAGCCCTGGGAGTGCTCGCCCCGGGGCCCCTGCCCCGCCTGGGGCGGACGGCCTCCCCCTTTGCCCGCGTGGGGCGGACGGCCTCCACCCGGGCCCGCGTGGGGCGGACGGCCTCCGCCCGGGCCCACATGGGGCGGACGGCCTCCGCCCGGAGGCCCCGAGGAACGGCCCGCGCCATGGGACGGCGAGCGGCGGTCCCCGCGAACGCTCCGCGCGTCCGCGGGCCGGGAAGCCCCTGCCTCCGCGGGATGGGCGCTGGGAGGCCGGGCCTCGGAGGGCCGGTGCGGCGGGCCTCCCGCTGGACGGGACTCATGGGAACGAGGGGGCGCGCCGCCCGGGGAGCGCGGCTCGTGGCCCCGGTGCCCCGGGGAACGGTTGGGAGGACCGCCCCGGGGGCCTCCGGGGCCCTGCCGGTGCGGCCGCTCGCCGCCCTTGCCATTCCGGGCGCTCTGCTGGGCCACCTTGGGCCGCTCGCCGCCGCCCTGCCGCAGGAGCGCGAACTCGTCCTCCACCTCCGCGGGCGCGGGCGCGGGCACGGGCGCGGCGGCCGCCACCTCCTGCACGGGCGCGGGGCGGCGATCCCGGAACGGCGGACGCCCTCCCTCCCGGGGAGGACGGTGCCCACCGGGGCGGCCCCCGTCTCGCGAGCCCCGGAGTCCGGGCGCCGCGCGGCCACTGGGCTCGAAGTCCGGCGTCAGCTCGCGCCGCACGTAGGCCTTCCAGATCTCCGCCGCGTCCCCGGTCCGGCCCTTCAGGCTGGGGGCGAAGCCGGAGAAGAACAGGCGCAGGTTCTCCAGGTCGCGATTGAAGAAGAACTCCGCCCGGCTGTTGGCCGCCGCGGAGACGATTTGAGGGAAGTCGATGATGGTGGGCCCGTGGGCCCCCAGCAGGATGTTGTACGCGCTCAGGTCGCCATGGATGATGTCGCAGCAGAGCATGCGCACCGCCTGCTGCCGCAGGTCCCGGTAGTAGTCCTCCGCGGCCTCGGCGTTGCTGAACGTGGCATCCACGAGGCGCGGCGCGGGCTGGCCCTCGGCGTCCACCACCAGCTCCATCAGCAGCACGCCCTCGTAGAACATCACCGGGGAGGGGACTCGCACGCCGGCCGCGAACAGCTTGGAGAGCGCCTCGGACTCCGTCGCCTTCCACTCCTCCTCGGAGGCGGCCTGGCCAAAGCGGCTGCCCTTGTCCATGGCGCGCTGGGTCCGGCTGTTGCGGACCATGCGCCCTTCCTTGTAGCCCGAGTTGTTCTTGAAGTTCCGCTGCGAGCGCTCCTTGTAAATCTTCGCCGCGACGTACTGTCCCCCTTGGGTGACGATATAGACGTCGGCCTCCTTGCCACTCTTGAGGCGGGCGGCCACATCATCAATCACGCCATCGGACAGAAGGAGTTGGAGCGCTTCGTGCATAACTGGCCCGGTTATTTACCATGCTGGCCCGGAAACGAGGCTATCAGGAAGGGCCCTGGAGAAGGGAATCCCTTGCATGCCCGCCTGGCAGGCGAAAGAGACGTGATAGGCTGCCCGGGAACCGCCGGGCCGTGGGCTGAGGAGAGACCTGTTGTCGTACGCACCCCTGCTGGCCCGGATTCCCCTCTTCGAGAACCTCCAGCCCGAGGAGCTCGGGCTGCTGTCCGCCCTGCTCCACCCCCGGCACTGCTCCAAGGGAGACGTCATCTTCCAGCAGGGTGACGAGGGCGCGGAACTCTACATCGTCCAGACGGGCCAGGTGGCCATCCGCCTCCACTCCCCGGAGGGCAAGGAGGTCATCCTCACCCTGCTGGGCAGCGGGGAGGTGTTCGGCGAGCTGTCCCTGCTGGATGGGGAGCCCCGCTCGGCCCACGCCGTGGCCCGGGAGGAGACCCACCTGCTGAGCCTGCGCCGGGAGGACTTCCACCGGTTCCTGGACAGCCGCCCCCAGGTGGCCCGGAGCCTGCTGGCCACCCTGAGCCGGCTGGTGCGGCGAGTCACCCAGCACGTGCATGACGCCACCTTCCTGGACGCGCGCACCCGCCTGGTGCGCGTCCTCCTGGACCTGAGCCGGAACCAGGGCGAGCCCCGTCCCCGGGGCGTCGCCATCCGGCAGCGGCTCACCCAGTCGGAGCTGGCCAACCTCTGCGGGCTGACCCGGGAGAGCACCAACAAGTGGCTGCGCTTCTATGTCCGCGAGGGGATGCTGGAATACGAGTCCGGGCAAATCACCCTGCTCGACCCGGAGAAGTTCCACCGGGAGCTGGGCTAGCGGCGCCCCCCTTCACCGGGGCGCGGCCGCGTGGGAGCGGGAGGTGCGGTGCAGCCGCTCGGCGGCGATGCGCGTGAGCAGCTCCCGCAGCCCGGGCTGATGGAAGAGGTGCCTCTCGCAGGCGTCGCGCTCCAGCCGCAGCAGCGTGCAGCGCGAGGCGGCCCGGACGGTGACCGTCGCCGGCACGCTCAGCAGCATGGAGATTTCTCCGAACACGTCCCCCGCCTCCATCGGCGGCAGGAGGCTCTCGTCCTCGGAGCCCTCATCGAGCACCACCTGGCAGTGGCCATGGAGCAGCAGGTACAGCGCCTCCACCGGACGGCCCTGCTCGATGAGCACCTTGCCCGTAGGCACCGAGCAGAGCTGGAAGTCCCGCGTCATCGCCTCCTTCTGCTCGCGCGACAGGCCCCGGAACAGGGAGTGGGTGCTCATCGCGTTCGACAGCAGGCGCTCCCGGTGGAAGGTCTGCAGCATCTGCCCCACGGAGGGCGCGCGCCGGAGGAGCTGGGCCACCCGGTCCGAGGTCAGCTCCAGCACCACCGTGCGCTCGAGCGCCTGGACGCTCGAACGGCTCGGCCCATCGGTGACGAGCGCCAGCTCGCCGAACAGGTCCCCCTCGCCCATGAAGGCCACCGTGCGCGGCCCCCCGGAGCGGGAGTGGCGGATGAGCCCCACGCTCCCCTCGACGATGGCGAACATGGAGCTGGAGGCCTGCCCCTGCTCCACCAGGGTCGCCCCGGCGGGAAAGACGCGCAGCTCCATGTCGCCCACCAGGGACAGGAACTCGCTGCCGCTGAGCTGGGAGAAGATGGGGATGCGGGGCCGCCGGCCCAGCGACACGGGCGCCTCGGACACGGCGGGCCGGGGCTCGGCGGGCCGGGGCAGGGGGGGCTGCATCAGGGGCGTCTCCAGCTGCTGGGCATGCAAGGCCTCCAGCAGGTGTTGGGTCCGCGCATGGGTGGGATCGATCTGAAGGATGGCCTTGCACAGCGCCAGGGCGCGCAGCACCCAGCCCCGCCGGGCCCAGACGTCCGCCAGGACTTCGTAGGTGGCCAGGGATTCCTGACGGCGGCCCAGCAGTTGGAGCAGCTCCGCCACGCGCTGCCGGGTGGTGGCGTCGTCGGGGGCCGACTCGATGACGCTCTGGTACTCCGAGAGCGCACCCTCCAGGTTGCCCTGGGAGAACAGCTCGGCGGCCCGGTCCTTGTACTGGCGAAGCGTGTCCTTCATCGTGTCTCCCCCGTTGAGTCTACGATGTGGTTCCCGGCCTCATTGCGGTCCAATGCCCGGCAGTGTGCCCCCTTTTTCCAAACTTGGCTGTGAGCCGGCTCACAGCTCTGCCACCCTGCGTGAAAATAGAAAGGATGCGGAGTGACTCCCTCCTCAGCGCTCTACCGTGATTGTGCCCGCCTGTTCATGGTGGGATTCCCCGGGCCGCGGGTGGACGCGGACTTCGCCGCCCTCATGAAGGACGGCATCTTCGGCGCCATCCTCTTCAAGCGGAACGTCGGCTCCGCCCCGGAGACGGCCCAGCTCTGCCGGGACATCAAGACGCGGGCGGACCGGCCCTTCATCCTCTCGGTGGACCAGGAGGGGGGCCGCGTGGCCCGGCTCCGGGGAACACCTTTCACCACCCTGCCCCCGTTGAGGGAGCTGGGCCAGGGGGGAGACGAGACGCTGGCCATGCGGGCGGGGCAGCTGCTCGCGCACGAGCTGCGCGCGGTGGGGTTCGACTGGGACTTCGCGCCCGTGCTGGACGTGGACACCAACCCGGCCAATCCGGTCATCGGAGACCGGAGCTTCAGCCGGGAGGCGGAGGCGGTGGCCCGGCTGGGCGTGGCGCTCGCGCGGGGGCTGGAGGCGGGGGGCGTGGCCTCCTGTGGCAAACACTTCCCGGGCCACGGGGACACCACCACGGACAGCCACCACACCCTGCCGCGCCTGGCGCATGACCTGGAGCGGCTGCGCCGCGTGGAGCTGGTGCCCTTCCAGGCCTTCGCCCAGGCGGGACTCGCCTCGCTCATGACGGCGCACGTGCTGTTCGAGGCCATCGAGCCGGGCCTGCCCGCCACGATGAGCCGGCGCGTGCTCCACGGCGTGCTGCGCGAGGAGCTGGGCTTCGACGGGGTGCTCGTCAGCGATGACCTGGAGATGAAGGCCATCGCGGACCACTACTCGGTGGAAGAGGCCGCCGTGCAGGGCACGCTGGCCGGCGTGGACCTGTTCCTGGTGTGCCACAGCGCCCCGGTGCAGCGGCGGGCCATCGAGGCGCTGGTGAAGGCCGTGGAGTCCGGCCGGGTGCCGCGCGAGCGCATCGCCGAGGCCCACCGGCGGCTGGCGAAGCTGGAGGCCCGCTTCGTCCACCCGGCGGAGGACCGGCTCGCCACGCTCGGCGACAGCGCCCACCGCGCGCTGGCCGAGGGGCTCGCCAGTCACTTCACCGGGAGGGATCCGACCGAGCGCCTGGCGTAGGCGCGCCGCGTCAGTTGTCCGCGCCCGGGCCCTCGATTTCGCGGGAGGGCTTGCGCTCGTTGAGGGACTCGCCCTTCACCGGCTCGTCCCTGTACAGGTCCGAGCCCTCCGTGCCCTCACGGGGCGAGGAGTAACCGGGCGCGCCAATGCCGCTCTGGTTTCCATGAATGCCCCAGGCCTCGTGTGGCGCCGCGGGCGCGGTCTCGCCAGCGGCCCCCGAGCCGCCCGTGGCGGATTTGTCCTGGAAGGTGTCGAGCGGCTGCGAGGTGTTGGCCACGCCCTCGTTGTCCGTGCCCTCTTTGATCCTTCCATTCTCATTGCACGCGGGGGCCAGCGCCGAGGCCGCGGCCAGTGCTCCGAGCAGTCCCCACTTCCGAATGCCTTTGCCGTTCATGTGCATGCCTTCCTGATGGGTGTTGTCCGTCCGAGAATGTGCCGCCCGTGGCCCCTCACTGGCTGAACGGGAGCTTGTAGCTGCCGAAGCCGGTGAACGAGGGGGCCTCCTGCCCGCGGCGCGCGCGCCAGCCCAGGTCGCTCGAGCCCTCGCCACTGCCCGCGCTGCCACTGCCCCCGGTGCCCTCCATGGCGGCGCTCAGCGGGGTGGCCGGCGCGGGACGCCCCGTCACATCCACCTGGAGGGTGCGCTCCGGCATGCCCTCCTTCTCCGGAGTGCGCGGATCAATGCTCGAGCCCACATCGGCGATGGTGCCGTTGAAGCCCCGGTCCCGCGGGAGCTGATAGTCGCTGTAGGTCTCCGGGGAAACGCCATGGAGCTGGGTCTTGAAGAAGCTCATCCTGGGCGCATCCGGCTGCGCGCCACCGGACTCCGGAAGCCGGCCACACCCCATGCTCAGCAGGGTCGCCGTGACCAGCCCGCCCAGCCCCACCCATCCACGAATGCTTTTGCGGTTCATGTCCATCTCCCCGGGAGCATCCGAGCCCCCTCTTGCTTCAAGGAATGGTCACCTGGACGCACATCAACCACCCATCGAGCCTCCAGCGCGTCCCTCGTCAGGCCGGCCGCTCTCCCACCCAGCAGACGGTCAGTGGGGCAGCTCGGGCTTCAGGGGCAGCTCCACCCGGAAGAAGGTATTGCCCGGCGCCGACTCGACGTGGATGTGCCCGCCATGGCGGCGCTCGATGATGCGCAGGACGATGTCCAGCCCCAGCCCGGTGCCCTGCCCCATCGCCTTGGTGGTGAAGAACGGCTCCCAGATGCGCCCCACGATGTCCCCGGGGATGCCCGGGCCGCTGTCGCCAATCTCCACGTACACCTCGTCGCCCCGGCGGCGGGTGCTCACGCGCAGCGTGCCCTGGTCCTGCATCGCATCCAGGGCATTCTCGATGAGGTTGGACCACACCTGGTTGAGCTCCCCCCCGTGGGCCCACAGCTTGGGCAGGGTGGTGTCGTAGTCGCGCCGCACCGTCACGCCCCCGCTCAACCGGTGCGCGAACATGGCCAGCGTGGCCTCCAGACCGGTGTGCACATCCACCTCCTGGGGCGCCTCGCGGTCCACGTAGGTGTACTGGCTCACCGCGGAGACGAGCGACGAAATGCGGGCCGTGCCCACCTCCAGCACGTCCGCGAGCTGCGCCAGGGAGAGCAGCGTCTCCAGCCACTCCAGCCCCGCGGCGAGCACCGGCCCCTCCAGCGAGGCCCCCAGCACCTCCAGGTGCGGCAGGTCCACCCCCGCCGCCGCGAAGGTCGCCGCCCGGCCATATGCCTGGCTCATGCCGTGAATGCCCAGCCACTCGAGCAGCGCATCCTCCAAGTCACTCTGGGACAGCGCATCCAGGGGCTTGGGGGGCGAGGCCTGCAGCTCACTCACCAGTTCCAGGAGCGCCTCGCGCTGCGGGTCCGTGAAGCGGCTGTCATAGGCCAGGGCCTGGTGGTGCGCCGCGAGGCCTTTTTCCCGGAGCTGCTGGGCCGAGCGCCGCGCCGCCGCCGCCGGGTTGTTCAGCTCGTGCGCCAACCCCGCCGCCATGCGCCCGAGCATGGCCAGCTTCTCGTGCTGGCGCACCTGCGCCTCGACTTCCTGGCGGCGCGCCACCATGCCCTGGACGGCGAACTTCGCCAGCGGGGAGCACACGGCCATCATCTGGCGGAACGTGTCCGCCTTCACCTGGAGCACCCGCACGGCGCCCACGGCCCGCCCCGTCACCGGCGCGGGGCCGCCCGAGAGCAGGGCCAGCTCCCCCACGAACTCGCCCGGCCGGTAGACGCCCAGGACCTGATCCTCATCCCCCACGCGCTGGGTGATGCGGACCTCCCCGGACAGAAGGACGAAAAAATCATAGTCCCGCGAGCCCTCGGCGAAGAGCGGCTCGCCCGGCTGGAACGTGCGGGGCAGCCCCTCCTGCTTCACCTCCTGGAGCACATCGGGGGGCAGGGAGGGCAACAGCGTGGCATCTGTGGAGTCATGCAGCATGGTGGGTACCTGTTGAACATCCAGAATCGCCCTCGCACGCGCTGGCGTACCCACAGGGTGGTAATGTCCCCTTGCTCCCACAGGGGTGAAACAGCGGGGAGCACAGCGCTCGGCGGCTCGGCTGCCCCCACTTGGCGAGCCGGCCTTCCGGACGGGCCCCGGGGCCCAGCAGCCAGGCAACCTGGCGGGGCCCGCAAAGCACCACGGGCCCGGAGAGGAACATCCTCCCGGGCCCGCGCGTGAGACGGTGTCGTCTGGATTACGAGAGCAGCGTCGAGGCGAAGCGCTGCGCGGTCAGCTCCGCCGCGTTGCCCAGGCCCAGCTTGCTCAGGCCGCCGGCGCCGGCGCCCTTCACGAAGTCGCCGAGGATGTCGGTGAACTTGCCCTTGCCCGTGGCGAGGTTCAGCGCGCCGCTGAGCAGGCTGTTGCCGCCCGCGCCATCCAGGAGGCCGGAGCCGCCGAAGGCGCCCAGGGCGTTCTTCAGCACGCCGCCGCCCGGGATGAGGCTCGTCGCCGCGCCGAGCAGCGACTGGAGGGGGTTCTTGCCCTGCATCAGGTCGCCGGCCAGGCCCAGCGCCAGACCCGCGATCGGATTGACCGCAGCGATGAACGGCTTGACGACGTCGATGACCTTGCCGAGAGCCTTGCCGATGCCACCCATGGTTGATGTCCTTTTCGTGGAGAGCCGCCGTGCGGCCCTCAAGTGAGGCTTACAAAAGGATTATCGCACCCACCCCTGATCGGTTGCTTCCCGGGATTAAAATCCCATTTCTTCCGCCAAGTCCCCGGAACTCAGGGACTTGGCGCGGGGGGGGCCCTCAGGACTGGGGGGGCTTCTTCTGAACCGTGGAAGGATCCACCGGCGTGCCCTGCTGGTCGTTGGCCGTGCCGAGCGCCGACTGGTAGCGCTCGAGGGTGCGATCTTCGCTGAAGCCGTCGCGCATCTGCGCGGGGCTGATGACGATTTCTCCGCTGATGACCTTCTCCAGGTGGGTCTGAATCTCCGCCACCGTGGGGATGGAGGGGTCCTGCGCCTTGAGGGCCTCGTCCGGGACGATCTGAATCTGGGGCGGCTTCTGGGGGTGGAGCGCGTAGTCGAGGATCTTCTCCACGTAGGCCTCCACCGGCAGCTGCAGCAGCCGGGCCTGCTCCTTCACGTCCTTGTCGGCCAGCAGCTCGGCGCGGACCACCTCCACCGGGCGCCGGAGCTTCTTGCCATCGGGCGTGCTGTTTGCGTCGTGATCGGCCATCGAAGTTCTCCCAGGGAGCCCAGCGCCTTGGCTGGGGCGAAGGGCCATGTCCGGCCCAAGCTGGACGGTATAGGTAGCCCAGTCTTCCCAGAACTCAAAGGGCTGGCGCGCGCTTGGGCAGCTCGATGATGAGCTCGGCGAACTCCCCCTCCTGGGATTCCATGCGGATATGGCCCTGGTGCCCGCCCACGACGATGTCATGGCTGAGCGAGAGCCCCAGCCCCGTGCCCTCGCCGGCCGGCTTGGTGGTGAAGAAGGGGTTGAACACGTTGCCCAGCAGGTGCTTGGGAATCCCCGTGCCGTTGTCCCGGAGCCGCACCTCCACGAAGTCCCCCTGGCTCCGGGTGCGCACGGCCAGCCGCGGCGAGAACGCCGCGCCCAGGACGCTCTTCTTGCGGCGCAGCGCATAGCAGGCGTTGTCCACGGCGTTGATGAACACCCGGCTGAGCTCCGGGACGACCATGTCCACCTCCGTCACCTCGGGGTCATACTCCGCCTGGATGTCCACCTCGAAGCCGGGCGTCTTGGCGCGAAAGCCCAGGTAGCCGTGGTCCACGCTCTCGGCGAGCACGGCGTTCAGGTGCGCGGAGGCGCGCCGGCCCGACAGCTCGCGCGTGTGCAACAGCATGCCGTTGATGATGTGGTTGGCGCGCCGGCCGTGCTCGCGAATCTTCGTCACGTTCTGCTGGAGGTGCCCGAGCACCTCGTCCTGCTCCTGGCGGATGGCGGGGGTGGGCGGGGAGGCCATGGCCTTGGACAGCTCCTGGGTGAACTCCAGGGCCAGCTCCGCGAAGTTGTTGATGAAGTTGAGGGGGTTCTTCAGCTCGTGGGCGATGCCCGCGGTGAGCGTGCCCAGCGAGGCCAGCTTCTCCTGGGCCACGAGCTGCTTCTGCGTGTCGCGCAGGTGCCGCATGGCCCGGCCCAGCTCCTCGTTCTTCGACTGCAGCTCGCGCGTGCGCGCCTCCACGCGCTGCTCAAGCGTGTGGCTGTACTCCTCCATCTGCGCGAAGAGCAGCGCGTTCTGGAGCGACAGCGAGGCCTGCGCCGAGAGCAGGCGCAGCACCTCCAGCCGCCCCTCGGTGAAGGCGCCCACCACGTGGTTGTTCTCCAGGTAGAGCAGGGCCACCAGCTTGCCCTGGCTGATGAGCGGCGCGCAGAGCACGGAGCGCAGGCGGTGCGCGGCCACGTAGGGGTCCTGCGTGAACAGCCCCTCGGCCGAGGCGTTGTCCAGCACGAGGCTCTCGCGCGTGCGCGCCACGAAGTGAACGATGGCCGGGGACAGCAGCGCGCTGCCCTCCACGGGCGAGGAGAGCCGGGCCGCGGACGCCGAGCCTACCGCCTGCTCGGCCTCGATGACGAGCGTGCCCCCGCGCACCAGGATGAGCAGCCCGCGCTGCGCCCCCGCGTTCTCCAGGACGATGCGCATCAGGCGCTCGAGCAGGGGGTCCAGGAGAATCTCCCCCGAGATGGCCTGCGCGGCCTTGATGACGGTGGCCAGGTCGAGCAGATCCCCCCCGCCGCTGGAGGAGGTGCTCGTCAGGGGGTTGTGGACCCGGGGCAGGGCCCGGCTCCGGGCGAAGGCCACGGGGTAGCGCTTCTCCAGGTCGGCCACCTTGGCCTCGGCCCCCCAGCGGCGGTAGGCCCCCGCGGCCTCCAGGAGGCTGTCCCGGGCCAGCCGGTCCCGGCCGATGGACAGCAGGAACTCCGCGGCGAGCTCGTGGCACAGGGCCTCTTCGTTCACGAAGCCCTGCTTCCGGGCCTCCGCCGCGGACTCCTCGTAGAGCTGCATCGCGCTCAGCCGGTCTCCCCTCACCCGCGCCCGCTCCGCCTCCACGAGCAGGTAGCGGTGCAGCGAGTTCACCGGCGCATGCTCCGCCCAGTGCTTCGTGCGCGCCTGGTTCTTCTCGACCTGGGCCAGGAAGCGCGCCTGGTCCGCCTCGGACGCGCCGCCATGCGCCGAGAGCAGCGCCAGCGACTGGTAGAAATGGAAGAGCAGGTAGGGGAACTGGCCCACCAGCGTCGTCACATGCGGCTCCGCCACCTCCGACAGGGCGGCCGCGCGCGCCCGGTCCCGGAAGAAGTACGCCAGCAGGCCCTGCTTCAGGTAGAGCAAGGACAGGCCCCACCCCGAGCCCGACGCTTCGAGATCCACCCGCTCCCGCGCCTCATCGAAGGACTCCCCCACCAGCCGCGTGGTCTCCCGGGAGCGGCCCATCAGGTTGAGCAGGGTCTGCCGGAGGGTGCGCAGGATGTAGGCGCCCGCCGTGAGCTTCCGGGCCGTCATCAGCTGCAGGGAGCGCTCGGTCTGCTGCAGCACCTCGTCGAGCGGAAGGCCCGCGTAGAACTGATGCAGGGAGAAGAAGCTGGCCGAGTACGCCAGGAACTCCATGTCCCCGGTCTCCAGCCCCGCCTCGATGGCCACCTGCAGCGGCGGCAGCGTGTCGCGCAGGTGCCGCTTCCAATGCAGGATGGTGATGGAGGTGATGAGGTACACCTTGCACTTGAGCCGCCGCAGGTTCGTCCGCTCCTGCAGCGCCAGGACCAGGTCCGCGAGCTCGCTGGCCCGGGCCATGTCGTCCAGGATGGACGATTGGATGACCCCGTAATCCACATAGAACGAGGGGGCCTCCGGCGCATTGCCATGCAGCAGGCACAGCTTCAGCATCTCCATGGAGACGGTCAGCGCGGAGAGCGCGTTCTGCGAGTACAGCGCAGAGATCATCGTCATGGAGAGCTGACAGAGCGCCAGCCACCGGGGCTCCGTCATCGGCGGCAGGTTCAACAGCTCGTCCTGGCTGCGGCCTTCGAGGAGCGCCTGGACCGGGGCGAGTCGCTCCAGCAGCACCGGCAGGTCCACGTTCCGGGGCAGCTCCAGGCCCAGCAGGGACATGGCCTGGTACCCATCCTCGATGGTCCGGTGAATCTCACTGCGCATCACGCAGGAGGCCATGCGGACCTCGTACACCCGTGCCTTCTCCACCGGATCCCGGACCCGCTCGAGCAGCAGCTCCGAGAGCTCATCCCCCCGTTCGAGACGGCTGTTGGCGTACTCCGTCTCCATGGCCTCCATGAAGAGGTCGCGGCACAGGGCGTAGTGCCGGGTCCAGGCATCCTCGGGGAGGAGCGAACGGCCCACCGAGAAGTAGCGCAGGGCGGGCTCGAACGCGGCCGAGGCCTTGGCCTTGCGGCCCGCCAGGAGGTTGAGCCGCGCCAGCTCGCACCGCTCCGCCTCGCCCGTCACCAGGGACAGGCCCAGGTTGAGCTGGTGGACCCGCTCGATGAGGTGCTCCTCCCACTGCTCGGGCGCCTCGCGGGCCAGCAGCATCCGGGCCACGCGCAGGTGCAGCGCCGCCCGGTCCTCCGGGGAGATGAGGGAGTAGGCGGCCTGCTGCACGCGGTCGTGAAAGAACCGGTAGGCGCGCTCCTCGCTGTCCAGGGGCAGGATGAGGTCCTCCGCGATGGCCGGCGCCAGCCGCGCTTCCACCTCCCCGGGGGCACACCCGAGCACGATGGCCAGGGAGCGGAGCGGGAACCGGTTGCCCAGGCAGGCGGCCAGCTCCAGCACCTGCCGCGTCGGCCCCGGCAGCCGCTGAAGCTTGGAGGTCATCAGCGCGACGACGTTGTCGGTCAGCCCCCGCGCCCGGATGGCCTCCAGGTCCCACGTCCACGCGTCCTCGCCCGGGGCCAGGCCGATGAGCCCATCCTCGTACAACGCCCGCAGCAGCTGCCCGATGAAGAGGGGATTGCCCCCGGAGCGGTCCCAGAGCAGCCGGGCCAGCGGCTCCGTGCGCCCGGCCGCGCCGTGGAACGTGTCCGTGACGAGCTGCTCCACGTGCGCGAGCTCCAGGGGGCCCATGCGGAGCACGGTGATGTGCGCGCCCGCCTCCTCCAGGGACTTCTGCATCCCGCGCAGCGGGTGCGCGGGGCCCACCTCGTCCTCGCGGTAGGCCCCCACGATGAGCAGGTGCCGGAGCCCCGACTCCGTCAGGAGCATCTGGATGAACTGGAGCGAGGGGTGGTCCGCCCACTGCAAGTCATCCAGGAAGAGGGCCAGCGGGTGCTGCTCCGAGACGAGGGCGCCCACGAAGCGCTGGAAGACGAGGTTGAAGCGCAGGGGGGCTTCCTGGGAGGACAGCTCCGGCACGGGCGGCTGCGGACCGATGACCCGCGCGAGCAGGGGCAGCACATCGACAATCACCTGGCCGTTCTCGCCCAGGGCCTCGGTGAGCCGCTGCCGCCAGCGGCCCAGCTCCGCCTCGCTCGTCGTCAGGAGCCGGCGGACGAAGTCGGAGAACGCCTGGAGCAAGGGGGCATAGGGCACGTCCCGCTGCAGCTGCTCGAACTTGCCCGGCAGGAAGTGAATGCCCCGCTCCAGGGCGGGCCCCTGCATCTCGTGGACGAGCATGCTCTTGCCCATGCCGGACTCCCCGCTCACCAGCACCAGCCCGGCCTGGCCCCGCGCCCCCCGGTCCAGGGCCCGCATGAGCCCCTCCACCTGCACCTCCCGCCCGTAGAGCTTCTGGGGAAGCTGGAACCCGGGGGCGCAGTCGTACTGGCCCGGCAGGAAGTGTTCCAGGCCCAGTCCGGGCGCCTGGGCGTGGGCCCTCCAGGCCTCCAGGCACACCTCCAGGTCCCGCTTCAGCCCGAGCGCGCTCTGGTAGCGGTCCTCCGCCGTCTTGGCGAGCAGCTTCATCACCACCTCCGAGACGGGAAGCGGGACGGCGGGCTCCACCTCCCGGGGCGGCAGCGGCCGCTGGGCGATGTGGAGGTGGACGAGCTCCACCGTGTCCACGGAGGCGAAGGGGACGCGCCCCGTCAGCATCTCGTAGAGCGTCACCCCCAGGGAGTAGAGGTCCGAGCGGTGGTCGATGACGCGGTTCATCCGCCCGGTCTGCTCGGGCGAGATGTAGCGCACCGTGCCTTCCAGGTGGTGGGGATGCAGCAGGCTCGGGGTCTCCCGGATCTGCACCGAGGCCAGCCCGAAGTCGATGAGCCGCGGCTCCCGCCGAAGCGGCTCGAGGACGATGTTGGAGGGGTTGACGTCCTTGTGGAGCACGCCCAGCCGGTGAACCGCGGCGAGCGCGGCGGCCAGCCCGATGCCCCACTGGAGCGCTTCCTCCAGGGACAACCGGCGCTCTTCCAGGAGGGCCCGCAGCGTGAGGGCCTCGGAGTCCTCCATCACGATGGCCCAGCTGTTGCCCACGGGCTCCAGCCCGAGCACCACCACGGCCCCCGCGCCCGAGACCTTGCGGCCAATCTCGTACTCGCGCTTGAAGCGGGTGACATCCTCCAGGCTGGGGTACTCCTCCCCCAAGAGCTTGAGCACCACCGGGGCCCCATCCGCGAGGCGGCGAGCCCGGTACACCAGGGTGCGCGTGCTTCGGTGGATCTGGGCCTTGAGCTCGTACCCGGTGATGCCCCGCATGGCCGTCTCCTCAGAACACCCCACCCGCCGCAGGGCTTCGCGGCAACGGCGGAGCGCAATGGTATCAGGACCCCCGAGGCGATTAGCGCGGGGTGGCAGGCGCCTTCTTCGCGGCGGCCTTCTTGGCCCCGGCAGGCACCTCGCCCTTCAGCAGGGCAAGCACCTCCTGGACGTGGCCCGCCACCTTCACCTTCGGCCAGACGTGCTTCACCTGGCCCTGGGGATCAATGAGGAAGGTGGTCCGGGTGATGCCCATGTACGTGCGGCCGTAGTTGGTCTTCTCGCCCCAGACGCCATAGGCCTCGGAGGCCGTGTGCTCCGTGTCCGCCAGCAGCGGAAACGGCAGGTTGAACTTGGCGGCGAACTTCTGGTGCCGCGCGGTGCTGTCCGGCGACACGCCCAGCACCACCGCGCCCGCCTTCTGGAGCGCGGAGGACTCATCGCGGAAGTCACAGGCCTCCGTGGTGCAGCCGGGGGTGTCGTCCTTCGGGTAGAAGTAGAGGACGACGTGCTTGCCCGCGAACTGGGCGAGCGACACGGTGTTGCCGTTCTGATCCGGGAGCTGGAACCCCGGGGCCGCGCTACCTGCTTGGGGAATGGGCATGCTGCCCGTGGTAATCCCGGGCCTGCGGGCGCGCAAGCACTACTTTCCAGGTCGCCTCCCGGAGGAAAGACCTGTCAATGCCCCTCCGGGCCGTGTGCGCCAGCCTCCTCGCCAGGCGGGTGGGACGTCGCCTCGAGCCGGACCCGCTTCGCCTGACACTCCGTGAGGGCCTTGCGCACCTCCTCGCGCTTCTCCCCCTCCGTCACGCCCAGCTCCTGGGCCAGTTGCGCACAGGCGGCACGCTGGGCCTCCAGCGCGTCCAGGCCCGGCCCCGGGGCCGCGGGCGTGGCCAACGGCCGGGGCGGCAAAGAGCCCCGGAGGGAGCGGATGGCCGCGATCCGCTGCTCCGCCTCTTTGCGGCCCTTGGAGTCCTGGGGCACGGCCTCGAAGGCGGCCATCACCGCATCGTACGCCGGGTCCCGGGGGTGCACCCCGCGCTGGACGAGGTCCGCGTACTGGGCCTCGGCCTTCTGGAGCTGCCCGGCGCCCGTGTCACACCCGGGCCCCAGGAGCACGCCCGGCAGGACCACCGCGACCAGCAAGAGACGACGGAAAGTGGAAGACATGACGCGCTCCTATGCTGGCCATGCAGACCGGGGAAGACTAGGGTCGCCCACGTGCCTCCCATTCTCTTCGCATTCATTGTCGGTCTGGGCCAGGGCCTGCTCCATGCCGTGGGGCCTGACCACTGCGCCGCCATGGCCACGCTCGGAACCCTGGAGGGCGGCCGGCGCCGCGCCGCGGTCATGACCGCCGTGCGGTTCGCCTGTGGGCACGCCGCCATGCTCGGTGGGGTGGCTGCCGTCTGCCTGCTTGCGGGTGTGGGCCTGTCCGAAGCCTTCGAGCGCTGGGCGGAGGTGTTCGGCGGGGTGGTGCTGGTGGCGCTGGCCGTCACCGCCCTGCTGTTCCCCAACAGCCTGAACCACGGCCACCCGCACCTGCCGAGCCACACGCACGAGCCCCATGTCCACATCCACCGGCACATGAGCACCGCGGCGGGCGCCCTCATGGCCGTCAGCGGCGTGCGCTCGCTGCTGCTCGCCCTGCCCCCGCTGCTCATGGGCGGCAGCATGAGCCTGGCGGCGTGGACGTACCTGCCCGGCTTTGCCCTGGGCATCCTCATTGGCATGGGCGCGGTGGGCCTGCTGTTCGCCGAGGGCATCTCCCGGCTGGGCGCCCGGCTCGTAGCCGGGCTGCAGCGCGCCGTCGCGGTGGGCTCGGGAGCGCTGGGGCTGTTCTGGATCACCTCCCGGCTCTGAGCCGGGGCTACGTCTGGCGATCCAGGACGCCCAGGGACGTCATCGCCACGAGGAAGCCGTAGACGACGTGCTCGGGGCGGTTGGCATACGCCAGCAGCTCCGCCACCGTCCGGTGGCCGTCCACGCGCGGCAGCAGCTCCGCCTCCCAGCGCTCCAGCTCCACCTCGTTGAGCTGATAGGAGGGCGCCACGGCCGGCACGAGCCGGTCCTCCGGCTGGAGCAGCCGCCGCAGGCGCTCGGGCTTGTAGAGCTTCTTCACGCCCCGGACGATGAGGTTGGCCGGGTGGAGCTCCAGCTTGATGGACTCCGTGGCCGCCTTCTCCATGAAGGACATGACGTAGGTGCCCTCGTCCCAGGAGAAGAGGGAGTAGATGATGGCCTTGACTTGCTGCCCCACGTAGTAGAGCCGCTCGGTGTCCTTGAGCAGGCCCCGCTCCACGAGCACATCCCCCGTGCGGCGCTGGCTCTGCGTGGCCACCACGGTGGCGTCCTGGAGCTGCTCGGGGCGGATCTTCCCCACGCGCACCAGGAACTGGCCGAACCGGTCCGCCAGCAGGTTGGACAGGGCGAACACCGGGGTGCCGCGCTCGAAGTACACCACCTTCTTCACCTTGCCGCGCTGCACGCCCAGCTCCCCCGTCTCCTTCGACAGGTAGAAGGCGGTGATGAGCGCGGGCAGGTTGTCCTTGAACTCGCCCCGGCGCGGGCCCGAGCCCCCTCCGCCCACGGGAACCGGGGTGGCGGGCCTGCCGGGAACGGGGGGCCGCACCACCGTGGCGGGCGCCTTCTGCAGGGGGTTGGCGGTGAGGTTCGCGCCGCGAATCTCCGCCGAGAGGTTGCCCCCGCCCGTCACCTTGATGCGGCCGGTGAGCTCCATGGCGTCCTGGGGCCCCTCCTCCTCCACATCGATGTCCAGCTCCACCTCGAAGGCATCCTGGAGCGAGGCGGCCGGGGGCGCCTTCTTCTCCGGGGGCACCAGCTTGGCCACGGCCTCCAGCAGCTTCTGCGCCTCGAAGGGCTTCTCGAAGTAGCCGGCCGCCGCGTACTTCTGCCGCGCCTCGATGGCGTGCTTGCCGCCCTTGAAGACGCCGGTGATGAAGAGCAACGGCAGCTGCGGCTGCTCGCGCCGCAGCGTGTCCGCCAGGTGGTAGCCCATCATGTCGGGCAGCAGGATGTCGAGCACCGCGGCCGCGGGCGGATTCGCCCGGGCGCTTTCGATGGCTTGCTTGCCCTTGCTGGCGCCGCTCACCTCGTATCCCGCGTCCTCGAACAGCTGGGTGAGGAGAGAGAGAAGCTCTGTGTTGTCATCCACAACGAGAATTCGCGGCGCCATCGGGGCCCGTAACCTAGCAAAAGCGGGCGACAGGATCAGGAAACTGTTGGTTCCCCCAAGAGGTGGAGGGTGCATCCGCCCCGCGAGGCGGGGTAGGTTCCCTCCCCCGTGATTCGCTTCTTCCCACGTCCTGGCCCGTGGCTGCTCCTGTGGTGTCTGGGCCTTGCCCTGCCAGGGTTGGGCCATGCCCAGGACGGGGGGCGGGACGATGGTGGGAGGGATGGAGGCGAAGTCGCACCCGCGCCGGATGCCTCCGTGGGCGAGGGCGGGGCGGACCGGGACAACCCCGAGGGTGAGGATGGGGTGGGCCGGGTCCCCCTCACCTGCCACCGCAGCAGTGACTGCTCGCCCCGCTTCAGCTGCCAGGGGGGCCGGTGCCAGTACACCGGCATTCGCGAGGCGGAACGGGTGGGGTGCCTGCTGGGGCCCGAGGCAGCGGTGGGGTTGATGGGACTGGGGTTGGCGGCGCTCTGGCGCCGGAAGGGGTAGACGCGGATGCAGCTGGGCTTCAAGGCAGACAACCTGCTGGAGCGTGTGGCGGACTGGCTCAACCTGGCCCCGCGGCCGGTGGTGCAGTCCTTCTTCGGGATGATGGCCGCGCGCACGCTCATGGCGGGGGTGCGGTTGGGGGTGTACGGGGCGCTGGCGGAGGGGCCCACCACGGCGGAGGCCCTGGCCGAGCGGCTGAAGCTGTCCCCGGCGGGGACGCGGGCGCTGCTGGAGGCGCTGGTGTCCTGCGAGGCGGTGACGCGCAAGCGGGGCCGCTACCAGCTGGATGCCCGCTCCAAGCGCTGGTTGGATCCGCGCTCTCCCCGGTACATGGGCGGCTTCCTGGAGTTCAACTACGCCCAGTGGGACTGGTGGGGGCAGCTGGAGAACGTGGTGCGCAGCGGGCAGCCGGTGGAGATCCACGGGTTTGATCCCGAGGACCGGCGCTGGCGCGACTACATCCACGGCATGCACCAGCTGGCGCTGCTGTCGGCCCCGGAGGTGGCCGCGGCCATTCCCCTGCCCCGGGGCGCCCGGCACATCCTGGACCTGGGCGGGGCACACGGCTGGTTCTCCGCGGAGCTGTGCCAGCGCCACCGGGGGCTGAAGGCCACGGTGTTGGATTTGGAGGGCAGCGTGCGCGTGGGGCGGGAGATCATCGCCGCCGCGGGCCTGTCCCACGTGGTGGGGCACCAGGAGGGCAACCTGCTCACCGCCGAGCTGGGGGGCCCGTATGACGCGGTGCTCGTCTTCCAGGTGATGCACCACCTGACGCCCGCCCAGAACGTGGCGCTGCTGCGCCGGGTGCGCTCGGCGCTCAGCCCCCGGGGCACGCTGGCCGTGCTGGAGTACCTGAGCGAGGACGCCGAGGCGCCCCCCAGCTCCGCGGCCCTCATCGGCCTGCACTACTTCCTCACCTCGCGCGCCACGGCCTACTCGCCGGCCGAGATGGAGGGGTTCCTCAGCGACGCGGGCTTCCACATCACCAAGACCCAGGCGGTGCGCCACCTGCCGCTGCAGACGCTCATCCTCGCCCGGCCGGAGTAACGGCATCCGGGCGCCGCCCCGGCGGGCGGCAGGGGTTTGCCGGGCCCCTCCCCCGCCCTCCGCTGTATTACCTTCCCGCCCCGTGCAGAAGTCCTCTCCCATCGAGTCGCTCCCCGCCTCCGAGCCGCCCCTGGCCGTCGATCTGGACGGGACGCTGGTGCGCACGGACACGCTGCACGAGAGCCTCCTGGTGCTGCTCAAGCAGAACCCGCTGCTCCTCGTGCTGGCGGCCGTGTGGATGCTCCGGGGCAAGGCCTTCTTCAAGGCGCAGGTGGGCCGGCGGGTGCGCCTGGATGCCTCGCGCCTGCCCTACAGCGAACCGCTGCTCGCCTACCTCCGGGAGGAGCGGGGCCGGGGCCGGCGGCTGGTGCTGGCCACCGCGGCGGACCAGAGCATCGCCCACGCCGTGGCCGCGCACCTGGGCCTCTTCTCCGAGGTGTACGCCAGCGACGGAACGGTGAACCTCTCGGGCGCGCACAAGCTGGCGCGGCTGAAGCAGGCGCACGCCGAGTTCGACTACGCCGGGGATGGCGAGGTGGACCTCACGCTGTGGCGCGAGGCGCGCCGGGCGCTGGTGGTGCACGGCGCGCCGGGGCTGGAGCGCCGGGTGCGGGCGCTGGGCCGGGGCGAGGTGCGCGTCTTCGAGCGCCCCCGCGTGGGGCCGCGCGCCTGGGTGAAGGCGCTGCGCGTGCACCAGTGGGCCAAGAACATCCTCGTCTTCGTGCCCATGCTGGCGGCCCACCAAGGGCTCAACGCCGGGGTGCTGCTCCAGGCGGCGCTGGGCTTCGCGGCCTTCAGCCTGTGCGCCTCCAGCGTCTACATGCTGAACGACTTGCTGGACCTGGATGCGGACCGCCAGCACCCCACCAAGCGCCTGCGCCCCTTCGCCTCGGGGGACTTGCCCGTGCAGACGGGGGCGATGCTCGCGCCGGTGCTCCTCGTGGCCGGCTTTGGCGTGGCCGCGCTCCTGCCCCCCGCCTTCGCGGCGCTGCTGGCCACCTACTACGGGGTGACGCTCGCCTACTCCCTGTACCTCAAGCAGGTGATGGTGCTGGATGTGCTGGTGCTGGCGAGCCTCTACACGGTGCGCATCTTCGGCGGCTCGCTGGCGGTGGGCATCCCCACGTCGAGCTGGCTCTTCACCTTCTCCATGTTCCTGTTCCTGTCCCTGGCGCTGGTGAAGCGGCTGTCCGAGGTGCGGCGGCTGCGGCTGTCCAACGCGGAGGCCGCGCCGGGCCGGGGCTACCTGGCCAGCGACTATGAGCAGCTCTCCAGCCTGGGCGTGGCCTCGGGCTACATCGCCGTGCTGGTGCTGGCGCTGTACATCACCAGCAAGGAAGTCACGGTGCTCTACCGGTTCCACGAGCGGCTGTGGCTGCTCTGCCCGGTCATGCTGTACTGGGTGAGCCGGGTGTGGCTGCTGGCCCACCGGGGGCTCGTGAACGAGGATCCGCTCGTCTTTGCGCTGCGGGACAAGGTGAGTTACGCGGTGGGGCTGGTGGCGGCGCTGGTGGTGCTGGCGGCCACTTGAGAAGGCGGCGATGACCAAAGAGCTTCAGTCCTGGGGACGCTTTCCGCTCGCCACGCGGCAGACCGCGCACGCCCTGGCCTGGCAGACGGACCGGCTCCCCGCCACGGGGGCCTCGCTGCTGCCCTACGGGCAGGGGCGCAGCTACGGCGACTCGTGCCTCAACGAGGACGGCACGCTGCTCACCACGCACGCGCTGGACCGGCTGCTGGGCTTCGACATCGCCACGGGCGTGGTGCGCTGCGAGGCGGGCACCACGCTGGAGACGTTGCTGAAGCTGGCGGTGCCCCGGGGCTACTTTCTGCCCGTCACCCCGGGCACCAAGTTCGTCAGCGTCGGCGGGGCCATCGCCAACGATGTGCACGGCAAGAACCACCACCGCTCGGGCACCTTCGGGCGGCACGTGCGCCGCTTCGAGCTGCTGCGCTCGGATGGCAGCCGCCGGGTGTGCTCGCCGGAGGAGAACGCGGACTGGTACGAGGCCACCGTCGGCGGCCTGGGGCTCACTGGCGTCATCCTCTGGGCCGACGTGCAGATGCGCCCCATCCACAACCCGTTCGTCCTCACCGAGACGGTGCCGATGGCGAACCTCGACGGCTTCTTCGAGATCTCCCGCCAGTCGGAACAGGACTACGAGTTCACCGTGGCCTGGGTGGACAGCCTGGCGCGGGGGCGCCGGATGGGACGGGGCCTCTTCTTCCGGGGCAACTTCGCCCCGCCGCGCTTCGATGGGCTGCCCCTGGTGAAGAGCCACCTGAGCCACGGCTCGGCGCTGGCGGTGCCCTTTCACCTGCCCGGCTTCAGCCTCAACTGGCTCTCGGTGGCCGCCTTCAACTTCCTCTATTACCGGGCAAACCTCCTGCGCCGGGGGCCGCGCCTCCAGCACTACGATCCCTTCTTCTACCCGCTGGACACCATCCACCACTGGAACCGGGGCTACGGACGGCGGGGCTTCTTCCAGTTCCAGTGCGTGCTGCCCTTCTCCACCGGGCGTGATGCGCTGCGGGCCATCCTGGAGCGCAGCGCCCGGGAGGTGCCCAGCCCGCTCACCGTGCTGAAGACGTTTGGACACATGCCCTCCCCCGGGTGGCTGTCCTTCCCCCGGCCCGGGGTGACGCTGGCGCTGGACTTCGCCAACCGGGGCGAGCGGACGCTGAAGCTCGTGGCGGAGCTGGACGGCATCACCCGCCAGGCGGGCGGCGCGGTATACCCGGCCAAGGACGCGGGCATGAGCCCCGAGAACTTCGCCGCCTACTTTCCCCAGCTCGAGCGCTTCAAGCGCTACGTCGATCCCGCCTTCTCCTCGTCCTTCTGGCGGCGCATGAATCCGTAGGAACCCACCATGAAGAAGGTCCTCATCCTCGGCGCCACGAGCGCCATCGCCCAGGCCACGGTGCGGCTGCTCGCCGCGCGGGGCGCCGCGCTGTACCTCGTGGGCCGCAACGCCGCCAACCTCGATGCCGTGGCGAAGGACGCGGCCACCCGCGGCGCCTCCCAGGTTGAACAGGAGGCCGTGGACCTGGACGACACGGCCGCGCACGAGGCCCTGGTGGAGCGCGCATTCCAGGCGCTGGGCGGGCTGGATGGCGCGCTCATCGCCCACGGGGTGCTCGGCGAGCAGAAGGCCTGCGAGCGCGCCTGGGCGGACGCGCAGAAGGTGCTGCACACCAACTTCCTGAGCGCCGCCTCGTTGCTGACGGTGCTGGGCAACCGCTTCGAGGCCCAGAAGGCCGGCACGCTGGTGGTCCTCTCCTCGGTGGCCGGAGACCGGGGCCGGCAGAGCAACTACGTGTACGGCGCCTCCAAGGGCGCCCTCACGGTCTTCCTGCAGGGGCTGCGCAACCGGCTGGCGCCCGCCGGGGTGGCGGTGGTGACGGTGAAGCCCGGCTTCGTCGACACGCCCATGACGGCGCACGTGGCGAAGAACAAGCTGTTCGCCTCGCCCGAGCAGGTGGCCCGCGGCATCCTCCGCGCGGCGGACGGGCGGAAGGACGAAGTCTATGTCCCGGGCTTCTGGGCCCTCATCATGCTCATCATCCGCACCATCCCCGAAGGGGTCTTCAAGCGGATGAAGCTGTAGCCCGGGTTCACCCCTCGGTCTCCAGCCCCACCTGGCTGCACAGCGAGGCCAGCACCGCCATGAGCTCCATGGGCTCGACGGGCTTGGGGCAGTGGCTCTGGAAGCCGGCGAGCAGGGCCCGCGTCCGGTCCTCCATCCGCGCGTACGCGGTGAGGGCCACCGCGGGCGTCCGTCCCCCCTCCTCCCGGTCCAGGGCGCGCACCTTGCGGATGAAGGAGTAGCCATCCTCGCCCGGCATGCCGATGTCGGAGACGAGGGCATCGGGCCGGTGCTCCCGGAGCAGCGCCAGCCCCTGGGCCGCGGACGACGCACACGTCACGCGCGCACGGCAGCCCTCGAGCAGGGTCCGCAGCATCTCGCGCGTGTCCTCCTCATCGTCCACCACGAGCACATGCAGCCCGCTCAGCTCCGGGGGACACGCCGGCGGCTCCCGTAGGGGCGCCTCGCGCGGGGCAAGGGGGGGCGCCACGTCCTTGCGCACTGCCATCAGCAGCGGCAGCCGCACGGTGAAGGCCGCCCCCTGTCCCTCGCCCTCGCTCTGGGCGGACACCGTACCGCCGTGCATCTCCACCAGGTTCCGCACGATGGACAGCCCCAGCCCCAGGCCGCCGTACTGGCGGGAGGTGCCCCCTTCGGCCTGGCGGAAGCGCTCGAAGACATGGGGCAGGAACGCGGGCGGAATCCCCGCGCCCGTGTCGGTCACCGTGACTTCCACCGAGGCGTCCTGGCGCTCCACCATCACCTGGACGCGGCCCCCCTTGGAGGTGAACTTCACCGCGTTGCTCAGCAGGTTCCACACCACCTGCTGCAGCCGGTGCGCGTCCCCCAGCACGCTGCCCGTGGCGTCCAGGGCCGCTTGCAGGTGAATGCCCTTGGCGTCCGCGGCGGGCCGCACGCTCTCCAGCGCCTGCTCGACGATGGCGGTCATCTCCACCGTCTCCACCTCCAGCTTGAGCTTGCCGGACATGATGCGGCTGACATCCAGCAGGTCCTCGATGAGCTGCGCCTGGGCCCGGGCATTGCGCTCCACGGTCTCCAGGGCGCGCTGGCGCTTGTGGTCCGGCAGGCTCCCGGTGCGCAGCATCTGCACCCAGCCCAGCATGGCGGTCAGCGGTGTGCGGAGCTCGTGGGAGACGGTGGCCAGGAACTCGTCCTTGAGCTGGTTGGCGCGCTCGGAGTCCGCCCGGGCCGCCTTCTCCCGTTCGAGCAGCGCCGCGCGCTCGGCCTCCTGGCGCTTCGCCTGGGTGATGTCCCGCGTGACGGTGGCGATGCCCTGCAAGGCGCCCGTCTGGGGGTGCCGCAGGGTGAACAGGGTGAAATACGTGGGCACCGCCTGGCCCGTCTGGAAGTGGCGGAAGCGGTACTCGCCCTCCCAGCGCCCCTCCCGCAGCATGACGGGCAGGAGGGTGTTCTCGCCAAAGGGCCGGTCCTCGTCCGTGAAGTAGTCGAGGATGCGCGTGCCCCGGGCGGCCTCCAGGCTCCCCAGGCCCACCATCTTCAGGCCGGCCTCGTTGACGAACAGCATGCGGCCTTCCGTGTCCGCGATGCCGACGAAGTCACTGGAGCGCTCGACGACGTGCACCAGCTTCTGGCGCTCCTCCTCGGCGCGCCGCTGCGCGGTGACGTCGGCGACGAAGCCCTCCATCGCCAGCAACTGGCCCTCCGCGGAGAAGATGCCCCGGCCCCGGTCCCACACCCACCGCTCCTCGCCGGCCCGCGTCCGGATGCGGTAGCTCAGGGTGAAGGGCTCGCGGGCGCCGATCGCCGCCTCCATCCCGGCGGCCACGCCGCCCACATCGTCGGGGTGCACCAGGCTGCCCCAGGAGACGCCCCAGGCCTGGAAGTCCTCGAAGTCATAGCCGGTGAGCGGCCCGCCCCCTTCGCTGGCGTAGGCCAGGCGCCAGGGCGGCTCATGGGAGCGGCGGTAGGCCATGCCGGGCAGGTTGCCCATGAGGGTCTCCAGGGTGCGCTCGCTCTCGCGCGCCTGGGCCTCGGCCTTCTCCATGCGAAGCAAGGCCTCGCGGAGGTTGTCCTCGTGGCGCAGCCGCTCGATGCCCAGGGCCATGCTGTCGGCCGCGAGCCGCAGCACATCGAGCACATCCGGGGTCAACGGCTCCCGGCCGAAGATGGCCACCACGCCCACCAGCCGCTCATCCAGCAGCAGCGGCGTCCCGGCCAGGGAGACCAGGTTCTCCTGCGGGGCCCATTCCAGCACGCCCAGGGAGGGCTCGCCCGCGAGGACATTGGTGAGGAACGGGGCCCGGTCCTGGGCAATGCGCCCCACCGGGGAGTCCCCGAGCGGAACCCGTTCCTGAAGCCCCTCGGGAGGAATGAGCAGGCCTGAGCTGGCCTGGAGCTGCAAGGCGTGGGTGGACTCGTCGAGCAGCCAGATGCCCGCGAAGGCCGCGCCCAGGTGCCACACGAGCCCCTCGGCGCACCCGTGCAGCATGTCGTGCAGGGTGCGGCTCTGGGTGAGCACCAGCCCCACGTCCGCCATCAGCCGGCCGTGATGGATGTGGCGGACCCGCTCCGCCTCGGCCGCCTTGCGCTCGGTGATGTCGCTGAGGGTGACGATCGTCTGAAAGCCCGTGCCCTCGGCGGGAACGGCCAAGGTCAGGAGGACGTGGATGCGCCTGCCCCGGAGCGTCTGCATCACCGCTTCGGCCTTGAAGTGCGTGCGCCCCTCGGACAGGGCAACGAGCTCCTCGACGACCGACGGCAAGGTCTCGGGCAGGAAGATGCGCGGCAGGGCGCCGAGCACCTCGGCCTTGTCGCGGGCTTCGAACAGGCGCACCGTGGCGTCGTTGACATCCAGCACGCGCACGAGCCGCACGGCCTGCTGAACGAAGTCCGGGTGGGCCTCGCAGAAGGCGCGCACGTCCGTGCCCCCTTCGGTCCGCAGCTTCGCCAGCAGCGCGGAGACCTGAGAGAGATCCTCCACCCAGACGGACAGCGCGGCGCCGAGCAGGAACGGGTGCGGAAGTCCCCCGGAATGCAGCGGTTCCTGTCCCTCGCGGGCGCTGAACTCGCGGGTCACCACACAGACATGGCCGCTCTGGGTGCGGAAGAGCCGGCTGCCCACGCCGCGCTGCCAGGGCACGCTCTGACGCTCCAGGGACTCGGGGATTCCCCCTTGAGCCACCCGAAGGAAGGCCTGATGGAAGGGCTGCCCCACTTCCTGAGGGAACAGCGTCCAGAGGCTCTGGCCGAGCAGCTCCACACAAGGCTTGCCCAGCAGACGCTCGTGCAACTCGTTGAGGTAAAGGATGTGCCCCTCGGCATCGAACGCCGCGATGCCCTCCTCCATCCCGTCCAGCAATTCCGGCAAGATGAGCACCGCAGACCCGTACCAGAGTCCGATGGTCACCTCGACCAAAGGCTCGCCTTTCTACGTGTTTTGAACATGGCGGGGTGCTCCCATGCCTACTTCACCGCGAACCCCAGGAGGCGCTCGAACACCCTGGGCGAGCGGCCAAGCCAGCGCACCACGGGCGCGCGCAGGCGGGGACGCCGCGCGAGCACCAGCAGCGCCCGGGCCATCCACGCGTACTTGCGGAAGGCGCGCTGGAAGGTGCGCTCGTAGGGCTGCAACGCTTCACGCGAGGCCCCCTTCACCAGCGCCTCCGGCAAGAGCTGCCCCAGCGCCTCCGCACAGGTGAAGGCCAGGGAGAGCCCCTCGCCCGTTACCGCATCCACGTAGCCCGCCGCATCCCCCACCAGGGCGAAGCGGTCCGCCACGCGCGCCCGCGCCGAGCGCTCCAGCGGCCCCGCCCCGCGCACCTTCGAATCTGGCTCCGCCGCGCCCAGCCTCGCGTGGAGGGCGGGAAAGCGGGCGAGCAGCTCCTCGAAGGACACATGCTCCAGCGCGCCGTTCTCCCACAGAAACGCGAGTCCGACCCGCTGCGCCCCCGCGGGCGTCACATAGGCCTCCACGCCCGAGGCGAAGTGCACCTCCACGAAGGGCGTCCACGGGGCCACCTTGAAGTGCTGCCGCATCCCGAAGCGCTGGGGCCCCCTGACCGTCCCTTCCAAGCCTTCCGCGCGCCGCAAGGGCGAGCCCAGCCCATCCGCCCCCACGAGGAACCGGGCCTCGATTCGCCCCTCGGAGGTCTCCAGCTCCATGCCCGTGCCGGTGCGCCGGTGGCCCTGCACCACGGTCCGCTCCCGAAGCTCCACCCCCACCGCGCGGGCCCGCTCGCCCAGCGCGGAGGCCAGCGCCACGCGCCGCACGCCCAGCCCTCCCGGCGCCGGCAACACCCCCTCCGCCGTGCTGCCATCCTCCTGCACGTAGCGGATGCCCACGAAGGGCGAACACCCCTGCCCGTCCAGCAACACCCGGGCCCCCAGCCGCTCCAGCACCTCCAGCCCCGCGGGCATCAGCCCCTCGCCACAGGCCTTGTCCACGGGCAGCGCGCCCCGCTCCACCACCACCGTGGACAGCCCTCGCTGGGCCGCGGTGATGGCCACCGCCAGCCCCGCGGGGCCGCCCCCGGCGATGGCGACATCGTACGGCTTCATCCCTCCCGCCCCGTCCGGGCCAGCGCCCATGCGCCCTTGGCCATCTCCACCATGAGGCTCACCGGCCCTGCCCTCTTCGGCGCCACCAGCTCCCCCGCGAGGAACTGCCGCAGCGCATCGCTCCGGCGCAGCTTGCCGCTGGAAGTGCGCGGCAGGGTCCCCGGCGTCAACAGCCGCACCGTGTGCGGACGGATCCCCGTGCCCTGAACGATCGCCGCGCTCACCTGCTCCTCCACCGTCCCATCATTCTCCGCCGGGCCCGCGCGTTCGGCGAGGATGAGCAGCGCCTCGTCCTCACCGCCCGCGGGGGTGAAGCCCAGCGCCACCGCGCAGCCCACGCGCACCCCATCCACGGCCTGCATGCACTCCTCGAAGGCCTGAGGCGCATGGTTGGCCCCCCGGATGATCACCAGGTCCTTCGCCCGGCCGGTGAGGAACAGCTCGCCATCCGCCACGAACCCCAGGTCTCCCGTGTCCAACCACCCATCGGCCCCCAGGGCCCGCGCGGTGGCCTCGCCATCCCCGTGGTAGCCCTTCATCAACGAGGGCCCCCGCGCGTAGACGCGCCCCACGTGCAGCTCGGGCAGCGCGTGGCCCCGCTCATCGCGGACCGCCACCTCGAAGCCCGGCACCGGACTGCCCACGGACACCAGCTCCCGCTCCCCGCCCACCACCCGGCCCTCCCGCGCCAGCACGCCCGCGTCCACGCTCCGCGAGCGCAGCCCCCGGCCACCCGGCGGGAAGGTGACGGCCAGCGCCGCCTCGGACAGGCCATAGACGGGCCGCAGCGCCTCCGCGGAGAAGCCATGGGGGGCGAAGCGCGACACGAAGCGGCGAAGCGTCTCCGCGGAGACAGGCTCCGCGCCATTGAGCGCGTGCTTCCAGCCCGACAGGTCCACCCCCTGCAGCTCCTCGTCCTTCACCCGCTTGAGGCACAGGCCGTAGGCGAAGTTGGGCGCGGGCGAAACGAACCCCTTGTGCCGGGAGAGGGCGCGGAGCCACAGCGCGGGCCGCGCGAGGAAGACCTCGGGCGGCAACAGCACGAGGTTGCCCGGGTAATACAGCGCCGAGAGCAGACAGCCGATGAGGCCCATGTCGTGGTACAGCGGCAGCCAGGAGACGCCCACGGGCACCTCCCCCGGACGCGGAGGCAGGATGGCCTCGAGCGCGGCCACCTGCGCCATCAGGGCCGCATGGGTGAGGACCACCGGCTTGGGGGCCACCGTGGAGCCCGAGGAGAACTGGATGAGGCCCGGGGCCTGCGGGGACACGGCACGCACGGGCAGCGCCTCGCCGTGGGACACCTCCTCCACCGTCCGGCACCCGAACCTCGGGCGCGCCGCCTCCACCGAGGCGCCCAGGAGCAGCTTCAGCCGCGTCTCGGTGAGCACCAGCACCGCCTCCGAGACGCTCAGCATGCGCGCCGTGGCCCGGTGGTACTCCTCCATCCGCCCCAACCGCACGGGCGGGTAGAGCGGCACGGGCACCGCGCCGGCCAGCAGCACGCCAAAGAAGGCATCCATGAAGCCCGGAGAGGTCGGCAAGAGGATCGCCACGGTCTCCCCCGGCGCCACCCCCAGGCGCTGCAACCCCGCGGCCGTCTGCCGGGCCCGGCGGTACACCTCGGCCCACGGCATCGCCACCTCGCGCTCGGCGGCATCCACGAAGGTGAGCCCCAGCGCCGTGCGCGCCGTGGCCTCGAGCATCTCCGGCACGGTGGCGTACTTCACCGGGGGCAAGGCCGGGCCCTTCATGACCGGCCCCCCACCGAGGCATTCACCCGCGTGGCCACCAGCCGGGCCAGATCCGCCACGGTGTGCAGCCCCGCCGCGTCCTCCTCGGACAGCTTCACGCGGAAGCGGTTCTCCAGCCCCACCGCCATCACCGTCAGCCCCAGGCTGTCGAGCTGCAGGTCCTTCAGCAAGTCGTGGCCGGGCTCCACGGGGCCCTTCCACTCCAGCTCCTCGAGGGCGATGCGGCGGATCTCCCCCACGACTTCTTGTTCCAGCTCAACCACGGCGCACCTCTGGGATGAAGCGGGGATGGTGAACGAACGCCTGCGCATACACCTCGCCGAGTGCCTGCTCCTCGGCCCGGATGCGCACGTACAGCAGCGCGGCGTTGCCCAGGGTGAACACCACGGCCGTCCCCCAAGCACCGTGGATGAGCGGCACCGCGAGCAGCTCCAGCACCACCGCCACGTAGTTGGGATGGCGCAGGAAGCGGTACGGCCCCCCCGTCACCGGCGCCAGCCCCGGGATGACGATGATGCGCGAGTTCCACCGGTCCCCGAGCGTGGCGATGGCCCAGTAGCGCAGCGCCTGGGCCATCACCGCCGCCCCCAGCGCCCCCCACCCCAGCGCGCCTGGGAAGGGCCGGTTCAACAGAAAGACCTCCGCCAGGCACGACACGAGAAACAGCGAGTGGAACACCACCATCACCCGGTAGTGGCCCTGCCCGCGCTCGACTCCGCCCCGGGCGAAGGCGCGCGCGGCGTTGCGCTTCGAGAGCACCAGCTCGACGAGCCGCTCGGCGCCCAGCAGGCCCATGTAGCCCAGGAACACCGCCTGTGTGGGGCTCACCATCGCAGCAGCACCAGCTCCGAGCAGAAGCCCGGCCCCATCGCCATCACCACCCCCCAGTCGCCCTCCTGGGGCTCCTGGGACTCCAGCGTCTCGCCCAGCACGAAGAGCACCGACGCGGAGGAGAGGTTGCCCACCTCCTTCAAGGACGCCCACGAGCGCGCGATGGCCCCCGCGGGCAGCTCCAGGCTCTCCTCGAACGCCTGGAGCACCTTGGGCCCTCCGGTATGGGCCACCCAGTGCCGGATGTCCGCGCGGCGCAGCCGGTGCGCGGCGAGGAAGGCGTCCACGTTGCCGCGGATGTGCTCCTTCACGAGCTGGGGCACCTTCGCCGACAGCACCACCTTGAAGCCCGTGTCGACGATGTCCCAGCCCATGATGCGCTCGGTGTCCGGGTAGAGCACCGACTGGGAGGCCACCACGCGGGGCGCGCGCTGCCGCGCCGCCGCCTCGGCACCCTGCAGCACCACGCACGCGGCCCCATCCCCGAAGAGCCCCGAGGCAATGATGTTGGGAATGGACAGGTCCTCGCGCTGGAGCGTCAGCGAGCACAGCTCCACCGAGAGCACCACCGCGGTGTGGCCCGGAAAGGCGCGCAGGTAATCGGCCGCCCGGGCCAACCCCGCCGCGCCCGCCACGCACCCCAGCCCGAAGAGGGGGGTGCGCTTGACGTCGGAGCGGAACCCCAGCTGGTTGGCCAGCCGCACCTCGATGCTGGGCGTGGCCAGCCCCGTCACCGTCACGAAGAAGATGTGGTCGATGTCCCGGGGCCCCAGCCCCGCCTTCTCCAGCGCCTGGAGCACCACCTTCCCGCCCAGCTCCACCGCGCAGCGGATCCACGCGTCATTGCGCTGCTGGAAGGTGGTGAGCGCCGGGTACTCCGCCAGCGGAAGCGCCAGCGAGCGGCCCGAGACACTCACCGCACGGTGCAGGTCCTCCAGCCGCTCGAGGTTGAAGTGCTTCTGGGCCCACAGGGCGCGCAAGGAGCCGATGAGCTCCTCCTGGGAGGCGTAGTGCGGAGGGAGGCCCCGCCCGACCGCGCGGAGAAAGGGAATCGAGGCCTGAGCAGGAACACTGGACATGGGGCTTCCACGAAAGGGGGAACCGCTGACGCACAAGGACAACACCACCCGAGGCCCCGCGCCCCGGGGCGCCTCTCTCCGATGTCCTCAGGAAGACAGACGATTCGCCCGCGCTGTCCTCCTCCCAGGGAGGGCAAGGAGGCGCAGCGGCGCTCCGGCGAATCCGTTGACCCGGCCGGGGGTGACCGATAGATCTGAAACTCCGTGTCACGGAATATCCCCATTCCAGAGGAGGCACCCGCCAACGGTGTGTCGCGGCTTCTCCAGCTCATGTACACGCTGGGCCGCCGCCACTCGCTGAGAGACCCGATCGCGGGGCTCTGCGAGCGCTTCCAGTTCACGCCGCCCCAGGTCCACACCCTGCTGTGGCTGGGCCAGGACGGCGCGCTCACCATGGGGGAGCTGGCCCGGCGGCTGGGCATCACGGAGAAGACGGTGACGGGGGTCGTCGATCGCCTCGAGCGCGAGGGCCACCTTCAGCGCGAGCGCGTCAACGAGGACCGCCGCATCGTCCGCTGCCGCCTCACCACCGCCGGCCAGGAGACCTCCCAGCAACTGCACCTGCTGGTGAATGAAGCCCTGGCGAACCTGCTGGACATCCTGGATGGCACCGAGCGCAAGGCGCTCTTCCGCATCATCGAGAAGCTCATCCGGCGGCTGGATGCCTCCCCTCCTCCCAAGGAGGACGAGGCGCCGCCCGAGGACTCAACGTAAGGGGCTCCGGGCCAGCAGTACCCGGGGATGCGCCAGCAGCGCGAAGGCCTCCCGCACCGTCCAATAGAAGCGGTCCACGGCATCCAGGCGCCCGGCGAGGGGCGCGGGGCTGGTGGCCACCTCCCACCCCTGGAGCCGGAAGTACTGGCGCGCGCGCAGCAGGTGGTACGCATCGGAGACGACCACCACGCGCCCGGCCCCCAGCCGCCGGAGCACCTCGGCGCTGAAGCGCGCGTTCTGCGCCGTGGAGTGGCTCTGCTCCTCCAGGAGACAGGCCTCCGCGGGCACCCCGAGCCGCACCGCCAGCGCGCGCATGACCTGGGCCTCCGACGGAGGATGCAACCCGGTGCCCCCGGAGAACAGCAGCCGGGGCGCCAGGCCCTGCTGGTAGAGCGCCACCGCCTTCTCCACCCGGGCCTGCAACGCGCCCGAGGCAACGCCCCCTGCCAGCACCCGCGCCCCCAGCACCACCAGCACATCCGCCGGGACCGCGCCTTCCCGCCGGCCAAAGCGGCCCACGTGCCAGGCCAGCCCGAACACCCCGCACGTCACCGCCCCGCCCAGGACGAGGAGAAGGCGCCGCAGCGCACCCGCGCGCGCGCGGAGGGAAGAAGGCGTCATGCCCGCCCCAGGGTAGGCGCCCCCCGCCCGCCCCTCACGGGGATTCGCTTCCCGAGGCACAGGTAGGCCCACGGCCTACCCTGTCGCCCCATGTCGGGGAACCGGGTGCGCAAACTTTGCGGAGCGCAAACTTTGCGGCGTGCAGCCGGTGTCCACCGGCGAGCAGCCCAGGGCTCAAGCGCTGTGATTCCAGTGGCTTGCCGCCTTCACGGGCAAGGGCTGGTCTTTGCAATACTCGCGGCATCGCAGGAGGTGTGCCTTGCCGATTCATTCCCGAAGACGCGGTTTCACGTTGATCGAGGTCCTGACCGTCATCGCCATTCTCGGCGTTCTGGCGGCCATGGCCTCCACGGCCATTTACTACGGCATGGGCCGCGCGCGGATGAGCAACACCCTGTTCGACATCTCCGCGCTGATGTCGGTGGCCCAGCTTCGCGCCATCAGCCACGGCACGCCCCACTACGTCATCTTCCACCGCAACGAGCAGGGGCGCCTGCGCGCCTCGCTCGTCGAGCGGCCCACCGCCGATGACAGCGACATCGCCTGGGACAGCCTCGATCTGAGCAAGGGGCTCGGCGAGGCGCTGGCCTATAACGAGGGGGGCACCCCCAGGAACGCGCTCGAGCGCGACTTCATCACGCTCGCCTCGGGCTCGGGCCCCGACGAGGGCGGCATCAGCTTCCTGGATCCCGACGCCAAGAACATCGAGCTGCCGGCGCCGTTCTCCGCCATCAAGGCCACCACCGACGTCAACGCCTCGCCGCTCGATGAGCCCACCAACGAGCTGCGGGCCGGCTGCACCTTCTGCATCCTCGGCGGCGGCTCCGAGTACGGCGTCATCCGCTTCAACAGCGACGGCACGGTGACGATGCGCACGGGCCCCGAGATGGGGGGCCTCCTGTCCTTCATGAGCAACACCGCGGAGGGCAAGGACGTCGGCTACAAGCTGCTCGTCATCTCCGCGCCCGCCGGTGTCGTCCGGGTCTTCTAGCCATGCGAGCCTCTTCCATGCTCTCCGTCCGTTCCTCTCCCCGTGGCACCACCATCATCGAAGCGATGGCCGCCATGCTGGTCTTCACCGTCGGCATCCTCGGTGTGATGCAGATGAACGTGCTGGCCAGCGGCCAGAACACCCTGGCCCTCCACCAGACCACCGCCAACCGCATTGCCCGCGACCTGACGGACGCCTTCGAGCGTCTGCCCTATGATCACCCCGCCTTCCAGCCCAGTGGTCTCACCCCGGATGACATCGCCGACGACAAGATCGGCGACGGCGTGGGCTTCGATGACATCGAGGGCGGCCCGGGCCTCATCAACCTGCAGCAGGACATCATGGCCCCCGCGGGCATCCGGCCGATGCTCAGCGCCGCGGACGCCATCCAGACCGCCGAGGGCATGAGCCCCGCAGACGACAAGCCGTTCTACCAGGTCGCCTGGCGCTCGCTGCGCGTGCCCAACACGGGCTCGGTGGAGGCCGAGCGCGGCAAGCTGGACTCGCTCCGCATCCTCATCATGGTCCGCTTCCCCACCAGCAGCGGCTTCCGCCAGGTCAACTTCTGGACCATCAAGTACAACCCCGAGCTGGTCTGCGCCGGTACCTGCACGGCGTTGGAGATTTGAGCCATGCGCCTTTCCCGTCGTGGTTTCACGCTGATTGAGCTGCTCGTGGGCGGCGCCGTGGGCTCGGTGGTGCTGCTGGGCATCAGCCTCACCTTCATGTCCCAGGCCCGGCAGTACCAGACGCACGCCAGCCGCCGGTCCATCCAGGCCAATGCGCGCCAGGCCATGTCCTTCATGAGCCGCAACCTCCGGAGCGCCGGCTACGGCGTGAATCCGGACCGCGCCATCATCGCTTACGACTCCTACAACGCCGCCACGGACCTTGCCCAGACGGGCTATCCGGACGCGATCGCCGTTCACTCGCGGGACCTGCTGTTCCGCCGCGATATCACGTCGGCGAGCGCCAACAGCCTGACCGTCAGCACGCCGGTGGCGCGGCTCGAGCGTGGGCAGATCCTCCTGGTGCTCTGCCGCAACAGCGGCGCCGTCTCGACCACCCAGCAGCATGCCTTCGTCACCGTGGGCCAGCGGGTGGTGAACAGCACGCAGATCCCCTTGGACCCCACGGACCCTGGCTCCGCGCCCAACAGCCCCATGGCCATGCCCGGCCGGCTCTTCCACGAACAGAGCCGGCTGGAAAGCCACGCCTGCTATGACACCGCGCAGGTAGTGAAGATCCACCGCGCCGCCTTCTACGTCGCCGCCTTCGATGAGCCCGGCTCCCCCCGGCGCACGCCCTACCTGATGATGCATCAGGGCACGGACCTCAACGGCGACAACATCATCGACGCCGCCGACGCGGTCCCCATCGCCGAGGGCATCGAGCAGCTGCAGGTGGCCTACATCCTCAACAGCGTGAAGAACGCGATGCCGCGGATCATCGGCGTCAACGAGGCCACCTCGCCGGAGCACTACGGCGAGGAGTGGCAGACCATGGTGCCCACCAGCATGCCGGGCCCCGACTGGTACATGCGCTGGACGCCGCCCGAGCCCCTGCCCCCCGGCTTCGAGGATCCCCGCGAGGCGGACAGCCCCGTGAACATCCGGCAGGTGCGCGTCACCCTGGTGTCGCGCAGCTCCGTGCCGGACCCCCAGCACACCGGTGACAACCTCATGCTTTCCAGCGAGGGCACCCTCATCGGCGGCATCGTGCCCTGGCGGCAGTTGGAGAACCTGAGCGTGACCGGCCTGACGCCCAACACCAAGGACTTCACGCCCCAGGAAGGCGGGTACTACCGCGTGATTCTCCGGGAGTCCGTCACCCCCAAGAACCTCCAACTCAACTCGCAGTTCATCGCCACCACCGAGGCGGGCGGCTGATCATGAAATCCTTCTCACACTCTCCCCGCGGCATGGTGCTCGTCATCGCCATGATCGTCGTCGTTCTCATCACCCTGCTCGTCGCGGGCGCCATCTCCTTCACGGGCACCGAGCGCGCCGCCGCGGAAGTGCAGACCCAGGCGGACACCATGTCCACCTGCGCGGTGGCGGCCCGCAACCTCTTCGTCTCCCGGATGCGGCCCCTGGCCCCGGCGAGCGTGGAGTTCGTGCGCATGGATGACGAGATCATCCTCGACAAGGAAAAGAACATCGGCATCCGCATCTCCACCGATCACTTCAGCGGCTCGGCCACCCATGCCGTCTCCGATGCTGGCACGCCCGGCACCGAGATCCTCGCGGTGGAGAACATCAACAAGACTCGGGCTGGGGCCCTGGCGGACCGGACCCAGATCATGGGCATCGACAATGCCCCCGGCCGGACCGCCTATTCCGAGACCTATCGCATCACCGCCTTGTGCAGTGAACTCTTGGACGCTGGGGAAGTCGGCTCCCAACGTGAAATCGAATTCCTCGTCAAGGTCGGCCTCTAGCCCTCGAATCGCAAGGAGCCCCTATGCACTCCTGGACCCCCAAACTCCGCCATCTCCTCACCGGCCTCGCCCTGCTCGGCGTGGCAGGCGCTGCCTCCGCGCAACTGGGCAGCGGCACCAGCGACACGCCCGCCTGCTGCCAGCTCACCACATCGCTCATCCAGGACGTGCTGCGCGGCAATGATCCCTCCGGCGACGAGCGCTTCTTCAGCGCCGAGGGCGCGCCGCCCAACCTGCACTTCATCATCGACGTCTCCGGCTCCATGCGCGAGCTGCCGCAGATCAACAACAGCAACTACAGGGCGTTCTATGACGCCACCACGAACGGGTGCCAGAACCCCTCCCTGGATGCCTTCTCCGACAGCCACGAGTGGAACCCCTCCTTCCAGTACCCCGTTCCGGATCCGGGCACGGGCCTGGGCTCGGACACGGGCTTCATGAACCTCTTCCAGGACACCAAGTACTACGCGATGGGCGTGTGGGGCTCGTCGTCCAGCCCCACCCCCCAGTGGGCCTCCAAGGAGGAGGCCTGCCAGAAGCAGATCGGCAACACCTGGGACAAGCCCCCGGGCCAGGCCCAGTACGCCCGGTGCCTGCAGTGCTTGAGCACCAAGGGCTACTTCAAGGTGTTCAACACCACCTCGAACGACGAGGCGAACACGAACTTCATCCTGTGGGGGCGCTTCCTCAACTTCAACCCGCCCAAGTACGTGACCGCCAAGGCGGTGCTCAAGCAGGTCATCAAGGACCTGCGCCGGGTGCGCGTGGGCATCAGCATCTTCACCGCGACGTCCTCGAACGTGCAGAAGATGAAGCCCGCCTGCAATGAGATCCTCGCGAACCCCGAGGCCTTCTCCTCCCACCGCGCCGACTACATCGCGCGGATCAACTCGCTTGCCTTCAACACCTCCACGCCCCTGGCGCGCTCGCTGCTGAACGCCGGCTACTACTTCACCTCGAGCCAGGACATCTACAGGACGGACTTCGGCTTCGGGAACTCGTCCCCCCTGGGCTTCGCCTACCCCGCGGACTTCAAGAACGAGGCGTTGACCTCCGAGAACCGCACGGTGTGCTGGGGCTGCCAGAGCTCGTCCATCATCCTCATCACCGACGGTGAGCCCAACAACGACACGCTGGGCGGCACCGTCGTGGCGAAGATCCGCGAGCTCAATGGCGACAAGGTCAACTGCCCGCCCTCCGCGCCGTGCCCGGACGCGAGCAACGACGCCAACTACATGCTCGACGACGTGGCGAAGCTGCTGGCCAACCGGGACCTGCAGAAGAACACCCCGGCCGTCGTCGGGAGCCTGGACACCTTTGGCGATCAGTCGCTCAACATCTACACCGTCGGCTTCGGCATCAACAGCAACCTGCTGCGGAACACCGCCGAGGTGGGCAACGGCCTCTATTACACCGCCGAGGACGCCAACGCGCTCAAGGCCGCGCTCCTGTCCATCATCAACAACGTGCAGACGCGCTCCACGTCCTTCTCGGCCGTGGCCTCCAACAGCCTGCAGGTGCGCGACGCGGGCGCCACCGTCATTCCGCGGTTCAAGCCCGCGCGCAACAAGGCCCAGCCCTGGCAGGGCTACCTCTACCGCTTCAACCTGGCCTCGGAGAAGGTGCTCGGCTGCGTGCCGGGAGGCTCGCCCCCCATCGCGGGGGACCTCAACGGCGACGGGGACTGCAATGACACGCACCTCATCGACAAGGACGGGCACTCCGTCATCGAGAACGAGCAGGGCGACTTCGTGAGGCTGTCGGACTCCAAGGTCCGGGCCGTGCCCTTCTGGGAGGCGGGCGCCGTGCTCAAGCCGGCCGTGAAGCAGAATGATGCGGACGATCCGGAGCGCAAGATGCGCCGCTGGAAGGACCGCAAGGTGTTCACCATCATCGACAACCCGGATTCGCCCGACGGGAAGATCGACGGCAAGGACACCCCGCTGGAGTTCAGCATCGCGAACGCCGGCAAGCTGCGCGAATACCTGGGCATCAGCCAGAACGAGCACGAGTGTGATGACCTGAAGGCCCAGCTGGGCCGTGCGAGCCTGACGCCGACGGAGTGCGCCGAGCTCATCATCCAGTGGTACCTGGGCGCGGACATCTTCACCCCGCTGCCCGCAGGAGAGACCGAGCCCTACGACCGGCCCTTCTTCCTCCAGGACATCTTCCACTCGGCGCCCGTGAGCGTGGATCCGCCGATCTCCAAGTTCTTCTGCAACTTCTCGACCCAGTGCTCCCAGACGCTGTTCAGCAACATCGGGGCGAAGAACCAGCAGGGCTACAACGACGTGCTGACCGGCGATGCGTACGACAAGTACGTCAAGGAGCGCGGTGAGCGTGACAAGATCATCCTCGTGGGCTCCAACGGCGGCATGATTCACGCCTTCCACAACGGCTCGTTCGAATCCAAGGACATCTACACGGGCATGGGCACGTACGACGCGGGCACGGGCCAGGAGCTGTGGGCCTTCGTTCCCCCGGACATGCTGCCCAAGATGCGCCCCAACCTGGGCAAGCACGGCTACTTCACCGACGGCACGCCGATGGTGCGTGACGTGTGGATCGACGGCTCGGGCACGGAGGTGTCCGAGCGCGATGCCAAGAAGCAGTGGGACGAGTACCGCACCGTCGCGGTGGTGGGCTCGGGCCGTGGCGGCGTGCACCGCTTCGCGCTGGACCTCACCAGCCTGCTGGCCGAGAACTTCGACAGCGAGCCCAACAAGGTGACGACGGTCTTCCAGAAGCCTGGCGTCTTCCTGTGGATGTGGCCGCAGCCGTGTGACGAGCTGTCGCTCCAGCTGGGCGAGAGCTTCACCAACTACGCGCCGATGCCGCCCCCCCTCATCCCGGTGGCCGTGGAGCCCGCCACGGACAACGCCCTGGCGGCCCTCGCCGACTCCACGGATGGCGCCTCGCCCCAGCCCGCGCAGCCCCCCATGATTGCCAACCAGGAGGCCCGGGAGCGCTGGGTGGTGCTGTTCAACGGCGGGTATGACGCGTTCATGAGCCGTGGCCGCGGCATCGCCATGGTGGACATCGCCAGCGGCCACACGATGTGGAGCTTCTTCCACGGGGATGGCAAGCGGCGCTCCGAGCACCTGCTCTATCCGTTCGCCACGGGCGTCACCACGCAGGACATCGGCGAGGCCATCAAGCCCTACCAGGATGCCGACACGCTGATGGACACCGCCACGGTGGGCGACTTCGGCGGCCAGATGTGGGTCTTCCGCTTCTGGAAGCCCGGCAAGTGGGACGCCAGCACGAAGAAGATCTCCAACTGGTTCGCCGCGCGCACCTTCCGCGTCACCCCCGACTCGGGCAACGCGAACAACGAGGAGGTGCGGGCCCCCTTCACCACCATGGCCGTCAACGCCATTCAGCCGGGGACGGGCTACATGCGGAGCTTCATCGGCACGAGCGACAGCCAGAACCTCTATGACCGGGGCTCCGTCTGCCGGCTCTCCAACCCGCACGCCTGCGCGGTCCAGGGCTGCTCGGTGAACAACACCGTCTCCATCAAGCGTGGCAACACGCTGGCCTGGAACTCCACGGCGCCCTTCCAGGGCAAGGCGCTCGACACCGCGCAGACCTACAGCACCAAGCAGGAGGCCGTGGGCGCCTGCGGTGGCGTCGAGGCCCAGGTGAGCTGGAGCTATGCCGGCAGCTGCGGCTACACCAGCAGCGGCTCCATCAAGTACGCGTGCTCGGGCAGCACCAGCAGCTGGTCCTGCGCGCAGCCCACCAACAACTGGGTGACGATCAATTTCCCGAACGACAGCCAGCCTTACTCCCAGTACTACTATGGCTTCCACAGCTATGGCGGGCAGACGCGCCGCTTCGACAAGCTGCCGGTCAATGGCGAGACGGAGGACGACGACAGCGCCGCGGACACCTTCGAGACGTCCATGATGCTCACCCAGGCCTCCCTGACGAACGTGAGCGAGTTCGACAACGGGGGTTTCGAGAATGGGACCACGGAGGCCGATGCGGCCGGGCCGGGCTGGTTCATCCGGTACGCCCAGGCCAACGAGCGCACGGGCAACACCGGCACGCTCGCCAACGGGTGCATGCTCTGGAGCTCCTTCGAGCCCAGCGGCGCCTCGGGCGCGGTGTGCTCCACGACCGGCGACAACAAGGCCCGCATCTACCAGGCGGACTTCGCCACGGGCCGCGCCAACTGCGCCTCGAGCTTCTTCGAGGACAACAAGTGGAAGCGCTACCAGACGTTCACCACCGTCGCGGTTCCTCCCTCGTTCTCCACGCGCCTCACCATGGTGAACGGGCAGATCAGCCTGGACCTGCCGCTGATCGCCGCGGGCCTCAAGCGCGAGGGCTCGGACGAGCAGGGCGTGCCGACGCAAGAGCTGGCCAAGAGCGACTCCGCCGTCAAGGCGCTCTACCAGATCGAACTCGACCGCAAGGCCCATGACTGCCGCCACGAAGGAAGGAACTGCGACAGCCCGTGACACGGACCCACCGGACACTGAACCCATGGACCCTGGCCGCGCTCATGGGCGCCCTGCTGGGGGGGGCCTGCTCGAAGGAGCCGGCCCCCGCCTCCGCGGAAGCCCCCCCGGGCGCGCCTTCGCCCACCTCCTCGCCGGCACCCGGCGGGGAGGCGGCCCCCGAGGCCGAAGAAGCCGCGGACCCCACCCCCCCGGAGGCCCCCGCGCCCACCGGGGAGGCGCCGCCGCCCGCGACCCCCGAGTCGTTCCAGGTGGGGCAGCAGCGCAATGAGGTGATGCGGCTGTTCGCGGGATGCGGGGAGCGGAAAATCCTCGTGCCCGGCGGCCACGGCGCGCTGTATGTGGAGGTCTACCAGCCCAAGCCGACCGAGGAGTGCTTCGAGCGGCTGGGCAAGCGCCAGTTCACCATCCGGGGAGGCACGCTCTTGCGCATCACCGACGGCCTCATCGTCGAGAGTGACAGCGTCCCCCCGCCCCGCGAGGGGCTCTAAAGCCCTCCCCCGCCCCGCCCCACGCCGTGTGTCCTGGCCGTGGGGCGGCCCGGGAAGGCCCGCCGCCCTCGCGTGGCCGTTGATTTCTGGCAGCCCCCGGCGTAGGCAACCCTCCTCACTGCTCCACCCAGAGGGTTGCTAGCAATGGCCGAGAAGCTCCTGCCCCGCGAGAAGGGTTTTTCCGAGTGGTACGTCGACCTCGTCCTGAAGGCGAAGCTCGCCGACTATTCGGACGTGAAGGGCTGCATGGTCATCCGGCCCAACGGCTACGCGCTGTGGGAGAACATGCAGCGGATCCTCGACAAGATGTTCAAGGATCTCGGCCACAAGAACGCCTACTTCCCGCTGCTCATCCCCGAGAGCTACCTGAAGAAGGAAGCCGAGCACGTGGAGGGCTTCAACCCCCAGCTCGCCGTGGTGACGCACGCGGGTGGGGCCAAGCTGGAGGAGCCGCTCGTCATCCGGCCCACCAGTGAGACCATCATCAACCGCAGCTTCGCCAAGTGGATCCAGAGCTACCGGGACTTGCCCCTGCTCATCAACCAGTGGGCCAACGTCATGCGCTGGGAGATGCGCACGCGGCTGTTCCTGCGCACCACCGAGTTCCTCTGGCAGGAGGGGCACACCTGCCACGAGACGGAGGCCGACGCGGAGAAGGAGACCCTCCAGATGCTGGAGGTGTACCGCACGTTCGCCGAGGACTACATGGCGATGCCGGTGCTCACCGGGCGCAAGAGCGAGACGGAGCGGTTCGCCGGCGCGCTGCGCACCTACAGCATCGAGGCGATGATGCAGGACAAGAAGGCGCTCCAGGCGGGCACCAGCCACAACCTGGGGCAGAACTTCGCCAAGGCCTTCGACACCCAGTTCCAGGGGCGCGACGGCAAGCAGCACCACGTGTGGCAGACGTCCTGGGGCGTGTCCACGCGCCTCATCGGCGGCCTCATCATGACGCACTCGGATGACGCGGGGCTCGTGGTGCCGCCCCGGCTGGCGCCCACGCACGTGGTGCTCATCCCCATCACCGGCAAGGCCTCGGACGCCGAGAAGACGCAGGTGCTGGAGAAGACGCACGCGGTGGCCGCGGACCTGCGCCGCGCGGGGCTGAGCGTGCTCGTGGACGACGACGACACGAAGAGCCCGGGCTTCAAGTACAACGAGCACGAGGTGGTGGGCACGTGCCTGCGCGTGGAGCTGGGGCCGAAGGACCTGGCCAAGGACTCGTGCGTGATGGTGCGGCGCGACGTGCGGCAGAAGGAGTTCGTCCCGCTGGCGCAGGCGGTGGAGAAGGCCAAGGCGATGCTGGACGCCATGCAGACGGACATGTTCGCCAAGGCCAAGGCCTTCCGGGACGCGAACACCTTCGAGGTGAACAGCTACGAGGAGCTGACGAAGCGCTCCGAGGACGGCTTCATGCTGGCGCACTGGTGCGAGAAGCCCGCGTGCGAGACGAAGGTGAAGAACGACGTGGCGGCCACCACGCGCTGCCGCCCCTTCGACCTCAAGCAAGAGCCGGGCAAGTGCGTGGTGTGTGGCGACGCCTCGCCGGGCCGCATCGTCTTCTCCAAGGCCTACTGAGCCCCTTCGCCGGGAGCCCCGTGCCATGCGCCTCTTCACGGCAGTGACCTTGGGCAGTGGCATCGAAGCGCAGGCCACCGCCCACCTGGAGCGGCTGCGCGCCCTGGCCCCCCGGGCGCGCTGGGTGCAGCCACACGGCGTCCACCTCACGCTGGTGTTCCTGGGCGAGGTGGAAGAGGCCCGGCTGCCGGAGCTGGAGGAAGCACTGCGCCCCGTGGCCCTCCGGCACCCGCCCCTCACGCTCACCATCGCGGGGGGCGGCAGCTTCGGCCCCTCCCGCAGGCCCCGGGTGCTGTGGGCGGGCGTGGGCGGGGAGACGGCCGCCCTGGAGGCGCTCCAGGGGGACATGGCGGCCGTGCTGGAGCCGCTGGGCTTTCCCCGGGACACGCGCCTCTACACCGCGCACCTGACCCTGGCGCGCGCCAAGGAGCCCCAGGGAGACGCGGCCTTCGCCGCGTGCGTCCAGGCGCTGGAGGGCACGCACTGGGGCGAAGCGCGCGTGGCGCACTTCACCCTCTTCGAGAGCAAGGCGGGGCGGTACCTTCCCCGCCTGGAGCTGCCCCTCGCGGGGGCCCGCTAAGCGCTCAGGGCTGGACGGTGTCCGGCTCCAGCGCGTGGACCCGGAAGCCGTCGAACCAGACCCCCGCGATGGGGGTGATGAGCCCGGCGGTGCCCGCCCCCTTGAGGGCCGAGGAGCTGGAGTCCACCACCGTGAGGCGCACCTGCCCGTTCACGGAGGCCACGAGCTCCACCGGCCCCGAGCCCCGCGCGGAGAACGAGAGCGTCACCGCATCCCACGAGGAGGACAGGCCGCTGGAGGCCTCGCCCAGCACCTTCACCGAGCTGCCCACCTCCCGGCGCACCTGGAGCCGGCCATTCTTGAGGAACAGCAGGGTGTAGCGCGCGTTGCCCTGCGCCCGCAGCACCACCCCGGCCTCGTCCTCCGCGAAGTGCTGCACCAGCGCGTCCACCCGGCAGTCCGCACAGGCCGAGGGGCTCGCCAGCGCCAGGTCCTCGCCATCCAGGTCGCTGATGGCCCGCCCGTTCTTCGCGTACCACAGCCCCTTCACCGTCCACGCGGAGCCGAGCCCCCGGGAGACGGGCGAGGAGAAGTCATCCGAGAAGAGCAGCGCCCCGGGGGAGGGAGGGTCCTCCTCGTCCGGCGGCGGGGCCTCCTCCCCGCCCTGGACGGCCATCGCCACGCGGGACACCGTGCCCTGGGCGCTGGCATTGGCGGCGTTGCCAAAGAAGCAGGGCACCTCGGTGCTGCCCACGGGCAGCACGTCCACCGCATTGAGGTAGCCCTTGAAGGTCTTCTGCGAGTCCAGCACCACGGGCTCGCTGAAGGTGCCGTTCCGCAGCACCCGGGCGCGCAGCTCATAGGTGGAGGTGGAGGACTTCAGGCGGTTGTAGAAGACGTACAGGGTGTTGCCCACGCGCGTGGTGGCCGGCTGCATGGCCCAGTCCCGCGAGTCCTCCAGCAAGGTGCGCGGCCCGAAGGTGCTTCCGTCGAAGCGCCGGTAGTAGAGGCGCTCGGACTCGTCCTTGTAGACGAAGTGCATGCCGCCCTGCCCGTCCGCCACCGCGCTGAGCGCCGCGCCGTGGTAGATGCCCTCCGGGAAGGCCTCGCGCACCGGCTCCCAGGTGTCCAGCGGATCGCTGTCCTTGCGGATGCGCATGCGCGCGGGCTCGAAGCCGTCATGCATGCCGTAGACGAAGACGAGCTTGTTGCCGACGCTCAGCAGCCGCCCCCCGCCCCGCCGCCGCACCTGGTCGAGCTCAGGCTGGGCATGGAAGCTGCTGCCGTTGTTCGTGGAGACCGAGATGACGGCGGTGGAGCGGCCGTTCTGCTCGAGCCGGAACGCCTGAATCCACAGCCGCCCCTGGGAGTCCCGCGCGAGCAGGGCCCGCGAGTAGGCAATCTTGTCGTTGGGCGAGTCGAAGACGCGCACCGCGGGCTCGGGCGTCCACGTGTCCGAGGAGGACTGGTAGCGCCACCACTGGAAGTACACGTCGTGCCGGCTGGAGGGGCCCAGCGAGGAGGACTCGTACGAGTAGACCACCGCCACGTCCCGGCCCACCGCGAGCAGCTCCGCCCGGTCATGGTGGCTCGTGTCCGGCTGGATGGGGGCCATGTAGCGGAAGCTCCGGGCCCCGTTGTCCGAGCGGAACAGGGAGAGCCCCCGCCGCTCCACCCCTGACTGCTGGAGCGCCAGGAGCCAGACCGGCTCCCGTCCCGCTCCGAGGTCAATACGGACCCCATGCCGCTGCGCCGGCAGGGTCAACGCGTTGCCTGCACCCACTGAAATCAAGGGCGTCCCGCTCGCGAGCAATACCGTCGCGAGCAGCGCCGTGGCCGTTCCAACCATTCCCGTGTCCCCTCCCCTTGTCCTTCGGAAGGAAACTAGGAATGGAGGAGCGAGACGGACAACAGAGACGCTGTCGTTCAGCGTGCCGAAAGGTCGGCTACATGACGACAGCCTCCTACCCGAGGGCAGGAGGGGGTACCGCGTTTAGCGGCCTGCGTCATTCGCGGGAACGCCCGCGTCGGCCGGGGTACCGGCATCCGGCGTGCCCGCGTCCGCGGCGCCCGCGCGGGTGGCGCGTTCGATCTTCGGCGGGGGGTTGATGAGGGTGAAGGACTGGAGGAACGCGTCCACGCTGGGCGAGGGGATGCCGGGGTTGTAGACGCCCAGCAGGGTGTAGAGGCGCGGCCCGACGAGGTAGGTGCGCACGCGCACGTCGCCGCGGTCCGAGCCCATGACGAAGGCCTTGCCCGGGTAGCCATCCAGGGTGATGGGCTCCTCGCTCTTGAGCGTGCCCTTGACCTGGTTGATGAGCGCGTCCCGGCCATCGCTGTTGAGCAGGGCCTCGGGGGAGCGGGCCGCCACGAACTTCACCGGGTACTCATAGGTGAGCAGGGAGTAGGTGATGCCGTCGATCTCGCTGCTCAGGGTCTCGATGAGGATGTCGCCCGAGGGGATGGTGATCTTGTTGCTGGTGGACTGGGGCGAGCCCGGCATCTGCACGGTGAAGCCCTTGTCCGGGCCTCCCACGGTCTGGATCTGAGGGGCCGGGGCCGGGGTAGCGGCTGCGGAGGCGTTCTCCTCGGGCAGCTCCTCGACGGTGGAGGAGCCTCCCGCCTGGACAGGCGCTGCTTTCTGCTGGCCGGTCGCACAGGCGACGGCAACCAGCGAGAGGACGGCGAAGGCGGCGAGGAGGCGGGACTTCAGGCGCATGTACGCTTCCTTGGAAAAGGAGGGGAAAGGGTCCCGAAGGACCCGACGACAAGACGAGGGCAGGAGACTACCCGGCTTCTTGACGCGCTGTTTCCCCTTTCGACACGAAGATGTGTCGTGCGCTCAACGGTCCCCGCCGCTCAAGGGCAGCGGGTGATGGGGGTGGCCGGGTTGCCGGTGTTGCGCGCGTCGTGCTGGTACTTGGGCCAGGGCGCGTCGGGGTCCAGGCCCGGGCTGTCGACGATGAATGCATGGACCTTGGTCGCTGCCGTCACGTACAGGACGCCCAAGCGGGCGTTCACCACGGCCTGACCCGAGGGCTCGCGGAGACAATCGAGGGTCGGCGAGATGTTCGTCGCCTCACCGGCCCCCTGAGCCAGATCGACCTGCCACACCGCAGTCGGCACATTGGAGGCCCACGCCCTCACATTTCCAGCCGTGTTCACGGTGTAGAAATTCCCACCGCGGCCCATGACGGGAGCCCCCCTCAACGTGCCGACCCCCGAGGCCAGCATTGCTGCGGAAGCCCCAGGCGCCAGCGGCAGAGCGTAGAGGTCCTGGCTGACGGTGTGCTCCGCGCCAAAATACGCAGTCTCTCCACTGCCAACCGAGAAATTGAAGACACGCGCGGAGCCTGTCACTGGATAAAGGGGCGCAGCAGTTCCACCCTCCACGGAGATTTTAGAAAGACCGCCCAGAGTAGCGGCGCCCGCAGTTCCCGCGCTCGCAAGAACCTGCTCACCCACAATCGCCAATCCAGGAACCGCGATCGAGAAGCTTTGCGGCCACCCCGTCCGCTTGGCTTCAGCCGACAGGTCGTAACTGGTCACCGCGCCATCGTTTGTTCCGTAAAAAATGTTTTGGTCCTTCATCACCACAGCCCCTGAGATGCCACGAGGGATGCTGGAGGCCGCGAAGTCCAAACATTCAGCGCCACTGGCAGCATCCGGCCTGATACGCGCAATGCTCGCCTGAGCGGTACTGTTGTAGATGGTGACAGCCGTTTCGAGCCCCCCCACCTTCCCCACCGCGATCGCGGACGGCCCCTCAAAGCTCGCGGCACGGGGACAATTGGCCTTTTCCCCACCACTTCCCTTCAGAGCATACAGCACAGGACCCCCTTGGCCCTTTGCAGAGACATACACGTACTCATCGTTGTTGGTGACGTCCCCGACAGCAGGGCTGCCAATCACATCTCCTGCATCGACAGTCCATTTCTTGGCGCCTGCGCCATCAACACCAAACACTTTACCTGTCTGAGCGCCTGTGCTCGTCCCAAAGTAGATAGCGCCCTGGTGGCCGACGGCGGGAGTCGCCTCAATTCTGCCTGCGGCATCGAACGCCCACTTCCAGCGCGTCACCCGGAGCGGCACTTCCGCAGTCTGTCCCTCGTTGCCAGCACGGTCCTGGCCCCTCGCCCGGAAGAGCATAGACCCTCGGAAGCCACTCATCTCCGGAGCGGACAAGTCCACGGTCTTCTCGCCACAGACAGGCTGGCCCCCTGGGCACGAAGTTCTCCTTTGCAAGTCGACCGTGACAGGGGCTTCGACGCGGCCAGGACCTCCTCCCGCCCCAATTCCTGTCACCGTCAATTGGGCCTGCGTCACCGTGTCATCGGAGGAGGAAACCGTCACCGTCACGGTCTCATCCCTGCGAAACGCGCCCACATATTCTGCCTGCGGGTCCTTCTGCTCGGCTTGCACGCCCGCGCTTCCGGGGGAACGGGGGGGCGGGTTGGAGAAGGCAATGGAGAGCGTGGGAGGCACGGTGTCGACATCGACGGTCACCGTGTCCCGCAGGTTCGCTTCGGCGTAGGCCGCCGTCACTGTTACCTGCTCATCCAGGTTGGGCACCGTCCACAGCGCCGTGTACGTGTTGCCGTTGCGCTCGGGGGTGGGAATCGAGCCCGCCGGGCTGCCATCGCCCCGCTTGGCGGTGAAGACGAGCACGGGCCACTCCGCCTCCGTGGCGTACTGCTCGGTCAACTCCGCGACGATGGGAATCGTCCCGCCATTCAGCGACGCACCGTTGGCGGGCTCGCGGATCTTCACCGCCGAGAAGCGCGGCTTGCAGCCCTCCGTCGTGCACACTTCATACGCGAGGCACGCATTCGGGCACTCGCTGGGGTCCACGATGTCCGGCTTCTGACGGCAGAAGCTTTCGCCGCCAATTGCCTCGCACACTCCGTTGGGGCTGCAGTCTTCATCCGCGACACATGTCTTGCCCTCGAACTCGGTGCACGCGGCCAGCGCCCCCATCAGAAACGCGGTGCCCAGGAGTTTTCGCCACATCACGGATCTCCCCAAACCTTTTGACGGCCCACCGGCGGTGGATACCATGGGCCCCCTGTTCACGAAAGGTTGAGACACTGCCTCAACCCCTCCTCTTTCTCGCGCCCGACACGAGGGCATTCATGCTGAACCGTCTCTCTTCCCACGGCTTCCTGCTCGCCCTCGCCGCTGCGCTCCTGTTCCCCATGGCGGGGGCCCAGGCTGCCGAGCGAGAGCGCATCGCCCTCCACCCCTGCGTCATCACCGGCAACAAGAAAGCCTCCGCGCCGGACCTTCAGCTCGCCTGTGTCACCGCCGCCGTCCGCGACAACATCGACTTCGTCTCCTCCACGGACGTCAACGCCTTCTTCGACGCGGAGAAGCCGAAGGACGCGCCCAAGAAGGGCAGGCAGCGCAAGGAGGTCCCCGTCTCCTGTGCCACCAAGCGCACCCCCAAGGAGCGTGACGCCTGCCTGGGCCGCCTCGCCGCCACCACCCAGGCCGCCCGCTCCCTCTACCTGAGCATCCACTTCACCTACGTCCGCGGGGCGCTCAAGGGCACCCGCATCACCGGGCGCGCCGTGGACGCCTCCGGCAAGCTCGTCGAGGAGAAGCTCAAGGAGCTGATCCTCTCGTCTCCCGTTCCCCCCGAGCCCGAGCTCGTCCGCTCGGCGGTCTCCCAGCTCCTGGATCAGCTCGAGACGACCCGGCCGCCCACCCCGGAGTTCATCCCCCAGTCGCTCACCGACCGTCCCATCGAGCCGGATCTTCCGCCCGCCGTGGCGCAGCCCACCCCGGCCGTGCCGCCCCTGAAGGCCGAGCCCCCTCCCCCGCCGCGTCCCCGGGGACGCACGTGGATGACGCCCGTGGGCATCGCTGCGGGCGGCGTGGGCGTCGTGGGCCTGGGCGTCGCCACCGTCTTCCTGCTCGGCGCCGACTCCAAGGCCAAGGACTTCAACAGCGCCTTCGCGGGCGATTCGCTCCCCACCGCCAGTGAGCTTCCCGGGCTGATTCAGCTCCGTGAGGACGGCCAGTCCCAGCGCAAGAACGGCAAGGTGCTCATGATTGCCGGCGGTGCCCTGCTGGCCGCGGGCGGCGCCCTCTTCGGCGTCGACACCGCCCTCAAGGACAAGAAGTCTCCCCCGGCGGCAGGCTCGGCCCGGGTCCTCGCGGGTCCCGGCCAGGTGGGCCTGCTCGTCGTCCTGCCGTGAGGTGAAGCCCTGGGGGGACCCGGCGCCGCGTGGGCGGCGCCCGGGCCTACTCGCCCAGGTACGCCTTACGGACCTCGGGGCTCTCCAGCAGCGCCTTACCCGGCCCCGCCATCACCACCTCGCCCGTCTCCAGCACGTAGCCGTAGTGCGCCATGTTCAGCGCCAGGTGCGCATTCTGCTCCACCAGCAGGATGCTCATGCCCGTGGTGTTCACCTCCCGCAGGGTGCGGAAGATGGTCTCCGTCACCTGGGGCGCCAGCCCCAGCGACGGCTCGTCCAACAAGAGCAGCTGCGGCTTGCTCAGCAGCGCCCGGGCAATGGCCAGCATCTGCTGCTCGCCACCCGAGAGCGTTCCCGCGAGCTGCTTGCGCCGGGCCTTGAGCACCGGGAACAGCCCGAAGCTCTTCTCCTGGTCCGCCGCGATGCCGGCCGTGTCCCGGCGCAGGTACGCGCCCAGGTCCAGGTTCTCCTGCACCGTGAGGTTCGGGAAGATGCCGCGCCCTTCCGGCGCGTGCGCCATGCCCCGGGGCACCAGCAGGTGCGCCTTCATCCCCGTGGTGTCCTGGCCCACGAAGTGGATGCGCCCCGCGCTCGGCTTGAGCATCCCGCTCACCGCGCGCAGCGTGCTCGTCTTGCCCGCGCCGTTGGCCCCGATGAGCGCCACCACCTCGCCCTTGCCCACCGTCAACGACACGCCCCGGAGCGCCTGAATGGCCCCGTAGTGGACCTTGATTCCCTCCACCGTCAGCAGGGGCGGGCGGCTCTCGCGCGTGCCCAGCGTCTTCACCGCCTCGCTCACGCCGACCCTCCGTGCGTCTCCAGGTAGTTGTCCCCCAGGTACGCCTCGATGACCTTCCGGTCGCTGCGCACCTGCTCGGGCGCCCCGCGGGCAATCGTCTCCCCGTGGTCCAGCACGGTGATCTTCTCGCAGATGCCCATCACCAGCTTCATGTCGTGCTCGATGACCAGGATGCCCAGCGAGAACTCATCCCGGAGCTTGCGGATGAGCACCATCAGGTCCGCCTTCTCGCGGGTGTTCATGCCCGCGGCGGGCTCATCCAAGAGCAGCACCTTGGGCCGCGTGCCCAGCGCGCGGGCGATCTCCAGCCGCCGCTGCTCGCCGTAGGGCAGGTTGCGCGCCTCTTCGTTCCGGCGGTGCGACAACCCCATCACCTCCAGCAGGTGCTCGGCCTGCCGGGTCAGGTCCTGCTCCTCGGCCAGGAAGCCCGGGGTGAGCAGCATCGCCCGCCACCAGTCGCGGTAGTTGCGCAGGGCCGCGCGCATCTTCGTCCCCAGCCCCACGCCCTCCGGGTTCAGCGCCCCCTGCGCCCGGCACGCCACCTTCACGTTGTCCAGCGCGGTCAGCGACCGGAACAGGCGGATGTTCTGGAAGGTGCGCGCCAGCCCCATGTGGTTGATCTGGTGCGGCAGCCACCCGTTCACCGTCTGCCCCACCACGCGCACCTGACCCTGCGTGGGCCGGTACACGCCTGTCAGCACGTTGAACGCGGTCGTCTTCCCCGCCCCGTTGGGACCGATGAGCCCCTGCAGGTCTCCCTTGCGGATGGACATCCGGAAGTCCGTCAGGGCCCGCAGGCCCCCGAACTGGATGCTCACCCCGTCGGTCTCGAGCAGCGCCGGGCCAGCCTGCTCCGGTGCCGTCTGCAGCGCGGCGCTCACGCGAGCCCCTTTCTCCGCCGGGGCAGCCACCGCGGCAGCACCTCCCACAGCTCCTTCGTCCCGAACAGCCCCTGCGGGCGCAGCAGCATCAGCGCCACCAGCAGCAGGCCATACAGCGGCATGCGGATCTGATCCACGCGCGAGGACAGCGAGCTGCCCTCGTCCGTGAACATCGGCAGCACGGAGCGCATCCCCTCGGGCAGCAGCGTGAGGAACACCGCCGCCACGATGGCGCCCGTGGTGGAGCCCAGCCCGCCCAGCACCACCATGACGACGATTTCCATCGACTGCACGAAGGTGAAGGAGTTCGGGTTGATGACCTGCACGAAGTGGGCGAACAGCCCGCCGGCCACCCCCGCGAAGAACGAGGAGATGACGAAGGCGCGAACCTTGTAGCCCGTGGTGTTCACGCCCATGGCCTCGGCGGCCACCTCGTCCTCGCGGATGGCCCACAGGCTGCGGCCATGGCTGGAGCCGGCGATGCGCCGCGCCACCAGCACCGTGAGGAACACCCAGAAGCCCACCATCATCACGCTGGTGGCAGGCGGAATGCCCGACAGGCCCAGCGCCCGGCCGAACAGCGGGGTGTTCTGCACGAAGACGCGGATGATTTCCCCAAAGCCCAGCGTGACGATGGCCAGGTAGTCCCCGCGCAGGCGCAGCGAGGGCAGCCCCACCAGGAAGCCACACAGCGCCGCCGCAATGCCGCCCACCAAGAGCGCGGCGATGAAGAAGAGCTGGTCGCTCACCGCCACGGGCAGGAACGAGATCGCCACTTCCTTCAGGTTCAGCGACAGCACCGAGGAGACGTACGCCCCCACCGCCATGAAGCCCGCGTGGCCGATGGAGAACTGCCCCGTCATGCCGTTGACGATGTTGAGGCTCACCGCCAGCACGATGTTGACGCCCACGCGGTAGGTGAGCTGCTGCGCGAACGGCGAGCCGCTCAGCAGCCACTCCAGCGCCAGCAACACCGGCACCGCCACCAGCACCGGGAGGATTCCCCGGAGCGCCACGGGCACGCCCGGAACCGTCCCCGGGACAGACGAGCTTTCCATGCGCGCTACACCTTCTCCGCCGCGACCCGGCCGAAGAGGCCCCCGGGACGCACGAGCAACACGAGGATGAGGATGCCGAAGGCCACCGCGTCGCGCCACGTGCTGGCCACGTAGCCCACCACGAACTCCTCCACCAGGCCCAGCATCAGCGCACCCACCACCGCGCCCGGCACGTGGCCAATGCCGCCAATCACCGCCGCCACGAAGGCCTTGAGCCCCACGAACAGCCCCATCAGCGGGTTCACCGAGGTGTCCTTGATGGCGTAGAGCAGGCCCGCGCCCGCGGCCAGCCCGCTGCCAATCATGAACGTCACCGCGATAACGCGGTCGGTAGGGATGCCCATCAGCGCCGCCACGCGGTGGTCATACGACACCGCGCGCATGGCCCGCCCGAAGCGCGTCTTGAAGACCAGGAACTGCAGGCTCACCATCAGCCCCACCGCGATGAGCAGGGACATGACCTGCCAGTTCCACACCACCACGTCCCGGTCACCAATGATGAGCCACTCGTTGGGCTGGATGATTTCCGGAAACGCCCGGGGCGCCGCGCCCGGCAGGAAGCCGATGTCCAGCTGGAAGCCGTACGAGAGCGCGAACGAAATGCCGATGGCGGTGATGAGCGACGTGAGCCGGGGCTTCTCGCGCAGCGGCCGGTAGGCGAAGCGCTCGATGAGGAAGCCCATCAGCGCACAGCCCGCCATGGCCACCAGGAAGATGAGCACCACGCCCAGGAACGACTTCTGCGCCTGACGGCCCAGCGCGAACGCCGTGCCGTAGCCCATGTAGACGCCCACCATCATCACATCGCCATGGGCGAAGTTGATGAGCTTCAGGACGCCGTACACCATCGTGTAGCCGAGCGCGACGAGCGCGTAGATGGTGCCGGCGGCCAGTCCGTTGATGAGGTGCTGAAGGAGCTGCGCCATTAGGGATTGACGGTGGTCACGAACTCCGCCTTGCCGTCCCCCACCTTGAGCACAACCGCGGACTTCACCGCGTTGCGCTTCTCGTCCAAGGTGATGGTGCCCGCCACGCCCGGGAAGTCCTTCGTCGCGGCGATGGCATCGCGCACCGCCTTGCCGGAGGTGTCCGGGGCCCGCTTGAGCGCGTCGATGGCCACGTTGGCCGCGTCATACCCCAGCGCCGCCAGCGCGTCCGGCACCCCGCCGTAGGCCGCCTTGTACTCCGCCACGAACTTCTGCACGCGCGGATCGTTGTTGTCCGGCGAGTAGTGGTTGGAGAAGTAGCTGCCCTGGATGGCGGTGCCGCCCAGCTCGAAGAGCTTCTCGGAGTCCCAGCCGTCGCCGCCCAGCATCGGCGCCTTCAGCCCCAGCTCGCGCGCCTGGCGGGCGATGATGCCCACCTCGCTGTAGTACCCCGGCACGTAGATGGCGTCCGGCTGCGTCTTCTTGATGGCGGTCAGCTGCGCGCGGTAGTCCGTGTCGCCCTGGCTGAAGCTCTCCGTGGTGGTGATTTTGCCGCCCATCTCGGTGAACTTGCGCGTGAACACTTCCGTGAGGCCGATGGAGTAGGCGCTCTTGTTGTCCTGCAGCACCGCCACGTTGGCGGCCTTCAGGGTGTCCCGGGCGAACTTCGCCATCACGAAGCCCTGGAACGGGTCGATGAAGCAGACCCGGAAGATGTAGTCGCCCTTCTCGGTCACCGCCGGGTTGGTGGAGGCGGGGCTGATCATCGGCACCCCGGCCGGCTGGACCTTCTCCGCCATGGCCAGCGAGTTCGACGACGCCACGTCGCCCAGGATGACCACCACCTTGTCCTGGGTGATGAGGCGGGTGACGGCCTGGGCGGCCTCTTCGGGCTTGCCCTGGTCGTCGTACACCTTCACCGCCAGCTTCTGGCCCTTCACACCTCCGGCGGCGTTGGCCTCGCGGATGGCCATTTCAATGCCATTGCGCGTGGAGATGCCGAAGGTGGCCTGCCCGCCCGTCAGGGCGGTGGCGACGCCTAGCAGCAGCGTGCCCGAGTTGGCCGGGGGCGTGGGAGTGCCCGGGGCATCCCCTCCTTGCCCTTGCCCCTGCGCGGCCGCAGGGGGTGTTTCGGTTGGCGAAGGCTGGGACTTCTTCTCACAGCCGGTTCCCATCAGAGCAAAACCAGCGAGCAGCAGCGGGGCGAGACGTCGCATGCGGATCTCCCATCGGCGTCAGAAGCTCCGCTCTTCTAGGAGAGCCTGCCAGGTGGGTCAAGCGTGCAGCCATGCCCCTGCCGCTCTTTTCTCCCTCCCCGGGCAGGCCGGGAACTCACAGGGAGGACGCGGCCGCCTCCCACCCAATGAATTCGTAGCGCTCGCGGCCGTTGGGTCCCCGACGAACCACCCAGCTCCGGGGGGCGTCCAGGGGTGCCGCTCCTTGCAGGGTTTCCTCGTTCTGGAGCGGTGCGGCGGTGAGCGGTTGCGGCGTTTCGGAAGGCGGAAGGGCCTGGCGCCGGGCCAACTTCCGCCCCACCAGCGCCCCCAACAGGCCTGCCGTGCTCCCGAGCAGCACCCGCCCCCAGCTGCCTTGAGCTCCGCTGCCTTGCCTGCTCTTCATGGGCTCTCCTCCCGGGGATGTCCCAGACGCCGCGCAGCGAAGGATTGGGCTGCCCCCCCTTCCCTGGAAGCCCGGTCCGCCCTAGCGCCGCACGCCCCCTGCCCGGCAGGCAGCGGAGCACGCGTTGCTCTGTGCCCGGGTGGCGCGCCTCCAGGCGGGCTGACGTGTCTTTCCTCGCGGGGTGTCAAGGGGCCCGCGTACGCCCACTTTGACTTTCGAGGAAGGCCGCAGTGGCAACGGAATTGCCGGCGTCCCTGCTCGAATCACCCGGCCGCAAGGAAACCGCCCCCCCGGGTGTGTGCTCCGCGGCAGGCCACTCGAAGGAGGCAAGCCATGTATCAACGCAACGACGTGCGAGAGGGCATGACCGTCCGCAGCATGGATGGCGAAAAGCTCGGCAAGGTCTTCGCCGTGAACGAGGACGAGTTCCTCATCGAGAAAGGTCTTTTCTTCCCCAAGGATTACGTGTGCCGCTACGCGGAGATCAGCCACATGGAGGACGGGGAGATCATCCTCACGCACGGCAAGGAGGGGCTGCACCACTTCTCGTTCGACGGCGCGCGGGACTCGGACGTGATGGCGGGCACGGGGGGCGGCGCGGGCGTAGGCCCCGGGGCCCTGGGGATGGAGGGCCGCAGAGAGATGGGCACGCAGGACGAGGTCGCCATCCCCGTCCACGGCGAGCGGCTGGATGTGGTGAAGCGCTCCACGCAAGCCGGCGAGGTCCGCGTCCACAAGGACGTCGTCGTGGAGGAGCAGCACGTCACCGTGCCCGTGCGCCGCGAGCGCGTGACGGTGGAGCGCCGCGCCGTACAACAGGACCGGCCCGCGATGAATGCCTCCTTCCAGGAGGAGACCGTGGTGGTGCCCCTGCGCGCCGAGGAAGTGGAGGTGCGCAAGCGCCCCGTGCTGGAGGAAGAGGTCGTCATCCGCAAGCAGGCCGTCGAGGAGGAGCGGGACATCGATGAGACGATCCGCCGCGAACGGGTGGACATCGATGGCGCGGAGGACTCGCGCAAGCTCGGCCTGAACAGCGACGATCCGCTTCTGCGCCGCTAGCGCGAGGGCTTCGCTGACGCGAGCGCACGCGTCTCCGCCAGCGAGGCCCGTCCGGAGGAGGGCCGGTCCAGCCGGCCCAGCTCGCGCAGCCGGTCCGGAAAGCGGTGGGAGACGAACCGGGACAGTTCCTCCTCCCGCACCGGCGGCATCACCGCGGCGAGCCGGTCCGCCATCTCCTGGGCCGTGCGGAAGCGCCGCTCCGGACGCTTGGCCATCGCCATCGACATCACCTCCCAGAGCGGCAGGGGGATGGACTCCGGCCACGCCAGCGCCTCGTCGCAGATGGCGTGCAAGCTCGTCAGCTCGTCCCCGCGGTCAAAGGCACACTGGCCCGTGAGGGCCTCGTAGAGGATGAGCCCCATGGCGAACAAATCACTGCGCCCATCCAGCCGCTCGCCGCGCGCCTGCTCCGGGGACATATAGAGCGGCTTGCCCTTGATGATGCCCGGCAGCGTCACCGTGCGCTGGGCGCGCGCCTTGGCCACGCCGAAGTCGAGCACCTTCACCCGCCCGTCGAAGCCCACCATGAGGTTGTGCGGCGACAAGTCCCTGTGCACCAGGTTCATCGGCGCCCCGTCCTCGCCCTGGAGCAGGTGGGCCGCATGCAGTCCGCGCAGCCCCTGGACGACCACCGCCACCGCCACCGCCGCGGGCAAGGGCGCCTTCGAGGCATGGAGCATCCGGTGCAGATCCACCCCGCGCACCAGCTCCATCGCGATGTAGTACGCGCCCTGCGCCTCGCCGATGTCGTAGACGGTGACGAGGTTGGGGTGGGCGAGCTGCAAGCCGATGCGGGCCTCGTCCAGGAACTGCTGCACCATGACGGGGTCCGAGGACAGGTGGGGCAGGATGCGCTTGAGCGCCACCAAGCGCCCGAGTCCCTCGGGCCCCCGCGCGCGCGCCACCAGCACCTGCGCCATGCCGCCCGTGCCCAGCGGCGTCACCACCTCGTAGCGGCCGATGCGGCCGTGCGGCACCGGCGTGGCGTTCTCATCCACCTCCAGGGCATCCAGCCGCTCCAGCACCCCCTGCCCGTCCATGAGGGCCAGGAAGCCCAGCATGGCCGAGTCGAGCTGCTCGCCGATGGCCTCCACCAGCGCCATCACCATCTGCCCGCCGTCCTCGAAGCTTCCCTCGACGAGGAGCCCCAGCGCGCCCAGGTTGAGCGTGCCGAGCGTGAGCTGGGTGCAGAAGAGCATGCGCCCGTCCTGCTGCCGCAGCGGGCCCGAGTGCTTGGCCACCTCGAAGACGTCCGCGCCCAGCGTGCCCAGCACCCGCGTCAGCACCGGGCCCCGCGTGCCGCGCACCATCACGAAGCCCGCCGCCGCGTGCACCATCCGCGCGCACTGGGTGAGGAACACGTCCAGGGCGGTGTCGAGGTCCAACCCCCGCTCGAAGCAGTCCTCGAGGATGTCGTCCGCCATGCGGTGGACGGACGTCAGCCCGCGCAGGAAGGCGACTTCGGCTTCGAGCGATGGGAAACGCACGTCCTTCATGCTTCACCCGCGGCCCTCGCCCCGGGCTGGGCCCGGGGGAGGAGACAGGGACTTCAGCCGGACTTCGCCTCGCCCGAGTAGATGGCGTCCGCGATGCGGTAGGCGCTGCCCTCCAGCCTCTGGAAGGACTCCTTCAGGAGCGTGGCATCCTCGGTGGCCAGCACCGCCTTGAGGTGCTCCAGGTCCGCCTTGATTTCGTCGCGGTCCTTCTCGGCCAGCAGGTTGCCGTACTCCTCCAGGCTCTTCTCCGTGGTGTAGATGAGCCCGTCGGCGTTGTTGCGCAGCTCCGCCAGCTCCTTCTTCTTCTTGTCGTCGGACAGGTGCGCCTGGGCCTCGGAAATCATCGCCTGGATCTCCGCCTCGGACAGGCCGGAGTTGCTCACCACGCGCACCTGCTGGACCTTGCCGGTGCCCAGGTCCTTGGCGCCCACGTGCACGATGCCGTTCGCGTCGATGTCGAAGGCCACTTCGATCTGCGGCACCCCGCGCGGCGCCGGCGGAATGCCCACCAGCTCGAAGCGCGCCAGCGTCTTGTTGTTGGCCGCCATCTCGCGCTCGCCCTGGAGCACGTGCACGCTCACCAGCGGCTGGTTGTCCACCGCGGTGGAGAACACCTGGCTCTTTTTGCAGGGGATGGTGGTGTTCTTCTCGATGATCTTCGTGAAGACGCCACCGGCCGTCTCGACGCCCAGGCTCAGCGGCGTGACGTCCAGGAGGAGCACGTCCTTCACCTCGCCCTTGAGCACGCCGCCCTGGATGGCGGCGCCCACGGCGACCACCTCGTCCGGGTTGATGCCCTTGTGCGGCTCCTTGCCGAAGAACTCCTTCACGCGCTGCTGCACCTTCGGCATGCGCGTCATGCCGCCCACCAGCAGCACCTGGTTGATTTGCGGCGCGGTGACGCCGGCGTCCTTCAGCGCGACCTTGCACGGCTCGATGGAGCGCTCGATGAGGTCCGCGACGAGCCCCTCGAAGGCCCCGCGCTCCACCGTCTCGGTGAGGTGCTTGGGCCCGGTGGCGTCCGCGGTGATGAACGGCAGGTTCACCTCGGTCTCCGCCGCGCTGGACAGCTCGTGCTTGGCGCGCTCGGCGGCCTCTTTCAGCCGCTGCAGCGCCATGCGGTCCTTGCGCAGGTCGATGCCGTTGTTCTGCTCGGCGAAGCGCTTGGCCAGGAAGTCCACCAGCCGCTGGTCGAAGTCCTCACCGCCCAGGAACGTGTCGCCGTTGGTGCTCTTCACCTCGAAGACACCGGCGTTGAGCTCCAGGATGGAGATATCGAACGTGCCGCCGCCCAAGTCATACACAGCGATGCGCTCGGTCTTGCTCTCCTTGACCTTGTCCAGGCCGTAGGCGAGCGCCGCGGCGGTGGGCTCGTTGATGATGCGCAGGACGTTGAGGCCCGCGATGCGGCCGGCGTCCTTGGTGGCCTGGCGCTGGCCGTCGTTGAAGTAGGCGGGCACCGTGACGACCGCCTCGGTGACGGGCTCGCCGAGGTAGTCCTCCGCCGTCTGCTTCATCTTCATCAGCACGATGGCGGAGATTTCCGGCGGGCTGAAGCCCTTGCCGCGGATCTCCACCCAGGCGTCCCCGTTGGGGCTGGAGACCACCTTGAAGGAGCTGATGCCGATGGCCTTCTTGGCCTCGGGCGAGTCGAGCTTGCGCCCGATGAGCCGCTTCACCGCGTAGACGGTGTTCTCCGGATTGGTGATGGCCTGCCGCTTGGCAATCTGGCCCACCAGCCGCTCGCCGGAGTCCGTGAAGCCCACCATGGACGGCGTCGTCCGGCTGCCTTCACTGTTGGGGATGACCACCGGCTCGCCGCCTTCCATCACGGCGACGCAGGAGTTCGTGGTTCCCAGGTCGATTCCAATCACCTTACCCATGGCGTCTTACTGACTCCCCCCGGCAGAATTCCCGGATTCGACAGAAACGGCGGGCGTCTCCCCCACCTCCGGTGCGGCAGCGGCAGCAACCTCAGGCTCAGCCGGCGCGGGCTCGGGCGGCGGGGCCGGCGCGCGCGCCACCACCACCATGGCGGGCCGGATGAGCCGCTCGTTGAGGTGATAGCCCCGCAGGACTTCGTAGGCGACGTGGCCCGGCGGCACCTCGGCGGTCTCCGCCTGGGACATGGCCTCGTGCAGGCGCGGATCAAACGCCTGGCCCTGCGCGCTGAAGGCCTTCACGCCGTGGCGGCCCAGCGAGTCCTCGAAGGACTTGCGCGTCATCGCCACGCCCTTCTGAAAGCTGGTGAAGTCAGGCGTCTTGGCCGCCGCGTCCATCGCGCGGTCCAGGTTGTCCATGACCGGCAGGATGTCCTTCAGCAGCTTCTCCACGCCGAACTTCTGGACCTCCTCCTTCTCCTTCTGGGCGCGCTTCTTGTAGTTCTCCAGGTCGGCCGCGGCGCGCAGCGAGCGCTCGTGATCCGCCTTCAAGCGCTCCATCAGCTTGCGGCTCTCGCCCTGGCTGAAGTCGAGCTGCGCGCGGAGGTTCTCGGCCTCCTTGCGCGCCTCGGCGAGCGCGGCGGTCAGCTCCGCCACTTCGGCGGAGGCCGTCGCGGTGGAGGCCTCCTCGGCGGGCGCTTCCGGGGACGCGGCGGACTCCACATCCAGGGAGATGCCTTCCTCGGCGTGGGACTGCTGGGAGCGGCGCTGAACACTCTGCAGCGCCGCGTTGATCACTTCCTGCGCGATGTCCGCGCTGAAGTTGCCCTTCTCGTTGGAACCAGACACTCGCACACTATGTCACGGCTCTCCGTGCGATCCAACCCACCGTCGTGGCCGGAAGACCCCCGGACAGGCGAGCCCCCGCGCCCCGGTGAAGATGTGTGGCCAAGGCAGAACCGCCCGGCTCAGGCCCGCTTGCGGCCCAGGGTTTTCCCCGTCTTGCCCGCGGCGGTCTTCTTGGCGGGGGCGGTCTTCTGGGCGGCCGGGGCCTTCTTGGCGGCGGCCTTCTTGCCGATGGTTTTTCCGGTCTTGCGCGGCGCCTTGGGCGCGGGCGCTTCCGTCCCGGGCGTGGGCTCCGGAGGCGGAGGGCTGGCCTTGGCGGAGGCGCCCTTGGGAGGACTCGCGGCGGCCTTCTCCTTCTCGACGTCGAGCCCCCGGCTCACGAAGTCCTCCACGTGACGCGCCGCACCTTCCAGCCGCTCGGCGGCCTCCTTGGTGACAGCGGCCGCCTTGTCCCGGAACTCGGAGAGCGTGGCCTTGAGCTTGGCCTGGCGGGAAGGGTCCCTCACCTCGCCCAGGAGGCGCTCGGCTTCGACCTTGAGGTCCTCCCCGGTGCGCCGGATGTCGTCGCTGGTACGCCGGATGAATTCCATGAACTGCTTGTCCCATTTCTCGGCCATGGTGCTTCTGCCTCCTTCGGGAGCGGCGGGTTCTGTTGGCGCCAACCAAGCGCTGGGGCCCATCTGACTTCAGCGCCGCTAGGAGCGCAAAGCTTTCCTACGCAGAGCGTCACCGCCCCGCGAGCGCCGCCTGCCTGGCAACACGGTAGAGTGACAAGCCATTGGTCCTCCCGGGGAGGGCCTGTCCCGGGAGCTACACCTATGTTGTTCACCCGATCGGCGGCAGCCCTTGCCCTCATCGCCGTGCTGAGCGCCTGCGCCGGCCGCGAGGAGTACGACGGGGGCCCGCTGCTGCCCACCATCGACCTGCCCTCCACCACGGTGGGCGTGCCCTACGAGGCTCGCCTCACCGCCACCGGCGGCGTGGCCCCGCTGCGCTATTCCGTGGAGCAGGCCCCCCCTGGCTTCTCCTTCGATACGGACACGGGGCTGCTCACGGGTCCGGCGACGGAAGCCGGGATGTACTCCCTCTATGTGAGGTTGAAGGACACGCTGGGCCAGGAAGCGGCCCGGTTCTACGCGCTGCGCGTGTACCCGGCACCCTCGGTGATCAGCCTGCCGTTGCCCCCGGCCACCCGGGGTACCGCCTATGCGGCGTCCCTGACGGCCACGGGAGGACAGCCGCCCCTGAAGTGGACGGTGAGCACAGGGACCCTTCCCCTGGGGCTGACGCTGGCGGAGAACGGCGGCCTCTCGGGTGTCCCGGTGGACACGGTTCCCGGCCTCTTCGTGGCGCGCGTCGAGGACGCCAATGGCGCGCAGGCGTCACAGCAGTTGCTCCTGGAGGTGAAGGAGCCCCCCAAGGATGGCGGAATCCCGGACAGCGGCACTCCCGACAGCGGCACTCCCGACAGCGGCACGCCGGACAGCGGCACTCCCGACAGCGGCACTCCGGACAGTGGCACTCCCGACAGCGGTCCCCCGGACGCGGGCTCACCCCTCCCCCTGGCCGTCGCCAACTGGAACGTCGAATGGTTCGGGAGCACCACGGAAGGCCCGTCCAACGACGCCCTCCAGCTCAACAACGTGCGCGCCGTCATCGGCGACGCGGGGGTCGATTTCTGGGCCTTGCAGGAGGTCGTCAGTGCCAGCGCGCTGCTTCAGCTCAAGCAGGCCCTGCCCGGCTATGACGGCTTCGCCGCGAACGACTCCCGCGTCAGCCAGGGCTCCAGCTATTACACGGCCAGCGAGCAGAAACCGGCCGTGCTCTTCAAGTCAGACACCGTGCAGATGCAAGAGGCCAAGATCATCCTCACCGGGTATGACTATGAATTCGCGGGCCGGCCGCCCCTGCAGGTGAGCTTGCGCGTCACCCGGGGAAGCCAGAGCGTGGACCTGATCGCCATCGTGCTCCACATGAAGGCGCAGACCGGCGGCATCGCCGACTACAACCGGCGCAAGGACGCGGGCGCCGCCCTCAAGCAGTACCTGGATTCGCAGCTGCCCACTGCCCGGGTCGTCGTGCTGGGAGACTGGAACGACGATGTGGACGTCTCCATCTACGACGCCAGCGGCTACATGCCCTCGCCCTACGAGAACTTCGTCTCGGCCCCCAGCGCCTACCAGTTCCTCACGAGGCCCCTGTCCCTGCAGGGCGTGGGCAGCACCGTGGGCTGGCCCAGCTTCATCGACCACCAGCTCGTCACCGATGAACTGGCCGGCGACTACGTGAGCGAATCCACGCAGGTGCTCCACCCCTCCCTGCCCGACTACGCCAACACGACGTCCGACCACTACCCCATCCAGAGCCGCTTCGATTTCGGCCCATAGGCCCTTAAGTTCACCGCATGCGCATTGGAATCATCGGAACAGGCTGGGGGCGGATGCACCTGGGGGCCTTCCGTGCCGCGGGCGCCGAGGTGGCCGCGCTGTGTGGCCGGCGCCTGGAGCACACCCGCGAGGTGGCCGCCCAGGAAGGCGTTCCCCTGGCCACCACCGATGTCCAGGCGCTGTGCGAGGCCGTGGATGCCGTCGTGGTGGCCAGCCCCGATGCCCTCCACCGCGAGCACGTGGAGCGGGCGCTCGACGCGGGCCGGGCCGTGCTGTGCGAGAAGCCCCTCGTGCGCACGGACGAAGAGGCCCAGGCGCTCGTGAAGAAGGCCCGCGCCCGGAACCTGCCCTGCGTGGTGAACTTCCCCTACCGGATGCTCCCCCCCTTGCGCGCGCTCAAGGGTTGGCTCAAGCGCCGGCCTCCGCACCACCTCGTGGTGACGCTGCGCAATGGCTTCGTTCCCGTGGAGGGCAATGGGCCCGGCCCCTTCCTGGGCGCGTCCGCGGACTTTGGCGGCTTCTCCCACGTGCTCGATGCGGCCCTGTGGCTCTCCGGCGCCGCGCCCACCTGGGTGCAGGCCTCGCTCTCGGGCCGCCCCGTCCACACCGCCGCGCTGCACGTGGGGCTCGCCTCGGGCACCGTGCTCGTCCTCACCCATGCCGCGTGCGCCGAGCCGGGCATCCACGGGGGCTGGTCGCTGCTCGGCGAGGGCTGGGAGGCCGGCTTCTCCGCGGGCTACGTGCCCGCGCGGAATGGCTGGTGCCTCTCCCCGGTGAATGTCTTCCAGGAGGGCCAGTGGCGCGAGCTGGCCCCGGGCCACGTGCCCTCCCCCGGCGCCCACGAGCCCTGGGCCGAGGCCCACGTGGAGACGGCCCGGAAGTTCCTCGCCTTGATTCAGGGAGGGCCCCTGGAGGAGCTGGCCCCCGTGGAGGCCGGCGCCACCGTCCAGCGCCTGCTCTCCGCCGCCGTGGCCTCCGAGCAGCAGGGGCGCCGCCTCACCCTCGGGTGAGGGCCGCCAGCGCCGCCGCCATCACCTGCTTGAGGGGAACGCCCGCTTTGTCCGCCACCTGGCGGCAGTCCTCGAACTCCGGGTGCGCGTTGAGCACCTCGCCGGCGCGCAGGCCCCGCTTCACGCGGACCTTGCCCCACGGCGTCTCCACCTCCACCCAGTCCCGCTCCAGCGCGTGCCGCTCCACCCGGTGGTAGCGCACCCCCAGCGTCGTGGACTCGCGCAGCACCGTGTCCATCACCGTCTCGCGCTGGCCGCCCTCCACCAGCACCCCCAGGAGGTGTCCCGGGCGGCCCTTCTTCATCACCGCGGGCACCACCCACGCATCCCTCGCCCCCTGCTCCAGCAGCCGCTCCATCAGGTACCCCAGGAGCTGCGGCGTGCTGTCGTCCAGGTTCGCCTCCACCACCCAGAGCCCCGCGTCCGCCCGGGCCTCCGCGCGCCCCAGCGAGGCGCGCAGCACGTTGGGCCGGTCCTTGAAGTCCTTCGTCCCCACCCCGTAGCCCACGCGCTCCACGATGAAGTCCGGCGCATGGCCAATGCGCGCGAGCACCTTCAGGAGCGCCGCCCCCGTGGGCGTCGTCAGCTCCCCCACCCCCTCGAAGCGCACCGGCACGTCCCGGAGCAGCTCCAGCGTGGCCGGCACCGGAATGGGCATGCTCCCGTGCGCCACGCGGATGGTGCCGCTGCCCAGCGGCGGGGGCGCCGCGAACACCTCCGGGTTGCCCAGCAGCTCCAGCACCACCGCCGCGCCGCAGATGTCCACGATGGAGTCCACCGCGCCCACCTCGTGGAAGTGAATCTCCTCCAGGGGCACACCGTGCACCTTCGCCTCGGCCTCGCCGATGGCCCGGAACACCGCCAGCGCCCGCTCCTTCGCGCGCGGCGGCAGCGTGTCCGCCGCCTCGATGAGCCGCTGGATGTCCACGTACGCGCGGTGGGGGTGCGCCTCGCGTTCATCCAGCACCACGTCCAGGTGCGTGCCGCTGATGGCGTGGCGCACCGCGCGGCTCACCGCGAGCTTCCAGCCCGGCACCTTCAGCCCGCCGAGCGCCTGGGCAATGGCCTCCGGGGAGAGCCCCAGGTCCACGCCCGCCGCGAGGAACATGTCCCCGGCGATGCCGCCCACCGGCTCCAGGTAGAGAATCTTCCGCGCCGCCCCCTCCCCTGCTCCCGCCTTCACCGGCGGCCCTTCGTGCGCGAGATGAGCGCCGCGTAGAAGCCGCCCCCGAAGCCGTTGTCGATGTTCATGGTGGCCACGTTCGAGGCGCACGAGTTCACCATCGCCAGCAGCGCCGACACCCCGTGGAAGTTCGCCCCGTAGCCCACCGAGGTGGGTACCGCCACCACCGGAATGCCCACCAGGCCGCCCACCGCGCTCGCCAGCGCCCCCTCCATGCCCGCCACCACCACCGCCGCGTGGCACTCCTGAATCTCCTCCCGCCGCCGCAGGAGCCGGTGGATGCCCGCCACCCCCACGTCGTACACGCGCCGCACCGTGGCCCCCAGCGCCTCGGCCGTCAGCGCCGCCTCCTCCGCCACCGGAATGTCGCCCGTGCCCGCGGTCACCACCGCCACCTTGCCCGCGCGCGCCTTGCCCTGCCGCAGGTGGAAGATGCGCGCCACCGGGTGGTACTCGCCCTTGGGAAAGCGCGCCACCAGCGCCTCGGCCTTGTCCGGCTGCAGCCGCGTCACCAGCACCGTCTGCTTGCGCTCCACCAGCGCCGCGACGATGCCCAGAATCTGCTCCGCCGTCTTGGGCTCGCCCAGCACCACCTCCGGAAACCCGAAGCGCAGCGAGCGGTGCGTGTCCAGCGTGGCGTAGCCCAGCTCCGCGAAGGGCAAGTCCTTCAACTGGCCCACCGCCTCGTCCACGGAGACCTTGCCGCCCTTCACCTGTGACAGCAACCGCGTGAGCGCCTTCTCATCCATGGGAGCCCCTCTACCCCAAACCCCCGGGGAGGAGAACCCACGAACCCACGCGCGCGAGACGTTAGACGCCCAGCCGCTGCAGCAGCGCCTGGGAGCTCTCGCGCTCCAGCACCAGCAGCATCTGCCCCGACACGGCCGGGGCGCACTCCGCCGAGAAGCGCGCCTCGAGGACGACCACGGGGCTCGTCTGCTCGCCCTCGGTCTCCTTCACCGCCTGGGCCACCACCTCGCGCGCCGAGCCCTTGAGCATCTCCGGCACCGTGGGAAGCAGCCGCCAGCGCGTCAGCTTCCCAATGGCCGACAGGCACGCGCTGGCCACGATGTTCGCCGTCTCCGACAGCGCGCTCTCCAGCTCCGCCCCCCGGGCCACCTGCCCCAGCAGCACCGTGCCCAGCGAGGCGCCGTCGCGCACCGGCAACACGAAGAGCATCACCCCGCGCAGCTCGCCCTGCATGCCCAGGCGCGCGCCCACCACCGGCTCTTCGCCGCCCAGCCGCTCGGCGGCCTCCTCCGCGCTGGCCATCACCGCGCGGGGCACGGACAGGTTCACCCGCTTGCCGCCGACCAACCGGGCCAGGGCATTGGCCGCATGGCCACAGCCGATGTTGGCCACCTCGCGCAGCACGTCGAGCTGCATCTCGCTGGGAACCAAGCCGTTCACGCGGACAGTAACCTCGGAACGTCCAGAATGAAGACCGGACGGCCACTTCCCAGAATCGTCACCCCAGAAAGGCCCGGCAGCAAGTCCAGGGGCTTCGACAGGGGCTTGAGCACCGCCTCTTCCTGGCCAAGCAGCCGGTCTACCGCGAGCGCCACCTTCCCCGTGTCCACCTCCATCACCACGAAGGGCCGCAGCCCCCGGTGGGAAGATTCAGGGATTCCCAGCAAGGCATCGAGTGCGTGGACAGGCAGCAATGTATTACCATGTGGCAGCAGCGCCGTCTCCCGGCTGCGGCTGAGCGTGTCCCCGTCGGCCTCCATGGCCCCCAGCACCTTGGCGATGGGCAGGCCGAAGACTTCCTCGCCCACCTCCACCAGGAGCAGGTGAATCACCGCCACCGTCAGGGGCAGGCGCAGGGTGAAGCGGGTGCCCACGCCCTTCTCGCTGCCAATCTCCAGCGTGCCGCCGGTGTTCTCCACCACGCGCTTCACCGCGTCCATGCCCACGCCGCGGCCGGAAATCTCCGACACGTCCTTGGCGGTGGACACCCCGGGCAGGCACGAGAGCAGGAAGGCCTCGCGGTCCGACATTCGCGCCGCGGCCTCGGCGGTGATGGAGCCCCGGGCCAGCGCCGCGGCCTTGAGCTTGGCCGGGTCCATGCCCCGGCCGTCGTCCTCGATGTCGATGACGACCCGGTCCCGGGTCCGCTTCACCGTCACCTGGACGCGCCCCCGGGCCTCCTTGCCCACCGCGGTGCGCTCCTCGGGCGTCTCCAGCCCGTGGTCGATGCAGTTGCGCAGCAGGTGCAGCATGGGGTCGGCCAGCTCGTCCAGGATGGCCCGGTCCAGCTCGATTTCCGCGCCGGTGACGACCAGGTCCACCTCGCGCCCGCGCTTGCGGGCGATGTCGCGCGCGGCCCGGGGCAGCCGGTCGGTGATGAGCGACAGCGGCGTCATGCGCGCCGACATGACCTTGTCGTGCAGGTCCTTCACCAGCGCGTGCAGCCGGTAGACGCCCTCCTCCAGGGCCGGGCGCGCGTTCTCGGGCAGCACCTTGCCCACCTCGCGCAGCCGGGCGGTGGCGAGCATCAGCTCGCCCACGGTGTCCAGGAAGTAGTCCAGCAGCTCGGTGCGCACCCGCACCGTGCGCGAGGTGGACTCGCCCACCACGCGCGCCCCGTCGGACGAGGGCGGGGGCACAGGGGCCACGGGCGGCGCGGGCACCGAGGGGGTGACGGAGACCACCTCCACCTCGGACACGTTCCTCAGCGCCGACTGGATGCCCGCCTCGCCCGCGGAGGTCTCCAGCTCACACTGGATGAGCCCGTCCGGCACGCGCCCGGCCTTCAGGTCCTCCAGGGGCGGCTTGAGGTCCAGCAGCGTGCCCAGCGCCGACAGCCGCTTGTGCGTCAGAAAGGCGCGCACCCCGGGCACCTGGCACGTCGGCACGATGCGGACCTTCACGTCCCAGCGCACCGCGGGCGGGGCAGGCTCCGCGGCCTTCGCTTCCGGCGCGGGGGCGGCGGGAGGCGCGGCGGCCCCCGGGGACGGCTCCTCCGGGGACGGGGCTTCGGAGGGCTTCACAGCCACGGGCACCGGCGTCGAGGCCACGGGGGCCGGCGTGGCGCGCACCCCGGTGGTGGTGCGCATCACCCGGGTGGGCGCGGGCTCCTGGCCGGTGAGGGCGGAGACGCGCGTGGCGAGCTGGGCCAGCAGCGAGGCGGCCTCGTCCGGCGGCTGGTTGGCCGACACGGCGCGCACCTGCGCGAGCATCGTGTCCGCGGAGGAGAGCAGCAGGTCCACCAGCTCCCGGTTGAGGCGGCTGGCATCCTGGCGCACGGCATCCACGAGGTCCTCCACCCGGTGCGCCAGGGTAGCGATGGGCTCGAAGCCCATGGAGGAGGCCATGCCCTTGACGGAGTGGGCGTGGCGGAACATGGAGTCCACCACGCTGGCGCCGCCCTCGCGCTCCAGCTGCACCAAGTCCCTGCCCAACGCTTCCAGGTGCTCGGTCGCCTCGGTGACGAAGAGCCCGAGGTACCGGGACATGTCCATCGTCATGCCGGGCCTCGCACGGGGAAACGGAGCGAACGGGGGCGCCGGAGCGCGCTAGCCCTCGCCCAGTACCTTTTTCACGACGGCCAGCACGTCCTCGGCCCGGAACGGCTTGACGATGAAGTCCGAGGCACCCGCCTCGATGGCCTCCATCACCAGGCTCTCCTGCCCCAGCGCCGAGCACATGATGACCACCGCGTTGGTGTCGTGCTTGAGGATTTCGCGCGTCGCCTCGATGCCGCTCTTGAACGGCATGACGATGTCCATCGTCGTCAAGTCGGGCTTGAGCTCCTTGTACTTCTCCACGGCCTCGAGTCCGTTGGCCGCCTCGCCGACGACCTCGAACCCTCCGGACGCGAAGATGTCCTTGATCATGTTGCGCATGAAGATGGCGTCGTCGACGACCAGGACCCGCTTAGCCATGTGAAGCATCGCCTCCGCGTAAGGCCTCGAGAGGAAGGCGCACACTAGCACTCGCGCTTTTCGAGGAGCTACTCACTTCTGCGGGGTGAACAAGGCCAGCACCGCCGCATCCAAACCTTCGGGATCCAACACCGTGACGCCCAGCCCCTTGAGCCGGGCCACCCCGCGCACCGCCGGCACCGCCTTGCCCGGGGCCGCGGCGCTCACGCGCTCCAGGGCCTCGATGCCCTCCACGTCGGTGACGAGGAACCCCAAATCCCGCCGCCCCCGGTCCAGCAGGAGCACCCGCGCCGGCGGGTTCTGCCCCGCGGGCAAGCTCAAGAGCTGGCGCATCTCCACCACGGTGACGACGCGCCCCCGGAAGTTCATCACCCCGGACACGGCCGGCGGGGCGCGGGGCACGCGCGTGAAGCGCTCGGGGGGAACCACCACCTCGCGCACCGCGGACAGCGGCAGGCCATAGTGCTCCTTCTCCACCCGGAAGATGACGTGCCGCAAGGAGCGCTCCGCGTGTGGAAATCACGAGCCCAGCCGGAAGCTGCGAACCACGCTCTGCAGCTCGACGGAGGTGTTGGTCAGCTCATTGGCCAGCGACGTCATGCGAGACACGGCGCTGGTCTGCTCCTGGATGACCGTCTGGATGGCCTCGGTGGAGGCGGCGTTGTTGCGCGCCACCAGGGAAATCTCCTCGATGGCCTTCACCATCTCCTTGCGGCCCTCGAGCTGCTCGCGCGAGCTCTCCGAGATGAGGTGCACCTTCTCGGCGCCCTGGCGCACGGTGTCGGTGATGGCGCCCATGTACTTGACGATGTTCGTCAAGTCCTCGCGCCCCTCGGACAGCTCCTCGATGCCCTCCTTCATGGCGGACACCACGGAGGTGGACTGGCCGGAGATGTCCCGCGCCAGCTTGGAGATCTGCTCGGCGGAGCGGCCCGCGCTCTCGGCGAGCTTGCGCACTTCATCGGCCACCACCGCGAAGCCGCGGCCGTACTCGCCCGCGCGCGCCGCCTCGATGGTGGCGTTGAGCGCCAGGAGGTTCGTCTGCTGGGCCACCTGGGTGATGGCATCGACGATCTTCGAGATTTCCTGCGTCTTCTCGCCGAAGGCGAACACCTGGTGGCTGGCCGCCTCGATGCGGCTGAACACCTTCTTCACCTTCTCACCGGCCAGGCGCGCCGCCTTGCTGCCGTCCTCGGCGGCGCCGCTGGTGCCCGCCACGGTGCGCGCCGCGTCCTCGGCGCTCGCGGCGGTGCGCTGGATGGAGCCGGCCATCTCGGTGATGACCTTGGAGGCCTTGCTCACCAGGAGCGACTGCGCCTCGGCGCCCGAGGCGATCTTCTCCATGGAGGAGCCCACCTCCTCCGTGGAGCTGTTCACGTTCTCCGCCGAGCGCTGCAGGTCGATGGCCGTGTCGGCCACGCTCTTGGCGGTGTCCTGGATCTTGCCCACCAGCTCGCGCAGGTTCTCCTGCATCTTGCTGATGGCGCTCGTCAGCTCGTCGATTTCGTCGCGCGCGCTGGAGGTGTCCGCGCTCACCGTCTTGGACAAATCGCCCTGGGAGATCTCGAACGCGGAGCGCGACAGCACCCGGACGCGCGTCACGCGCGCCAGCAGCGAGGGCAGCTGCACGGCGGCCATCAGCGTCACGCCCGTGGCGATGATGAGGCGCACCCAGACGGGCAGCTTCATCTCCTCCATGGTGATGAAGGCCGCCGACAGCGCCGCGCCGAGCAGCACGTAGCCGTTGAAGATCTTCCGCTGCAGCGAGACGATCCGTCCGCTGCTGGGCGGCTCCACGGAGCGCAGAAGCCGCTGCACGGGCTCGCGGCGGGGCGAGGAGACTCCAGGAGTCAATTCATCACGAAGGGGGCGGCGCACGGGCAGGTGATTCCAGATGAGACGGCAGGAGCGTTCCGGGGGTTTAGCCTTGCCGTCCGACAGGGTCAATCCACCGGCGGGCGGACCCGGAAATGGTCGAAGCCTGGCGGGGGAGGAATCAACCGGCCTTGGGGGTCGCGAAGCACCCGGCGGCGCGCGCGTGTCAGCAGCCCCACGGCCGTGACGCGCTCGCCCGCCCGGGCACAGGCCCGCTCGAACGCGGCCACCCGCTCCGGGGGCACCGCCAGGAGCAGCTCGTAGTCCTCGCCCCCCTCCAGTGCGCCCTCCCACCCCAGGGCCTGACGCACCGCGGAAGACACCGGCAGGTGGGACAGTTCCACCTCCGCCCCCACACCTGAGGCCTCGCACAGGTGGCCGAGGTCCTGCGCGAGCCCGTCCGAGAGGTCTATCGCCGCGGAGGCAAAGCGGGAGGCGAGCAGGCCCAGCGCCACGCGGGGCTGGGGCCTTCGCTGCCGCAGGAGGGCGGCGCCCCGTCGGCGGCCCTCGCGCAGGAGGTTCAAGCCCAGGCGGGCCTCGCCGAGCGTGCCGGACACATAGAGGAGGTGGCCGGGGCGCCCGCCCCCGCGGGTGAGGGCGGGGCGCTTCAGCTCGCCCGCGGCGGTAATCGTGAGCGACAGCTCGCGCGCGGAGGTGAAGTTGCCGCCCACGAGCGCCACGCGGTGCTCCCGGGCGAGCGCCGCCATGCCGTGCGCCAGGCGGCTCAGCTCGCGCCCGGGAAAGTCCCGGGGCAGCGCCACGGCACACACGAACCAGCGCGGCGTGGCGCCCATGGCGGCCAGGTCCGAGAGGTTCACCGCGAGCGCCTTGTGGCCAATGTCCTCCGGGGAGAAGTGCGCGCGCGTGAAGTGCACGTCCTCCACCACCGCGTCCGTGGTGACGCACGTCTGGCCCCGGGAGGGGGGCAGCACGGCACAGTCATCCCCGGGGCCCAGCGGCACGCGGGCGCGGGGAAAGGCGCTCAGGAACCGCTCGATAAAGGAGAACTCTCCGCGCATGGCCCCGGGGCCCTCCTTTCAGAACCGGTCCGGCTCGGGCAGGGGCGGCAGCACGTGCACCCCGCCATCGCCCACCTGGGGGGGCCGCGCGGGCACCACCGCCGTGAAGCACGAGCCCTGCCCCGGCTGGCTTGCCACCAGCACTTTGCCGCCGTGCCCTTCCACGAAGCGCTTGACGATGGACAGCCCCAGCCCCACGCCGCCGAACTCCCGCGTGGAGCTGGAGTCCACCTGGTAGAAGGTCTGGAAGATGCGCTCCAGCTGGTCGGCGCGGATGCCCACCCCCGAGTCCTCCACGGCGACGCGGTAGCCGGGCGCGTCCAGCTCCGCCTGGGGCCCGACGTCCGAGAGCCGCACCCGCACGTGGCCCTCCGGGGTGAACTTCACCGCGTTGGCCAGCAGGTTCACCAGCACCTGGTGCATCCGGCCCTTGTCGGCGAGCACGCGCGGCTGGCGCAGCTCCGGCAGCACCACCTCCAGCTTCAGCCCCTTGCGCCGCGACTGGGGCGTCACGCTGGAGACCGCGGAGACCACCACCTCGGCCATGTCCACCGGCGCGAAGGCCAGCCGCAGCTTGCCCGCCTCCAGCTGGCTGATGTCCAGGATGGAGGTGATGAGATCGAGCAGCGTGCGCCCCATCTCCGTGATGGCCTGCACGCACTGCTGCTGCTCGGGGTTGAGCGGCCCGGTAATCCCCTCGGCCAGGAGCTCCGAGTAGGCGATGATGGAGGCCAGGGGCGTGCGCAGCTCGTGGCTCACCGTGCCCAGGAAGCTCGACTGGAGCCGGTCCATCTCCCGGAGCTTGCCCTGGAGCGAGGCCATGCGCGCATCGCGCACCTCCAGCTCCCGGCGAATCTCTCCCGCGGACTCCAGCTGGATGTGGCTGGCCAGCCACGAGCGGTGCCCCACCGCCAGGAGCGCCTCCAGCACCTGGGCGAAGTACGCCGCGGCCCGGACGGGGACGGAGCCCTGCTCGCCCGCGCGCGCCACGTCCATCCGCTCTGGCAGCCCCGCCACGGCCTCGGGCGCGAAGGGGCCGAACACCGCCCGCCCCAGCTCGCTGCCCTCCCACCGCACCTGGAGGACGAGGTAGCGCGCCCCGCTGGGACACGCCAGCGCGTGGAGGCCCGAGCTGAGCGGCGCCCGGACCGGGCACCCCTCGCCCCCCGGCGCACCGGCGGTGGGGTGGGTACAGAAGGGCCCCTGGGGCCCCTGGCTGCCCGCAAGGCACACGCCCTGGGTGTCGAGCACCTGAACCCCCATGCCCTGCAGGGCCGCGAAGCCCTCCACCATGCCAGCCAGCGACGGCACGTCCAGCAGCTCCACCAGCGCCGGCGTGCGGTTCAAGAGGGTATCGGGGCGGGGCGCTGCCTCGCCCTCCCATGACGTCCGCCCTGGGTCCACGCTCATCCCGCCCCTCCTCTGGAACTCTTGCCACCCGGGTAGCGGCCCTCGAGCGAAGTCCCCCGGAGTTCCAGGTGCTGGAACACCCGGAGGAGGAACTCCTCCTCGCTCAGGCCGATGTTTCGCGCGAGGTTCGCGTCCGCGTCGAGCCGCTGCCAGGCCAGCTGCATCAGCTCGTGGAAGGTTTCACATACCCCTTCGCCGCGCACGGCCACCGCGCCCAGCACTGGCTCCCGGCCCCGGCGGCGCAGCAGCTCCAGCTCCTCCTCCGGGCGGGCATCCGGCAGGTCCCGCTTGTTGAACTGGATGACGACGGGCACCCGGTCCGGGTCCAACCCGTTCTCCCGCATGTCGTCCCGGAGGCTGTGCCAGTACCGGTTGTTCTCCGCCGTGGCGCTGCGCCTGCTGTCCGCCACGAACGCCACCGCGTCGGCGGCCCGGAGCACGATGCGCCGCGTGGCGACATGGATGACCTGGCCGGGCACCGTCAGCAGCTTCACCTTGACGTTGTAGCCTCGCGAGGAGGCGAAGAAGACCGGCAGAAGGTCGAAGAAGAGTGTCCGGTCGTCGCGGGTCTCCACCGACAGCAGCCGCCCTCGCACCTCGGGGCTCGCCCGGGCGTACAGCTGGCGCAGATTGGTCGTCTTCCCACTGAGCCCGGGCCCGTAGTAGACGATCTTGAGCGTGAGCTCGCGCTGGGCGTGGTTCAGTTGCAAGCAGGACTCGGGCGGGCAAGGAAGAGGGCCATCCCCCCCTCGCCCCAGGACGTTGGGTTTTAAGTGAGGTGTCCGCCAATGGAAAGCCGCCCGGAGAGCAGACGAGAAGGACCGGCCGGCCTGCTTGGAATGGACCTGTCCCGTGAGCAGTTTGAATGGGTCCGGCTTCTCCCGAGTTGAGGGGAAATGTGCGCGGAAACACCTCGTGCACGCATACCGGTCTAACGGTTAGGATCGCAGCGCGACGGAGGAGCAAGGCGATGACGATGAAGCAGGTGGACCCGGGCGTGGAGGTGGCGGTGCCAGTGATGGACGCGGCCAATCCCCCCAATGATCTGGCCTCGGCGGTCAAGATGTTTCCCCCGACCGATGAGGACATGAGCCTGGTGGCCTCCCTGCGCGCCAGCTCGGATCCGTGGAAGAGCCGGGGAGAGACGCAGGAGGAGAGCCTCCAGGCCCTCACGCAGCTGCGGCCCTTCCTGCACGTGGCGAAGCTGCAGGGACAGGCGGTGGGCTACGTCACCGTGGAGCGCGACGGCCCGGTACCCGGCGCCGCGTACATGCGCAACATCGTGGTCCGGCCGGACCTGCGCAAGCAGGGGCTGGGCATGGTGCTGCTCAACCACGGCGTGCAGACCGCGCGCGACATGTACCGCAAGACGCTCGCGCTGCGCGTGGACCCGGCCAACGGCCCCGCGGTGAGCTTCTACCGCAAGGCGGGCTTCACCACCGTGGCCACGGTGGTGTCCAAGAAGTCCGGCAAGCTGCGCCTGTTGATGTCCCGCGAGCTGTAAGCGCACGCCGGGAGCATCCCTGGGCGGGAGGAACGCGCTGCCTCCCGCCCGCCACCCGAGGTGGCCTCACCCGAGGGCGCCAGGGTACCCTTCACCGCATGAGCACCTCTTCCGAGCACCTGCTGGCCGGCCCCTGGGGGCTGCCCGGTGAACTCGATTCGGAGCTGGCCCGCGCGCTGGAGCAGCAGAGCTACGGCACCGCGCTGGCCCTGCTGCGCGACGCGCTTCCCGACAACCCGCCGCCCCGGCTGCTCGTGCTGCTGGCCTTCGTGCGCTTCCAGGACGCGCTGGAGGTGATGGTCTCGGAGCTGATGCCCGCGGCGCAGGAGGCCCTGGCGCTGCTGGAGCGCGCTACCGAGGCCGGGCTGCCGCTGGAGGCCGTGGCCCCACTGCGCGAGGAAGTCGAGCACACCCTGGCCGAGGAGACGGCGCGCGAGCTGGCCGCGGAGCGCATGACGCCCGAGCGCGCCGCCCAGGCCCCGCTGGAGGAAGTCCTCGAGGCGGCCAGCGCCCTGCGCGCCTCCCATCCCGCGCGTGCTGCGGAGCTGTTCCTCGTGGCCGCGGAGCGCGGCGAGCCCGTGCGCGCCCCCCTGCACCGCGCGGAGGCCGGCCTGGCCCTGTACCAGGCGGGCCGCGTGGAGGAGGCCCGCCCCCTGCTGGAGGCCACCCTGGCCGCCGACTGGCGCCCCCCGGAGCTGTGGCGGGACCGGCTCCAGGTGGACTGGGCCGCCACGCTGCTGCTGGAGCGGGCCCACCGCGCCCAGGACACCGCCGCGTTCGAGGCCCTGTGGACCCAGGCGCAGGCCCTGGGCCGCCAGTACCAGCGCCCCTTCCCCTTCAGCTGGCTCACCCAGGAGCGCCTGCTCACGCTGCTGCTCGAGCGCCAGGACGGCCCCCGGGCGGCCCAGGTGGCCCTGCGCCTGGAGTCCAACCGCGAGTACCTCCCGCGCGTCCTCGCCGCGAAGGTGGCAGAAGCGCGCACCCTGGCCCGGCGCCAGTCCGTCCCGCCCTCGTGACGATGTTTTCGAGGGGTTGGACTATCCTGTGCCGGAGTCTCTTTCCTTCCATGACCCTCGAGCCGACGCGGATCCTCTCATGAAGCCCCTCGCGGAGATGCTGCGCTACCTGTCCCATCCGGCCATCACGGAGCTGGCCCTGACCACCGGGCGCTGCCCGATGATCAAAAGCACCAATGGCTACGAGCCGGTGGACAATGCCGTGCTCACCGCGGACGAGCTGAACCGCACCCTGCTGGCCATGGTGGGCCGGGAGCGCGCCGCCTCGGTGACGGAGAAGCCCGTGAAGTGGTCCGTGCGCGCCGAGGGCATGGCCACCCTGTCCATCGTCGCGGCGCGCCGCGGAGAGCTGCTCAGCCTCCGGGTGATGCGCACCGGCGACAGCCCCGCGGCCGCCCCGGGCGCAAGCCCCGCTCCCGCTCCCGCCGCCGCCGAGGCCCCCACCGGGGACCCGAACGGGGACCCCAACGCCCCCGTGGCGCCCAACATCCCGCCCATCCGCCCCTCCTCCGTGGGCCTCAAGCCCGTCAAGGGCGCGGTGCCGCCCCCGGCGCTCAGCCCGGCTCCCGCGGCACCCGCACCCGCGGCCGCAGCCGCGCCGTCCCTCCAGATGGGGGCCTCGCGCGCGGACCTGGGGCGGGATTTGCCCGCGCTGATGGAGGAGGCGCGGCGGATGGGGGCCAGTGACTTGCACATCGTCGCGGGCCGGCCGCCCCTGTTCCGCGTGGCCTCGGAGCTGAAGCCCGAGGGCGAGGTGATTTCCCCCGAGCGCGTGGAGCAGATGCTCCTGCCCCTGGTGCCCGCCCGCCTGCGGCCGGTGCTGGACAAGGAGGGCAGCTGTGACTTCTCGTTCGAGGCGCCGGGCAACGGACGGTTCCGCGTCAACGTGGGCCGCCAGCGCACGGGCCTCAAGGGCTCCTTCCGCGTCATCGCCCGGGAGATTCCCACCCTGGAGTCGCTGGGGCTGCCGCCGAGCATCGCCAAGGCGGCGCACCACCACCAGGGGCTCATCGTCGTCACCGGCCCCTCGGGCCACGGCAAGACGAGCACGATGACGGCCCTCGTGGACCTCATCAACCGCGAGTCCAAGCACCACGTGCTCACCGTGGAGGACCCGGTGGAGTACCTCCACCCGCGCAAGCAGGCGCTCCTGAGCCAGCGCGAGGTGGGCACCCACACCCGCACCTTCGGCAGCGCCCTGAAGGGCTCGTTGCGCGAGGACCCGGACGTCATCGTCGTGGGCGAGCTGCGCGACACGGAGACGGTGCGCATGGCGCTGGCGGCCAGCGAGACGGGCCACCTGCTCATCAGCACGATGAACACCCCCAGCGCGGCGAAGACCATCGACCGGTTGATCGACTTGTTCCCCCCGGGCGACCAGGCCCAGGTGCGCCTGACGCTGGCCTCCAGCCTGCGGCTCATCGTCAGCCAGCGGCTCTTGCCCTCCGCCGACGGCAAGGGCCTGGTGGTGGCCGCCGAGGTGCTCCCGGGCTCGGTGGCCCTGGGCAACCTCATCCGCGACAACAAGACGTTCCAGATTCCCTCGCTCCAGCAGCGAGGCAAAAGCCTGGGCATCATCCGCTTCGACGACTCGCTGGCGGAGCTCGTCAAGGCGGGCAAGACGACGCTGGAGATCGCCCGGGGCTTCGCCGAGAGCCCCGACGAGCTGGAGGCCGTGGTGACGGGCAAGCGCCCCGGGGCCCCGCAGCCCGAGGCGCCCGCGCAGGACCAGAAGCTGATGAACAAGGTGGGCTCGCTGCTGGGCCGCCGCAGCGCCTAAGGACGGACGGACATGAACGCCCAGCCCCGCATCGCCACGCTCTTCGACGCGCTGCTCGCCGAGAAGGGCAGCGACCTCCACATGAGCATCGGGCACCCGCCCATGGGCCGCATCCGCGGGGAGCTGACGCCCCTGCGCGAGGCGCCGCTCACCGCGCCCGAGCTGGAGGGCCTGCTGTTCGACCTGGTCAACCCGGACCAGAAGAAGCAAATCACCGAGGAGATGGACCTCGACTTCGCCTACAGCTACGGGACGAAGGCCCGCTTCCGCGCCAACTACTTCTACAAGACGACGGGCCTGGCGGCCGTCTTCCGCACCATTCCCAGCAAGGTGCTCACGCTCACGGACCTGAACACCCCGGAGGTGGTGCGCAAGCTGGCCGAGCGCCGCAGCGGGCTGGTGCTCGTCACCGGCCCCACGGGCAGCGGCAAGTCCACCACGCTCGCGGGGATGATCAACCACATCAACCAGACCCGCCACGCGCACATCCTCACCATCGAGGACCCGGTGGAGTTCGTGCACGAGTCCCTCAAGGCCCAGGTGACGCACCGCGAGGTGGGCCCGCACGCCATCAACTTCGCCACCGCCATCCGCTCGGCGGGCCGCGAGGACCCGAACGTCATCCTCATTGGCGAGTTGCGCACCAACGAGACGATGAAGCTGGCGCTCCAGCTGGCGAGCTTCGGCGTGCTCGTGTTCGCCACAGTGCACACCAACAGCGCGCCGGCTACCATCGACCGCATCGTCAACGCCTTTCCCGCCGACGAGCAACCGGCCATCCGCGGCATGCTCGCCGAGAGCCTCGCGGGCATCGTCGCCCAGCAGCTCGTCCGCACCGCGGACGGCAAGGGCCGCGTGGCGGCGCTGGAGATTCTCATCGGCGGCAGCGCCATCTCGTCGATGATTCGCGAGGGCAAGGTGTTCCAGATCGCCAGCAAGATGCAGGCGGGCCAGGCCCAGGGCATGCAGACCCTGGACATGCACCTGGAGAAGCTGGTGGCCGCGGGCACCATCGCCCCCGAGGCCGCGCTGGACAAGGCCCAGGACCGCGAGTCCTTCGCCAAGACGCTCCAGCGCATCAAGCCGGACTTCGTGCTGTCCGATGACCTGAAGGGCTAGGAGCCCCCCTGGCGAGGAGGCGGTGTGAACCTTCTACGAAGCTCTTCGTTGACTCCTACGAATTGCTTCGTATATTGCTTCACACCACCCAGGAGCCTCCATGGCCGAGCCAAGACTGCCGCGTCCCACGGACGCCGAGCTGGCGATCCTCCGCGTCCTCTGGGAGCGGGGCGCCAGCACCGTCCGCGATGTCCACGCCTCGCTTCCGGATGAGCCGGGCTACACCACCGTCCTGAAGCTGATGCAGATCATGACCGAGAAAGGGCTCGTGGTCCGAGACGAGTCCCAGCGCGCGCACGTCTACAGCGCCCGGGTGGCCCAGCAGAAAACCCAGCGTCAGCTCGTGGCGGACCTGGTGGACCGTGCCTTTGGCGGCTCCCCGGCCCAGCTGGCCATGCAGGCCCTGTCCTCGAAGAAGACGTCCCCCGAGGAGCTGGCCGAGCTGCGCCGGCTCCTGGACTCGCTGGAGCAGGAGGACATGCCATGAAGGACGTCATCTTGGAGTCCCTGGGCTGGGCGCTGCTGCACCTCGTGTGGCAGGGCGTGCTCGTGGCGGCCGTGCTCGCGCTCGGACTGCGCCTGCTGGGGCCCCGGGCCACCGCCCGTTATGGGCTGGCCTGTGGCGCGCTGGGGCTGATGCTCGTCCTGCCCATCGCCACCGGCTGGCAGCACCTCCACGCCCGGCAGGCCCCGGCCGCCGTGTCCACCCTCCCAGCCGCGGCCGGGCAGTCCCCCCCGGGGCCCGCCTCCCAGGCCGGGGCGGCGCCCGCGTCCCCCCTGGCCGCGTCCCTGCGCGCCCGGGCCACCGCCTTCACCGGCGGCCTTCTGCCCTGGGGGGTGCTCGCCTGGGGGCTCGGGGTGGCGGTGTCCTCCCTGCGGCTGCTGGCCGGGTGGGCACGCCTGCACCGGAGGGTGCGCGAGGCATCCCCCGCTCCCGAAGCATGGCAACACCGGCTGGAGGCGCTCGCGCGGCGCCTGGGCGTGACGCGCCGGGTGCGCCTGCTCCAGTCCCCCACGCTGGAGGTTCCCTCCGCCCTGGGGTGGCTGCGGCCCGTGGTGCTGCTGCCCGTCTCCACCCTCACCGGCCTGCCCGCGCGGCAGCTCGAGATGATTCTCGCGCACGAGCTGGCGCACATCCGCCGTCATGACTTCGCGGTGAACCTCCTCCAGACCGTGGTGGAGACGCTGCTCTTCTATCACCCGGCCGTCTGGTGGATGTCCCACGTCATCCGCGTGGAGCGCGAGAACTGCTGCGATGACGCCGCCGCGGGCCTGACGGGCAACGCCCTCTCCTACGCCCGGGCACTCACCGCCCTGGAAACCCTGCGTGTCATGCCCTCCCCCGCTCCAGCCCCCGCCCTCTCCGCGCTGGGAGGCTCGCTGCCGGAGCGCGTGCGCCGGCTGGTGGCCGCACCTCCCTCGCGGTGCGCCTCCCGCTGGACGGCGGGCGCTTCTGTCCTGGTGCTGATGAGCAGCCTCGCAGCCGCGGCGCCCCTTGCCGCCCGGGTGTTGCCCGCCCAGGCCCCGCGCTCGCTCCTGGCGGCCAGCCCGTCTGCGCCTGCCGAGCCCGCGCCCGCCCCAGCGCCCGTCCCCTCGACGAGTCCCTCTCCCGCGCCTGAGCCCCAGGGGGCCACCCTGCCCCGCCAGGTCCCTGCGCCTCAGCCGGCCCCGGTCCCCTCGCCCAGCCCTTCAGAGCCCGCGAAACCGCGGAAGGACAGAGGCCCCGAACCGGCGCCGCGGGCCCTCCTGCAGTCCGGCATCACCGAGGAGTACGCGAAGGGCCTCCACGCCCGCTTCGGCCAGCCCCTGTCCGCCAACGAGCTCTTCGTGCTGAAGCACCTGGGCGTCACCGCCGAGGAAGTGGATGCGCTGAAGCGGCTGGGCTTCTCGAAGGTGAGCCCGGACACCGTGGCCGCCGCCCATGCGGTGGGCGCCACCGAGGCGTACCTGCGCGCGCTCAAGGACGCCGGCTACACGGACCTGGAGAAGGCCACGGGGATGCGCGCCCTGGGCATCACCCCAGAGACGCTCGCCGGTCTGGCCCGCGCGGGCTTCACCGGGCTGAGCGCGGACACGCTGATGGGCTTCCAGGCCACCGGTGTCACGCCCGCCTTCATCGACGAGATGCGCACCCAGGGCCACGAGCCGCTCACCCCAGACGCGCTGATCCGTCTGCGTCTGGGGAAGACGCCATGAACGTTCTGACGGCGTGCCTCCTGTGGGTGGATGCAGGAGGGCACGCTTGAGTTGAAGGGAACGCGGGGCGCCCGGTGAGCCCCGGAGGGTGCGGGGCTCGGGGGATCAGCGCGCGCAGAGGTAATTCGTGGTCTGGGCGATGCTCACGGGGTTCCCACCGCACGCGGCGAGGTTGTAGTTGTAGCGCAGCGACTGGATGGACTTCCAGTTGACGCAGTAGCCCGTGCCCACGCCGCACTTCCAGGACTCCAGGTACTGGTACTTGTAGCTGGTACCCGTGGCCGACGAGGTGATGCACGCGCTGGTGCCGGCCGCCTGGATCCGCTGGCTGCACGAGGAGTTCCGCCACACCTGCAGGTTGGGGGTCTGGAGCTCGAGCTTCGGACACGGCCGCCCGTTGAGCACATACTGGCCATTGGGGCAGCGCGTGAAGAGGCTGGGCCACCAGCTGATCGGGGAGGGCTTGAGGGTGAAGAACAGCTTCTCGCCCGTGGGGCGGTTGATGGCCTCGTACGCGTTGGCACCAACCTGCTGGGCGCCGAGCTGCTTCAGCACCATGTCCTGCTCGGTATCCACGACATAGAGAACGCCCGCCACGTCGTCGAAGAGCGCGCTCATGTCCTCAACCTTGCGAGGCTCCTCGGCGACAGCCTCCTGCCCGGCGGTCTCCAGGTCCTGCGAGAACTCCGGCTCCTCATAGGTGCCCCCGCAGCCGGTGCCAAAGCCCACGGCCACGGCGAGGATGACCGCACTCTTCATCAGCTTGTTGCGCATGGTCGTCATAACGTCCCCAGGTCCTGCGAAAGTGGTGGATGTCCTCGAAGGGCGAGGACATCGCGGATTCTCACTGCAAGCTGTGAACCAAGAAGAGCGGGTGCCTCGGGACAAGGAGCCCCCCCGGCCGGAACGGTCCTTTCCCCGGGGGCTGTATCCTTGGGCGTTACACGACGGCGCCGGAACGTGGCCAGGTCTGTCACAATCCCTGCCGCATGGCCCCCTTCTCCCGAGCGTTTCGCAGGGCCCCGTGTGGCCTCGGCCTGGGGGTGGCCTGCTGGGTAGGCCTATTGCTGCTGCCGGGATGTCAGAACGAGTCCCCCCCGGCCTACATCCGGCTCGGGGGACAGGCCCCAGCGATTGCGGATGCGCCCCCCTCACGGGCCCTGCTCGTCGTCTTCTGGGCGTCGTGGTGCCCGCCCTGCCGGGAGGAAACCCCTTCCCTGGTGAAGCTGGCGGAGCAGCCTCCCGAGGGGCTGCGGGCCGTCGTCTTCAGCCACGACGCACACCTCCAGGACGTCGAGGCATTTCTTGGCGGCCCTCCCGTGGCCGGGCTCCACCTGCGCCTGGATGAGGGGCGCGCGGCGGCCCGGGCCTTCGGTGTCGAGGCGCTCCCCGCCAGCATCCTGGTGGTGGACGGACGCCTGACGGCCCGCTTCTCCGGCGTGAGAGATTGGAACTCCCGGGCCATGCGGCGCCTGCTGGAACGGCTGCTCCAGGAGCACCGCCCCGCCGAGGGGGCCCCCGCACGTTGACGCACCCCCCCTGTCCTCAGTAAGCCCAGGGCTGATGGCGTACCTCCTGCGCATCCTCGCCCTGCTGCTCGTGCTGACGGCCGGGGGCGTCTTCCAGACGCTCGCGCTCGTGAGCGAGGGGGCCGTGCCGTGCGAGGACGAGGAGGGCCCGGAAGAGCGGTGCGCGGACTGCGCGGTGTGCCTGTGTTGTCCCCACCGGGCCCTGCCGGGCTCCTCCGTGGTCGAGGTACGGGTCCTTCCTCCCGCCTCCCGCCCTTCGCCCGCCCCGCGGGGCCCGCACACACCGGTACCCTCGGGCGTCACCGCAGACATCTTCCAACCTCCGAAAGCCTGACGCCGCCCGTCCAGGCCGTCGTGTGTCCAGCGTTCTCCCCGGGGCTCTGTCCCCCGGCGTGAACCCGCGTCCTTTCTCACGTTCTCCCGCGCCCCGAGCCTTGAAGCCCGGGGCCCTTGCCGCCGTGCGCGCCCCTCCCGGGCGTGCCCGGCTGGAGTTCCCTTCATGCGTTCCTTGCGTTCCCTGTCCGCAGCGCTGTGCCTCGTGTCCGCCGTTGCCCTTCCCACCTGGGCGGGCGAAACCCCACCGCCCGCCGGGGCCCCCGCGGAGGCGGCCAAGCCGAAGTGCGAGCACGGCGTTCAAAAGTCCCTCTGCACCCGCTGCAATCCCAAGCTGGCCCCGGTCTACAAGTCCAAGGGCGACTGGTGCGCCGAGCACGAGCGCCCCGAGTCCCAGTGCGTCCTCTGCCACCCGGACCTCGCCCAGAAAGGCGTGAAGTAAATGGGGCTTGCCCGCATCCTTCCGGCCGCGCTGGGGGTCCTCCTGCTCTGGAGTGCGGGGGCCGCCTGCACGAAGGACTCCCAAGCCGTTCCGGTGGGCCCCTCCTCCCGGGGCCCCGCGGATGCGGGCCTCCCCGTGGCCCCCGCAGCCCCGGGCGCCTCCGCCATCCAGCTGTGTGAGCATGGCGTCCCGGCGGACCTGTGTACGCGCTGCACGCCCGAGCTCGCGGAGGTCTTCCAGGCCCAGGGCGATTGGTGTGAGGCCCACCAGGTGCCCGAGTCGCAGTGCCGCGCGTGCAACCCGGGGCTCACCTTCACCGGTCCGCCCTCCGTGCCGAAGGACTGGTGCCCGGAGCACGCCGTTCCCGAATCCCGCTGCACGAAGTGCCACCCGGCGCTCATCGCGCGCTTCATCGAAGCGGGCGACTACTGCCGGGAGCACGGCTTCCCGGAGTCCGTCTGCCCCTACTGCCACCCGGAGCGCGTCCGGGCCGCGGGCGCGGAGCCTCCCGTCTTCCCCCCTCCGGACATGCGCGTGCGCCTGGCCTCGGAGGAGACCGCGCGCGAGGCGGGCATCACCACCCGGCGCGTGGAGCAACGGCCCCTGGCCCAGACGCTGGAGGTGGTGGGCCAGCTCGCCTTCAACCACAACCGCTCCGCCCCCCTCACGGCCCGGGGGGAAGTGCTCGTCCTGGAGGTCCTCGCCGATGTGGGGGACCCGGTGAAGGCCGGCCAGCCCCTGGCCGTGGTGGCCTCCGCGGCCGTGGGGGAGGACCAGGGCCGGCTCTCCGCGGCCCAGGCCCGTGTCGCCTCGGCGCGCTCGGCGTTGGACCGGGAGCAGGCCCTGCTCCAGCGCGGCATCAGCTCGCAGAAGGACGTGGAGCAGGCCCGCACCGAGCTGGCCGCGGCCGAGGGCGCGCAGGATGCGGCCCGGGCCTCCCTCTCCGCCGCGGGCGTGGGGGCCGTGAGCCACGCAGGCCAGTACACGCTCAAGGCTCCCCTGTCCGGCACGGTGGTGGCGCGCGATGCGGCCCCCGGCCGGCACGTGGCCGCAGGCCAGACGCTGCTCCACGTGGCGGACCTCTCCACCCTCTGGGCCCAGCTCGACATTCCCGAGGCGGACGCCCTGTCCGTGCGCGCGGGCCAGAAGGTGACGCTCCAGTTCGAGGGCATTCCCGGGGAAGCCCGCGAGGCCACCCTCACCCGCGTCGCGGCCTCGGTGGACCCCGCCACGCGCACCGTGCGCGCCCGCGTCGAGCTGCCCAACCCGGACCAGGCCCTCAAGGCGGGCCTCTTCCTGCGGGCCCGCATCCAGGTATCCCCCGAGCACGCGGCGGTGATGGTTCCCCGCGAGGCCATCCAGCATGCGGAGGGACGCACGCTCGTCTTCGTGAAGCGGGAGGCGGGCCTGTACGAGCCCATCGCCGTGGAGCTGGGCGCCGGCACGCCCGGGGAGGTGGAGGTGGTGAAGGGGCTCGCCCCCGGCGCCGAGGTCGTCACCACGGGGGCGTTCCTCCTCAAGACGGAGATTCTCAAGGGCTCCATCGGCGCGGGCTGCTGCGAGGAAGGCGGCGAGTAACCTCCCATGCTCACCCGCCTCATCGATTGGAGCCTGCACCACCGCGGGGTGGTGCTCCTGGGCACGCTGGCGCTCGCGCTCTCCGGGGTGCTGTCGTTCCAGGCCCTGCCCCTGGATGCCCTGCCGGACACCACCCCACCCCAGGTCCAGGTGAACACCCTGGCCCCGGCGCTCACGCCCGTGGAGGTGGAGCGCCAGCTCACCGTGCCCATCGAGCAGGCGCTGGCGGGGCTCCCCCAGTTGGAGCAGATGCGCTCGCTGTCCAAGCCGGGCCTGTCCCAGGTGACGCTCCAGTTCGGCGACGGCACGGACGTGTGGTTCGCCCGGCAGCAGGTGTCGGAGCGCCTGGGCCACGTGAGCCTGCCCCAGGGCATCGAGCGCCCCACGCTGGGCCCCGTGGCCACCGGGCTGGGAGAGATTTTCCACTACCTGGTGAAGAGCCGGACGCGAAGCCTCACGGAGCTGCGCACCCTGCAAGACCGCGTCATCGCCCCCGCGCTGCGCGGCGTGCCGGGGGTGGCCGAGGTCAACAGCTGGGGCGGCGAGGAGAAGCAATGGCACGTGGTGGTGGAGCCCCGGCGGCTCCAGCAGTTCCACCTGTCGTTGGGAGAGCTCTACCAGGCCCTGGAGGCCAACAACGCCAACGTGGGCGGGGGCCGGGTAGAGCAGGCGGGGGCCGCGCGCCTCGTGCTCGGCGTGGGCGCGCTGGAGGGGGGCGCGGCGGTGGAGGAGGTCACCGTGGCCGCCCGCGAGGGGGTGCCGGTGCGCGTGCGGGACGTGGCCCAGGTGCGGGTGGGCCCTGCGCTGCGCCAGGGCGCCACCACCGCAGACGGGGAAGGCGAGGCCGTGCTGGGGCTGGGCTTCATGCGCATGGGTGAGAACTCCCACGCGGTGAGCCAGGCGCTCGCCCAGCGGCTGGAGGAGGTGCGCCAGCGCCTGCCCCCGGATGTCCAGGTGGACATCGTCTACGCGCGCACGGAGCTGGTGGAGCAGGTGCTGCGCACGGTGCGCAACAACCTCCTGGAGGGCGCGCTGCTCGTCGTCGCCATCCTCTTCGTGTTCCTCGGCCACTGGCGGGCGGGGCTCATCGTGGCGGCGGCCATTCCCCTGTCCCTGCTGTTCGCCTTCAACGCCATGGTGCCGCTGGGCATCGCCGGCACGCTCATGTCGCTGGGGGCCATCGACTTCGGCCTCGTCGTGGACTCCTCCGTCATCCTCGTGGAGAACGCCGAGCGGCGGCTGGCCGAGGACGCGGGGCGCCGCGGCGTCCTGGAGGTGGTGCGGGACGCGGCCGTCGAGGTGCGCAAGCCCACCCTCTTCGGCGAGCTCATCATCCTGGTGGTGTACCTGCCCATCCTCACGCTGGAGGGGGTGGAGGGAAAGCTCTTCCGTCCCCTGGCGCTCACCCTCATCTTCGCCCTGCTCGGCAGCGCGCTCCTGTCCATGACGCTGATGCCGGTGCTTGCCTCGTTCGTCCTGAAGCTGGGCCGGGGACCGCACCGGGAGCCGCGCCTCGTGGCGCTCCTGCAGCGGCTCTACCGGCCGGTGCTCGACGGGGCGCTTCGCCACGGCCGGGCCGTGCTCGTGGGGGCGGCCCTCCTCACCGTGGGCGCCGCTGGGGCCGCCCTGGGGCTCGGCAGTGAGTTCGTTCCCCGGCTGTCCGAGGGCACCCTCGTCATCAACACCGTGCGCCTGGCCGAAGTCTCGCTCGCCGAGTCCATTCGCTACGGCGGGCACATCGAGGCCCTGCTGCGCGGCAAGTTCCCAGACGAGGTGAAGCGTGTGTGGACGCGCACAGGCACGGCGGAGGTGGCCACGGACCCCATGGGCCTCGAGCTGTCCGACGTCTTCATCACCCTCCACCCCCGGGCGCAGTGGACGCGCGCCGACACGCAGGAGGAGCTCGTGGCGGAGATGAAGGCGGAGCTGGCGGACCTTCCCGGCATGCGCATGGCGTTCCTCCAGCCCATCGAGATGCGCGTCAACGAGATGCTCGCCGGGGTGCGCGGCGATGTGGCCATCAAGCTCTTCGGGGAGGACCTGGACCTCTTGAAGGCCAAGGCCCAGGAGGTGGAGGCCCTGGTGCGCCCCCTGCCGGGGGCGGCGGATGTCACCGTGGAGCAGGTGACGGGCCAGCCCATCCTGCACGTGACGGTGGACCGGGCCGCCGTGGCCCGGTACGGCATTCCCGCCCGGGACGTGCTCGACGTGGTGGAGGCCGTGGGAGGGCGCCGCGTGGGGGACGTGCGCGAGGGGGAGCGGCGCGTCGAGCTGGCCGTGCGCTTGGCAGAGGAATACCGGCAGAACCCGGCCCAGCTCGCCACCGTGTCCGTGGTGGCCCCGGAGGGGGTCCGCGTGCCGCTGGGGCGCCTGGCCACGTTCCGCGAGGTGTCCGGCCCCACCACCGTCCAGCGGGAGGGCGGCCAGCGCCGGCTCGTCATTCAGGCCAACGTGCGGGGACGCGACCTGGGCGGCTTCGTGGAGGAGGTACGCCGCACCCTGGACGCGAAGCTGGAGCTGCCCACCGGGTACGCTGTCCGCCTGGGCGGCTCGTTCGAACACCTGGAACGCGCCCGGCAACGGCTGCTGCTCGTGGTGCCCGTGGCCCTGGCGCTCATCTTCCTCCTGCTCTACGTGACGTACGGCCGCGTGCGGGATGCCCTGCGCATCTTCGCGGGCGTGCCGTTCGCGATGGTGGGCGGCGTGCTCGCGCTGCTCGTGCGGGGCCTGCCCTTCTCCATCTCCGCGGCCGTGGGCTTCGTGGCGCTCTCGGGCGTCTCGGTGCTGGGGGACATGGTGCTCGTCAGCCGGGTGCGTCAGCTCCTCGGCCAGGGCCTGGCGCCCGGAGAAGCCATCCGGGAGGCGGCCCTGTCACGCCTGCGCCCGGTGCTGATGACGTCCGCCGTGGCGGCGCTCGGCTTCGTGCCCATGGCGCTCCACACGGGGGTGGGCGCGGAGGTGCAACGGCCCCTGGCCACCGTCGTCATCGGAGGCGTCCTGTCGTCGGCCGTGCTGACGCTGCTGGTGCTGCCCGTCCTCTATGCCGTGCTCGGCACGGGCCAGGGCCCAAAGGACGGTCCTCAGCCCGGGGACGCGCCAGCGAACGTGAACTGAACGGTCAGAGGGGCGCCTTCGAAGGGGATGGCAGGGGGCCCTTGCGAAGCGGATCCCAGACGTATGCCTCGGTAGGGATCAGCTCCATGTTCGTAAAGCCGTGCCGCCGGACAAATCCAGCGAAGCGCTCGGAGACGACAATGCAGCCCTGGAGCCCTCGGGGGCGAAACACGTCCTCACCCTTCCAGGTGCCCCGCTCCAGGGCAAAACCATGGATGGAGTCCAGCCCGGCGTAGCGGCACGCGGCGCACGCTACGGGCTCTCTACGGCGCAACCGGCTGTGCGCCTCATCCACGGCTCCCTGGCCAAAACAGGGGGTCACGACGAAGTAACGCGGCATCCCTCCCGAGTCCTGATGCCCCCGCCTCTTTCGGACGTGCGGGATGCCCACGGGATGAAAACCACCCCACCCCACCAGTCCCTCTGCCCGGAAAGACTCGGCCAATCGCTCGGAGATGATCATGTCATCGCCAGTCACCGCGATGATGTCCCCCAAGGCCTCCCCATGAACCTCGACCTCTCCCTCATAGGGTGGCAGCCACGTCCGCATGCCGATGATGCCCCCGCACTCCGGACAACGCGCAGCATCGCCCGTATGGACAGGCTGCACCTTGAGCCATTGCGAGCCATAGCGCCCGAACGGGTCTTCCCTGAGCACAAAGAAACGGCGGGCGCGTCTTCCTCAGGAAGCATTGTCAGGGGTGGATCAGCGGAAGGCATCAACGACGAAGGCCGCTGCGATGGAGCTGTCGATGATGGCCGTCCCAGGCTTCGACTCGGGCAGTTTCCGCATCTGGTCATTGCCAAGCCGGGCTACCGCACAGATGGGAACCTTGTCTCCATCAGGCGGATGGGCTTCGTAGTACCGGATGACGACTTGTGGCCCGGCCGTCCAGACCTGCCCGTACAAGCGTGTGGCCCCCTCCAGCGTGCCGAAGCGTTCCTCCAAGACGCTCTCAATCGGTCCGTCGTAGAGCGTCACGCGTCGGCTGCCGCTCTGGTTCGCATCAAGTTCCACCAATGCGCTATCCCCGACGTGCAATCTCAGGATTCGCATGGTCTTCTTTGCCTCCTCCGCGCATTCTTGCGAACCTGGACTGCCATCCGGACGCAGCGACACTCCACCCGCCGTGGTGCAGCCGGAGGATGTAGCGAGCAGGACGAGAGCGCCAAACAAGAAGGCTTTGGTGGTCACCATGAGCGGCACCTCTACTGCCGAATGAGCTCGTGTTCCAGCACTACGGCCACTTGCAGGAGTCCGTCCCCACGGAAGATCTGAAGGGCGAGATCGACAAGCTCTCCGTCCTTCGTCCGGAAAGCGCTCTGGTCCACGACAACCGCGATCTTCCCCGACTGGCCAGGGACGATGGTGGAGCGATCCATGCGCATCGCGAAGGGGCGAGCCGTGAAGTTCGTGTAGTCGCGGGTCAAGTAGGCGCCATCAAACTTCCAGTCATCGCCATAGTAGGTGTTCGTCAGGGTGACGACCGCTGCCGCTTTGCCGAGACCTGAGAACAATTCGACGACCATGTCCATGTCCTCATTCCGCGGACGGAAAACCCTCTTGCGGACAAATAGAGTCTTCTTGAGTTCACCACTCATGAGCAGGGTGGCCAGTGCGTGATCGACGGAGTTCTCTTCCTTCTTGAGCCGCTGAACCTCCTCGCCGAGTGCGCGCTGTTTCTTCAGGGTGTCGTAGAGTTCGGAGAGGACAGCGTTGTAGCTGCCGGGATTCTTGAACACGTTGACCTGATGGTCAGTCCACCTCTCCCACCCCCCGTCATCCCTGGAGAAAGGCGGTCTCACAATGAACGGGATCTCGGTCCCATCTACCAGCGTAACGAGCAAGGGAACCGCCTCGTCGCGGTTGAGATCCCGGGCCGGCATGATGACCACCATCTTGCTCCCCACCACGAGGGGTTCGAACCGCCCCTCCCATCCCAGAAGCTTCGTCTTCGCCGGATCAACATCCTTCTCGAAGCGCAGGACGGTCGCCACCTGTCCGGACACGTGAACACTGCTCGTAGGCACGCCGGGATGGTCCGAGATCGTTTCGGTTCGGATGATTCCCTTGTCATACGGGCCACTGGCCAAGGCCACCGAGGACATGAGAACGGCTAGCAGAACAGACCAGCAAGGCAGGAAGTCTCGCATAGCCCACCTAACCTATCAGGATGGGGAAGAAGCGCACAACCTCCGAGGCTGTCCCAGGGCGGATCAAGCAGTTCCATCATGGAACTCAGAAAACTCGCGGCCCTGAGTGGGCGGCTGCTCCACGGGAGCCCACGCCACTGCTACTGCCCCCAGCACCGTTGGGGCTGGAGTTCGCTCGGGTCTCCGCCTCTTGAGAAGTAGCGAGGGGCTCTGCTTCTGACCAGTCAGAAGTGGCGCAGGGTGACGGGTATTCGCGGACCTGTCTCCCTTGTGGACGCCGCGTCCAACTCGTGGACGGCAGTGGCATCGTCCCTCCCACGCAAGTGCCTGTTTTTCGGACGCGCATGGGCTGGCGCGCCTTGTGCTCTGCACGGCCTCAGCTGCTTCGTCACGCAGCTGGGACGCATGGCGCGTTCCTTGAGGGGCTCAACGATGTTCACGTGGACTGCGAAGGAAATCCAAGGTGTCGTTCAGGAGGGCATGACGCTGGAGCAAGTGCGTGCCGCCATGCTCCAGCTCTTGGCCGAAGAGGGCGCCAACCACCACCGAATGGGACAGCTCTACAACTACGTGGTGAGGAACGCACTGGCGGAGCGCGCCGGTTACAAGGACGCCCGGGACTACTTCGGCCAGCACTTCCGCGACCTGTCTCAGGCCACCCTGTCCTCGTATGGCGCGGTGGCGAGCGCCTTCAGCGAGGAGGTGAGCCGCCGGTTCGGCGTCACCCGCCTCTCCCTGTTGCTGACGTATGAGGAGGCGACGGGCCTGGAGGTGAACCCTGCTCAGCCGGGAGACACCCTCATCGAAGTGCCGGGCGAGAACTGGGAGGTAACGCCCAAGCCCTTCTCCGAGTGCAGCGTGGAGGAGATGCGCCGGGCGATCCAGCGCAAGCGCAAGCCCTCTTCCAGCAAGCCCCTGCCCCCTTCGGACCTCGCCCTGGTGAACCTGTATCAACAGAGCGTGTCGAGCCGCTTCTCTTCTGGAGAGGCCGTCCGGGTTCAGGTGCGCAACCACAAGGGCAAGGCCGTGCTCGACTTCAAGGGGGTGCCCCTGGCCCAGGTAGCGAAGCTGGTCGAGGCGCTGATGGACTCGCTGCCGCCGGAGCCCCTGCGTGACGTGACGGCCGAGACGGCGCTGCCCCTGGCGTCGTAACGCCGGGGCCACCGCGGCCCTCGGTGCTCCCGCCCGAGGGCCGCCCTTCGCTTCTCAGGTGCTCTGGATGACGCGCTCGATGATGTCGCAGGCCTCGTTCATCTGAGACTCGGTAATCACCAGCGGCGGCGCGAAGCGGATCTTGTTTCCCTGCGTGGGCTTGGCGAGCAGGCCCCGCTCCTTCAGCTTCAAGCACAGCTCCCAGGCCGCGCCGCTCGCCTCCGTGTCGTCGATGACCATGGCGTTGAGCAACCCCTTGCCGCGTACCAGCGTCACCCTCCCGCCCTTCTGCACCAGCGCATTCACCCGCTGACGGAACAGCTGGCCCATCCGCTCGGCGTTCTCGGCGAGCTTCTCCTCGCGCAGCACGTTCAGGGCCGCCACCGTCACGGCACATGCCAGCGGGTTGCCGCCGTACGTGCTGCCGTGCTCGCCCGGCTTGATGGTGAGCATGATGGCGTCATCCGCCAACACGCAGGAGACCGGGTACGTGCCGCCCGAGAGCGCCTTGCCCAGCACCAGGAGATCCGGCTTCACCGCCTCGTGGTCACACGCGAGCCGCTTGCCCGTGCGCCCCAAGCCCGTCTGCACCTCGTCGGCGATGAACAGCACGTTGTACTTCGTGCACAGCTCGCGGACGCTCTTCAGGTACCCCGCATCCGGGACAACCACGCCCGCCTCGCCCTGGATGGGCTCCACCATGAAGCCGGCAATCGTAGGGTCCGCGGCGAAGGTGCGCTCCAGCGCGGCCAGGTCATTGTACGGGATGATGAGGTAGCCCGGCAGGAAGGGGCCATAGTCGCGCGTGCTCTCCGGGTCCGTGGAGGCGGAGATGGCCGCCAGGGTGCGGCCCCAGAAGTTCCCCGCCGCGTAGACCGTCTTCGCCTGGTTGGCGGGCACGCCTTTGACTTTGTACGCCCACTTCCGGGTCAGCTTCAGGGCGGTCTCCCCGCCCTCCACGCCCGTGTTCATCATCAGGGCCTTGTCGTACCCGAAGTACTCCGCCAGGTACTTCTCGCACTCCCCGAGCCGGTCGGAGTGGAACGCCCGGGAGGTGAGCGTCAGCTGGCGCGCCTGCTCCGTCAGGGCGGCGATGATGCGCGGGTGGCAGTGGCCCTGGTTCACGGCGGAGTAGGCCGAGAGGAAGTCCAGGTACCGGGTGCCCTCCACGTCCCAGACGTGGACGCCCTCGCCGCGGGTCAACACCACGGGCAGAGGATGGTAGTTGTGTGCTCCGTATCGCTCTTCGAGGGCGATGGCCCGCTGCGTGAGGGTCTCTGACATGGCGCCTTTCTACCAAGGGCGCCCGCGCCAGGCACCTGTCCACCACCTGCCACATCCAAACTCTGCCGTGGTGAGCCGCTTGCCTGGCTGAGAACCTCCCGCCGTGCCGATGACTCCCCTCTGCCTCGTGCTGCTCTGGATGGGCAGCACGGACGCCCCGCCCCCCGAGCCCACGCCCAGCCCCCCCGCGGAGCCCCCCACGGCGCAGGGCACCGTCGTCACCGCCACGCGCTTGCCGAGGCCCCTCCGGGATGTGCCCGCCACCGTCATCGTCCTGCCCCGCGCGGAGATTGACCGGAGCCCCTCGCTGACCCAGGACGGGCTGCTGCGCACCGTGCCCTCGGTGGCCACGTTCCGCCGCACCTCGAGCCTCGTGTCGGACCCCACCGCCCAGGGGCTCAACCTGAGGGGCCTGGCCCCCTCGGGCGTCTCCCGCAGCCTGGTATTGGTGGATGGCGTGCCCGCGAATGATCCGTTCGGGGGCTGGGTGTACTGGCGCTCCTTGCCCCGGTTGGGCCTGGACCGGGTGGAGATTGTCCCCAGCGGCGGCTCGGCCCTCTACGGGAGCGCGGCGCTGGGCGGCGTGGTGCAACTCTTCTCCCGCCCCCTCACCGGCCCGCTCCTCGAGGGGGATGTGGCCTACGGGATGCTGAACACCGGCCAGCTGTCCGCGCGCGGGGCCCACCGCTGGGGAAACGTGGGCGCGGCGGTGGAGACCGAGCTGCTCACCACCGGAGGCCACCCCGTCGTGGCCGCCTCCCAGCGGGGCCCCATCGACCAGGACACCCCAGGCAACCACGTCACCCTCCATGGCCGGGTGGAGGCCGAGGTGAGCCCCGCCCTGCGGCTCGACGCGCGCCTGAGCCTCTTCCGCGAGAACCAGAACGGGGGCACCACCTACACCACGGCCCGCGCGGAGTCTGGCCTCGCCAGCGCGGGGGCCCAGCTCACCACGCCCAGCGCAGGCCAGTTCGCGCTGCAGCTCTTCGGGCGCCTGCAGCACTTCGAGCAGCGCCGGGCGCGCGTGGCCGCGGACCGCTCCTCCGAGGCGCTCTCCGCCCTCCAGGACGTTCCCGCCAACGAGCAGGGCGCCTCGCTCACGTGGACGGGCCCCGCCTGGACGCTGGGGGGAGCGCACGTGCTGACGGCGGGCGCGGACGTGCGCCGGGTGGAGGGCACCTCGGATGAGCAGCTCTTCGTGCCCAACCCCTCGCCCACCACACCCGCGCTGCGCAGCGCGGGGGGTGAGCAACGCTTCGCGGGCCTGTTCCTGCAGGAGCTCTACACGGTGACGTCGGCGCTGGAGTTCACCGCCGCGCTGCGCTGGGACACCTGGAGCAACGTGAACGGCGAGCGCCGGGTGGAGCAGGTGGGCGGCGGGGTGGAGACCGAGGCCTTCGCGGACCGGGGCGAGCACCAGCTCAGCCCCCGGCTCGGCGCCCGGCTGCGCCCCCTGGAGCGGCTCACCCTGCGCGCCTCGGGCTACCGCTCCTTCCGCGCCCCCACGCTCAACGAGCTGTACCGTCCCTTCCAGGTGGGCACCGTGCTCACCGCCGCCAACGCGCGCCTGGGCGCCGAGCGCCTCACGGGCGGGGAAGCCGGGGCCGAGGTGCAGGGCCCCCGGGGCCTCACCGCGCGCCTCACCGGCTTCTGGAACGAGCTGGAGGACCCCATCATCAATGCCACCCTGGCCACGCCCCTGCCCGACGGCACCTCGCGCCAGCGCCAGAACCTGGGCCGCGCCCGGGTCCGGGGCCTCGAGGCGGGCCTGGACTGGCGCGTGGCGCGTGCGTGGACGGTCCTGCTCGCCTACACCTTCGTGGACTCGGAGGTCCGCGACGCGCCCGGCAACCCGGAGCTCGTGGGCAAGCAGCTCGCGCAGGACCCGCAGCACCGGGGCACGGCGCTCGTCACCTTCGATGCGCCAGCGCTCTTCACCGCCACGGTGCAGCTTCGCGTCACCGGTCCCCAGTTCGAGGACGATCTCAACACGCGGCGGATGGGCGGCTATGCCGTGGTGGACGCGTCCGTGAGCCGCCGCCTGGTGGGCGGACTGGAGGTGTTCGCCGCGGCGGAGAACCTGTTCGACCGGGAGTACCTGGTGGGGCGGGCGGGGGTGGATACCGTCGGCCAGCCCTTCCTGGCGCGCCTCGGCCTGAGGTTGCGCGGGAGACCATGAGGCTCACCCCGCCTGGGCGGGCGCCTCGGCCAGGGCACGGCTCGCGGGGGACGCCGCGAGCCGGAGCGCCGCGCGGCCCACGAGGGCAAACCGGCGCTGAATCTCCTCGGTGTCCGAGAGCGACCCCAGCGACGCGAAGCCCGTCTGGCCCTTCTCCACGAAGGCCACCCCCCCGGCGCCGAGCAGGCCGCGCAGGGCCTCCTTCACCTCGGAATCCTGGAGGAACGCCTGCCCCTGGGCCTTCACATCGCTCTGGAAGACGTACATCTCGTCGAGCGCGGGATCTCCCGAGGCGAAGAGGTTGCTGGCCAGCAGCCGGTTCACCCCCGAGGTCCACCGGCGCGGGGCGGCGACGAACCCGGGCGGAAGCGGGCCCGGCACCTTCGCGCGCACCACGCAGAAGTGGCCCAGGCCCTGCGAGCCCTCCGCGTGCCACTCCATGCCCATGCGGACGGAGAGGCCCTCGTGCTCGCCGCGCACCTCGCCGCCCTGGAGCTTGCCGCCCAGTTGTTCGGCCACGCCCCCCCAGCGCGCCTCGCGCTCCCGGACGTGCCGCAGTGGTCCGAACACGAGGAAGGCCACGGCCACGGCGGCGACGATGAGAATGACCAGGGAGACATCCATGGGCGAGCCTCCTAACCCTCCGAGAACCAGTCCCGCAAGCCGTCCAGATCCCTCACCCGGTGCGCGTCCGGCAGGCTCTCCAGGAATGCCCGGCCATAGGGCTTTGTCACGATGCGGCGGTCCAGGAGCGCCACCGCGCCCCGGTCGCTCTGCGTGCGGATGAGCCGCCCGAAGCCCTGGCGCAGCGCGAGCGTGGCCTGGGGGAGCTGGTACTGCTCGAAGGCGCCCTCCCCGCGTGCCTCGATTTGACGGATGCGCGCGGCCACCAGCGGGTCCCCCGGCGAGGCGAACGGCAGCCGGTCGATGATGAGCAGGCTCAGCGCGTCTCCCGGCACGTCCACCCCCTCCCAGAAGCTGTGCGCGGCGAAGAGCACGCTGGGCAGCTCGCGGAAGGACTCCAGGAGCTGCTGCTTCGGCCGGTCCCCCTGGCGGAGCACCTGGTACGGCAACCGGGCCTTGGTCAGCTCGTACGCGCGCTCCATGTTGCGCAGCGAGGTGAAGAGCACGAAGGCCCGGCCGCCGGACACCTCGCACAGCTGGACGATTTCCTCCGCCGCGGCCTCGATGAAGCCCGGGGCCGCGGGGTCCGGCAGGTGCGTGGGCAGGTAGAGCGCCGACTGTTGCGCGTAGTCGAAGGGGCTGGGCACCGCGAGCGTGCGCACCTCGGCCACCGGGGCCCCATCATCGTCGTACAGCCCCATGCGCTTGGCGAAGAAGTCGAACCGGCCCCCCGCCGCCAGCGTCGCCGAGGTGAACACCACCGTGTCCACGGCGTCATAGAGGCGCACGCGCAGCTCGCGCGCCACATCGATGGGGCTGGCGCGCAGGAACACGCCGCGCCCGCGCGCCTCGGCCCAGTACACGTGGTCCGCGGACTCCACCTTCTCCAGGAAGCTCAGCTCCTCGGTCAGCTCGGCGGACCGGCGCGTGAGGGCGGCCAGCTCCGGCTCGCGCGCGCTCGAGGCGAAGGCCCCCAGCGCCGCCAGGCCGTGGCGCACCTGCTCCAGGGGGCCCCCCAGGAGCGCCATGCGGTCGGGCTTCAGCGCCACCCCGCCCTCGCTGCCCAAGAGTCCCAGCACCCGGGGCGCCTGGGTGAAGAGCACCTCCGCGTGCGTGCGCACCCGCGCCGCCAGGGCCCGCAGCGTGGGGAAGCGCGCGTCCGTCTCCGGCAGCGCCGCCACCGCGTCGCGCGCCAGCTCCTCCAGCCGGTGGTTGGACACCCCGCAGCCAAAGTACCCGCTCGCCGCGTCCTCCAGCGCATGGGCCTCGTCGAGGATGACAGCCTCGTAGAGCGGCAGCACGCCCTCGCCCCGCCGCCCCGCGCCGCGCAGGGAGAGGTCCGCGACGAAGAGGTGGTGGTTCACCACGAGCAGGTCCGCCTGCTCCGCCTCGCGCCGCATGCGCGTCACGTGGCACTGCTCATACAGCGGGCACTGCGAGCCCAGGCACGTCTCCGCCGAGGAGGACAGCCGGGGCCAGGCGCTGAAGTTCTCGGGCAGCTCCAGCTCGGCCCGGTCCCCTGTTTCCGTGCGCGCGGCCCAGGACTGGATGTGCGGCCACTGGCGCGCCTCCTCGCGGGTGCCGAAGGTGGGGTCCTTCGTGAAGCTGTTGTACCGGTGCAGGCACAGGTAGTTGCCCCGGCCCTTGAGGTACGCGGCCTCGAACTCCAGCCCCATCTGCTCCTTCAGGAGCGGCAGATCCTTGAAGAAGATCTGCTCCTGCAGGGTTTTGGTCGCCGTGGACACCACCACCCGCCGCCCGGAGAGCAGCGCGGGGACCAGGTAGGCGAGCGTCTTGCCCGTGCCCGTGCCGGCCTCGGCCAGGAGGTAGCTGCGGTCGGAAAAGGCGCGCTCCACGGCACGCGCCATCTGGAGCTGCTCGGGGCGGTGCTCGTAGGCGGGCAGGGCCGCCTGGAGTGCCCCTCCAGGACCGAGCAGGGCATCGACGTTGGAGGTGCGGACGAGGGAGAGCGCCATGCGGGACAGGGAGAATAACAGCCCCCGGCCGCCAGGTCCGTTGCACCCACCGTCCCTTTCAGGGCCCAGGTTCCGCTTGACTGGACGGGCACCAGGCAGGGCCCTTCCGGGGCGGGGGGCTCACTGCGAGGGGGGGTGCTTCTGGAGCTTGCGCTGGAGCGAGCGCCGGTGGAGCCCCAGCCGGCGCGCCGCCTCGGAGATGTTGCCCTCGCAGTCGGCCAGCACGCGCTGGATGTGCTCCCACTCGGCGCGGGCCAGGGAGGGGGCCTGGAAGGCCTCCGCCACCGGGGGGCTGGGCTCGCCCAGGCCCCGGGCCAGCGCCGCCAGCAGGTCATCCACGTCGGCGGGCTTGGGAATGTAGTTGAGCGCGCCCAGCCGCACCGCCTCCACGGCGGTGGCGATGCTGCCGTAGCCGGTGAGGACGATGATGCGCGTGGAGGCATCCAGCGCCCTCAGCTCGCGCACCAGCTCCAGCCCGCCCCGCCCCGGCATCCGCAGGTCCACCACCGCCAGCTCCGGGGACTCCTGCTGGGCCGCCGCGAGCCCCTCTTCCATGGAGCCCGCGGTGGCCACCTCGAAGCCGCGCTCGCGGAAGGCCCGCGCCAGGCGCTCGCGGAACACGCCGTCGTCATCGACCAGCAGCAGCGAAGGGGCATCGGAAGCGCGAGGAGAGGCCATGGGGACACCCGGCGTCAGGCGCCCGGTTCCAGCAGGCTCGCCCCGGACGGCCCGGAGGACAACGGGTCAAATTGTCGCAGGGCGCGCGCGGGCCACGTCAGCGCCACCTGGGTGCCCTGGCCCGGCACCGAGCGGACCTCCAGCGTGCCGCCGAGCTGGTCCAGCAGGGCGCGCGCCAGGAACAGCCCCAGGCCCATGCCCTCGCCCTGCGGCTTCGTGGTGAAGAAGGGCTCGCCCGCGCGGGCCAGCACCCCGGCGGCCATGCCCGCGCCCGTGTCCTCCACGCGCAGCCGCCAGCCGGCCTCCTGGCGCAGGAGCACCACCTGCACGGGCGCGCCCTCGGGCGAGGCCTGGAGGGCGTTCTTCACCACCCCCCGGATGGCGTGCGTGAGGGCCCGGGCGGGCACGGACATCGGCTCGTCCGCGGGGCCTTGGAGGGCCACCCGCACCCGCTCGCGCCCCTTGAGCCCCTCCAGCACCCCGTCCAGCAGCGTCCCGGGCGCCAGGGGCACGAAGGCCTCGCCGTGGCTCGCCCCCGCGTCGGCGGCCATCTGCACGAGGATGTCCCGGCAGCGCGACACCTGCTGGCGGATGAGCTGCGCGTCCTCGCGGCAAGCGGGGGGCAGCTCCCCGCGGCGCTCCAGCTCCCGGGCCACCACGGCGATGGTGGACAGGGGCGTGGACAGCTCGTGCGCGGCCCCGGCGGCCAGCGTGGCCAGGGCGGCCAGCTTCTCGTTGCGCGCCGTCACCGCACGCGCCGCCTCCAGCTCCGCCTCGCGCTCGGCCAACGCCCGGGTGACGCGCTGGACGAAGTAGACGATGACGGCCGCGGCCAGCCCGAAGGCGGCCCACATGCCCTCCAGGTGCAGGCGCACCGCGTCCATGTGGTGGTGCGCGGCGTGCGCGTCCGCGCCCGGCATCCACAGGTGGCGCACGAAGAGCGCACCGAAGCACCCCAGCCCCAGCGCCACCAGCGTCCACGTCCACCGGGCCCGGAGCACCACCGCCGCCAGGGCGATGTGCACCAGGTACAGCGTGCTGAAGGGGTTGAAGGGCCCGCCGCTGAAGGCCAGCAGCACGGTGAGCAGCACCACGTCGAGCGCCATCACCCCCCACAGCAGCCACTCGTGCACGGCCCGGGGGCGCCGGCTCCACACGCCCAGCGCCGCGTTGCTCAGCACCGCCACGCCGATGGTGGTGAACAGCGGCACGAGCGGCAGCGGCATCTCCAGCACGAAGTGCGCGCCGAGGATGAGCACCGCCTGGGCCACCACCGCGCCCCAGCGCAGGCGCAGGAGCCACGAGAGGTTGATGGCGTGCGCGTCGCGCACCTCACGGCCTCCCGAACATCAGCCGGAACTGCCGGAAGATGAGCAGCGCCGACACCAGCAGGAACAGGAACAGGAGGATGGCCGCCACGAGCTGCGTCCTCGAGGACAGGCCGCCCTGCGCCTTGGGCGAAAACCCCACCGGCGAGGCCGAGGCCAGGCGCACCACCTCGTCCCGCCCACGCTGGGCGTACAAGTCCTCGGGGGCCTGGGCCAGGCGGATGCGGTACAGGCGCCCGGCCATGGCCAGCTCCCCGCGCCCCACCGCCAGGGACAAGAGCCGGTCGTGCGCGTCGCGGTCGTCCCACCGGCCCAGCACGGCCAGCCACGCGGCCTGCAGGGCCTCCGAGGGGCGCTGCTCCTCGGGGATGAAGTTGGCGTAGACCAGGCCGCAGGAGGCACAGGACTCCGCCCCCTCCCGGCGCGCGGTGATGCACTTAGGGCAGAAGCCCGGGGGCACGGCGAAGGGGTCCTCCGAGCGCGCCACGGCGGCCGCCCCCCGCACCTGCTCGTCCGAGGGCCGCAGGGCCACCACCTTCAGCACCGGCACCGGGGTAAGCCGCTGCTGGAGCGGGGGCACGGGCTCCTGCGCCTGGGTGACGGCCCCCTGGAGCGCCTCCTCGGGCCGCGCGCGGCTCTCGTTGCCGCAGCGCGCGCACGTCATCACCAGCACCCCCAGCTCCACCCGGAAGGAGGCCGGCGGCGCGAGCCGCTCACACACATCACACAGGTACCTCATGACAACACCTGCCGCAGGGGAATGGGCATGGCACATCCGGCCAACGCCAGGAAACACAGCGCGCACAGCCACTGGCGCCCCCGGCTCAGCGGCAGCCCCGGCTCTATCACCTCCGGATGGCCAAAGCCCACCAGCTTCACCGTCACCAGCAGCCACACGCCCCAGGAGGCCGAGGCGAAGAGCGTGAGCAGGAACAGCCCCAGCGCCACGGCGCGCCCCAGCCACTGCGCGCGCCGGCCCCACAGGGCGAAGGACAGGTGGCCCCCATCCAATTGCCCCACGGGCATCAGGTTCAACATGGTGACGAGCAGGCCGAACCAGCCGGCCACCACCACCGGGTGCTCATAGAGCTGCTTGCCCGGGGGCAGCGGCCCCACCGCCAACCAGCGCAGCCCCTGCATCAGCAGGCTGTCCCCGAAGAGCACCTGCCAGACGGCCTCCGCGTCCAGCTCGGGCGGGGCGGGCGCGTGGGTGAGCTGCAGCATGAGCCAGCCGAACAGCCGCTGCGCCAGCACCCACAGGGAGCCATCCCCCAGCAGTCCTGCCTCCAGCGGGGGCGCATCCACGATGGGCGAGTGCGCCAGCCCCCAGAGCAGCACGGGCACGGCCACCGCCAGCCCCGCGAGCGGCCCCGCGGCGCCAATGTCCACCAGGGCATTGCGGTGAGGAATGCGCCCGCGGATGACGATGACGGCCCCCAGCGTCCCCACCAGGCTCAGCAGGGGCAGGGGGATGAAGTAGGGCAGCGACGTGTCCACGCCGTGGCGGCGCGCCAGCACGTAGTGGCCCATCTCGTGGGCCCCCAGGATGGCCAGCAGCGCCAGGGCGAAGGACAGCGAGCCGCCCACCCACCCGGGCAGGCCCAGCTCCTCGCCCTGGCCTCCCAGAAAAAAAGCAAATGAGACAAACGCCGAGGCCAGCGTCACCACCAGCAGCAGGAGGTGAAACCAGGGCCGGGCGGTGGGGCGGACGAAAGCGGTCTCCATGGGGGGCGCCAGCGGTGGCTACCAAGGGGCCCCCGGCTTTGCAATGCGCCCCCCCGGCCTGTGGAGACCCGTCAACCCTGCCCGAAGCGCCCTTGACACACACCAAGCTTCTGCTACGAACGCCGCGCGCTTGGGGGTACCACTCAAGCGGGGAATCGCTGGTTTGCCTCCCCGTCATCCGCTCAAGCCATCCATTCGGGAGGGAACACAATGAAGAAGGCCATTCTGTCCGCCGTCGCAGCCAGCAGCCTCGTAGCGTGCACCAGCGTGGAGAGCGCCGTGGTTTCGGGCACCGAGTTCTCCGCCACCGGCGGTGAGGCGATCGCGGTCATCCAGGCCAAGGCCCTGGGCCTGACGGCCATCTTCCACATCGTCGACCTGGTCCAGAGCGACCTCGACACCGTGGTGAACAAGCTCCTGGTGGCCGAGGCCAAGGCCATGGGCGCCTCCAAGGTCGACCTGAAGAACGCGGGCACCACGCCCCGCCACGGCATCTTCGCCCTGGCTGGCACCATCATCGGCGTGACCAGCTCCTCCGCCGTGGGCGTCGCCGTCAAGTAAGTCCCTGGAAGCCTCGGCTTCCAGCGCTGTGCAAGGCCCCCCTGGTGACAGTGGGGCCTTTTCTTTTGCCCTCCGCTCCCCCGCTCCCCCATGCGCCTCCTGCTCCCATGCCTCCTGCTGCTCGCCCTGGTCCGCTGCACCAAGCCGGCCGGGGATGCCCCCGCGGCGCTGCTCACCGAGGTGCGGCGGCGCCTGGCCGAGCGTGACGCGCGGCTGGGCAGCTACCGCCTGGAGGGGCAGACCCGGGAGGGCGAGGCGGCGCCGGTGAGCTATGCGTTCGCCTACCGGGCCCCCCAGCGGCTGCGCGCCTGGCTGGGCGCCCCGCTCTCACGCACCTTCTCCTGGGACGGGGAGCGGCTCTTCGAGCAGCACGATGCGGACAAGCGCTTCACCACCTTCGCCATGGAGCTGTCCCCGGAGCGCCAGGCGGGGTTTCTCACCGAGGTGTTCTCCCCCCTGATGCCCGAGGGGCTCCGCGCCCCGCTGCTGCCCGGCACCCTGAGCGCCCGCCGCGTCTCGCACGCGCGCGCGCCCGAGGCGGTGGAGCTCGCCGCGGCGGTGGAGACCGGGGGCGCCCCGGGGCTGCGTGTAACCTACACGCTGCGCTGGCCCCACTTGGACTTCCTCTCCCGGAACACCCAGCAGGCCGATGGCACCACGCTGGAGGTGCGCATGGAGGAAGAGCAGTGTGAGGAGGCGCTCCAGCTGTGCGTGCCCAAGCGCCTCACCCGCTGGGTGGCGGGCCAACAGGTGGGCGAGATGACCCTGTCGCGCATCGAGCTGAACCCCGTGCTGCCCAAGGACACCTTCACCCTGGCCGCCCCCGAGGGCTACGCGGTGGAATCCCGGACGCTGGTGAATTCCGAGGCAAAGTAGCCTCCCACCTTGTCATTGAGGGAAAGCGTCCCCACCTTCCCGCCGGGGAGGTGCAGATGATGGTGGAGAACATCATCTTCGACGTGGATGGGACGTTGGTGGACTCGGTGGATGAACACGCCGAGGCGTGGCGGCGCTCGTTCCTGGAATTTGGCCGGGACGTGCCCTTTGCCCACGTGCGAAGCCAGATCGGCAAGGGCGCCGATCAGCTGCTGCCCGTCTTCTTCACGGACGAAGAGCTGGAGCGCTTCGGCAAGGACCTGGAGGAGTACCGCTCCAAGCTCTTCCTGAAGGACTTTTTGCCCAAGGTGCGGGCCTTCCCAAAGGTGCGGGAGCTCTTCGAGCGGCTGCGCGAGGGCGGCGTGCGCATCGCCCTGGCCTCCAGCGCCAAGGGCGACGAGCTGAAGCACTACGTGAAGCTGTGCCGCATCGACGGCCTGTTCGAAGCCGCCACGTCCAAGGACGACGCGGACAAGAGCAAGCCGCACCCGGACATCTTCGAGGCGGCGCTGGGGCGGCTGGGCCGTCCCGATGCCAGCACCACCGCGGTGGTGGGGGACACGCCCTTTGACGCCATCGCCGCCGGCAAGCTGCGCCTGCCCACGGTGGGCGTGCTGTGCGGAGGCTTCGCCGCGAGGGACCTGGAGGCCGCGGGCTGCCGCGTGCTGATGAAGGACCCGGCGGAGCTGCTGGAGCGCTACGAGGCCTCGCCGCGCACCTGGCCCTGGGGCGAGGCGGGCCTCAACGCGGCGCCCGAGGACGACGAGCCCCGCTGAGCGGGGCCTGCCCCTGGGGAGTAACAGGGCCCTCGGGCTGCCATCGCCCGGGCCCGGCCTCCATCCACCCCTGAACGGTTCTCCGTGCGGCATGCGAAGGGCTCGACACCGCCCTCCTCCCGGAAGGCGATGGGAGAACGGAAGCACCGCGGCCAGCATGGCGCTTCTTGAAGACGATCCTGCTCACCGGTGCGACCGGCTTTCTTGGCAGTGCCCTGGCCGCGAACCTTCTGGCGGAGGGCGCGCGCGTGAAGACCCTGTCGCGCAATGATCCGGCGGGCGCCCGGGTCCGCGCGGCGATTGACCAGGCGGCGAGAGGCTTTGGCCTCCTCCTGGAGGACGCGCACTGGGCCCGGCTGTGCCCCGTGGAGGTGGACTTCCGGAACCTGCCGGGCACGCTGGCCCCGGAGGTGCTCGCGGACGTGACGCACGTGTGGAACGCCGCCGCGGAGATGAGCTACTCGCTCAAGAAGATCCTCCAAGCGGTCGAGCAGAACGTGGTGGCGGCCTCCGCCCTCTACGGGCTCACCGCCCAGCACGCGCCCCGGTGCCAGCGCTTCTACCACGTCTCCACCGCCTACACCGCCGGGTTCGGCGTGGACGAGGTGCGCGAGACCGTCCACCTCACCCCCAAGCTCATCAATGCCTATCAGCTGAGCAAGTGGACCGCCGAGACGAGCCTCCTGCAGCACCACCGGGAGCGGCACCTGCCCGTGACACTCTTCCGGCCCAGCGCCGTCATCGGCCACCAGCACACGGGCTGGTCCACGGGGGTGAGCTTCGGGCTGTTCTGCCTCGCGGAGGGCCTCCTGCATGGGAAGCGGCGCGAGGCCGCCCAGGTGTGGCTCGACCTGAACGCGCAGGCCCGGCTGAACCTCGTGTGCATCGACACGGTGGTGCGCCGGGCCCTGGCGCTCCTGGAGGCGCGCGCCCACCGCCAGCCCGAGGAGATCTTCCACTGCGTGGGGGATGACACCTTCGCCGTGGCGGAGGCCCTCGCGCCCGCCGGGGCCCTGCTGGGGCTGCGCGTGGGGTTCGGGCCGTCCCCGCTCGCGGTGGACGCCGAGATTCACCGCCTCATCGAGAAGAACAAGCCCTTCGCGGATGTGACGTGGCACTTCCACGCGGACCGGCTGAAGCAGGTCCTCGGCGAGGCCTACGGGCCCCAGGCCATGAGCCCGGACATCGTCCACCGAAGCCTGGCGCACTTCCTGGCCCACCGGCTCCAGGTACTGGCCCAGGCGCCGCTCGCGGCCCCCGCGGCGCGGCCCAGCGCCGAATGAGGGTGCCCGGGCAGCCCAGGGGGCGCACGCATTGGACTTTCAGTCAATTCACGGGGGCCTCCGGTGGACCTAGGGACGGGCCGCGTGCCCCCGGCAGCCCGCCCTCGGGTCCGCTCCGCTGGCTACTCCGCGGTCGGCCACGGCCAGGGTCCTCCCCGCTCCCACGAGCACGGTGCCTACCCTTGGCGCATGGGCAGCCAGGACACGAAGCGAACCCCAGGTGACGGCGCGCTCCCCGAGGCCACCCCGGCCCTCGACGGGAGCTTTGGATTACCCGAGGACGGGGAGACAGGACCGCGAGGCTACCCACGGCCCCAGCTGCGGCGGGCCGGGTGGACGTGCCTCAATGGCACCTGGGACTTCGCGCTCGATGCGCTCGGGCGCTGGTCCGTTCCCGCCGAGGTGAGCTGGAACGCCCGCATCCGGGTGCCCTTCTCCCCGGAGACGGCGCGCAGCGGCGTGGGCGACACCGGCTTCTACCGCGCCTGCTGGTACCGCCGCACCTTCGAGCCGCCAGCGCTCGGGCCCAAGGAGCGGCTGGTGCTCCACTTCGGCGCGGTGGACCATGCGAGCACGGTCTGGGTGAACGGCTCGCGCTGCGCCTTCCACGAGGGCGGCTACACGCCCTTCAAGGCGGACATCACCGACCTGCTCCACCGGGACGGCCCGCAGGAAATCGTCGTGCGCGCGGAGGATGACCCGGCGGACCTGGCCAAGCCCCGGGGCAAGCAGGACTGGCAGCTTGAGCCGCACTCCATCTGGTACCCGCGCACCAGCGGCATCTGGCAGACGGTATGGCTGGAGCGCGTGCCCGTCACCCGCATCGAGGGCCTGCGCTGGACGGCCAACCTGTCGCGCTGGGAGCTGGGGCTCGAGGCGCACATCGAGGGGACGCGGCCCGAGGGGCTCCGGCTGGAGGTGCGGCTGAGCGTGGGCGGCACCCTCCTGGCCCAGGACAGCTATGCGGTGGTGCTCGGCGAGGTGTACCGCCGCATCGCCCTGTCGGATCCGGGCATCGACGACTTCCGCAACGAGCTGCTGTGGAGCCCCTCCTCGCCCACGCTCATCTCCGCCCGGCTCGAGCTGAGGGATGGCCGCGGGGAGCTGCTCGACGCGGTGGACAGCTACACGGCGCTGCGCTCCGTGTCGGTGCAGGGAGACCGGTTCGTGCTCAACGGCAGGCCCTACCCGCTGCGGCTGGTGCTGGATCAGGGCTACTGGGATGGCACCGGCATCACCGCGCCGGACGACGCGGCGCTGCGGCGGGACGTGGAGCTCGCCAAGGCCATGGGCTTCAACGGGGTGCGCAAGCACCAGAAAATCGAGGACCCGCGCTACCTGTACTGGGCGGACCGGCTGGGGCTGATTGTCTGGGAGGAGATGCCCAGCGCCTACCGCTTCACGCGCCAGTCGGTGGAGCGGCTCACGCGCGAGTGGCTGGAGGTGCTCGCGCGGGACTACAGCCACCCGTGCATCGTAGCGTGGGTGCCGCTCAACGAGTCCTGGGGCGTGCCCAACCTGCCCGACAACGCCACCGAGCGGCACTACGTGCAGACGCTCTTCCACCTCACCCACACGCTGGACCCGGGGCGGCCCGTCATCGGCAACGACGGCTGGGAGAGCGTGGCCACGGACATCATCGGCATCCACGACTACGACGCGGACCCCGAAAAGATCGCCCAGCGCTACCACTCCCACGACGTGCGCTCGCACCTGTTCCGGCGGGAGCGTCCCGGCGGGCGGCTGCTCGTGCTCGACGGCCACCCGCATGCCGAGCATCCGCTGGTGCTCTCCGAGTTCGGCGGCATCTCGATGACACGCGAGGGCACGGGGCAGTGGGGCTATTCCCAGTGCGAGGGGCCCGAGGCGCTCGCGCGCCGCTACACCGCGCTGCTCGAGGTGGTGCGCTCGCTCGATCTGTTCGCGGGCTTTTGCTACACGCAGTTCGCCGACACGTACCAGGAATCCAACGGGCTGCTCTACTCGGACCGCACGCCCAAGTTCCCCCTGGAGCAGATGGCCTCCGCCACGCGAGGCCCCCGCTTCTTCAGCGACATCCCCATGCCCCCGGCGCCCTCGGGCCGCCCCCGCCCCGCCTCCGGGACGGAAGGCCCGGAGCCCGTGGGCACGTGAGGCCCTCCATGCACGCGTCACCGGACCCTGCCCCCTCCTTCGAGGTGCTCTTCGGCCGGCCCCCCCGGGTGCGGGCGCGTGCCCCCGGGCGGGTGAACCTCATGGGCGAGCACACCGACTACAACGGGGGCTTCGTGCTGCCCATGGCCATCCCGCAGCAGACCGAGGTGCGGCTCGCACCGCGCGAGGACGGCATGGTGCGCGCCTTCAGCGCCAACCTCGGCCCCGCGGAGCCTCTGGGCCAGTACACGCTCGGCCAGGAGACGCCCGGACGAAGCTGGCTCGACTACATCCAAGGCGTCACCCACGTGCTGCGCGAGGAGGGGCTCGTCTTCACGGGCTTCGACCTGTGGTTGCGCTCGGACGTGCCCCCCGGCAGCGGCCTGTCCTCCAGCGCGGCGCTCGAGGTGGCGCTGCTGCGGGGGCTGCGCGAGGCGTTCGGCCTGGGGCTGGACGACGTGCGCATCGCCCTGCTGGGCCAGAAGGTGGAGTGCAACTTCGTCGGCGCGCCCGTGGGCGTCATGGACCAGATGGCTTCCAGCCTGGCCCAGGGCAGCCAGGCGCTCTTCCTGGACACCCGCAGCCTGAGCTACGAGCGGGTGCCGCTGCCCCCGGGGCTCGAGCTGCTCGTCATCAACTCCGGCGTGGCCCACCGCCTGGCGGGCGGGGACTACCGGGTGCGCCGCGCCGAGTGCGAGCGCGCCGCGGCGGCCCTCGGGGTGGCGCAGCTCCGGGACTTGCCCATGGAGGCGCTGCCCCGCGCCCTCGCCCTGCCCGAGCCGTTGGGCCGGCGTGTGCGCCACGTGCTCACCGAGAACGCCCGCGTGCAGGCCACCGTGCAGGCGCTGCGCGCGGGGGACCTGGAGGCCCTGGGGCCCCTGCTGGACGCCTCGCACGCCTCGCAGCGAGAAGACTACGAGGTATCCATTCCCGAGATTGATCTCCTGGTGGAGCTGGCCCGCGCCGAGCCGGACGTGCTGGGCGCGCGGCTGACGGGCGGCGGCTTCGGGGGCTCGGTGGTGATCCTCGCCCGGGCTGGCCAGGGCGCGGCCACCGCCGCGCGGATCACCGCCCGCTACCACGAGCGCTCGGCCCAGCAGGCGACAGTCCTCGTGCCCCCCGCTTCTCTGGAACGCTGAGACCTCCACGCGCTTGCCGTGCCTGCTTGCAAACAGAATTCTGTGCGCACCTTGTACTCAAGAGCAGTGGGTCCATGCGAGCCGGACACCCACTTTGGGGGGTGTGCCCCCCGAGGGCAGCCATGGAGACTCCTGATGACGCATTCAAGCCACAGCCTGTTGGACACTGGCCATCTGCCGGACCTGGTGTGCTTTTCCCATCTGCGGTGGAACTTCGTCTTTCAGCGCCCCCAGCACCTGCTCAGCAGGTTCGCGCGGGAGCGCCGCGTGTTCTTCGTCGAGGAGCCCGTGTATGGCCCGGGGCTGCCGCGGCTCGACGTCACGCAGTCGCCCGAAGGGGTCTGGGTGGCCGTGCCCCACCTGCCCGAGGGGCTGACGGAACAGCAGGCCGTGGCCGCCCAGCGGAGCCTCGTGGATGAGCTGCTCGCGGGCCACGCCGTGCAGCGGTTCGTGAGCTGGTACTACACCCCGATGGCGGTGCCCTTCACGCACCACCTCAAGCCGTGGGCCGTGGCCTACGACTGCATGGACGAGCTGTCCGCCTTCCGGGGGGCGCCCCCGGGCCTGCTGCGCAACGAGGAGGCGCTGCTGCACCGCGCGGACGTCGTCTTCACCGGCGGGCAGAGCCTCTACGAGGCCAAGCGGGACCGCCACCCCAACGTGCATGCCTTCCCCAGCAGCGTGGACGTGGCGCACTTCGCCACCGCGCGCGGCGCCGTGGAGGCCCCGGAGGACCAGGCGGCGCTGGCCCACCCCCGGCTCGGGTTCTTCGGCGTGGTGGACGAGCGGCTGGACATCGAGCTGGTGGAGGCGCTGGCCACCGCGCGTCCGGACTGGCAGCTCATCATCCTGGGCCCGGTGGTGAAGATTGATCCGGCCAGCCTGCCGCGCCGGCCCAACCTCCACTACCTGGGCGGCAAGCCCTACACCCAGTTGCCGGCGTACCTGGCCGGGTGGGACGTGGCGCTGATGCCCTTCGCGCGCAACGAGTCCACGCGCTTCATCTCGCCCACCAAGACGCCCGAGTACCTCGCGGCCGGCAAGCCCGTCGTGTCCACCTCCATCCGCGACGTGGTGCGCCCCTATGGCGAACAGGGCCTGGTGCACATCGCGGACACGCCCGAGGACTTCGTGCGCGCGTGTGAGGCGGCCCTGGCCGGCAACTCCGCCGCGTGGCGGGCCCAGGTGGACGCGCACCTGGCGACGATGTCCTGGGACAGCACCTGGGCCCGGATGAAGGCCCTGCTCGACGCCGCCACCGCCAAGCGGTGGGACACGGCCCGGGCGGTCGGCCTGCCGGTGGGCGTGGAGATGGCGAGCGTCTGAGTTTCACGCAGGCAAGCGGATGAACCGCGAGGGAGGACAACGTGTTCGACTATATGGTGGTGGGGGCGGGGTTCGCGGGCAGCGTCATGGCGGAGCGGCTCGCCAGCGTTCACGGCAAGAAGGTCATCGTCGTGGAGAAGCGCCCGCATATCGGCGGCAACGCGTATGACCACTACAACGACGACGGGCTGCTCGTGCACAAGTACGGGCCGCACATCTTCCATACCAACTCTCAGGACGTCTTCGACTACCTGAGCCGCTTCACCGCGTGGAGGCCCTACCAGCACCGCGTGCTGGCGAACGTGGACGGGCAGATGATGCCCATTCCCATCAACCTCACCACCATCAACCAGTTCTACGGGCTGAACCTCACCGCCTTCGAAGTGGAAGACTTCCTGAAGAAGCTCGCCGAGCCGCGCGAGACGATCCGCACCTCGGAGGACGTCATCATCTCCAAGGTGGGGCGCGAGCTGTACGAGAAGTTCTTCCGCAACTACACGCGCAAGCAGTGGGGGTTGGACCCCAGCGAACTGGACTCCACCGTCATCGCCCGCATCCCCGTGCGCACCAACCGGGATGACCGGTACTTCGGCGACAAGTACCAGGTGATGCCGCTGCACGGGTACACCCGCATGTTCGAGCGGATGTTGGATCACCCCAACATCAAGGTCATGCTGAACACCGACTACCAGGAGGTGAAGGAGTTCATCCCCTACCGGGAGATGATCTACACGGGCCCGGTGGACGCGTTCTTCGACTACTGCTTCGGCAAGCTGCCTTACCGCTCGCTGCAGTTCCGCCACGAGACGCTCAGCAAGGAGCGCTTCCAGGAGGCGCCCGTGGTGAACTTCCCCAACGAGTACCCGTACACGCGCTGCACCGAGTTCAAGTACCTCACCGGCCAGGAGCACCCGAAGACGAGCATCGTCTACGAGTACCCCACCGCCGAGGGCGACCCGTACTACCCGGTGCCCCGCCCCGAGAACGCCGAGCTGTACCGCAAGTACGAGCAGTTGGCCAAGGACACGCACGGGGTGCACTTCGTGGGCCGGCTCGCCACGTACAAGTACTACAACATGGATCAGGTGGTGGCCCAGGCGCTCACCCTGTGCACGAAGATCATCGGCATGCGCCGCAAGGATCTCATCAGCATGCAGGTGGAGGGACACGCATGAACTCCACACCCAGGCCCCTGCCGGGGCGCCCCGAGGTCTGGGGCGGCATCGAGTGCACGGTCAACCGGGTCGGGGAAAAGTACTTCGACCAGATGGTGCGCGGCGGCCACTGGACGCGCATCGAGGACCTGGAGCTCATCGCGGCGCTCGGAATCCAGGCGCTGCGCTACCCGGTGCTCTGGGAGAAGACGGCGCCGCTCGGCCCGGAGCGGGCCGACTGGTCCTGGCCGGACGCGCGGCTGGAGCGCCTGCGGCTGCTGGGCGTGAGGCCCATCGTGGGCCTGGTGCACCATGGCAGCGGGCCCCGGCACACGAGCCTGGTGGACCCTGCCTTTCCCGGGGAGCTCGCGCGCTTCGCGCGGGCGGTGGCCGAGCGCTACCCATGGGTGCAGGACTTCACCCCCGTGAACGAGCCGCTGACGACCGCGCGCTTCAGCGGGCTCTACGGCCACTGGTACCCCCACGGGAAGGACTACCCCACCTTCGCGCGCACGCTGCTCGTGCAGTGCCGCGCCGTGGCGCTGGCCATGCGTGCCATCCGCGAGGTGACGCCCGGGGCGCGCCTCATCCAGACGGAGGACATGGGGCACACCTACAGCACCCCGCGCCTGGCCTACCAGGCGGAGTTCGAGAACCACCGGCGCTGGCTCAGCCTGGACCTGCTCTGCGGGCGCGTCGACTCGAAACACCCGCTGTGGAAGGACCTGCTGCGCTGGGGCATCACCGAGCAGGAGCTGGGCGAGTTCCTCGATGCGCCCACGCCTCCGGACGTGGTGGGGCTCAACTACTACATCACCAGCGACCGGCTGCTCGACGAGCGCAAAGCGCACTACCCGGAGTGGTCCCACGGGGGCAACGGGCGGGACACCTACGCGGACGTGCACATCGCGGGGGTGTGGAAGGACGCGCTCTTCGGCCACCGGGCCGTGCTCGCCAGCGCCTGGGAGCGCTACCGGCTGCCGGTGGCCTTCACCGAGGTGCACCTGGGCTGCACCCGGGAGGACCAGCTGCGCTGGCTCCAGGAGGCGTGGGAGGCGGCTTGCACCTTGCGCGAGGAGGGCACCGACGTGCGGGCCCTCACCGTGTGGAGCCTGCTGGGTGCCTATGACTGGAACACCCTGGTGACGGCGGAGCGAGGCTTCTACGAGCCAGGCGCCTTTGACTTGCGGGCCCCGGTCCCCTGCCCCACCGCGCTGGCGCGGATGACCTACGGGCTGGCCACGCGCGGGCGCTTCGAGCACCCGGTGCTCGACTCGCCCGGGTGGTGGCGGCGCAAGGAGCGGCCCTGGCCGGACTTCGCCGCGAGCCTCCATGGGGACAGCCCCGCCCCCCATGCCGCGGCGTCCGCTTCCCGCCGCACGTGGCCCACGGAGCCCCGGCCGCTCCTCATCTCGGGCGCGACCGGAACGCTGGGGCGGGCCTTCGCCCGGCTGTGCAAGGCCCGGGGCATCGCCTTCCGGCTGCTGTCACGCCAGGAGCTGGACATCGCCTCCCCGGAGTCCGTGGAGCAGGCGTTCCGCCAGCACCTCCCCTGGGCGGTCATCAACGCCGCGGGCTATGTGCGCGTGGACGAGGCCGAAGCGGATGAGGCGCGGTGCTTCCGCGAGAACACGCTCGGCCCCGAGGTGCTCGCCGCCACCTGCCGGGCCCGGGGCGTGAAGCTGGTCACCTTCTCGTCGGATCTCGTCTTCGGCGGCGAGCGGACCTCGGCCTATGCGGAGAGCCACCCGGTCCATCCCCTCAACGCGTACGGCCGCAGCAAGGCGGAAGCCGAGCGCCGGGTGCTGGAGCGCCTGCCCGAGGCGATGGTGGTGCGCACGGGGGCCTTCTTCGGCCCGTGGGATGCGCACAACTTCGTCACCCTCGCGCTCGGGGCGCTGGCGCGCGGGGAGCGGTTCCCGGCGGCCGACGACACCGTCGTCTCCCCCACGTACGTGCCGGACCTGGTGAACACCTGCCTGGACCTGCTGCTGGATGAGGCGAGCGGCGTGTGGCACCTGGTCAACGCGGGCGAGGTGACGTGGGCGGAGCTGGCGCGCTGGGCGGCCACCCTGGCCGGGAAGGATCCGCTGCTTGTGGAGGGCCGGCCCCTGACCACCTTCGGCCTGGCGGCGCCGCGCCCCCGCTTCAGCGTGATGACGAGCGAGCGGCGCCAGATGATGCCCTCACTGGAAGATGCATTGGGCCGCTACTTCCAGGAGCGTGAGATATTGCCGGACGTCACGCCCGCGGTGGAGCACAGGCCCGCGGCGGGCGGTGGACGCACGCGATGCGAGCTTTGTGGAGGAATGGGCGATGAGAGTCATGGTGACGGGCGGTGCAGGCTATATCGGGAGCGTGGTGACGGAGGAGTTGCTGAAGGGCGGTGACGAGGCCGTCGTCTACGACAGCCTCTACAAGGGCCACCGGGAGGCGGTGGTGGAGGGCGCCACCTTCGTGAAGGGTGACCTGCTGGACACCGCCTTCCTGCGCGACACGCTCGTGAAGCACCGCATCGAGGCGGTGGTGCACATGGCGGCCGACTCGCTGGTGGGCGAGTCGGTGAAGGAGCCTGCCAAGTACTTCCGCAACAACGTCCTGGGCGGCTTGAGCCTGCTGGATGCCATGCGCGAGGCGAAGGTGTCCTCGCTCGTCTTCTCCTCCACCGCGGCGGTGTACGGGGAGCCGGCCAAGCAGCCCATCGAGGAGAGCGACCCCACCGAGCCGACCAACCCCTACGGCGAGACGAAGCTCGCCTTCGAGCGGGCGCTGCGCTGGTACGAGGGGGCTTACGGGGTGCGGTTCGTGAGCCTGCGCTACTTCAACGCGGCGGGCGCCACGGAGCGCTGCGGGGAGCGCCACCACCCGGAGACCCACCTCATCCCGCTCGTGCTCCAGGCGGCGGCGGGTGAGCGGCCGGACATCACCGTCTTCGGGGATGACTACGCCACGCCGGATGGCACGTGCGTGCGCGACTACATCCACGTGGTGGACCTGGCCCAGGCGCATGTGCTCGCCCTGCACGCGCTCGCCAAGGGGCACCCGAGCGCCATCTACAACCTGGGCTGCGGGGGCGAGGGCTACAGCGTGAAGCAAGTCATCGACTGCGCCCGCCGCGTCACCCAGCGGGACATTCCAGTGCGCATGGGTGCCCGGCGCCCGGGAGACCCAGCGGTGCTCATCGCCAGCTCCTCGCGCATCATGCGCGAGCTGGGCTGGCGGCCCCAGCAGCAGGAGCTGGAGGCCATCGTGGCCTCCGCGTGGCGCTGGATGCAGCGCCCGCGCACCTGATCCCAGCCCCACCGCTTCCTCCCAGAAGCCCGGCAACCCTCTCGGGGTTGCCGGGCTTTTTGCTGCCGTCCGTGTGACGGGGCCCATGCCTGCCGTGCGGGCTTCTGTCCGGTTTCTGGCGCTCTCCCACTCCGTGTGAGGCCATGCGGAGCCGGTGGGCTTCGTCGTGGACATCCGGCTCATTTGCCGTCAAAACCTTCCGCGCCTTACCCCCCCAGACACCTCACGCACGTTCACGAAGGGACGCCATGTCACGCCCTGCGCGTAGATTTCATCCCCTGCTGCTGCTGTTACTCACGTCGGTTCTGATCCATCCCCTGAGCGGCTGTTCGGGCGACGACAAGGACGATCCGACGCCGGATTCAGGCACCCCGGATTCAGGCACGCCGGACTCGGGGACTCCCGACTCGGGAACACCCGAGGTGGTGCATGGCCTCAAGGGCGAGTACTTCCAGATGTCGGCGCAAGACGCCCGGGACTTCGCCGTGCTGGGCGGCGTCGTGCTGGAGCCGAACATCCACTTCACGGACCTGACGGGCGTGTTCGCGTCGCTGAACGGCCGCACCGAGCACACCACGGCGCGCTGGACGGGGCGGATCACCGCGCCGGAGACCGGCGATTACACGTTCCACGCCATCGGCGACAACGGCTTCCGGATGTTCATCGACAACACGGCCGTGATTGACCACTGGGTGGGCGACTGGGACGTTGAGCAGACGAGCGCCCCGGTGCGGCTCGTCGCGGGCGAGGCGCACGAGTTCCGGATGGAGCTGTTCCAGGACTTCGGCGGCGCGAACATGTACCTGCGGTGGTCCACCGCGACGATCGCCAAGCAGATCGTCCCCACCACGGCGTTCACCCCGCCAGCGGACTTCGAGGTCTACCCGGCCCACTTCACCGTCGGGGAGGATGGGCTCCGGGTGGCGATGGACTTCCCGGGGCCGGTCACCGCCCTGGGCGACCTGGCGAAGACCCTGGAGATCGCCGCCGACACCACGCCGATGCCGCAGGCCTCGGCCGTCCTCGACGCGAATGATCCGTCCGTGGTGGTGGTCACCCTCTCCGCGAAGGTCCAGCGTAACCAGCGCGTCCGCGTCTCCTACAATGGCGCGGGCGGCCTGAGCGTGGACGGGGAGGCCGTGCCACAGCTCATCCGCGAGGCCACCAACCTGTCCACCCACCGGTTGCTCACCGAGTGGGGCGAGCAGCTCGACCCGAACCACCCGCTGCCCGAGTACCCGCGGCCGCAGCAGGTCCGCGAGCGGTGGCTCAACCTCAACGGCCCGTGGGAGTTCTCCGGCGCGGCCGCCAACGAGCAGCCGTTGCCGGGCAAGGCGCTGGCCGGGCGCATCCTCGTGCCGTTCCCGCCGGAGTCCCTGCTGTCCGGGGTGGAGCGCCACGAGGACCACATGTTCTACCGCAGGCTCTTCACCGTGCCCTCGGACTGGCAGATCGGCTCCGGGCAGCGGCTCCTGCTGCACTTTGGCGCGGTGGACTACCGCGCGCGGGTGTGGGTCAACGGCCAGCAGGTCGCCGAGCACACCGGCGGCTACACCGCCTTCAGCGCGGACATCACCAGCGCCCTGAGCGGCACGGGCCCGCAGGAGCTCATCGTCGCGGTCACCGACACCACCGGCTCCAACCAGCCCGTGGGCAAGCAGTCGCCCCGTCCGAGCGGCATCTTCTACACGCCCACCTCGGGCATCTGGCAGACCGTGTGGCTGGAGCCGGTGCCCACCGTGGCCATCGACAGCCTGGTGCTGACGCCGAACCTCTCGGCAGGCACGCTCTCCGTCACCGTGCGCGCCTCTCCGGTTACCGCCAGCGCCACCGTCACGGTGGAGGCCCGCACGGCCGAGGGCCAGGTGGTGGGCTCCATCTCCGGCCCGGCCAACACCGCGCTCACGCTGCCGGTGCCGCAGCCGCGCCCGTGGACGCCGGAGGATCCGTACCTCTACCGCCTCAGCGCAACCCTCACCGCCAGCCCGAGCACCGACACCGTGGGCAGCTACTTCGGCATGCGCTCGATGCGCATCCAGAACGTCGGCGGCTACCAGAAGCTGGTGCTCAACGGGAAGCCGGTCTTCTCGCTCTCCATGCTGGACCAGGGCTTCTGGCCCGACGGCCTCTACACCGCGCCCAGCGACGCGGCGCTGCGATGGGATCTCCAGGCGCAGAAGGACCTGGGGTTCAACGCCGTGCGCAAGCACATCAAGGTGGAGCCGGCGCGCTGGTTCTACCACGCCGACCAGATCGGCCTGATGGTGTGGCAGGACTTCGTCTCCGGGCGGTTCCCGGACGTGTCCGGCCAGGAGGCGTTCCGCACCCAGGGCTTCCGGATGATGGAGCAGTTCCACAACGCGCCGTCCATCGTGGGCTGGATCGTCTTCAACGAGGGCTGGGGTGAGTGGAACCGGGAGGCGACCGGCGTGCTCGCCGAAGAGGTCAAGGCCGCCGACCCCTCGCGGTGGGTCAACGCCCACAGCGGCGTGAACTGCTGCGACTCCAAGGGCGACTCCGGCAAGGGGGACGTCATCGACCACCACGACTACGGCAACAACAGCCCGCCCTTCCCGGATGCCCGGCGCGCGGCGATGGACGGCGAGCACGGCGGCTTCACCCTGCGCACGCCTGGCCACATGTGGCCAGGCCCCCCCACCGTCATCTACAGCGGCGTGGCGGACAAGGCGGCGCTGACCGCGAAGTACGTGGACAACACCCGGACCTTCTACCTGGCCGCGGCCCGGGCGGAGCTGTCCGGCTCGGTCTACACGCAGGTCACCGACCTGGAGAACGAGCTCAACGGCCTCTACACGTACGACCGGCGGGTGATCAAGGTCGACCCGGCGCCGGTGAAGGAGATCAACCGGCAGGTCATCGCCGCGGGCGCCGCCGCGGGCGAGGGCATCGCCTATCCTGGCCTCGGGCGCTGGCCGCTCAACGAGGGCAGTGGCACGGTGAGCAGCGACACCGAGGGGGCCAGCCACCTGACGCTGCACGGCAACACCCAATGGACGGCCGGCGCCCTCCAGTCGGCGCTGCGCTTCGATGGCGACGGGGACTTCGCCGAGACCACCGCTCCGGTGTTGAACACCCAGGGCGACTATTCGATCTCGGCGTGGGTGACGCTCGACAAGCTGCCGGGCAACTACGCCACGGCGGTCAGCCAGGACGGCCGCCAGACGGCGAATCCGTTCTACCTCCAGTACGGGCAGGGCGCGTTCGCGTTCAGCACGCCGGGTGATCGCCGCGCCCGGCACGCCGTGACGCCGCAGCTCGGCCGCTGGTACCACCTGGTGGGCGTGCGGGCCGGCAACGAGCTCCGCCTGTACGTGGACGGCCAACGGGTGGCGGCCGCCACGGCCACCACCGGCACGGTGAGCACGGGGCCGCTGGCCATCGGCCGCGCGAAGTACAACGGCAGCAACACCGACTACTGGGAAGGCTCGATCGATGAGGTGCAGGCCTTCGGCCGCGCGCTCAGCGACAGCGACGTGAGCGCCCTGTACAGCTCGGTGCCGCAGTAAGGCTCAGCCGGGGGGCCGGTGCGGAGGCACGCACCGGCCCCCTGAGGCATCAGTTGGCGCAGCCCGCGCACTGCACCAAGCCACTCGTGATGTCGACACAAGCGCCCGCCGGCCCGGTCGCGGCCAGGCAGGAGCCCGAACAATCCGCGGTGGGGCAAATGAAGGTCGTGCCACATCCCAGGCCGAAGGACTGAACCGTCAACAGGCTCGCCAGATCGCCGGCCGCGTAGCCGCAGTTGATCGCCAACCGGAGCGTCCAGCCCGCGCAGCCCAGGGTGTCATAGAAGACGCACTGGGAGGTGGTGTCCGCCGCGGATACGTCCGAGGTGGCGCAGTGCTTGTTCTGGTTCGCCACGTAGGCATCGAACTCTTCCGAAGTCCGGTAGGCCCGGGCCACGCCTGTCTTGAGGCTCTCCTCATCGACGATGACGGAGAGGGGGCCATTGGCGCCAGACAGCGAGCCCATCGTCTGGACCTTTCCATCCAGCAGCACGGACATCTGCTCCAACTTGAAGTCAGGCAGGTGAGAAGGCCGTGCTTCGGCCACCTTCACCTCCACCTTGGCGGGCTGCGCCTGAAGCGTGTCCGCCGCCTGCGGTCCATTGGCCCCGCAGCCCGACAGGACCGCCAAGCCCATGACCACGGAAAACAGTCGCATCCCATTCTTCTTGCCGTTCATTGGTAACCCCCAGGTCCCTGCGTTGTGTTGGTCCACGGGGAGCGCGGCCGCAAGGCTCCCCGGTGCCACCTAAGTGGAAGGCCTGGCCCAGCCTCACCTCCGCGAGTCCGGACAGGTGCTCCACTCGACAAGGCATGAGACCGGGGGGCGGAAAACCATGCAAAGAAACTGGGGGGATGCGCTTTTTTCTGGGGAGCCGCGTGTGCGCCCTCCACGCACGTCTTCCGGAAATGGGGGCCGGGAGCGCTCTCTTTCGCATCGGCAGCCGGGCAGCCCCGCCCGCTCCGCAACACGTTCAAGGCTCCCAAGCCCGCGCTTGAGACCGCTCCGTAAAGGATTCACGGTTTGGAATGAGTCTGTCTTCAGCCACGCCCCCTCAAATCTGGCTTTTTTAGGCGTCTGAACGAAACGGGCCGCGAATATTCCCGGAGAATCTGCTCACGGCGATTGTCTTCGAAACCTGTTGACGGCGTGGCATGTTCGACCAAACATGAATTCAGGGCCGGCTCACATTGAGAGACATTCCATGAAGCGTTTGCACGTCTTCTCCCCCGAATCCCATGCACTCCCATCCTTTTGGAAGACAGGGGCCCTGCTCCTCCTCGCCGCGCAGGTGACGGCCTGCGAGCCTGAACCGGGCCCCTCCCCGGAGCCCCTCCCCTACAAGCCCCCGGCCGCCGCCACCGTGACCCTCACCTCCATGAGCCAGGAGCCGGAGCCGGGCCCGGAGTCGCCACCGGACAGCCGTGTGTACTGCGAAGAACTCAATGCCCGCTCGGCCTTGGGCGTCCTCGACTTCCGGTACGACGCCTACGTGGTCACCGCACAGGCCACGCAGCTGGTGAAGATCCGGTCCGATGTACGCCACTCCGCTTATGCCGACTACCCGTATGGGTACGGGTATCCGCTGAGCCTGACGGACATCCGGGAGGACCGGACCCTTGAGCACGTCATGACCGAGACCTACCAGGACGCGCTCGAGACCGGGACGGCGATCGCTGGGTACTGGGTCCAGAAGGGCCAGCAGTACATCCTGGTGTACAAGACGTTCAACCGGTTCACGCCCCTCACCTACTGCCTGACGCTGCCCGCCGCGCTGACCCTCGAGGGCCGGATCGACATCCCGCTCGAGCCGATCCTCTTCCCCGAGCAGCAGGAGGGGCCCATCACCCTGCAGAACCCGCGTCCGGACGTGTTGAGCACGTTCGTGCCCTGGCTGAACGAGCGGGTGAAGAACCCGTAGGGCGGCGGAGCCCGCCAGGCACTGGCCCGGCGTTCAGCATTCCCCGTCTCCTCCCTTTCCCCACCTGGGCGCGGGACAGCGTTCGGTGCGTCCCCCCTTCTCCTCCGGTGTGGCCATGCGCACATTCCATCGCCGGAAAGAAGGAGGGTCTCACCCTGGAAACGGCTCTCATTGCTCCCCCACAGCGGCGTGCGCTCGACGAAGGGCCCGCCGTGCTGGTGGTGAACACGAAGTCGCGCTCGGGACAGGAGGCCTTCGAGGCAGCCCGCCAAGCGCTCACCACCCAAGGCGTGGAGCTGATGGACTGCCATGCCCTCACCCAGCCACGCCGCATGCCGCAGGTGCTGAATGAGGCCGTGCAGCGCGGCGCCCGGCGCATCCTCGTGGGCGGAGGCGACGGCACGCTGAGCGGTGTCATCAAGCCCCTGCTCGGCCAGAACGTGACGCTGGGCGTGTTGCCGCTCGGCACGGGCAATGACTTCGCGCGCTCCCTGGGCATTCCGGACACCATCGAGGCCGCCTGTGAGGTTATCGCCCAGGGCTACTCGGCCCGGGTGGACGTGGGGCTCGCCAACGGCCGGCCCTTCCTGAACGCGGCGAGCCTGGGGCTGGCCACCGCCATCGCCAAGCGGCTCAACAAGCGGCTCAAGCAGCGCATCGGCAAGCTGGCCTACCCCGTCGCCGCCGCCGCCGAGGTCTGGGAGCACCAGCCCTTCCACGTCCGGCTGAAGACCGGCACGCAGGAGCTGGAGCTGGATGTGCTGCAGCTCGTGGTGGGCAATGGCCGCTACCACGGCGCCGGCAACATGGTGGCGCCCGACGCGACGCTCGATGACCGCGTGCTGCACGTGTACGCCATCACCGCGCCGTCGGTGGACGCGGGCCGGGAGGGCACGGGGCTGGGCCACCTCCAGGATTTGTCCACCCTGGCGCGCGTGGCGTTCTCGCTGCGCAACGGCGAGCACGTGGAGCACCCCTCCGTCACCACCCTGCGGACCGCCCGGCTGCTCGTGGAGGCCGAGCCCTCGCAAGAGGTGAACGCGGATGGAGAGCTGATCGGCCAGACGCCCATGCGCTTCGAGCTGATGCCCTCGGCGTTGCGCGTCTTCGTACCAGCCCCGGAGCCCACCTCTCCGAACTGACGGGCCCCGGTCCGGGGTACCCTGCCCCGGTGGCCGTCCCCTTCCCATCGCTCGTGCGTGCCGTGGACAAGGCGTTGCTCCAGGCGCCCGTCCGGGGAGCCGCCCGCGCCCTCGGGGCCGCCCAGCGCCTGCTGGACCTGCACAGCCCCGCCCTGGGCCCCCTGGGAGGCCCCACACGGGCGCTCGGCACCCGGCTCCTGGATGCCACGCTGACGCTGGTGGATGTCACCACCGGCCTCGTCCGGGATGTGTACCGCACCCTCCTGGAAGCCCCGCTGCTGCTGCTTCGAGGCGCCTGGGAGGCGCTCCGGCTGGCGGCCCAGGGCCACGGGCGCCGCGCGGGGCGCCGGCTCCTCCACGGTGTGCTGGGGGCGAACCTCCGGCTGGCCGGGGGCGCCGTGGACCTCTTCCTCCGCGCCCTCCAGGGCACCGCCAACGCCGTGCTCACCCTCACCTTCCTGGAGCGCCCCTCGCGCGCGCTCACCCCCGCCGAGCGCGCGCTGCTCGCACGCATCTTCGGGGACTCGCTGGATGCCGCGGTGGTGCGCCTCAAGCGGGGGGGCGCCACGGACTGGACACGCCTGGCCCCCCACGTGGTGGGCAACACGATGTACCTGCCCGAACACTGGGGCGGCGCCCTCTTCCACCCGGATGGCACCCTCACCGAGGCCTGCCGGGACACGCTCATCCACGAGGCCGCCCACGTCTGGCAGAACCAGAACGGCGGTGGGGGCTTCGTCCACCGCGCGCTGCTGGCCCAATTCCTCGCCACCCTCCGCACGGGCTCCCGCGGCAGGGCCTATGCGTGGCGTGAGGGCTTTGCCCAGGGCCGCGCCTTCCGCGAACTCAACCCCGAGCAGCAGGCCTGTCTAATCGAAGACATCGGGGCCTGTCTGAAGCACACCCCCCGGGTGGCCGCGGCCTCCTGGCGGCCGCCGCTGAGCCCCGCCGAGTTGGACTACGTGCACGAGGCCTGGGAGCGCGTGAAGCGCGGCGAGGAATGACACACCGGGCCATGGTTTCACGCGTGACCCTCGCCCCCAAAACATGCAACAACAGCGCTCGCTGTTCTCCCAGTCATCCCCCCAACCCGTGACGAACGGAAGCCAGCGCACGGACTTCCTGGCTGTGTTTGCTGGCTCCGCCGTCTGCCCCCAGGAGTTTCAGATGCGAGGAAACGAAGCACTCCCGGCCCGGAGCCCGCGGCTCCGGATGGCCTCCGGACTGGCCCTGTCCCTGTGTCTGCTGTTCGCCACGGGCGCCTCGGCGGCCACGCCGGGCTACACGATTACCTCCAGCAGCAGCGTCCAGTTCTACGTCAACGACGCGCCCTGGGCGGACCTGCACTACCAAATCAACGGGGGTGGCCAGCTCAACTTCCGGATGACGCGCAGTGGCAACAACAACGTCTACTCCGTGACGGGCGTGCCCAGCGGCGCGGCGGTGCGCTACTTCTTCACCATTGGCAACAGCAGCGGCGGGGCCACGGACACGGCGTGGGCGCAGTTCACCCTGTCCGGCGGGGGCACCACGCCGCCGCCCACGGGCGGCTGGGCGGTGGTGTGGGAGGACACCTTCAACACCAACGGGCAGCCCAACGCCGCCAACTGGAGCTACCACACGGGCAACGGCTTCAACCCGGGCAACCAGAGCTTCTCGGGCTGGGGCAACGGCGAGTGGGAGTGGTACCGGCCGTCGAACACGTACGTGCAGGACGGCAACCTCGTCATCCGCGCCGACTTCAACAAGACGGCCACGCGGCTGCAGGGCCGCGACTGGTACCAGTTCTCCGGCCGCATCACCACCAAGGGCAAGAAGTCCTGGAAGTACGGCCGCGTCGAGGCCCGCATCGCCATGCCCAGCGCGGTGGGCACCTGGCCGGCGTTCTGGATGATGGGCACCGCGTGCGATGACACGGTGACGACGAGCTACACCGCGGCCGCGGACCGCTACGACACCATGGCCTCCAACTGGTCGAGCTGCGGCGAAATCGACATCATGGAGCACAAGAACACCGAGACGCGCACCTTCCAGAACGTCTTCTGGGACTCGCGCACCGGGCTGTTCCCCTGGGCCGATGGGCAGAACAACGAGCAGCCCAGCAACATCAACGTGGGCAACGTCACCCAGTTCCACCTGTACACCATCGAGTGGGAGCCCACGCAGATCCGCTGGTACGTGGACCGCGAGACGAACCCCTCGCCCGTGCACACCGTGGACATCACCGCCGCCAACAAGGAAGAGTTCCAGAAGCCCTTCCACATCATCCTGAACCTGGCGCTGAGCGGCATCTTCACGGGCTACCTGGAGCCCAACCCGGCCGACTTCCCCATGTACATGAAGGTCGACTACGTCCGGGTGTGGCAGCGCCAGTAAGCCGCTGCCAGGCAGGGGCCCCGCCGAAGCCGGGCGGGGCTCCTCTCTAGTCCTGCCCCAGCACGCGCGAGAGCACCTGCGCGGTGAAGTTCACCAGGGGGATGACGCGCTGGTAGTTCATGCGCGTGGGCCCAATCACCCCCACCGTGCCGAGCACCTGCTCGCGGCTGCCGTAGGGGCTGGCGATGACGGTGACTTCGCCGGCGGCGGAGAACTCGCTCTCGGCGCCGATGAAGATCTGCATCTCCCGGGCGCGCTGCACCCGGTCGAGCAGTTGCAAGAGCTTGTGCTTCTCGTCCAGCATCTTGAAGAGCGCGCGCATGCGCTCCACGTCGGCGAACTCGGGCTGCTCCAGGAACGAGTTGGTGCCTTCGATGCGCACGCGCTCGGACTCCGGGGTGTGCAGGTCCGTGGCGGCCGCCCCCAGCTTGAGCGCCTTGGACGTCAACGCGTTGTAGAGCGCCTGCTCCTGGTCCATCTCCTGGCGGATGCGCTCGCGCGCCTCCTCCAGGGACACCTCGCGCAAGAGCTCGGACAGGAAGTTGGAGGCCTTGAGCAGCTCGTCCGAGGTGACGGGGAAGTCGACGGTGATGACCTTGTTCTGCACCTGCCCGCCGTTGCCCACGAGCACCGCCAGCACCCGGTCCTCGCGCAGCCGGACGAACTCGATGCGGTGGAACACCGCGGCGCCCGGGCGGGGGGTGATGACGACGCTGGCATGGCGGGTGAGCGAGTGCAGGACGCGGCTCGCCTCGGAGAGAATCTCCCCGACGTTCTTCTCCTGGCCGAGCCCCGCGTGGATGAGTTCCCGGTCGCGGGGGGCCGGCTCCTTGAGCCGCACCAGCGTGTCCACGTAGAAGCGGTAGCCCTGGTCGGTGGGCACCCGTCCCGCGGAGGTGTGGGGCTTCTCCAGGAAGCCCAGCTCCTCCAGGTCCGCCAGCACGTTGCGCAGCGTGGCCGAGGAGACATCGAACCCCGGCTTGCGGCTGAGCTGCTGACTGCCCACCGGTCCGCCCGTGGTGATGTACTCCTGCACGACAGCCCGGAGGACTTCCTTCTCGCGATCGCCAATCTCGTCCGACATCCCGCTCACAGTCCCGGCTGCCCGTGCCACTCGCCGCCAGGAGGGCCGCAAGGACGACGAGAGTCTGAAGTGTAAGAAGGTCCCGGGAACGGTTCAATCCCAGCCCATCACCAGGCAGTCAGGCGACGGCTCCAGGGGGTGCTCTCCACCCTCCGGAAACGCCACGTCCACCCTTGAAGCGGGAGGGCGGAACGGCCTCAGATGGCGGGCCATGTACGATGACCCCCTGGAAGCACACCAGACCGCCGCCTCGCTGCTGTACCGGTATGCCACCAGCCTGGACGATGGGCCCCTGGCGCACTGGCCCCGCTGCTTCACCGAGGACGGGCACTACCGGCTCATCCCCCGGGAGAACTTCCTGCAGGGGGTGCCCGTGGCGCTCCTGCACTGTACCTCCCGGAGCGCCATGGAGGAGCGCGTGAAGGCCCTGTACCGGGTCCAGGCCACGGTGCCGTACGCCTGCCGCCACCTCTACACCAACGTGCTGGTGGAGCAGGGCAGCCCGGGGCGCGTGCTGCTGCGCGCCAACTACGCCGTGTACCACACGGTGGACGAGGGCGAGGTGGACCTGCTGAGCGTGGGCCGGCTGGAGGCCCAGGTGCTGCTGCGCCCCGAGCCCCTCTTCGAGCGCATGGACGTCATCTTCGAGATGTGCCGGCTCTCGGGCACGCGCGTCTACCCGCTCTGAGCAGCCCTGGGACTTCAGGACACTGGCGCACATCGCACCCCTTCCGGGGACGCGTTAGAACACCGCGCCTTGTCCTCCATGCCCTCCCCCGCCGTCCCCGCGCTGTCCCCCGCCTCCGCCGCCCCGGCCCCCCGCCGGGAGTGGCTCTACTTCTGCCTGTTCGCCCTGTACGTCATCTGGGGCTCGACGTACCTGGGCATGCGCTTCGCGCTCATGGGCGGCTTTCCGCCGCTGATGCTGGGGGGCTGCCGCTTCCTGCTGGCGGGCACGTGCCTGTACGTGCTGCTGCGCCTGAAGGGGGCGCCCCGGCCGGGCAGGCGCCAGTGGGCCGCCAGCGCCTTCACCGGGCTGCTGCTGCTCGTCATCGGCAACGGGGGCATCGCCATCGCCCAGCAGTGGGTGCCCTCGGGGGTGGCGGCGCTGGTGGCCGGGAGCATGCCGCTGTGGGCGGCGCTCTTCGGGGGCCTCACCGCGGGGCACTGGCCGGGCACCTCCGAGCGGTGGGGGCTGGCGCTGGGCTTCGTGGGCATCGCCCTGCTCAACCGGGGCGGGGCCATGGGCGAGCACTGGCTGCCCATGGTGGGCCTGGTGCTGGCGCCCGTCGCCTGGGCCTTCGGCTCCATGTGGAGCAAGCGCCACCCGCACATGGCCCCGGGGCTCATGGCCACCGCCACGCAGATGCTATGCGCGGGCGTCATGCTGCTGGGGCTGAGCCAGCTCTGGGGCGAGCGCATGGTGGCGATGCCCACCCCGCGCGCCCTGCTCGCCTTCTTCTACCTCGTGGGCTTCGGCTCGCTCGTGGCCTTCAGCGCCTACGGCTACCTGCTGACGCACGCGCGGCCCGCGCTCGCCACCAGCTATGCCTACGTCAACCCGATGGTGGCGGTGCTGCTGGGGTGGATGCTCGCCGGGGAGACGCCGGGCCCCTCCACGCTGGGGGCCATGGCGGCCATCCTCGTGGCCGTCATGCTCATCACCCGCAGCAAGGCGTCCTCCGCGCCGCCGCCGCCGCCGGCGCGCGAGCCTACCGCTCCTGGGGGATTCGCACGCTGAAGGTGGTGCCCTCGCCGGGCGCGCTGTCCACCTGGATGTGGCCCCCGTGGGCCTCCACCACCTGGCGGGCAATCCACAACCCCAGCCCCAGCCCGCCGTAGTGGCGGCCGGGCACCGCGCGCTCGAAGCGCTCGAAGATGCGGGCCTGGTCCTCCGGGAGAATGCCGATGCCCTGGTCGGCCACCGTCAGCCGCGAGAAGCCCGCTTCGCTCCACGCGCGCACCCGGAGGGGCCTGCCCTGGCCGTACTTGAGCGCGTTGTCGAGCAGGTTGCGCACCACCTTCTCGAAGCGGGCCCGGTCGTACCGCCCCACCAGCGGCCGCTCCACCTCCAGCGTCAGGGTGTAGCCAGCGCGCTCCAGGACCTCCCGGAGCTGCGCCACCGTGTCTCCCACCACCTCCGCCAGGTCCACCTCCTCCAGTTGGAGCCGCAGCCGCCCCAGCGACAGCTGGGACACCTCCAGCAGTGTCTCCACCAGGCTGTGCAGGCGCTGCACCTGCCGGCCCGCGGAGGCCAGGCGCGGGGCCAGGCGCTGCCGGGGCTCCGGCCCCAGGTCGCGCTCGAGCAGCTCCAGCTGGAGCCGGAAGGCCATCAGGGGCGTCTTCAGCTCGTGGCTGGCCACGGACAGGAACTCATCGCGCACCAGCACCGCGCGCCGGAGCGCCTCCGCGCGCATCTCCTGGAGGCCCGCCTCGCGGCGCATGCGCGACAGCTCCAGCGTGGAGCGCACCCGGGCCACCAGCTCCCGGGCGCTGAAGGGCTTCACCAGGTAGTCATCCGCGCCCGCCTCCAGCCCCTCCACCGCGGCTTCCTCGCCCGCGCGCGCCGACAACATCACCACGGGCACCGTGCGCGTGAGCGGCTCCTGCCGCAGCGCCCGCAGCAGGCCAAAGCCATCCAGGCGCGGCATCATCACATCGGTGAGGAGGAGGTCCGGCACGCGCGCGCGCGCCGCCTCCAGCGCGGCCTGCCCGTCCGCCACCGCCTCCACCTCGAAGGAGGAGGACAGCACGCGCCGGATGTAGTCGCGCATGTCGGCATTGTCGTCCGCCAGCAGCAGGCGCCCCAGGAGGGGCCGCGGGGCCTCCGAGGGCCCCGCGGGCACGGGCCCAGGCGCCTCGGCGCTCCCCTCCGCGGGGTCCTCCAGCCACCCCCAGGCCTCCGAGAGGAACGCCTCCGGGCCCGTGGCGGTGGAGACGAGCTGCCGGGGGGCGCGGAGCTGCCCCGGGGCCAGGTGCGCCCGTCCCCCGGGGAGGCCGACGGTGAAGCAGCTCCCCGCTCCCTCCACGCTCTGGACGCGGACGGTGCCCCCGTGCAGCCGCACCAGGTCCTGCACGAGCGCCAGGCCAATGCCGGTGCCCTCGTGGGTGCGGCCCTGGGCGCCCTTCACCCGGTAGAAGCGCTCGAAGAGGTGGGGCAGGTCCTCCGGGGGAATGCCCGTGCCGGTGTCCTGCACCTCCAGGAGTGCCTGCCCGCCCTGCGCGCGCAGGCGCACGGTGATGGTGCCCTGGAAGGTGAACTTGAAGGCGTTGGACAGGAGGTTGAGGACAACCTTCTCCCACATCTCCCGGTCCACGTAGAAGGGCTCGGGCAGCGGGGGGCAGTCCACCGTCAAGGCGAGCCCCGCGCGCTCGGCCACCGAGCGGAAGCCGCTGGCCAGCTCCGCAGTGTACGCGGCCAGGTCCACCGGCTCGAAGCTCGCCTCCAGCCGGCCCGCCTCCAGCCGGCTGAAGTCCAGCAGCGTGTTCACCAGGCGCAGCAGCCGCGAGGCGTTGCGGTGGACGACTTCCAGCTCCTGCGCCGCTGCCTTCGGCAGCACGCCCGCGCCGAGCAGGTCCTCCAGCGGCCCCAGCATCAGCGTGAGGGGCGTGCGGAACTCGTGGGAGACGTTGTTGAAGAAGGCCGTCTTGGCGCGGTCCAGCTCCGCGAGCTGCTCGGCCCGCCGGCGCTCCTCCTCGGAGGCCCGGGCATTGCGCAGCGCCACGGACACCTGGCTGGCCATCAGCTCGTAGAACGACGCATAGCCCTCGTCGAGCGCGCGGTTGGGGCTCAAGCCCACCACGAGCACGCCCAGCGGGGCCGCCTGGCCGGAGGAGGCCAGGGGCATGAGCAGCGCCGAGCCCACCGCGTCTCCCCAGGGCCCACCGTGCACCGTCAGGTGCCGCGCCACATCGTCCACGCGCACCGTCTCCCCGGCCAGGGCGCGCTCCAGCGGCCAGGGGCAGGCGGCCTCCGTCCACGCCCCCCCCACGGCGCCGGCGAACGTCAGCGGGCTGTCCTCCCGCTCGCGCAGGTAGAGCAGCGCGAAGGGCACATCGAGCGGCGCGGTGGACAGCGCGGTGAGCACCTGCTGGCTCGTCTTGCGCACCTCGCGGCTCTCGCCCGCGTGGGCGCTCAAGTCCCTCAACAGCCGCAGGCGCCGGTCCCCCAGCACCTGCTGGGTCACCTCGCTGCACACCGCGAGCATGCCCACGATGCGGCCCGCGTCGTCCTCCGCGGGCGCGTGCGAGACGCTGAAGTAGGCCTCCTCGCGGTAGCCGCCGCGCTCCATCAGCAGCATGAGGGCGGGCGTCCAGTTGGCGGTGCCCGTGGCCATCACCTCGTGAATCATGGGCCCCAGGGTGTCCCAGGACTCGGCCATGGTGACGCGGATGTCCTCGCCCAGCCCCGAGGGGTGCTTGTCACCGATGAGCTTGGAGTAGGCGTCGTTGTAGAACTGGATGAAGCGCGGCCCCCAGGTGAGCACCATGGGGTAGCGCGAGGACAGCAGGGTGCGGATCAGCGCGCGGAGGCTGGGCGGCCACTCGCTGGGGGGCCCCAGGGGGGTGGAGGCCCAATCGTGCGCGTTCACACGCGCGTGCATCTCACTGGGGCCCAGAAAGCCCGCGGACTTCGCCACGTCAGACACCGTTCAGACCACCGAGGCCCGGGGGGGCTCCCCGGAGGCCGGGGGCGGCTCCGAGCGCGGGGCAGCGCCCGTGGCGGCGCCCGCCTCCGGAGCGGCCGGGGCCGCCTCGCGGGGCAGCCAGACGTGGAAGGTGGAGCCCTCGCCCGTACAGCCCAGGGAGTCCACCCAGATGCGGCCGCCGTGCTGCTCGACGATGCCCTGGCTGATGGTCAGCCCCAGGCCCAGCCCGCCGTACTTCGAGCCGTGCGCGCGTCCAAAGCGCTCGAAGATGAGCGCCTGCTTCTCGGGGGGAATCCCCACCCCACAATCCTTCACGGACAGCTGAATGCCCTCCCCATCGGCCGCCGCCTTCACCACCACCTCGCCGCCCTCGGGCGAGTAGCGGATGGCGTTGGACAACAGGTTCGTCAGCACCTGGTCCAGGCGCCCCCGGTCCCAGAGCCCCTCCAGGTGCTCCTGGACGTCGATGCGCAGCGGGTGCTGCTGCGAGAGCACCCCCATGCGGTCACACGTCTCGCGCACCAGCCCGCCCAAATCGAACCGCTCCAGCTCCAGCGAGAGCCGGCCCGCCTGGAGCCGGCTGATGTCGAGCAGGTCCTCCACCAGCTTCGTCATCCGGTCGATCTGCCGGTTGATGATCTTCAGGGACTTGCCCGTGCCACTCTCCCCCTCGCCGCCCAGCTTGAGCAGGGCCAGGTGGGCATGGCCCTTGGCGGCGGCCAGCGGGGTGCGCAGCTCGTGGCTCGCGGCGGCCAGGAACGCGTCCTTCGCCTCGCTGGCCAGCAGCAGGGCCGCCTCGGCCCGCTTGCGCTCGGTGATGTCGCGCGCCACGCAGACGAAGCGGCCCGGGCCCCCGCCCGCCGCCACGTACTGGAGCACGGCCTCCACCGGAATCTCGCGCCCATCCTGGCGCCGGTACACCGTGGAGTAGGTGTGGCTGGGCTGCTCGCCGCTCTGCAGCGGCGCCAGGAGCTTGCGGAAGCCCTCCTCGTCGAAGGTGCCCTCCAGCTGGAGCATGGGCATGCCCACGAGCTGCTCGCGCTCCAGGCCGAGCTGCTTGGTGGCGCCCACGTTGGCGTAGGTGAGCGTGAGGCGCTCGGGCTCGAACATGAGCACGCAGTCGAGCGTGGCATCCAGCGTGGCCTTGAAGCGCTCCAGCGTGGCCTCGGCCCGCTTCTTGTCGTCGATGTCCGTGGCCACGGCGATGAAGCCCACGAGCTTGCCCGTGCCATCGCGCTCGGGCACCGCGCGCCCCAGGTGCCAGCGCCAGGTGCCGTCATGGCGCCGCATGCGGAACTCGTGCTCCATGCGCGACACGGTGCGCACCGCCTCGTTCCACTCCCGGCGCATCATGTCCCGGTCCGCGGGGTGCACCGACTTCAGGAAGAACTCCAGCGAGGGCGCCTCTTCCTTCAAGCCGGTGTAGTCGCCCCAGACCTGGTTGGCGTAGTTGAGCGTGCCGTCGGCGCTGGCGGCCCACATGGGCTCGGGCAGCGCGTTGAGCAGCCGCCGGTAGCGCAGCTCGCTCTCACGCTCCAGCGCCTCGCGCTCCTTCTGCCGCAGCAGCGCCGCCTGGCGCTGGAGCTGCTGCTCCTTGAGCGACAGGTCCACGAAGACGCCGACCTTGGAGCGCAGAATCTCCGGATCGAACGGCTTGAGCAGGTAGTCCACCGCGCCGTGCTCGTAGCCCTTGAAGATGTGGGCCGCGTCCCGGCTGAGCGCGGTGAGGAAGATGATGGGGATGGTGCGCGTGCGCTCGCGCTGCTTGATGAGCGCCGCGGTCTGGAAGCCGTCCATGCCCGGCATCTGCACGTCCATGAGGATGACGGCGAACTCGCGCTGGAGCAGGAACTTGAGCGCCTCCTCCCCGCTGGTGGCCTTGACGAGCTCCTGGCCCAAGGGCTCCAGGATGGCCTCGAGCGCCAGCAGGTTGGAGGGGTGATCATCCACCATCAGAATGCTGGCCCGGGAGCGGGGGGCGCTCTCGGGGTTGCGATCAGGGGTGGTGTCGGTGGGAATCATGCTGAGCAAGCGGGGGCCCTGGAGGATGACAGGCGAACGCTAGGCATGCCTCGGGGCCGGGCAAAAGGCCCCAAAGGCAAGCCGTGTGCTATCCAACTCAGGCGTTCACCCACATGCGGATGAGTTCAATGAGCTTGTCGGTGTCCACCGGCTTGGGCAGGTAGTCGCTGGCCCCCGCCGCCATGCACTTCTCGCGGTCGTCCTTCAGGGCCTTGGCGGTGATGGCGATGATGGGCAGCCGGGCGTACTGGAGGTTCTGGCGGATGGCCTGCATCGTCTCATAGCCATCCATCTCCGGCATCATGATGTCCATCAGCACGACATCCACGTCGCGGTTCTTCTCCAGCATCTCGATGGCCGCACGGCCATTCTCAGCGAAGATGACCTGGAGTCCCTGGTTTTCCAGCACGCTGGTGAGCGCGAAGATGTTGCGCATGTCGTCATCGACGACGAGCACCTTCTTGCCCGTCAGGTCCCCGTCCGTGTCGCTGCCGCGCTCGGCCAGGGCCTGCTTCGTACGGGGCGAGAGGTTCTGCTCCAGCCGGTGCAGGAACAGGGCCGTGTCGCCCAGCAGCTGGTCGGGGCTCTTGGGCTCGCTCTTGAGGATGACGCTGCCGGTGTAGCGGCGCAGCCGGCTCTCGTCCTTGGCGGTGAGCTCCTTGCCCGTGTAGATGACGATGGGCAGGTCCCGGAAGCGCGGCTGGGTCTTCACCTCCTCCACCAGCTTGGTGCCGTCCATGTCCGGCAACAGCAGGTCGATGACGAGGCAGTCGTACTCGGCCTCCTCCAGCTTGTGCAGGGCCTCCTCGCCGGTGGCCACGCCCGTCACCTCCACGTCACTGCCCTCGCTCAAGAGCTTCACGAGGCTGTCGCGCTGCACGTCATCGTCCTCGATGAGGAGGAGCCGCCGCTCCTTGCGCTCCAGGAAGTGGGCCAGCTGGGAGAAGACGCGCTCCAGGCCCTCCTTGGAGACGGGCTTGGTGAGGTAGCCGAAGGCACCGTGGGTGTTGCCCAGGTGCTTGTCCATGACGCTGATGACGTGCACGGGGATGTGGCGCGTGCGCCCGTTGCGCTTGAGGCGCTCCAGCACGCTCCAGCCGTCCACCACGGGCAGCTGGATGTCCAGGGTGATGGCGTGGGGCAGGTACTCGTTGGCCATGGCCAGGCCGCTGTCGCCGCGGCTGGCCACCAGCACCTTGAAGCCCTTCTCGCGCGCCATCTGCGCCATGATGCGGGCGAACTTCAGGTCGTCCTCGATGATGAGCAGGACGCGGTCACCCTCGCGGATGTGCTCCCGGTCATCCTCCACCGCGAGCGGGGCGAGCAGCGAGTCCGAGGGCGGCGGCAGCGCGGCATCCAGCACGTGCGAGCTGGGAATGGCCGCCGGCGCCGGGGGCGTCTGCATCGCGGGCACCGGGGGCAGCGTCTCGGCCAGGCGCTGCGAGGCCAGCGTGGGGATGGGCGCCAGGAACTGCGTGGGGCTCTGCGGCACCTCGTCCTCGGGCGCCACGTACTCGGGGGGCAGGTAGAGCGTGAAGGTGCTGCCCTTGCCCAGCGCGCTCTCCACGTGGATTTCGCCGCCCAGCAGCTTGGCGATTTCCCGCGAGATGGACAGGCCCAGGCCCGTGCCGCCGTACTTGCGCGCGGTGGAGCCGTCGGCCTGCTGGAAGGCCTCGAAGATGAGCTTCTGCTTGTCCTTGGCGATGCCGATGCCGGTGTCCGTCACCACGAAGGCGATGACGCGCTTGGCGCGCTTGAGCACCTCGTGCTCGAAGCGCACGCCCTTGTCGGCCTGCTTCACCACGAGCTGCACGCTGCCCTCGTCGGTGAACTTGAAGGCGTTGGACAGCAGGTTCTTGAGCACCTGCTGGAGCCGCTGCGGGTCGGTGCGGATCTGCCGCGGTGCGTTGGGCAGCAGCTCCACGTCGAACGACAGGTTCTTCTGCTCGGCCACCGGGCGGAACGAGCGGTCCACGAACTGGTTGAGCTCCGTGAGGACGATGTCCCGGGGCTCCACCTGCATCTTGCCCGCCTCCACCTTGGACAGGTCGAGGATTTCGTTGATGAGGCTGAGCAGGTCCCCACCGCTCGCGTAGATGGTGTTGGCGTACTCCACCTGCTTGCCGCTGAGGTTGCCGTCCTTGTTGTCCGCCAGCAGCTTGGCGAGGATGAGCAGCGAGTTGAGCGGGGTGCGCAGCTCGTGGCTCATGTTGGCCAGGAACTCGCTCTTGTACTTGGAGATGAGGCTGAGCTGGGCGGCCTTCTCCTCCAAGGAGGAGCGCGCCAGCTCCACTTCCGCGTTCTTCTCCTCCACGCGGGTGTTCTGCTCCTCGAGCTGCTTGGCCTTCTCCTCCAGCTCGAGCGCCTGCGCCTCCAGCTCGGTGTTGGTGCGCTTGAGCTCTTCCTGCTGCTGGGTGAGCTCGCGCGACTGGCTCTGGAGCTCCTGGGTGAGCCCCTGCGACTGGAGCAGGAGCTGCTCGGTGCGCATGTTGGCGATGATCATGTTCAGCACCACGCCGATGCTCTCGGTGAGCTGATCCAGGAAGATCTGGTGGATGGCGCTGAACGGGTGGAACGAGGCCAGCTCGATGATGGCCTTCACCTCGCCCTCGAAGAGCACCGGCAGGACGATGATGTTGAGCGGCGTGGCCTCGCCCAGGCCGGACGAGATGGTGATGTAGTCGGCCGGGACCTTGGTCAGGAGAATGGTCTTCTTCTCCAGGGCGCACTGCCCCACCAGGCTCTCGCCCAGATGGAAGCGGTTGGCCAGGCTCTTGCGCTCCCGGTACGCGTAGGTGCTGGTGAGCTTGAGCACCGGCAGGGGGCCGTCCTGCTCCATCAGGAAGAAGGCGCCGTGGTGCGCGCCCACCAGCGGCGTCAGCTCGCTCATGATGAGGCGGCTGACGGCCTCCAGGTTCTTCTGGCCCTGCATCATGCCGCTGAACTTCGCCAGGTTCGTCTTCAGCCAGTCCTGTTCCTGGTTCTTCTGCGTCGTCTCACGCAGGTTGAAGATCATCTGGTTGATGTTGTCCTTCAGCGCGGCCACTTCCCCTTCGGCGCTGACGGTGATGCTCCGGGACAGGTCCCCCTTGGTCACCGCGGTGGCCACGTCCGAGATGGCGCGCAGCTGCGAGGTGAGGGTGCCTGCCAGCTGGTTCACGTTGTCGGTGAGCTGCCGCCACGTGCCGCGCGCACCGGGCACGCGGGCCTGGCCACCCAGCTTTCCTTCGATACCCACCTCGCGGGCCACCGTGGACACCTGCTCGGCGAAGGTGCCCAGCGTGTCCGTCATGCTGTTGATGGTCTCGGCGAGCGCCGCCACCTCGCCCTTCGCGTCCACGATGAGCTTCTGGGACAGGTCCCCATCGGCCACCGCCGTCACCACCTTGACGATGCCGCGCACCTGGGTGGTGAGGTTACTGGCCATGAAGTTCACGTTGTCCGTGAGGTCCTTCCACGTGCCGGCCACTCCCGGCACACGGGCCTGGCCGCCCAGCTTCCCCTCGACGCCCACCTCGCGGGCCACCGTGGAGACCTGCTCGGCGAAGGTGCCCAGCGTGTCGGTCATGCTGTTGATGGTGTCCGCGAGCGCGGCCACCTCGCCCTTGGCATCCACCACGAGCTTCTGGCGCAGGTCGCCATTGGCGACGGCCGTCACCACGCGGACGATGCCGCGCACCTGGGTGGTGAGGTTGCGGGCCATGGAGTTCACGTTGTCGGTCAGGTCCTTCCAGGTGCCGGAGACGCCCGCCACCACGGCCTGCCCGCCCAGCTTGCCTTCCGTGCCCACCTCGCGCGCGACGCGCGTCACCTCGGCGGCGAAGGAGTTGAGCTGATCCACCATCGTGTTGATGGTGTTCTTCAGCTCCAGCATCTCGCCCTTCACATCCACCGTGATTTTCTTGGACAGGTCGCCGTTGGCCACCGCCGTCGTCACCAGGGCGATGTTGCGCACCTGGGCGGTGAGGTTGCTGGCCATGGAGTTCACGTTGTCCGTGAGGTTCTTCCACGTGCCGGCCACTCCCGGCACCTCGGCCTGGCCGCCCAGCTTTCCTTCCGTGCCCACTTCCTTGGCGACGCGGGTGACTTCCGAGGCGAACGCGCGGAGCTGGTCCACCATCGTGTTGATGGTGTTCTTCAGCTCGAGGATTTCGCCGCGGGCCTCGACGGAGATCTTCTGCGACAGGTCGCCGTTGGCCACCGCGGTGGTGACCTTGGCGATGTTGCGCACCTGGTCCGTGAGGTTTCCGGCCAGCACGTTCACGTTGTCGGTCAGGTCCTTCCAGACGCCCGACACGCCCTTCACATCCGCCTGGCCGCCCAGCTTGCCCTCGGTGCCCACTTCCTTGGCGACGCGGGTGACTTCGGAAGCGAACGCGCGGAGCTGGTCCACCATCGTGTTGATGGTGTTCTTCAGCTCCAGCACCTCGCCCTTCACGCTGACGGTGATCTTCTGCGACAGGTCGCCATTGGCCACCGCGGTGGTGACCTTGGCGATGTTGCGCACCTGGTCCGTGAGGTTGCCGGTCAGGGCGTTCACGTTGTCGGTGAGGTCCTTCCAGACGCCGGACACGCCCTTCACGTCCGCCTGGCCACCCAGCTTGCCCTCGGTACCGACTTCCTTGGCGACACGCGTGACTTCCGAGGCGAAGCCACGGAGCTGGTCCACCATGGTGTTGATGGTGTCCTTGAGCTGGAGCACCTCGCCCTTGGCGTCCACCGTGATTTTGCGGGACAGGTCGCCATTGGCCACCGCGGTGGAGACCTCCGCGATGTTTCGCACCTGGGCCGTGAGGTTGTTGGCCAGCAGGTTCACGTTGTTGGTCAAGTCTTTCCACGTGCCGGCGACGCCCGGCACCTCGGCCTGAGCGCCCAGCTTGCCCTCCACGCCCACCGTGCGCGCCACATCCGTCACCTGCTGCGCGAAGATGGAGAGCGTCTGCGTCATCGCGTTGATGGTGTCCGCGAGCGCCGCGATTTCACCCTTCGCCTCGACGATGAGCTTCTGGGACAGGTCCCCGTTGGCGACCGCCGTCACCACCTTCACGATGCCACGCACCTGGGTGGTGAGGTTGGTGGCCATGAAGTTCACGTTGTCCGTGAGGTCCTTCCACACGCCGGACACCCCGGGCACCAGCGCCTGGCCGCCCAGCTTTCCTTCGGTGCCCACTTCCTTCGCGACGCGCGTCACTTCGGAAGCGAAGCCGCGGAGCTGATCCACCATCGTGTTGATGGTGTTCTTCAGCTCCATCACCTCGCCCTTCGCGTCCACCGTGATTTTGCGGGACAGGTCGCCCCGGGCCACCGCCGTGGTCACCTCCGCGATGTTCCGGACCTGGTCGGTCAGGTTGTTCGCGAGGAGGTTCACGTTGTTGGTGAGGTCCTTCCACGTGCCGGCCACCCCGGGCACCACCGCCTGGGCGCCCAGCTTGCCCTCCACGCCCACCGTGCGCGCCACGTCCGTCACCTGCTGCGCGAAGATGGAGAGCGTCTCCGTCATCGCGTTGATGGTGTCGGCCAGCTCCGCCACCTCGCCCTTGGCGTCCACCTTCAGGCGCTGGTTCAGGTCGCCGTTGGCCACCGCCGTCACCACCTTGGCGATGCCGCGCACCTGGGTGGTGAGGTTGCTGGCCATGATGTTGACGTTGTCCGTGAGGTCCTTCCACGTCCCGGCAACGCCCTTCACCTCGGCCTGGCCGCCCAGCTTGCCGTGCGTGCCCACCTCACGGGCGACGCGGGTCACTTCGGCGGCGAAGGAGTTGAGCTGGTCCACCATGGTGTTGATGGTGTTCTTCAGCTCCAGCATCTCGCCGCGCGCATCCACGGAGATCTTCTTGGAGAGGTCTCCCTTGGCCACCGCCGTCGTCACCAGGGCGATGTTGCGCACCTGGGTGGTGAGGTTGCTGGCCATGATGTTCACGTTGTCGGTGAGGTCCTTCCACGTTCCGGCAACGCCCTTCACCTCGGCCTGGCCGCCCAGCTTGCCGTCGGTGCCGACTTCGCGGGCGACGCGCGTCACTTCGGCGGCGAACGAGTTGAGCTGATCCACCATCGTGTTGATGGTGTTCTTCAGCTCGAGCACCTCGCCCTTCACGTCCACCGTGATTTTCTTGGACAGGTCGCCCTTGGCGACGGACGTCGTCACCTCGGCGATGTTTCGCACCTGGGCCGTGAGGTTGTTGGCCATCAGGTTCACGTTGTCCGTGAGGTCCTTCCACGTGCCGGCGGCGCCGGGCACCTGGGCCTGGGCGCCCAGCTTGCCCTCCACGCCCACCGTGCGCGCCACGCTCGTCACCTGCTGGGCGAACACGTTCAGCGTGTCCGTCATGTTGTTGAGCGTCTCGCCGAGCGCGGCAATCTCACCCTGCGATGGCACCTGGAGCTTCTGGGACAGGTCCCCATTGGCGACCGCCGTCACCACCTTGACGATGCCGCGCACCTGGGTGGTGAGGTTGGACGCCATGAAGTTCACGTTGTCCGTGAGGTCCTTCCACACGCCGGACACGCCCTTCACCTCGGCCTGGCCGCCGAGCTTTCCTTCCGTACCCACTTCCTTCGCGACGCGCGTCACTTCGGCGGAGAAGGAGTTGAGCTGGTCCACCATCGTGTTGAAGGTGTCCTTCAGCTGGAGCATCTCCCCCTTGGCGTCCACGGTGATTTTCCGGGACAGGTCGCCCCGGGCCACCGCCGTGGAGACCTCGGCGATGTTGCGCACCTGGGTGGTGAGGTTGCTGGCCATGATGTTGACGTTGTCCGTGAGGTCCTTCCACGTCCCGGCAACGCCCTTCACATCCGCCTGGCCTCCCAGCTTGCCGTCGCTGCCCACTTCCTTGGCGACGCGGGTGACTTCGGCGGCGAACGCGCGGAGCTGATCCACCATGGCGTTCACCGTGGTGCCGATGCGCAGGAACTCGCCCTTCACCGACTGGCCGTCAATCTCCAGGGCCATCTTCTGCGTCAGGTCGCCTTCGGCCACCGCGACGAGCACGCGGGCCACTTCCGTGGTGGGCAGCACCAGGTCGCCGATCAGCGCGTTGATGGAGTGCACGCTGGCGGCCCAGCCGCCGCGAACCTCGCCGAGCGACACGCGCTCGCCCATGCGGCCCTCGCGGCCCACCACCCGCTCCACGCGGACGATTTCATTGGCGAGCGCGGCGTTGCGGACCATCAGGGCGTTGAAGGCATCGGAGATGTCCTCCAGCACCTCGTCGGACTGGGTGTGGGGCAGCCGGACGCTGAAGTCCCCGGACTCCGCGGCATGCAGCGCGGCGAGCAGCTCCAGGAGCGGCTGAGCGCCCCGGCCCGGACGCGCGGCGGTCCGTCCCCGGACCCCCTCCCCCGCGGGCAGCTTGCCGGGGCCATTCCCGTTGCGCCTGGCCGGGGGCGCAGGGGCCGCCGCTTCGCCGGGAACCTCTCCCTCCAGCCGGGACTTCAAGCGGTTCATGGGACGGGAGGCAGGCACGCTCTCCGTGCCCTGCCCCTTGTCCTTCCGCCGGGGGCTGCGCTTCTTGTCAGGCGAAGAGTCGTTGTCGTTCGCGTTCACGAGATGGAACCTCTGCGAGGATGAGGAACGCGCCGCCTCGGAGGGGCGCATGTCCGGTAAGCTGACATTCTGAGGAGTGGGGTGTCTTGTCGACTCTTGAGCGGAGGCGCTCAAGAGAACGGTTCAAAACTCAACCCCATTCGTTTTTGGTCGTGGACCGGCGTGGACATCCGCTGGGACTGGACATGTCTCCTCTTAATGCCTCACGGCGGGGGCGCAGTACAGGGGAGCCCCTCACACCCCTGGACGTAGAGCGCCCGGCCGAGGAGCAGACGGGCGGGGAGGTGGGAGGGCCGGGGCGCTGGTGCCCGCTCCCCCGTCCTGGGCTCGACGGTGAAAGCCCCTCCTGCCCCGGCCGCACACACCAAGAGGAGGCGCCCGGAGTCTGCCAGCCACCCGGCCCCCTCGACGGCACAGGGGGCGTGGAGCTGCAGGGGCGCCAGGGTGCTCGCCTCGAAGACCCAGGGCACACCGTCCACCACGGCCGCCGCCAGCGTCCCGCCAGGCCCCACCGAGAGCGTGCCCCCAGGGGGAAGCAGCACCTGGGCCTGGACCTCTCCGCCTGGGGAGATGGAGGCCAGGTGCCCCTCGCCGTCCAGCACCAGCACCCCCCCGGCGTGTCCCGCCAGGGCCACCGCCCCCAGGTCCCCGAGGACCCGAAGCTGGCCGTCCTCCTCGCGCAAGAGCTGCCCCCGGGTGGCAGCCCAGAGCCGTCCTGCCCCGTCGAACGTCAGGGCCGTCACCCCGGGCCGCGCACTCACCGTGGGGCGCCCCGAGGGGCCACACAGGGCCACGCCCCGCGCGTCGAACAGGGCCGCGCGCGTGCCATCCGGCGATACCGCCCACCCCAGCCGCGGGCCCCGGAGGGCCCCGGTGAGGCAGTGGTTGAGTGCCCCGAAGTGGGGGTCGGTGGTGGGAGAGGACACCAGGTAGGGCAGGCTGGCCGTCGCCACCGCCAGGAGCAGCCCCAGCCCCGCGGCGATGACGAGCGTGAGGGCCCAGGAGCGGGCGTTCACGCCCTGGGCGGAGCGTCCCGGCCACCGGGCAGCCTTCCTGCTGGCGACTCCCACACCCTCACGGTCTCGCACGTGTCCCCCGTGCTAGCGGAATCCGGGCGTCCGCGCACCCTCTTCACGCCCTCCCGCGAGCGCCTGCCTACCCGGCAGGTCTCTCCGCCTTGCACCCTGGTGCCATCCCGTGGGCTACCCGTCACTTGGGCGCGGCCAGTGCCCCGTTTTGGACAACTTGCAAGGTAGCCTCTTCTGCGGAAACAAGGTAAACCGATTATCCTTGAAGGACCTCACGCAAAAGACCGGACGAGTGGGGAGCGCACGCGGGGCAGGTGCGCACGGGGGAGGCCGGCCATTTGATGATGAAGACCGAAGCGGGACAGCCGTGGGAGGTTGTGCCCTTCTCCGGGCCCCCCCGTGACAGCAGAGAGCTGCGCTCGCGCATGAACCTCCGTCACAAGTTCCTGCTCCTGCTCGCCCTCACCGCCGCGGCCCCCGCCCTGATGACGGGACTGCTGATCCGGCGTGAGATGGAGGGTCAGCTCGCGCAAGCGCTCACCGAGCAGCACCTGCGCACGGCGCACGGGGAGGCGCAGCACGTGGCCCTCTACGTGCGCGCGGTGGCCGAGCGGCTCTCCGAACCGCTCTCCATGCCGGACACCCTGCCGCGCGAGGCCCCCGAGGCGGAGGCGTGGCTCACCGCGCGCTACGCGAGCCAGGAGCGCCTCCGGCGGGTGGGGCTGTTCGACGCCCGGGGCCAGATGACCGCCGCCATCTCCACCGGCTCGCGCGAGGCCCCCGGCGGTGGGCGCGCCCTGCTCACGCCCCAGGAGGCGGAGGACTTCCAGCGCCGGACGCAGGCGCTGCTGGCGGGCGCCCCCACGGGCCGCCCGTACCTCTTCTCCGAGCCCTACCTGAGCGCCGTCCACCTGCGGCCCACCGTGCTCGTGGCCGGACGGGCGCCGTCCGGACAGGGGCCGAGCCTCGTGGCCGAGCTGAGCCTGGAGGAGCTGTCCCACCGCCTCTCCACCACGAGCCAGGCCGGCAGCCGCCTGTTCCTCCTGGATGGCGCGGGCCGGCTCCTGCTCGACGGGAGCACCGGCGCCGGCGGCCCCCCGGTGCCCTTCCAGACCACGGCCTTCACGCGCCAGGCGGGCACCTTCCACTACGAGGAGGACGGCCGCCCGTGGCTCGCGGCCTTCAGCCCGGTGCCGGAGCTGGGGTGGATGGCCGTGGCGGCCCGGCCCCACGAGGCCTCCTTCGCCTCGCTGGGCGGGCTGAGCCCCGCCACCCCGTGGCTCGTCGCGCTGGTGGTGACAGGCGGCCTGGCGCTGGCGCTGTTCACCTTCCGCTCCATGGGCCAGTCCCTGGCCCAGCTCGCCCAGGGCGCGCGGCAGCTCGCCCAGGGCAACCTCCAGCACCGCATCGCCCTGGGGCGCAAGGACGAGCTGGGAGACCTGGCGGATGCCTTCAACGAGATGGGCCGCAGCCTGGAGAACGCCCACCGCGAGCTGGTGCACGTCAACGGCAAGCTCCTGGAGCAGGTGGAGGAGCAGACGCGGGACCTGAAGCAGACGCAGGAGCAGTTGCTGCGCAGCCAGCGCCTGGTGGCCGTGGGAGACCTGGCGGCCGGCATGGCGCACGAGATGAACACGCCGCTGTCGGTCATCACCGCCAACCTCCAGTTGCTGCTCGCCGAGTCGCCCGAGGACTCCCCGGAGCGGCCCATGCTCTCCGCGGCGCACCGGCAGGCGCTGCGCATGGCGGAGATCATCCGCGAGCTGCGCGCCCTGGAGGCCCGGCAGCGCGGGGAGATGGCGCCCGTGGACTTACACCCCGTGGTGGAGCGGGCCGTGGAGGCGCGCATCCAGGAGCTGGACACGGCGGGCGTCCACGTGGTGTGCCGCTTCCACTCGGGCCAGGCCCTGGTGCTGGGGGATGGCAAGGCGCTGGACGATGTCTTCCACCGGCTGCTCGGCAACGCGCTGAGCGCCATGGAGGGGCGCCCGGAGCGGCGCATCACCCTGGCCACGCATGTCATCGGCCGGCAGGCGGTGCGCGTGGAGCTGAGCGACACGGGGCGCGGCATCCCCCGCGAGCACCTCGACCGGCTCTTCAACCCCTTCTTCACCACCAAGCAGCAGTGGTCCGACAAGGGGCTGTCCCTGGCCGTGTGCCACCGGGTCATCGAGGTCCACGGCGGGAAGATTTCCATCCAGAGCGACGAGGGCGTCGGGACGACCGTCACCATCGAGCTGCCCATGGCCCCCGCGGCCCAGCGCACCGCGGGGTGAGCGCCCCGCTCCGTTCGACCTTTCCCATTTTCTGAAAGAGCGCTTGGTGGGGCCCATGCCCCCTCGCCTGCCCCTCCGATGAAGAAGCGCTGCGCCGTCCACCTGGACGTAGCCTGCCCTAAATGGCGGCGCCTCCCGGCGCCCAAGCAGGAACTCCATGGAACGTCCCATCGCGGACGGGAATCCGGCGATGTTCACGGCCAGTGCCGGACAGCCAGGGCGCTCCACTCCCGCGGCAGACGAGCCGCGCCGGGCTTAGACCCGGAGTTTTTGATGGTGAGGCCCGTCAGATCCCCCAGGACCAAGCAGACGGGAACGCGCTGCCCATCCGGCAGGAGGGCCTCGGTATAGCGGCCGAGGACAGCCTCCTCCCCCCGCTTCATGAGCCCTTCTGTCCAGAGCCGCCCGTAAAGAAGGGTGCCGTCGGGCAAGGGGCCAGTCCATCCGTAGCGCACCACCCGGCTGACGATTTTCCCCTCGTGGTAGGTGCCCTCCTGCCAGTTCGAGCCTGGCTGGTTGATGTCGATGACGACGCGGTAGGAGTCCTGATTGAGAAGGTGCAGGTCCTCCATACTTCGGACGGCCTCCTGAGGGCAGTCTTCGGCGAGGGGCCGCACTTGGGCCGCGGGGCAGCCAACGCTGAAGGTGACGCACAGCCAAGCAGCCCCTGCCTTGATGGGGCGAGAGTTGTTAAAGGTGGACACGAGCGAGCTTCCTTTCTCGGATTCGGCGGTCGATGCCGTCGTGGGACTGAGCCACAGCCGCCACGCAGCGAAGAGCGAAAAGCTCAGGAGCACCACCCCTCCTCCAGCCGCCATCTTCCAGCGCCGTTTTCTGCGGCGGGCCTGCGCTTCATCCAGGGCTTGGAGCTGGGCTTCGAACTCCTGCGCAGCGGTGTAGATCTTCTCCAGCGACTGCTTATCGGAGAGCGCTTCGGTCTCTTGCTGCCGCGCCTCCTGCGCTCTGCGCTCGGATTCCTGCTGCAGAGCCTTCCGCGCTTCCACCTCCTCCTGGGTGAGAGGCGCTGGCCCGCTCTCCGGAAGCACCAGCGGCACCTTCCAGGCTGGACTCTTCCGCTCCTTGGCGGCTTCCCAGAGCGCTTGATGAAGGGCGGTGGCGCTCTCGTACCGGTCCTCCGGCCGCTTCTCCAAGAGCCGCATGACGACGCGGCTCAGCGGCTCGGGGACATCCGGATTGAGGTAGTGCGGGGGGCGGGGGACGAGCGTCTCGATGGCGGCCAGGAGCTCCGGTGCCGGGAGCTTCTTGGGGTCGAAGGGGTGGTGCTCCGTGAGCGCCTCGAACATGAGCACCCCCAGCTGGTACAGGTCTCCCGCGACGCCCGCGTCGAAGTGTTCGCCCTCCTCGGTACTGCGCCGCAGGAAGGCGACGCACTCGGGTGGCAGTGCGTGGGCCATGCTGGGCGGCAGCTTCTCCGTGAGGGTGGAGGAGCCCGGCAACCAGACGCTGCCCAAGTCGATGAAGAAGGGTTTGTGGTCCCCCTTGCGGATGACGATGTTGGCGCCGGTCAGGTCGCGGTGCAGAAGCTGGCGCCGGTGAAGCTCCACCACCGCCAGGACCAGCGCGAGGAAGAGGTCCACGAGCTGTGCCGCGGAGGGGCGTGTGCGCACACGCCAGTCGTTGAAGTTCTCCCCCTCGACGTACTCGGTGACGAAGTAGAGGTAGCCGGTACTGGGGTGGGGCCAGCGGCCCAGAGCATGCAGCCGGAGCAGGTTGGGATGGCTCGTGTTGGCCATGAGGGTGGCGGCTTCGTGGGCCGCACGCCCCTCGACTTCCTTGTCCTCCGAAGCTGGGCGCAGCGCCATCTTCAGCGAGAACAGCGCCCCTTCGCTCTCGACCTTGAAGGTACGGCCAAAGCCACCGCTGCCCAGCGTCTCCAGGATGCGCCAGGAGCCGACCCACTGTCCTGGCTGGAGGTGATCAGGGTGAAAGGCGTCCGTTGCCATGGGCGGGCGACTCCTACTTCGTCTTCAGGTTGAAGGAAAGGCGACGCTGGCCGCTGGAGTCCACCATTTCCACGCCGAACGCCTTGGGCCCCCAGGGAGGCGTCTTCGTCTCCACCACGACGAGGCCTTCTTCTCCTGGCTCCAAGTGCTCCAACTTCATCTGTGCCGCGAGCACCTTCACGGGAACTCCCGTCCCGCTGGTGAGGCGCGCCTGCCCCAACACCCAGCGCTTCTGGCCCGGGACATTGCGCAACCGGATGGCAACCAGAGATGAGGACTTCCCTTCGTAGCCAATGCTCTCCAGTACCTCCAAGCCGCTGGTGCCTGCCGGAACGACGGGCATGGAGAACGCGATAGGCAGCATGTGCTTGTTGAGCCACTCGGAGAGGACGAGGTTCGCGGGGCCACTGCCTGCGAGCCGTGCCTTGAGTTCCTCCAGCTCCGCCTCTTTCCGCGCGAGGGTTGCCAGCAGCGCCTCGGGGGTGTTCGCCCTCCGATCCACCTCGACGTTCCCGTCCACCACCTTGGAATCGGTGACGACAGCGAGGACGGCCTGCGTGGGCAGGGCTCTGTCCTTGAAGCCGATCTTCACGAAGAGCCGCTCGCCTGAGCCGAGATCCACCAGGGGCTGCAGCGCGAGGATGCGGTCGCCGACGTCCACCCATTTGAAGCGCGTCCGGTCCACCACCAGGCTGTCCCGGTCCAAAGGTCCATTGAAGGCCACCGTGGTGAGATGGCCTGCGGCCACGTACAGCTCGAGGAAGGGCTCGGAGGCCGTGGTGGGCAGCGAGGCGCGCCGGTCCTGGCGCTGGCGGATAGCGGGCTCGGCGGCGGCCGGGCCAGCCACCAGAAAGCAGAGGGGAAGGGCCAGCCAGTGCGCGGGTAGGACCAAGGACGTAAAACCTCCGAAGTCACCAACCTAACAAAAGCCCAGCATTCTCAGGCGACGCTAGCGACGTGCGCTCATCGATTGCCGGGATTCGCCATGGTGCAGGCGACTGAGGAGGCCTCATCTCCAGCCGACCAAGCGGCGCCCATTTTCCTCTGGAGCTTCCCTCTCCGAGCGGTTCGGAGCACGCTCGGGCCCGCCGAAAAGTGGGTAAGGTCAATCCCGCTCAGGGCTTGCGCTTCGGGCCCGTCTGGCGCTGGAGCGCCTCCAGGAAGCTGGACTTGGCGGGCGCGGGCGGAAGCGCCCCGCGCCGCTGCGCCCTCACCGACTCGGCCAGGGCACTCGCCGGGTCACCCTCCTGCGCCTCCTTCTCGTAGCGGTCCTGCCCACTGAGCACCCGGCCGATGGGGCGGGAGGCGATGGTGCGGCGGTTCTTGTCCGTGGCCACGGCAGTTCCTCCTGGCTGACCCACGCCTCACTGTAGCGCACCGCGCCGCCCTTTCGCAGCGGGGGGCGGCGAAGGGGGTTGACCCTCACGCGGCGTGAGGCCCTATCTGTTCTCGCGGAGGTGAGGACGATGGCCCTGACGGTGAGCCAGGTGGCCCGGCTGGCGAGGATCAGCATCCGGACGTTGCACCACTACGACGAGCTGGGGCTGCTCAAGCCCTCCGGGCGCAGCGAGGCGGGCTACCGGCTCTACGAAGCGGAGGATCTGCGGCGGCTCCAGCAGGTGCTCTTCTACAAGGAGCTGGGCTTCCCGCTGGAGGAGATCCTCCGCGTCCTGAATGACCCGGACTTCGACGTGCGGGCCGCGCTGCACACCCAGCGGCGGCTGCTGCTCGAGAAGGCCGGCCACCTCCAGGCGCTCGTCCGCGCGGTGGACGCAGCGCTCGACACCCTGGAGCGAGGAACCCCCATGTCACAGGAAGAGCAGGCGAAGATGTTCGGAGACTTCGAGCCCTCGAAGTACGAGGAGGAGGTGCGCGAGCGCTGGGGCCACACGGAGGCCTACCGGGAGTCCGCGAAGCGGACCTCGCGCTACACCCGCGAGGACTGGGAGCGGCTCAAGGCCGAGGGGGACACCCTGCTGCGGCAGCTGGCGGCCCAGCTGGAGGCGGGCACGCCCCCCACGGATGAGGGACCGATGGATCTCGCGGAGCAGCACCGCCAGTACATCTCGCGGTGGTTCTATCCCTGCTCCCACGCGCTGCACCGGGGGCTGGGCGAGCTCTACGTGAACGACGCCCGGTTCACGGCGAGCCTCGACGGGGTGCGCCCGGGGCTCGCGCGCTACGCGCACGAGGCCTTCCAGGCGAACGCCGGGCGCGCCCTGGCTCAGTGAATGGAGGGCGGCACTTCCGTCACGGCCTCGGCCGCCTGGGCCTGGGAGCCACGCCCCTGGGCCACCTGGCGCAGCAGGGCCCCGCAGAAGGCCTCCAGGTCATCCGGCTTGCGCGAGGTGATGAGGTGGCCGTCCTCCACCACCTCGCGGTCCACCCAGTGCGCGCCCGCGTTGATGAGGTCCGTCTTGATGGAGGGGTAGGACGTCACCGTGCGCCCCTCCAGGATGCCCGCCTCGGCGAGCATCCAGCCCGCGTGGCAGATGGCGGCGATGGGCTTGTGTGCCTGGGAGAAGTCGCGGACGAGCCCCACCACGTCCGCGTCCATGCGCAGGTGGTCCGGCGAGTAGCCGCCGGGAATGACGAGCGCGTCGAACTCCTCGGCGGAGGCATGCCGGGCCGCCCGGTCCACGAGAATGGACTCCTTGCCCTTCTTGCCCTTGAGCTTCTTGCCTGCCTCCGTGCCGACGATGACCGCCTCGTGGCCCGCCTCCTTCACCCGGTCGTAAGGGACACGGAATTCCGAGTCCTCGAAGTCAGATGCCACGATGAACATGATTCGAGCCATGCGTCCCTCCTCCGGAAAAGGGTCCTTCCAAGAAGGTGCCCACGCCCTGAGAGGCGACAACGGAAGGTCCCCTCGGAGGGAACCAGCGCCTCGGCCGCAGGCCTGCTCCACGGCCGGGCGCCCTCCCCGCCTCAGCGGACCACTTTCACCGGGACGGTGGTGCTCGTCTTGAAGTTGCCCCCCACGTCCCACGCCTTGGTCATGAGGTTCACCGTGCCCACGGAGGACTTGGAGGTGTCCCAGGCATGGGTGTACGGCGCGGTGGTGGCCGTGCCCTTCAGCACGCCCCCGATGAAGAACTCCACCCGGTCGATGCCCCGGTCATCGCTCGCGGTGGCCTCGATGGTCACCGTGCCCGACACCGCCGCGCCGCTCGCGGGCGACAGGATGCTCGTGGTGGGCAGGAGGAGATCATTGTCGAACGTCACCGGGACCTCCTGCGAGGTGCCCACGTTGTTCACCGCATCGTAGGCCTTCACCGTGAGCACCTTCTCCCCGTTGGGCTTGCTGCGTGTGTTGTAGCTCAGGGTGAACGGCGGCGCGGAGTCCACGGCCACCTGGGCGCCATCCACGAAGAGGGCCATCCGCACGACGCCCTCGTCGTCCGTGGCCTCGGCCGTGACGTTCACGGTTCCCGTCAGCGTCTGCCCCTGGCCGGGGCTGGTGAGCGTGACGGTGGGCGGGGTGAAGTCGTTGTCGAAGCGCACGCGCACCTCCTCCGAGCGCCCTTCGTTGCCCCGGGCATCGTAGGCCCTCGCCTGGAGGGTCCAGGTCCCGTTGGGCTTGAGCCGGGTGTTGTAGGTGTAGCTGTAGGGGGCCGTGGCGTCCGAGTTCACCTGGACGCCCTCGACGAAGAACGCCACGCGCGACACGCCCACGTTGTCACTGGCCGTGGCCGCCAGGCTCACCGTGCCCTTCAGCGTCTGGAGCTCGACGGGCTGGGTGAGCACCACGGACGGGGGCTCCTCGTCGTTCGCGAGGGTGACGGTGCGCTCGGCGGTGGCCGTGTTGCCCGCCGCGTCGAAGGCCGTGGCGCGCACGGTGTAGAGGCCATTGGCGGTGGAGCGGGTGGCCCAGCTGTAGCTGAAGGGCGAGGTGGTGTCGCTGCCCAGCTTCGTGGTGCCCACGTAGAACTCCACGCGCGTCACCTTCACGTTGTCGGTGGCCGCCACGGCGAGGGACACCGTGTCCTTGATGCTGGCGCCCTCCGCGGGGGCGGTGAAGCCCACGGTGGGCGGCTCCGTGTCATTGTCGATAATGACTGCCACGGGGGCGGAGGTGCCCACCTGCCCCACCGCATCGTAGGCCCGGACGGACAGCGGGGTGGCCCCGTTGGGCACCCGCGCCGTGTCCCAGGAGAAGCGGAAGGGCTCGGTGGCGGTGGACGCCAGGAGCGTATCGCCGGCGTAGAACTCCACATGGGTGACGCCGAAGTTGTCGGCCGCCGCCGCGGTGAGCTTGACGGTGCCCTTGAGGACCGTGCCCGCCGCGGGGGCGGTGAGCGCGGCCGTGGGCGGCACGGTGTCCGGCGCATCGCTCACCCAGAAGACCAGGTCGTCGTGATCATTGGAGGCGCCCACCACGCAGGGGCCGGCCTCGCCCGTGGTCCGGTAGACGCCGCGGATGGCCTGCACGCCGCCCGGCGGCAGGATGAAGCGGGTGGACACGGTGTTCAGGCCATAGTCCAGCGGCAGCACCGGGCCGATGAGCTTCCAGTCGGGCGCATGGGCATTGGCGGCGGAGTACAGCTCCAGCCGCTCCACCGCGCCGAAGAGGCCCGAGTAGAAGCTCGCCTCGATGCGCACCTGCTTGCCCGCGGCGAACGGCGTTCCATCGTCCCGCACCACCTTGAGCTGCTCGATCGAGCCGTCGAACTGGTACCAGCCCTCGTCCCCGTCCGGGCACGCGCTCGACAGGGTGTTGGGCGTGTGCGGCTCGGGGCCCATCGCGCCCCGGCCCACCAGCAGGTCCATCGAGTCGCACTGGCTGGCCAGCTCCGCGCAGGCGGGCGCCCCCAGCGCCGCGTCATAGGCGGCCTTGCCGGGGTTCTGGAGGATGACGGTGACCGAGGCGAAGTGGCTGTTGCAGCCCTCGTCGAAGGCCCGCGCGCCGAGCACGTGGGGCCCGTTGCCCACCTCGTTGCTGTTCCAGTCCCACGTGTAGGGCGCCTGGGTGTCGGTGCCGAGCAGCCGCCCATCCAGGTAGAACTCCACGCGGGAGACGAGCCCATCGTCGCTGGCGGTGGCCGACAGGGCCACCCGGCCGGTGAGCACCTCGCCCTCCGTGGGCGAGGTGAGCACCACCTGGGGATTCACCGCGCCGGCCGAGCCCATGCAGCCCGCGTGCAGCAGCACGTCCGGCGAGCCCTCGCCGGGGTCCAACACCAAGCCCCGCGTGGAGCGGGCCACCAGCTCGTCATGCACCGCATCGGGCGAGGCCTGGGGGTGCGCCTCCAGGTAGAGCGCGGCGGCGCCCGCGGCGTGGGGCGCGGCCATGGAGGTGCCGCTCTCGGCCCTCGAGTCCGTGTCCGAGGTGTGCCACGCGGAGAGGATGTCCTGGCCCGGGGCGAACAGGTCCACGCACGTGCCGAAGTTGGAGAAGAAGGCGCGCTGGTCCTCGCTGTCCGTGGCGCCCACGGTGAGCGCCCGCGGGGTGCGCGCGGGCGACTTGGTGCACGCATCGAAGCCCTCGTTGCCCGCGGAGACGACATAGGTGATTCCCTGGGCGATGGAGGCCGTCACCGCGTCATCCACCGCCTGGGTGCCCTCGGCCCCGAGGCTCATGTTGACCACGGCGGGCTTCACGTGGTTCGCCGACACCCAGTCGATGCCCGACAGCAGCTGCTCCAGCGTCCCCTCCCCCGAGCAGTCGATCATCCGCACCGCGTGGAGCGTCACGTCCTTGGCCACCCCGTACGTGGCGCCGCCCAGCGTGCCGGCCACGTGGGTGCCGTGGCCGTGGCAGTCCCCGGTGCTCCCGCCGCCCACCGCGTCGAAGCCGTTGCCCATCCGCCCGGCGAACTCGGCGTGGGTGTCCCGGATGCCCGTGTCGAGCACGTACGCGTGGACCCCCGCCCCCGTGTATTCCGAATGGTACTGGCCATCCAGCGGCAGCCCGCGCTGGTCCAACCGGTCCAGCCCCCAGGGGGGATTGGCCTGCTGGGTGCCGCTCAGGGTGAAGACGCGCTCCTGCTCGACGTAGCGCACGCGGGGGTCCTCGCTCAGGCGCAGCGCCTCGGCCTCCGGAAGCTCGGCGGAGAACCCCTTGAGGGCGCTCGAATACACCCGCCGCACGGTGGCGCGGTACGCCCGGGAGAGCGCCTCCGAGGCCTTGCGCACCTCCAGTGGCGAGGCCCGCAGCCGCTGGGCCTCCGCCTCCGAGAAGACGACGATGTACCGGCCGGCCAGGCCCCGCTCTCCGGCCCGGTACAGCCGGCGGCCCGCCAGGGGGGCCGCGCCCAGGGCCTGGGAGGCGGCGGCGTCCGGGGGGGCCGACGGGGAGGCGGGCGCGGGGGGCTCCGCGCAGGAGAGCCACAGACTCGTACCGAGCAGGGCCGCGAGGGTTCGAGGCGACGGGGACATCGGCCTTCCTCCTGATTTCAGCATCACGATGTATTTCGAGGATGTCTGGGAATGATGACAGATTCACTTGCAGTCCGTACAGTCAGCCCGGCGGCGGGGCTGGGTTCTGCCGGCTGGCGTGCGGCGGCGGCGGAAGGGTGAGAGGCTCTCCCCATCCCTGCCCGGGAGGAATGGACACACCGTGCATCTGGAGATGCCAGTCATCATTGGGTTGATGGTGGTGGCCATCATCGTGGCCATCGCCGCCAAGCGCGCGAGCCTCCCCTACAACGTGGCGCTGGTGGTGGGCGGCCTCCTCATCTCCGTGAGCGGCCTGCTGCCGGGCATTCCCCCGCTGAGCGCGGAGGTGGTGTTCCTGGTGTGCCTGCCGGCGCTGCTCTTCGAGGGCGGCATCACCGCGGACCTGGACAACGTGCGCGCCAACGCGGTGCCCATCGCGCTCCTGGCCACGCTGGGGATGTTGCTGGCCATCGGGGCCACGGGGGCCACGCTGCACTGGAGCCTGGCGCTCGCCTGGGGCCCGGCGCTGCTCCTGGGCTCGGTGCTCGCCGTCACGGACACCGTCTCCATCCTCTATGCCTTCCGCCGCGCCCCGGTGCCCCAGCGCCTGTCGGGCATCATGCAGGGCGAGAGCCTCTTCAATGACGGCACGGCGCTCGTCGTCTACGCGGCCATCAGCGCGGTGGTGGCCGGCGGGCACAGCCCCTCGCTGGCGCTGATGAGCGGCCGGGTGGTGCTGGCCAGCCTGGGCGGGGCCGTCGTCGGGCTGGCCCTGGGGCTGCTGGCCAGCTTCGTCATCCGCCGCACCGAGGATCCGCTGGCCGAAATCATGGCCACCACGGCGCTGGCGTTCGCCTCGTTCGCCGCCGCCGAGCAGTTCCACCTCTCGGGCGCCATCGCGGCCGTCACCGCCGGGCTCACGGTGGGCGGCACGCTGCGCCGGGACGTCTCCCCGCAGAGCCAGGTGGCCATCCACACCTTCTGGGAGTACGCCGCCTTCGGGGTGAACACCTTCCTCTTCCTGTCGATGGGGCTGTCCACGCCGCCCGAGACGCTGCTGGCGTACCTGCCGCAGACGCTCATCGCCGTGGTGTGCATCTTCATCGGCCGCGCGGTGGCCATCTACGGGCCGTTCCTCCTGCTGCGCTGGGTGCGCCCCGCGGAGGCCATCCCCCTGCGCTGGCAGCACGTGTTCCTGGTGGGCAACATCAAGGGCGCCATCTCCATTGGCCTGGTGCTGGGACTGCCTGCCAACACCCCCTCGCGCGAGCTGCTGGTGGCCATCGCCTTCGGCGTCACCTTCCTGTCCCTGGTAGGCCAGGGGCTGATGCTGGGCGGCTTTCTGCGGCGCATGGGGCTGCTGGAGCAGGACCCCGTGTCCTTCCAGGTGGCCGAGCAGCAGGCGCGGCTCATCGCCAGCCGGGCCGCGCACCTCGAGCTGGAGACGCTGCACGGCCAGGGGCTCATCCCCCGGGCCGCGTATGACCACCTGCGCGGGGACTACCAGGTGAACATCGCCCGCGCGGAGCGGGAGCTGCGGCGCATCAACGAGCAGCACCTGGCGCAGGGGGCCAAGAGCCTCATCGCCGTGCGCCGCCGCCTCATCGACGCCGAGCGCACGGCGCTCCTGGGCGCGCGGCGCAACGGGCTCATCCCCGAGGCCACCGCGGAGGAGATGCTCGCGCGGCTGGATGAGCGGACGCTGGAGCTGGAACATGCACTGCGAGGCACCCCGCATGGGGAGCCCGGAGGAGGACACAAGGCTTCATGAGGATCGTCATCGCCGGAGGAGGCAGGGTGGGCTCGGTGCTGTCCGCGCGGCTCATCGCCGAGCAGCACACCGTGACGGTCATCGAGCGCGATGCGGGCATCTGCAGCCGGCTGTTCGATGAGGTGGGCGTGGTGACCGTGTGCGGCGATGCCACGGACCCGCACGTGCTGGAGGCCGCGGGCATCGCCACGGCGGACGTGGCCGCGGGGGTGCTCGCCAGAGACCCGGAGAACCTGGCCTTCGCCATGCTGGTGCGCAGCATGTCCGGGGCGCGGCTCATGGTGCGCATGCTGGACACGCGCTACCGCGAGGCGTACCGGCTGGCGGGCGTGAAGGAGCTGGTGGCGGAGGCCGAGGTGGTGGTGGCGAAGATGACCACGGCCATCGACTTTCCCCAGGTGGAGGGCTCGCTGCCGCTGGCCGATGGGCAGACGATTCTGTTCGAGCTGACGGTGCCCGCGCGCGCGCTCGTGGCGGGCAAGACGGTGGCGCAGGTGCGCGCCCTGGAGGGCTTCCCCAAGGAGAGCCTCTTCATCGGCATGGTGGACCCCGAGGGGCACACGGCGGTGCCCGATGGGAGCACGCTCCTGCGCGCCGGCCACACCGTCATCCTCGTGGCGCGCCGCGCGCAGCTCGCGCAGGTGGTGGAGTTCCTCACCGCGGAGCCCGAGCTCGCGGCCGGCATCACCCCGCTCACCCAGGCGCTGCGCAAGGTGGACTTCCTCATGCCCCTGAGCGACGAGCACCTGGAGGGCGTGGCGCGCGGCGCGGAGTTCCTCCAGCGCCCCGCGGGCGCGGAGATCTTCAAGAAGGGGGACCCGGGCGAGAGCTTCTTCGTGGTGCTCTCCGGCGAGGTGAAGCTGGTGGGCGACGGCGGGCAGAGGGTGGGCATGGTGGGCGCGGGGGGCTTCTTCGGCGAGCTGGCGCTGCTCACCGGCGAGCCGCGCATGGCCACCGCGCTGGCGGCCACCCCGTGCGAGCTGGCGGCCGTGGGGCGCGAGGACTTCCGGGGCATGGTGATGGCCAACCCCTCCGTGGCGCTGGAGATGAGCCGCATCCTCGGCCAGCGCCTCTCGCGCGCCCAGGTCACAACGCCCGCCGTGAAGCGCAAAGGGCTCTTCGGGCGCTGACCGGGGACCGACAGCGCCATCACCCGCACGTACGGCCCGGCCCCCGCCGCGGCCGGGGCGAGACCGTCTCTCCAGGCAGGCCCTTGGCCAGCCGTCATCACTTGGCCGGGGCCAACCGTCGCCTGATTGAAAAAGAGATTATCCTCGCCGCTTTCGCTAGGGAGGAGTCATGACTTCGAGCAATGCGGTACGGGCACGCCGGATGAACGTGTGCTCGCCTGGAACGAGCCAGGATCTGTCCCAACTCGTCTCGCTGGGTAGGCCCGAGAACCTCGGCGGGAAGACGTTGGGAGGCAGACCGGAAATCTTCACCCGGGTGGATTTCCGGGCGGGCCCCATGACGGCGGGGCTCTTCGTGGCCACCCAGGGGCGCGTGGAGGTGACGTTCCCGTTCACCGAGCACGCCACCATCCTGGAGGGCGAGGTGACGCTCACGGACGAAACTGGACAGACCCACACGTACCGCCCCGGGGACAGCTACTTCATCCAGCAGGGACAGGTCGTCATCTGGGAAGTGCACGGCGAGCGCGTCATCAAGTCGTTCTTCAACATCGCGGAGGGCTTCACCGGGTAGGCCCTCCCGCGCTTCAGCGCGCCCAGTCCACCCCCACGCCGGCCCCCGCGGTGAACCCCCGCACCAGGGTGCCATCGGCCTGAGGGAAGTGCACGGTGCCGGTGGAGCCCCACACGTAGAGGGAGGACAGCAGGCGCTGGCGCAGCTCGGCCAGCAGGGAGTAGCGCGGGTGGGTCTTCAGGCCCACCACGATGGCGCGCGCGGTGATGCGCGTGCGGCCCCCCGGCAGTTGCAGCATCAGCGCCATGTCCGTGTCGATGCGGCCAAAGGCGAAGTACTCCGCGGCGGCGCTGGCCGAGAAATACAGCGCGTTCTCGGCATCCCCCAGCCCCAGCCGCAGCTCCCCGTAGCCGGAGAATGCCCGCGACAGGCGCTCCTCGGCGAGCGGCGCCTCGGAGAGCCCCGTGGCGGAGAAGCGTGACAGCTCGTACGAGGGCCCGAAGAGCCCGAAGCGGAAGCTGCCCCCTTGCGAGCGCCCCTCCAGGCGGCCGCTCACGTCCACCGCGCCGCGCATGCCGCGCGCGGACAGGCCCACGAAGCCGCCGAAGTCCAGCGGGCTCACATCCACGCGGCTGCCCGCCCCGGCCATGGCGAACAGCTGGAAGCGCTCGCCCTTGTAGATGGCCGCGTTGCCGCCCACGAGCGCGGCGGTGATGGGCTCGGTGCGCTCCTCGCCCACGCGCCCGAAGTCGTGCGCGAGGGAGGCGCTCACGTGGTAGCGGTCGAACACCGTCTCGTCCGTGCTGGCCAGGCGGCCGATGTCCATGCGCAGCTCGCCCGCGAACAGCCGCATGGCGAGCACGTCGCTGGCGGCCACCTGGAGCCGGAAGGGGCCGAAGTAGCCCGTGGCGGTGGCCCCCGCCGGGTGGTAGTCGGCGGACAGCTGGTTGACGTAGCGGTCCACCAGGTGGCCCTCGCCCAGGGTGAAGGTGGTGAGGGGGCCCGCCCGGAAGAAGAACCGGCCCTCCTCCCGGCCCAGCCGCAGCTCCCGGATCAGCTGGCCCAAGTCACTGGGCGTGTCCCAGTCCTCGCGGCGCAGGTGGCCCCCGTAGTCCCCGGCCGTCTGCTTGGGGTCCTGGTCCACGAGGCGGAAGCGCAGCGTGGCGCCCACCTCCAGGGCGAAGTTCTCGCCCACGTCCAGGCGCAGCACGGGGGTGGCGGCGGCGAAGAAGTCCTGTTCGCCCCCACGGGTTCCCGACGGGAAGCTCAGCAGCCCGGCCTCGAGCAGCGCGCGGAACTGAACGGAGGAGTCCCCGGAGGAGTCCCCAGAGTCCCCGGAGGAGACGTCCTCCACCGAAGAGGTCTGCTGGAGCACGGCGAGCAGGAGCAGGAAGGGAGCGGCGTTCATCCGCTTCACTCTACCCGCCTCCTCCAGACCCGAAAGCCGTAGGGACACAAAATGCCCGGGGCGCCCCCCTCGCGGGGCCAGGGCCCCACACTCAGCGTCCACCGGGCAACGCCCGGGGCGTGGCCCACGGCCTGCCTGCCTGCCTCAGTGCTCCTGAGGCACCGTGTTCGCGGCCGGCAGGCTCGCGGGGTGAGGCCGCGCGGGCAGGCTGCCGAACCAGCGCGCGAGGAAGCGCACGCTCGAGGCCACCAGGCCCTGCTCCTGCTTCAGCGACTCGAAGAGGCTCTCGTCGATGAGCGAGTCCTCCGGGTCGAACCCCAGCTCCTCGGGCACCAGCGGCTTGATGAGCGGGTTCTGGTCGAACACCGTCTCCAGCGGGTGCGCGCGCAGGCGCGCCTCGCCGCGGGCCGCCACGCCATCCAGGAAGGAGACGAGCCCGTCCGCGCGGGCCAGCTGGCGCAGCTCCGCCGGGCGCGACACCCCGCTGAGCTCCGACATGAGGCTCACGCGGAGCCGCCGGATGGCGCGGCGCAGCAGCTCCCCGTTCTCTTCGGGCACCTCCCAGGCCAGGTTCAGCTCCGAGTCCACCCCGAGGCTGCGGTTGGTGGTGTTCGCCGAGCCGAGCGTGAGCAGCCGGTCATCCACCACCAGGAGCTTCGAGTGCACGTAGGTGTAGACATCCTGGCCCGCCTCATCGCGCGACACCGAGCAGTAGACGCCCAGCGCGTGGCCCGTCTCCTTCGCCACACGCTGGAGCAGGCGCAGGAGCCGCACCTGGGCCACGCCCATGGCGAGCTGCTCGCGCAGCGCCTCGGGCATGCGGGGCAGCACGAAGACGATGTTGAGCCGGCTCCGGTCCTTGGCGCGCATGCGGCGCACGAGCGCCTGGAAGAGGGTGCGCGAGGAGAAGTACTGGTTCTCGAAGTAGAGGAAGTGCTCGGCCGCGTCGATGGCATCCAGGTACAGCGCGCGGATCTCCTGCACCTGCTCCTGGAAGGGCACCAGCGTCTTGCCGAAGGTGCGGCAGATGGCCACCGGCCCGGGCGGCAGCGGCACCGTGGGCTTCAGGTCCACGTCGTCGCGCGACACGGGGGTGGGCAGGCGCAGCGTGCCACCGCCGGAGTTGAACCAGCGCGCCTCGAACAGCTCCGCCAGCTTCTCCACCACGGGGCCGGTGAGCACCGACTGCACATCGTGGTAGGGGCCGTGCGGATCTCTGCCGTTGTCGCAGCGCAGCGTGGAGCGGGCCGGGTGGTCGCGGTCATCCCAGCGGCAGTCACAGATGTCCATGCCGCCGGTGAACGCCACGCGCCCATCGATGAGGACCAGCTTCTGGTGGTGTGCCGCGTAGAGCGGCGCGGAGGTATCGAAGCGGAAGGACAGCCGGTCGCTGTACCCGTTGAACAGCGTGTGCTGCATCCACTCGCGCTCCATCGCGAGCAGCACGTTGAAATCCCACGCCAGAATGTAGATGTGCAGCTCCGGGTTCTTCTCGCACAGCTCGCGCAGCAGCGGCAGCATGCGCAGCTCGCCCTGAGCCTGCCCGGCGTCCTCGCCGCGCAGCAGCGAGACATCGCTGTCGAACTGCCATCCGGTGATGGCGATGTAACTCTTGGCCCGGAGCGCCTCGCGGTAGAAAGCCTTGTAGTAGTCCCGTCCGTCGACGAGCACTCCCGCGTCGTGCGCTTCGGTCTGTGTCCAGCAGTTGCGTCCGGGTTCCAGGATGCGTTTCACGGTGAACCTCTCCCGATGGCCTGCCCCCCGAGGCACCGGCCGCGTGGCCTGCGCCTCAGCCGACGAAGACGATGTTCTTGCCCGTAGCGAGCGTCATGTTGGGCGAGGAGACGACCTTGGCCACCTTCTTCACCTCGCCCCCCACGGTATCGAACGCCGCGGCGATCAGGTCGCCCAGCGTCACCTGCACCCGGCGCACCGGCCGCGCCACGTTGGCGGCCGCCCGGGCCACCTTCGCCTTCGTCTGACGGGTCTTCCGCTGAATGACCTGATCACGCCGCTGAGCCTTCGCCATGGTCTTTTCTCCGAGGAGTGCTGGTGGGCTACTGCTTGGTTGTTCCAGGCCCGGCCAAACCGCCGCCGCCCTGCGCAGTTCCTCTTCAGCAACCCGTGTGCCAGGCTCTAACCTATTGGTTTTATTGGCCGCCTCCTGGAATCCGAGGTTCATGCCTCCCGAAAAAGGACTGACATTTTTTCAGAAGGCGGGGAAGATCGGAATGAATGACGGGATCACCCCCGGCCCTGGGGCATCAAAACATTCGCCGCTTTACAACTTGCTACAACACATGTGTCGCCGGGGCGGCCCCCTGCCCCCAGGTAGTCCGGCTTACATCCGGGGCAATTTGCATTTGACGCCTTTAACCGTTCCAATGGAGTGTGGGGCGAGTCTTGAGGTGCTTGACCCATGGAATCGAACGCACCCCCCCTCAAGGCCAAGTCCGAGATGAACGATCCCTACCCGAACTCCCAGGTGGTCGGACAATCCATCCTCGCCATCGTTGGCGGCATGGAAGTGGTCCAGGCGCGGGCGCTTCGCATCCTGGAGGAGAATGGGATTGCTCCCTTGAAGGCGGACGTGTGGTACCCGATGTCCAGCCTGCTCAACTCCTTCCAGCTCATCTTCGAGAAGATTGGCCCCAGCACGGTGCGCGCCATCGGAAGGAAGATTCCCGACAATGCCCGGTTCCCGGCGAACTTGGATTCGCTGGAGAAGGGCCTGCGTTCCATCGACGTGGCCTACCACCTCAATCATCGCGGGAGCGACAGGATTGGCGACTACCGGTACGAGCAGATCGACCGGCGAAGCGCGCGGATGGTCTGCGACAACCCGTATCCCTGTGACTTGGATCTGGGGTTGATCGAGGCGGTGTGTGACCGGTTCCGGCCCAAGGATGCGCTCTGGGTGCGCATCGAGCACGACCCCAAGAGCTGCCGTCGCCGGGGTGACGCTTCCTGCACCTATCTCATCACCTGGTAGTAGCCCTCACCCGAACCCCCTTACATAGCAGTCATCCTCACCTGAGTGAGGCGCCACGAACGGCAGGTCGGGAGGAAGTCCATGAAGGTCATCCTGGAATACATCGCAGCGCGTCAGCATCTGTTCGCCGAACATCCCTTTTTCGAGGATCTGAAGCTCGATCGGCCCATCGATCAGATCATGGCCTTTGCGCCCAAGCTGGCCTTCTGGGTGATGACGTTCCAGGACGTGCTGCGGCTCAACGCGCACTTCATCAGCGACCCCGCGCTCAAGCAGCTCACCATCCAGCACCGCTCGGAAGAGGTGGGGCATGACCGGTGGTTCTTCGAGGACATCGCGGAGCTGACGGGCAAGCAGCTCACCGTCAGCGCGCTGTTCGGCCGGGCGCACACCGCCACGCGCGATGCGACGTATGCGCTCATCTCCGAGGTGTATCGCCCCATGGATGACCGGCTGCGCATCGCGCTGGTGCTGACCATGGAGGCGACCAGCCACGTGTTCTTCAGCCGCACCGCGGCCTTGGTGGCGGCCAAGGGCAACACCGAGCGGCTGCGCTACTTCTCGGACTTCCACGTGCAGGTGGAGGCCCAGCACGAAGTCTTCGAGGAGGAGATGGAGCGGCGGCTGCGCGCCATGGAGCTGCCCGAGGAGCTGCGCGTACAGGGGCTGGCGCTGGTGGAGCGCACCTACTCCGTCTTCGACGCGATGATGCACGGGCTGCGGCAGGAGGTGGCCAGCGCCCTGGAGCCGCTGGCGCCCACGGTGGCCCTCCAGCATGCGGCGCTGCCCCTGGCGCTCCAGCCCCAGAAGCCGCAGGCCGAGGTGCTGACCGGGCAGGCCGTGGAGTGCCTGGCCGTCTGAGCGGGCGCTACTTCGGGGGCGGGGAGAGCACGAGGATGAGCTCTCCGCCCACGTGCCGGCCGGCCTTCTGGTAGACGGAGCCCTGGCGCCCCAGCTCCACGTCCATGGCGGACTGCTTGGGGATGACCACGCGGACGGTGGCGGTGCCGTCCTTGAAGGCCAGGAGCTGCAGCGAGGCGTTGACGCCGTTGGGCAGGCGGATCTCCGTGGCCTTCTGGGCCTCCACGGTGACGGTCTCCAGGGACAGCCGCTTGAAGGAGGTGAAGCTGAAGTTCTGCTTGCGGAACAGCTCCTTCATCTTCTCCAGCTCGGGGGGCTCCACCGCGTCGCCCTTGTTGGAGGCGAGCACCACCTCCGCCTGCACCTTCACCGTCTGGGCCTGGGCGTGCGCGTCCGCCGGGGGCAGGAGCACCAGCCCCAGCGACAGCAGCGAGAGCACCGCCTGCGTCTGAATCCTCACAAGGAACCTCCCTGGGTGTCCGGCGGCGACGCCGGGTTCATCGGCCGGGGAGCATCCTCCCGCCGCAGCCCGTCCCGCTCCAGCCCCGCGCCCGTCCCACCGTCCTCATCCTGACCGGGCTGGGCTCCTGGTGTGTCCTGGTCCACAAGCCAGATGATGGCGCCGCCGTTGTCCGTCTCCATCACCACCGGGGCCACGCGCGCCGGCTCGTAGGCGCTCACCCGCTGCACCGTCATCCGCTCGGCGCCGTAGCCCTCCGGGGCGCCGCGGCCCATGAGCAGGGGCACCGCCACCACCGTCAGCACCGCGGCGGTGGCCAGCGAGGAGACCATGGCCGTGCGCTGGTAGAGGAACATCTCCGAGAGCGACAGCTTGAGCCGCTCCAGGAGGGGCGGCTTCTCGGGGGTGATGCGAGCCATCACCTTCTGGGTGAAGTCCTTGAAGTCCACATCGTCCACCGCCATGTCCAGGCCCACGCGCAGGAGGCCTGCCTCGGCGCGGAAGTCCGCCGTGCGCCCCATGCACTCCTTGCAGGCGCCCAGGTGGCGCTCCACGTTGACGCGCTCCGCGGGCGTCAGCTCTCCATCGATGTAGGGAGACAGGAACGGGATGAACCGCTCGCAAGCAGGATTACCGGCCATAGCATTCTCTCAGAAAAGTGATGCCCCGGAGGTGTGACGGCGGCCACAGGCCGATATTCCAACCCGTCTCACTCACTTCCTACTCCGCTCTTGGATTCGTCCAACTCCAGGTACTCACTGAGGATTTTCTGGACCTTGGTGCGCGCGTGGAAGAGCCGGCTCATCACCGTGCCCTTGGGAATGTCCAGCGTGCGCGACAGCTCCTCGTAGGACATGCCCTCGATTTCGCGCAGCAGCAGGATGGCGCGGTGCTTCTCGGGCACCGTGGCCAGGGCCTCTTGAATCTTCTCGGCCAGCTCCCGGCGCAGGGCGCTCTTCTGGGGGTTGGTGCCCAGGCGGCTGCCCAGCGCGCCGATGTTGGCCTGGGACAAGTCCAGGGCCTGCGTCTCGTCGAACTCCACCGCCTCGCCGCCCGCACCCGCGCGCTTGCGGATGAGATCGATGCAGATGTTCACGGTGATGCGGTAGAGCCACGTGTAGAAGGACGAGTCGCCCTTGAAGTGGTCCAGGTACTTGTAGACCTTGACGAACGCCTCCTGCGAGACGTCCATCGCCTCCTCCTTGTCCTTGAGCATTCCCAGCGCGACGGCATACACCTTGCGCTGGTAGCGCTCGACGAGGAGCTTGAAAGCGCGCTGGTCGCCGTTGCGGACGCGCTTGACGAGGGTAAGGTCGTCGGTGGCCAAGGGGGGTACACCCTACCACGCACGAACGCTTTCCCAACAAATCCGTGAGCCTCCGGGTGAAATTGAACCCTGGGCGGGGGACTACAACGCCACCAGCAGGATGATCAAAATCATCATCCCCACGATGGCCAGCACCGCCCCGAAGGCGAGCTGATCCCACTTCTCCTGTTCGATGGCGCTGTCCTCGGGGCCCGCCCGGAAGCGGTGGAGGACGTTCCAGAGCATGTTGCGGCCCAGCCGCTTCGCCCGGCCCTTCCACCGGTCCAGGGGGGCCTCGTCGCCGGCCAGGCGCTCGGCCTCCGTGCGGGCGGGCACCATCACCTGCGGCGGCAGGTGCAACAGCTGCGGGGACACGCGGACGAGCTCCGCCTGGCCGGGGATGCGCTCCAGCGCGGGGCGCTCGGGCCCCTGCGTGAAGGCGTTGTCCCGGTGCTCCTGCGAGGGCGCCTGCGGGGGCTCGTCCTTGGGCTGCGGCTTGCGGGCGGCCTCTTGCGGCTGCGCGGACTCCGAGAGGCGCACCTCCGGCGGGGGCTCGGGTTGGACCTGCTCGGCGCGTGCCCGGGCCTCCTCGGGGTTGGAGGCCTCCAGCACCCACTGGGCCGCGGCCATGCCGTCATCGCCCGTGTGGGCGTCCCGGAGCTCGGAGAAGCCCTGGTCCTTCAGGGCCTTGTCGAAGGTCTCCCGCCCCTCCGGGGTGGACTCGTGCCCCGCGGCGGCCTCGGCGTAGGCGGTGAAGAAGGCCCAGGCGCGCAGCGCCCGCTCCGAGGAGGGCATGTCCGAGGGCCGCAGCTGCTGGTGGAGCAGGGCCAGGTCCGAGGCGAAGCGCTTGGCCACGCCCTCCTGACTCACCAGCTTCTCGAGCCCCCCGGGCACCAGGTCCTTCACCGGCAGCACCCGGCCCCGGGCCTCGCCCTGGCCCAGCGCGGGGCGGTTGCCCGTGGTGGGCGTGGCCCCGAAGCCATCGCGCGTCTGGGTGCGTCCGCCGGGTTGGGTGTCCCCGCCCTTGGAGGGGCCCGCGGGCCGCTCCTTGCCACCCGGGGCTTCGGGCATCCTGACGATGCGGGTGCCACCGCCACGACCGATGGGCGTATCCATGGGGCTGACCGGGGGCCCCTGCGGGGCCTGCTGGGGAGACCCGGAGGGTAGCACGTCCTTGCCCTTGCGCGCCGGAGGGGCCTCCGCCGGGAGCTGGGGCATGATCAACGTGGCCATGACGGCCTTGCCCCGCGTCCCTGCGCCCTTCTCCTGGGTCAGCGCGTCGGCGAACGTGGCCGGCACGCGCACCTGGGGCGGGGTGTCCGAGCGGGAACCCAGGGCCGGACGCTCGCCCGTCCGGCCCCGGCCCTCCCGGGGACCCTCCGCGGTGGGCGCAGGTCCGATGCGGGTGGCTTCACCACCCCCACTTCGTGCGCCTCTGCCGAGTTCCCCTACATGCCCCATCTCCGGGATTCTCGGCCGGTGGGCGGGCAAGTTGCGTGCAGGTGCGCCAATTACTCACCTTCTCGTTCCACCTCCACCGGGGACGTCATGCCGTTGGCGTCCAACATGACCCGGTACACGGCGTTCTGGCCGTCCCCATCCAGGTCCCCCCGCGCGAAGCAGGTGACTTCGGTCTCCCCCACCGGGTTCTCCTGGAGGGCCACCTGGTACTGGAAGCGCACGGCCGTGCCCGGGGCGAAGCCCAGCTTCTCGAAGGCCTCGTCGTGCGGAAACGGCACCGCCTGGCCGCCCCGGGGCACCGCGGCGGGGGTGGGCCCCGCCTGGAGAAACGCCCCATGCTCGGCGCGGTACATCTGCACCGCATCGCACAGGGCCAGCACGTTGATGCGCGCCTCCTCGGAGGGCGCCGTGTTGCCGCCCGCCTCGACGCGCAGCGCGTTGTCCGGATCCGGGGCCTGGCTGCGCTTCCACAGCAGGTAGAGGAAGGCGCCGCCGCCCAGCACGAGCGGCACCCCCACCAGCACCGCGAGCACGAGGGCCACGGTCCGGCCCGGCCGGCCGCGGCGGGGAGCGTCCTGCGTCGTCGTCACGGGCGCGCCCTACCCTTCCTGGCCGCCAGCAGCCCAGTTCCGGGGGTTGCGCAGCACTTCCAGGAGCCGCGCCTCCTCGGTGCCCGGCACCGGGTGGTGATCATAGAGCCACCGCACCTGGGGCGGCAGCGACATGAGGATGGACTCGGTGCGCCCCTTGGTCTCCAGGCCGAACACCGTGCCCCGGTCGTACACGAGGTTGAACTCCACGTAGCGCCCGCGCCGCACCTCCTGCCAGAAGCGCTGCGGCTCGGTGTACGGCGTGTGCTTGCGGCGCTCGGCGATGGGCAGGTACGCCGGCAGGAACGCCCGCCCCGCGTCCATCACGAACGCCAGCTCGCGCTCCAGGTCCGCCCCGCCTAGGTCCTCGAAGAACAGCCCGCCGATGCCCCGGCACTCCTCGCGGTGGCGCAGGTAGAAGTACTTGTCGCAGGTGCGCTTGAACTGCGGATAGTAGGCCGGGTCGTGCTTGTCACACGCCGCCTTCAGCGTGCGGTGGAAGTGCACCGCGTCCTCGTCATAGAGGTAGTAGGGCGTCAGGTCCGCGCCCCCGCCGAACCACGCCTTGGGGCCCTGGTGGATGAAGCGGAAGTTGGCGTGCACGGTGGGCACGTGGGGGTTGCGCGGGTGGAGCACCAGCGACAGCCCGCCGGCCCAGAAGTGCCGGCCCTCGCCCTGGAGCCGGTTGGCGAAGGCTTCCTCGAGCTGGCCGTGCACCACCGAGATGTTCACCCCGGCCTTCTCCAGCACGGTGCCGCCCTCCAGCACCCGCGAGCGCCCCCCGCCGCCGCCCGCGCGCTCCCAGGCGTCCTCCCGGAAGCGCGCCGTGCCCTCGAGCGTCTCCAGCCCCGCGCAGATTTCATTCTGCAGCTGCTGGATGAACTCCGACATCCGCCCCTTCAGCCGCTCCACCTTCTCCACGTCCAACGTCATGGTCCCTCCTAATTTTCGGGAGGCGCCGCCGGCGCCTCGAAGTCCATGGGCGGCACCGCCGGGGCGAGGTTCCCCGCCGCGTCGAACACCTCCACGCGCGCCCGGTAGCTCTTCCCATCCTCCAGGGCGAAGGCCCCGCTGCACGGCTCGTGGCCGAGCTGCGCCGTGCCGTTCACCACGGGCACCACGTAGTGCTGCGCCGCGGCCCCCGAGCGCTTGCGCGTCAGCGTCACCACCATGTAGGTGGGGCTCTCTTCCCGCGCGGACAAGGTCAGCCGCAGGTAGCGCGTGGTCCCCTGCTCGGAGCGCCGCGAGAAGCCCTCGGACACCGCCGGGCGCTTGAGCCAAATGGGGGCCGTCTTGTCGGGCCCCTTGCCCGAGAGCCACTCGGGCTGGACCGTGGTGGCCGTGCCGTTGAGGAGCGCCACCGTGCGCGGCAGCACGTCGTCCAGCCGCAGCGTGTAGACCCGGTCCGGCAAGAGCAGCCCTTCCAGCTTGAGCACCACGGTGGCGCGGTTCAGGGTGCTCGTCCACCCGCGCTGCACCCGCGCGCGCACCTCGTGCCCCCCCGTCTGCAGGCGGATCGTCTTGCCTGGCAAGGCCTCCACCAGGGTCCGCGCCGTGCCGACTCCCTCCAGGAGCAGGCGCGTGTTGGTGGGCAGGACGGCCCCCGGCCGGGGAAACAGCTGCACCCCGCCCTCCGCGCAGGCAGCGGAGGCCACCGGGGCCATCAACACCACCAGGAGCAGGAGGAGAAAGGAGTACACGCGCCCCCAGTCTGCGATGGACCGCGCGGAGAGGCCAGCGCTACGCGTCATGAGAACTCCGGCGGAAAGCCGCGGAATGCCGCGAATGAATGTCTGACAAAAGGCACTCGGCATAACGCTTTGGGGCTATCGTGACTAGCGTCCCCCTGTGCACGCCCACGGACGCTGGATGGATACCGGGAAAACCGCACCCTTCGAGCTGGGCCGAGGCGACGACGCCTGTCTGCTGCTGCATGGGTTCACCGGCAGCCCCTGGGAGATGCTCCCCCTGGGCGAGGCCCTGGCGGCCCAGGGCCTGTACGTGAAGGCCCCCCGCCTGCCGGGCCATGGCACCACGCCCGAGGCCCTGCTGGAGGTGAACCACCGCGACTGGGAGCAGGCCGCCGCCGAGGCGCTGCACTCGCTCACGGGCTTCCGCCGGGTGTTCGTCGCGGGACTGTCCATGGGGGCGCTGCTCGCCCTGGGGCTGGCGGCCCAGTTCCCCGAGGTGGTGCGCGGGCTGGTGCTCATCGCCCCCGCGGCGCGCTTCAAGGGGCCGAAGATGGCGCTGCTCAAGGGGCTGCGGCACACGGGCCTGCTGGAGTGGGTGAAGCCCTGGGTGCCCAAGGACAGCACCGACCTGAGCGACCCCGTGGCCCTGGCGGAGGCGCCCATCCTGAAGGCCTTCCCCAGCGCGCGGCTCAACGACTTGTGGACGCTCCAGGAGTCCGCCCAGGTGCTCGCCCCGCGCGTGCGCTGCCCCACCCTGGTGGCGGTGGCCGAGCAGGACCACGTGGTGGACCCCGAGGGCGGGCCGTGGCTGGCCCACCAGCTCACCGGGGCCGCCTCGGTGCGCGTGCTGTCGCTCCAGGAGGGCTACCACATCATCCCCCGGGACCGGGGTGGGCCGCGGCTCGCCCTGGAGGTGGGCGCGTTCCTGCACGCCCTGCGCGGGCGCAACGAGAGCCTGGGCGCGCCGGGGCTAACCGAGGCTTCCTCCGCGCTCTGAGCGCCCGGGGCGGCTAGTGTGCGGCGCCGCGCATGCCCTCCCCTTCGTCCGCCGTCATCGAGCTGAGAGACGTCACCAAGGCCTACTCCGAGGGCGAGGCCACGCGCGAGGTGCTCACCGGCGCGACCCTCACCCTGCACCGGGGTGAGTTCACCGTGCTGCTGGGCCGCAGCGGCTCGGGCAAGTCCACGCTGCTCAACCTCATCAGCGGAATCGATCTGCCCACGCGGGGGCAGGTGCGCGTGGAGGGCAAGGACCTCTCCACCCTGAGCGAGCGGGAGCGGACGCTGCTGCGCCGCGAGCGCATCGGCTTCGTCTTCCAGGCCTTCAACCTGCTGCCCACGCTCACGGTGGAGGAGAACGTGCGGTTGCCGCTGGAGCTGCTCGGCCGCCCGGGCGCCCAGGTGGACGCGCGCGTGAAGGAGCTGCTCGGCCGCGTGGGGCTCGGCGGGCGCGAGCGCAGCTTCCCGGACCGGCTGTCCGGCGGCGAGCAGCAGCGCGTGGCGGTGGCCCGGGCGCTGGCGCACACCCCGCCCCTGCTGCTCGCGGACGAGCCCACCGGCAACCTGGACGAGACGACGGGCCTCCAGGTGCTGGACTTGTTGGAGGAGCTCATCCGCCGGGGCAACGCGTGTGCCCTGGTCGTCTCGCATGACGAGGCGCTGGCGGCCCGGGCCGACCGCACCTTCGTGCTGGAGGCGGGCCGGCTCGTCGAGCGGACGGGGCGGCCATGAGCCGGCGGCTGCTCGCGCGCGCCAGCGCCCGCCACCTGGCAAGCCACCCGTGGCTCACCGCCCTGTCGCTGCTGGGCATCGCGCTGGGCGTGGCGGTGGTGGTCTCCATCGACCTGGCGAGCCACAGCGCGCTCCAGGCCTTCGAGCAGTCCACGGGCACGGTGGCGGGCCAGGCCACGCACCAGCTCACCGGGGGGCCCACGGGCCTGCCCGCATCCTTATATAGCGCGCTGCGGTTGCGCCCCGGCATGCCCCCGTCCGCCCCCGTGGTGGAGGGCCACGTGCGGGCCGCCCAGGGGAACCGCCGCCCCCTCACGCTCCTGGGCGTGGACCCCTTCGCCGAGGAGCCCTTCCGGCCCTACGTGTCGGACCGGCAGGGCACGCAGCTCCCCTCGCTCCTCACCGAGCCGGGCACGGTGCTGATGACGGCGGAGACGGCGCGGCTGGTGGGCGCGCCCGCGCCGGGGGCCTCCTTCCAGGTGGCGGTGGGCGGACAGCTCCGGACGCTGCGCGTGCTCGGCTTCCTCACCCCTTCCGATGCGCGCACCCGCCGGGCCCTGGAGGGGCTGCTCCTGGCCGATGTGTCCACCGCCCAGGAGGTGCTCGGCCTCACCGGGCGCCTGTCCCGCATCGACTTGAAGCTCGGGGACGAGGCGGAGGTGGCCCAGGTGCGGCAGGCGCTCCCACCGGGCGTGGAGCTGCTGCGCGCCGCCTCGCGCGGCAACACCGTGGAGCAGATGACGCGGGCCTTCCGCACCAACCTCACCGCGCTGTCCCTGCTGGCGCTCGTGGTGGGCATGTTCCTCATCTACAACACGATGACCTTCTCGGTGGTGCAGCGGCGCGGGCTGCTCGGGCGGCTGCGGGCCCTGGGCATCACCCGGGGGGAGCTGTTCGCCCTGGTGCTCGGCGAGGCCGCGCTGCTCGGCGCGGTGGGCACCGTGGCGGGGCTCCTGCTGGGGGTGCTGCTGGGCCGGGGGCTCGTGGGGCTCGTCACGCAGACCCTCAACGACTTGTACTTCGTGGTGAGCGTGCGCCGGCTGTCGCTGGAGCCGCTGATGTTCGCCAAGGGCGTGGCGCTGGGGCTGGGGGCCACCCTGGGCGCGGCGCTCGTGCCCGCGTGGGAGGCCGCGCGCTCGCCCCCGGTCACCACGATGCGCCGCTCCGCCTCGGAGGACCTCGCCCAGGGCCGCGCGCCGAGGCTCGCCCTCCTGGGGCTGCTCGTGCTGGGCGGGGGCGCGGGGCTCCTGGTGCTGCCCACCCAGGCGCTGCCGCCGGCGTACGTGGGCCTGTTCTGCGTGCAGCTCGGCGCGGCGCTGCTCGTGCCGTGGACGACCGGGAAGCTGGTGCTCGGCGCGGCCCACCCGCTGGGCGCGGTGTTCGGAATGCTGGGGCGCATGGCGGCGCGCGGCGTGCGCACCAGCCTGAGCCGCACCTCCGTGGCGCTGGCGGCGCTGATGATCGCCGTGTCCACCACCGTGGGCGTGGGCCTCATGGTGGCCAGCTTCCGGGGCACGGTGGCCGAGTGGCTGGAGTCCTCGCTCCAGGCGGACATCTACGCCTCCCCGCCCTCGCTCATGGCCCGGCGCGGGGACAGCGCCTTCGTCCCGGGCCTCGCCGAGCACCTGGCCGGGACGCCGGGCGTGGCGGCCAGCTCCACCCTCCGCTCGGTGAAGGTGGACGTGGACGGCGTCCCCACGGACCTGACGGCCATCGGCTTTCCGCCGGGCCTCCCGCGCGCCTACCGCTTCAAGGAGGGCGACGCGGACACGGTGTGGCGCGAGCTGGAGGCCCCGGACACGCTTATCGTCTCCGAGCCCTTGAGCGTGCACCGCAACGTGCACCGGGGCAGCACGGTGCGGCTGCGCACGGACCGGGGGCCGCGCGACTTCCAGGTGCGCGGCGTGTACTACGACTTCGGCTCGGACGTGGGCGCGGTGCTGATGACGCGCACCACCTATGAGGCCGCCTTCGAGGACCGGGGCGTGACGGGCCTGGCGCTCTACGCCGCGCCCGGACAGGACGTGGACGCGCTGGTGGAGCGGGTGCGCGCCCGCGTGGACGACCGGCAAACCGTCAACGTGCGCTCCAACCGCGTGCTGCGCGAGGGCTCGCTGGAGGTGTTCGACCGCACCTTCACCATCACCCAGGTGCTGCGGCTGCTCGCGGTGGGGGTGGCCTTCGTGGGCGTGCTCAGCGCGCTGATGGCGCTCCAGCTCGAACGGGCGAGGGAGTTCGCCGTGCTGCGCGCCACCGGGCTGACGCCGGGCCAGCTCTGGGGGCTCGTCTCGCTCCAGACGGGGCTGCTTGGGCTGCTGGCGGGCCTGTTCGCCGTGCCGCTGGGGCTGGCGCTCGCGTACATCCTCGTGCACGTCATCAACCAGCGCTCCTTCGGGTGGACGCTCCAGCTCGCCGTCACCCCGGGGGTGCTGCTCCAGGCGGTGGGGCTGGCGCTGGCGGCCGCGGGGCTCGCGGGCCTGTACCCCGCGTGGCGAATGTCCCGCGCCAACCCGGCGTTGGCCCTTCGGGAGGAGTAGGCCATGCAGCGTGGCGGCAAGGGGCTCGTGCTGGGGGTGGGGGCGGTGCTGGCCGTGCTGGCCGTGGGGGTGTTCCTCGTCACGCGCGAGCCGCCCGCGCCGCCGGCGGCCCCGGGCCTCACGGTGGCCGCGCTGCTCGGCCGGACGGGTGGCGGGGACGAGGGCTATGCGCGCGCCCTGGAGGTCCGGCCGTTCCACTTCCCCGAGGACCACGGGCCCCACGAAGAATTCCGCACCGAGTGGTGGTACTGGACGGGCAACCTGCAGACGGCGGACGGGCGCGCCTTCGGCTACCAGCTCACGCTGTTCCGCAACGCGCTGGCCCCCACGGCCCCGGAGCGCGCCTCCGAGTGGGGCACGCGCCAGTTCTACATGGGCCACTTCGCGCTGTCGGATATCCATGCGCAGCGCTTCCACGTCTTCGAGCGGTTCAACCGCGCGGCGCTGGGGCTCGCGGGCGCGCAGACGCAGCCCTTCCGGGTGTGGCTGGAGGACTGGGAGGTGCGGGCCGTGAAGGACGGAGCGCTGCCCATGCGCTTGGTGGCGGCGGCGCAAGGCGTGGGCCTGTCGCTGGAGCTGGAGGAGGGCAAGCCGCCCGTGCTCCAGGGCAACCAGGGGCTGAGCCAGAAGGGCGGCGGCGAGGGCTCCTCCTATTACTACTCGCTCACGCGCATGCCCTCGCGCGGCACGGTGACGGTGGAGGGGCAAACGCACGCGGTGACGGGCGCGAGCTGGATGGACCGCGAGTGGAGCACCGTGGGGCTCGATGCCTCGCAGATTGGCTGGGACTGGTTCGCCCTCCAGCTCTCGGACAGCACCGAGCTCATGTACTACCAGTTGCGCCAGCGCGACGGCGTGGTGGCCCCGCGCAGCGCGGGCTCCTTCGTGCCGCCGCAGGGCGCCGCCGTGCAGTTGAAGCGCGAGGACGTGAGGCTCGAGGTGCGCGGCACGTGGAAGAGTCCGCGCAGCGGCGTGACGTATCCTTCGCGCTGGCACCTCGCGGTGCCCTCGCAGCAGCTCGAGCTCGACATCCTCCCGGCCCAGGCGGATCAGGAGCTGCCCGTCGTCGTCCTCTACTGGGAGGGCGCGGTGACGCTCACCGGCACCCGCGCGGGCCAGCCGGTGACGGGCCGGGGCTACGTGGAGCTGACGGGCTACGGGGATGTGCCCGAGGCCTCGGCTTCCCGGCCCCCTTGAAAGGACGATGATCCGCGCGCACGCGGCCACCCAACGCTCCCAGGAACCGTGGGTTGACGCCTCCGGACGTGGTTGCTAAGTGCCTCCTTATCACCCTCTTGGTCCAAGGAGAGACGATGCACGGACTGGCCCAGAACCCGCTCACGGTGCTCATCGTGCAGCTCATCGTCATCATTGGACTCTCCCGGCTCATTGGGAAGGTGACACGCTGGCTGGGCCAACCGCTCGTCATCGCGGAAGTCGTCGCGGGCGTGATGCTGGGCCCCTCGCTGCTGGGCTGGCTGGCGCCGGATCTGATGCACAGCCTGTTCCCGGACAGCTCGCTGCCGGTGCTGAAGATGCTCAGCCAGGTGGGGCTCATCCTCTTCATGTTCCTCATCGGGCTGGAGCTGGATCTGAAGCTGCTCCAGGGGCGGGGCCACAGCTCGGTGGCCATCAGCCACTCCAGCATCATCGCCCCGTTCGTCCTGGGCGCGGGCGCCAGCGCCCTGTGGCTCTACCGCGCCCTGTCGTCGCCCGAGGTGCCCTTCCTGTCGTTCGTGCTCTTCATGGGCGTGGCGATGAGCATCACCGCCTTCCCGGTGCTGGCGCGCATCCTCAGCGAGCGGGGGCTGCTCCAGTCGCGGGTGGGCGTCATCAGCATCACCTGCGCGGCGGTGGATGACGTGACGGCGTGGTGCCTGCTCGCCTTCGTGGTGTCCATCGTCCGGGCCTCGAGCCTCACGGACGCGGGCATCACCACCCTGCTGGCGCTGCTCTACATCGTCTTCATGCTGCTGGTGGTGCGGCCGTTCCTCGCGCGGCTGGGCGCGCGCGTGGCCAGCAAGGACGGGCTCACCCAGAACGTCGTGGCGGGCACGCTGGTGCTGCTGCTGGCCTCCAGCTGGGCCACGGAGCTCATCGGCATCCACGCGCTGTTCGGCGCCTTCCTCTTCGGCGCCGTCATCCCCAAGGAGGGCGGGCTCGCCGATGCGCTGGCGGAGCGGCTCGAGGACGTGGCGGTGGTGCTGCTCTTGCCCGTCTTCTTCGCCTACAGCGGCCTGCGCACGCAGGTGGGCCTGCTCAACAGCGTGGATGCGTGGGCCATGTGCGGGCTCATCATCCTGCTGGCCTGCCTGGGCAAGTTCGGCGGCAGCACGGTGGCGGCGCGGCTCACGGGCCTGCGCTGGCGCGAGGCCAGCGCCGTGGGCGTGCTGATGAACACCCGCGGGTTGATGGAGCTCATCGTGCTCAACATCGGCCTGGACCTGGGCGTCATCTCCCCCACCCTCTTCACCATGATGGTGGTGATGGCGCTGGTGACGACGTTCATCACCTCGCCGCTGCTCAACTGGATCTACCCCACCGAGGAGCTCGCCCGGGACAAGATGGAGCTGACGCCGGTGACGGCCGGCCCCGCGCCCTTCACCGTGCTGATGTGCGTCTCCCACGGCCAGGCGGGCCCCGGCATGGCGGCCCTGGGGCGGGCACTCACTGGCGGCAGCGCCGCGGAGAACGCCCAGCTCTACGCCCTGCACCTCATCTCCGCCGATCGCTCCAGCATGCACCGGCTGCACGAGCCGCGGCCCCCGGACGAGGGCGCGCTCGCGCCGCTGCTCTCCAGCGCCAAGCGCCTGGAGCTGGCGGTGCGCTCGCTGTCGTTCGTCTCCTCGGAGCCCGCTGCGGACATCTGCCGCACCGCCGAGGCCAAGCGCGCGGACCTGGTGCTGCTCGGCTGGCACAAGCCGCTGTTCAGCCGGACGATGCTGGGAGGCACCGTGCACGAGGTGATGCGCGAGGCCACCACGAGCGTGGCGGTGCTGGTGGACCGCGGCCTGTCCGAGACGAAGCGGGTGCTGGTGCCCTTCGTCGGCAGCCAGAATGACCGGCAGGCGCTGGCGCTGGCGCGGCGCATCCTGCGGCACACGGGCGCCGAGGTGACGGTGCTGCACGTCACCGCGCCGGGCAGCGCCTCCCAGGGCCCCCGGGGCCGCGCGCTGGTGGAGGAACTCTTCCCCCAGGAGCTGGGCCAGGTGCGCTTCAAGGTCGTGGAGAGCGACTCGCCCGAGGAGGCGGCGCTGGCCGAGGCCTCGCAGGGCTACGACTTGACGGTGATTGGCGCCGGCTCCGAGTGGGGCTTGGAGGACCGGCTCTTCGGGCTGTCGCGCGAGCGCATCATCCGCGACGCGCCGGGCTCGCTGCTCATCGTCCGCCACCCGCAGGCGTCGGCCGCCCCGGCGGTGGCCTCCGCGGCGGTGGGCGGCCTGCCCGCCAACGAGGGCGTCTCCTGACATGCACGTCGGGGCCACCCTGAAACTGCTGCGCGTGGAGGCGGGGCTCTCGCTGAGAGATCTCGCCAAGCGCATTGGCGTCTCGAGCGCCTACCTCAGCCGGGTGGAGCACGGACTGGACGCGGTGCCCACCCCGGCGCGCATCTCCGCCATCGCCCGGGAGCTGGACATCCCGCCCACGCTGCTCATGGACGTGGCCCACCGGGTGAGCCCCTTCCTGGCGAGCTACCTGGAGCAGGAGCCCGCCGCCAGCCAGCTCTTCCTGGAGATCGCCCGGCGGCAGCTCAACGGCCAGCAGCTCGCGCGCCTGCGGCAACTCATTCACACGGAGTTTCCCTCGCGGGAGTTCTCCCGGGACGAGCCGCCCGCCACGCTGGCCCCGCTGCTCAGCCCCGAGCGGCTCGTGCTCCAGCTGTCCTGCTCCCGCCTGGACGACGCGCTGGACGTCGCCGCCGGGCGCCTGGCCTCCGCCGTCCCGGGCACGGGCGCGGGGGCGCTGGCGGCCCGGCTGCTGCGGGGCGAGGAGGAGGTCTCCAGCGCCGTGGGCAACGGGGTGGTGGTGCCGAGGGTCGCCCTGGCCGGAGGGCCCGCGGTGGCGGCGCTGGTGACGCTGGCCCGGCCGCTCCAGGCGGAGACGCCGGATGGGCACCCGGTGCGGCTGGTGGTGGCGCTCATGAGCCCGGAGCGGGGGCGGCCCGCCCTCATGCGGCTGGCGCACGTGGCGCGGCTGGCGAGCCAGGGGCTGGCGGACCGGCTCGCCGAAGTCCAGCACCCCCACGAGGTGCTCCAGCACCTCCAAGCGATGGAGCCCCTCTCCTGAAGGCGCGCTACATCTGCTCCAGCTCCTTGCCCTTCGTCTCGCGGATGTAGCGCCAGGCGAAGAACAGCGAGAGCACGGCGGCGGTGGTGTACAGCCCATAGGCCCACCCCAGCCCCACCCCCTTGAGCGAGGGGAAGGTGGCGGACACCGCGAAGTTGGCCACCCACTGCGCCGCGGCGGCGATGGACAGGGCCAGGGCGCGGATCCGGTTGGGGAACATCTCCCCGAGCAGCACCCAGACGACGGGGCCCCACGAGAAGCCGAAGCTGAACACGTAGGCGTTGGCGCAGATGAGCGCCAGCATGCCCCGGGTGCCCTGGAGCACGGGGTTGCCCTGGGCATCCATGCCCGCGGTGCCGAACAGGTAGGCAAGGCCCCCCAGGGTGAGCGCCATGCCGATGGAGCCCGCGAGGAGCAGCGGCTTGCGCCCGAAGCGGTCCACGCAGGCAATGGCGATGACGGTGGTGACGATGTTGGTGAAGCTGGTGATGACGGTGATGGCCAGCGAGTCCTGCTCGGAGAAGCCCACCGCCTGCCACAGCACGCTCGAGTAATAGAAGATGACGTTGATGCCCACGAACTGCTGGAGCATCGCCAGCAGGATGCCCACCCAGACGATGGGCAGCAGCCCAAAGCGGGGCCCGCGCAAGTCCCGGAAGCGCGGCACGCTCTCGGTACGCAGCGAGCGGCGGATCTCCACCACCTTGGAGGGCGCCGAGTTCCCCACGAGGCCGCGCAGCACGGCCAGGGCCTGCGTCTCATTGCCCCGGGCGACCAAGTAGCGCGGGGACTCGGGGATGAAGAAGGCACCGATGCCATAGAGGGCCGCGGCGGGCAGCTCGGACCAGAACATCCAGCGCCAGGCGGGGACGCCGAACCAGAGCGGCTCCGTGGCCGAGCCCGCGCGGGTGGCCAGCGCATAGTCCCCGAGCAGCGCGGCGAAGATGCCGATGACGATGGCGAGCTGCTGCAACGACCCGAGCCGGCCCCGCAGGTGCGCGGGGGCAATCTCGGCGATGTACGCGGGCGCCACCACGCTGGCCACGCCAATCGCCACGCCGCCCACGAGGCGCCAGGCGCTCAAGTCCCACAGGGTGATGCACAGGCCGGAGCCGAGCGAGCTGATGACGAACAGGAGCGAGGCCACCATCATCGTCCGCGCGCGGCCGATCCGGTCCGCCATGGAGCCCGCGAAGAAGGCGCCCACCGCGGAACCCATCAGCGCGGAGGAGACGGCGAGGCCCGTGGCCCAGGGGCTCGCGGCGAAGGTGGACTGCAGCGCGCCCACGGCCCCATTGATGACCGAGGTGTCGAACCCGAAGAGGAACCCACCCAGCGCGGCCACGGCCGCCACCAGGGAAATCTTGGCGGTGGAGACCTGCGGGGGCAGGGCCGAGGCCCCACCGGTTCGGATGTCCGTGATGTGAGCCATGGCCTTGAGCCTCCGGGGCACGCGGCAAGCCGCCCATGAGTTCAAAAGTAGGCATGGCCGCTGGGCACCCGGCGGGCAGGCAGGCAGGCCCCGTCCACCCCGTCAGTCCCAGAAAGGGCCGGGCGCGAAGGGGCCCGGAAGGGCTGTTCCTTCCCCGGTGAGGGCCCACCTTCTAGGGCACTCCCGCTCCGGCCACCGCGCCCATGGGCCGGGAGCCACCCTTCACCGGAGTCACGTCATGGCCATTCTCGGAAACCTGTTGAGCGCCCTGGGTCTCGCCTCTCGCCGGAGCTACGGCTATGGCCGCGGTTCCTCCAGCAACTGGAGCTCCTCCTATGGCCGGGGCTACCGCCGCGCCCCCTCGTCCGGCTTCTTCGGAGGCTCCCTGGGCCGCATGGCCATGGGGGGCGCCGCCGCCTACCTCACGCGCAGCCTGATGAGCCGGCGCCGCGTCTATTGATGCGCGCGGGAAGACGCCTCTCGCGGGGGGACACCTTCCGCGGGGGGCGCCCGTCCTAGGAGGGGTCCTGCAACAGCCGCAGGTGCGCGTGCAGCGTCTCGATGTGCACGTAGAGGAACTGCGAGTCCCCGAAGGCCAGCGCATCCCCGTCGTTGAGCGTCACCTCTTGCTTGGCGCCCAGCGGCACGGCGTTGACGAAGGTGCCGTTCATCGAGCCCGCATCCACCACCGTGCAGCGGTTCTCCTTCGCGTTCCAGCGCAGCATGGCGTGGAGCTTGGAGACGGACGGGTCCGGCACCACCAGCACACAGGTATCCAACCGTCCTACAGTGAAGACCTCCCCATCCCGGCGGGGCTGGAGCAAATGGACTTCCAGGTGGTGGAAGCCCTGGAGCATGGCCAGGAGCCGCTCCACCAGCCGGGTGCGGTGGGCCATGACGACGGTGCGCCCCTCGCCGAGCTGGCGCGCCACCCGCTGGAAGACGGGGTCCGGCGGCTGCTGGATGAGGGCCACCGGCCCGGACGCGGCCCGGAAGGCCTCCAGAGGGGCTTCAGCGAAGGGGCGGAGCTGGTGCACGGACGGCATGGCAGCTCCAGGTTAAACCCTCGAAGCCATCCTGCCCACTCCTCGGCCTCGGCTAAGGTGTCCGGCCATCCGGCAAGGCCCGGAGGAGGACATTCATGGCGAAGGCGAAGCACGTCCTGGCGATCGATCAGGGCACCACCGGCACGCACGTCACCATCCTCGACGCGCGGCTCCAGGTGGTGGGCCGCTCCTACCGCGAGTTCACCCAGCACTTCCCCAAGCCCTCCTGGGTGGAGCACGACCTGGAGGAAATCTGGGCCTCCAGCGAATTCTGCATCGCCCGGGCGCTGCGGGACGCGGGGCTCAAGGGGCAGGACATCGCCGCGGTGGGCATCACCAACCAACGCGAAACGACAGGCCTGTGGCACCGGGGGACGGGCAAGCCGCTGGCGCGCGCCATCGTGTGGCAGGACCGGCGCACCGCGGACATCTGCCAGGGGCTCAAGGCGCGCGGCGTGGAGCCCCGGGTGCGCGAGGTGACGGGGCTGGTGTTGGATCCGTACTTCTCGGGCACGAAGCTCACCTGGCTGTTCGAGCACGTGAAGGGAGCCCGGACGCGCGCGGAGAAGGGCGAGGTGTGCTTCGGCACCATCGACACGTGGCTCGTCTACAAGCTCACCGGGGGCGCGGTGCACGTCACCGACGTGTCCAACGCCAGCCGCACGCTGCTCATGGACCTGCGCTCGCTCACCTGGGATGACGAGCTGCGCGCGCTCCTGGGGGTGCCGGCCGCGTGCCTGCCGCAGATCCGCGGCTCGGCGGAGGTGTACGGCACCACGAAGGGGATGAAGAGCCTGCCGGACGGCATCCCCATCTCGGGCATGGCGGGCGACCAGCAGGCGGCGCTCTTCGGCCAGGCCTGCTTCGAGCCCGGCGAGTCCAAGTGCACCTACGGCACGGGGGCCTTCCTGCTGATGAACACCGGGAGCACGCCGGTGCGCTCCACGGCGGGGCTGCTCACCACGGTGGCGTGGCGCCTGGGCGAGCGCACCAGCTACGCCCTGGAGGGCAGCTCCTTCATCGCGGGCGCGGCGGTCCAGTGGCTGCGCGATGGGCTCAAGGTCATCAAGCGCGCCCCGGACATCGAGGCGCTGGCCGAGAGCGTGAAGGACTCCGGGGACGTCGTCTTCGTGCCGGCGCTGGCGGGGCTGGGCGCGCCGCACTGGCGCCCGGAGGCGCGCGGGCTGTTCGCGGGCATCGACCGCTCCACCACGGTGGCGCACCTGGCGCGCGCGGTGCTGGAGGGCATGGCGCTGCAGATTCATGACCTGGCGGACGCGATGCGACACGACAGCGGCCGGGACATCCCCGCCTTCAAGGTGGACGGGGGCGCGGCGGCCAACAACCTGCTCATGCAGTACCAGGCGGACGTGCTGGGCACGCCGGTGGTGCGCCCGCGCAACCTGGAGACGACGAGCCTGGGCGCGGCGTTCCTGGGCGGCCTGGGCGCGGGGGTGTGGAGCAGCCCCGAGGCCATCCGCCGGGCGTGGAAGGCCGAGCGCACCTTCAAGCCGCGGATGAAGCCCGAGGTGCGCCAGCGGCACCTGGACAAGTGGAAGCGCGCGGTGGAGCGGGCATGAGCCGCGGGCGCCTCCTGGCCCTGCCCGGGGCCCTGGCGCTGCTCGTGGGCCTGCCGGCGTGCCCGGACCCCATCGGCTGCACCACGGCCCCGGCGCCGCAGCCCTCCGTCACGGAGCTGGTGCTGGTGGGAGTGCCCGCGCGCGTGACCGTCCACGCGGCGATGCCGGGATGCGCGCCGGAGGAGACGCCCCCCTCCTCCCTGGTGGTGGAGCTCTCCGGCCCGGACAACCTGCCCGTCCCGGTCCAGAAGGCGTTCGAGCCGGCTAACCCCACCCTGGGTGTCCTCCACTTCACCCCGGAGCAGGCGGGCCGCTACCACCTCTTCGCCGCGTTCGACCCGGTGGGAGGCATCATCCAGGCGGACCTCCACGCGGCCCGGGACCGCTCCGGGGAGACGGCCCCCGTCATGCTGCCGCTCGACTGCGGCACGCTGGAGCGCACCCAGGCCGGCGCCTGGGTCTGCGACGTGCGCGTGCTGCGCGAGGGCGTCCTCGTCCGGGACTTCCCCGGCAGCCGCCTCGCCGTGGCCGGTGAGGTGGTGTGGCGGATGGAGCCCCAGCGGTTCGAGCGCTACATGGACACGGGCACGGAGCTGGTGCTCACCGGGACCTGGCCCCATGCGGAGGGCAAGGTGGAGGCGGTGCTGGCCACGCCGGAGACGCTCGTGGCGCTCCATGGCCAGACGGTCCAGCACGTGGCCTTCGACGGCACGGCGCTCACGGGCGGAGCCCCCACCCGCTGGGGTACGGGCACGGAGCTGCCTTCCGGGCTGGGGCCCAAGGCCCTGCTGATGCGCGCGGGGGACACGCTGGCCATCGCCGCCGGCCGGCCCTTCGGCTCCGGCTCTCCGTTCTCCCACCAGGCCTGCCCCTACACCGTGGTGAACGGCCGCCTCGAGCGCACGGCCTTCGCCTGCACGGGGTTCAACGGGACCGTGGTGGGCTTCGAGCCGGGCGGGCTGTGGGTGGAGGAGTCCTCGAGCACCCAGACCCTGAGCTACTACGAGTGGACGCCCGGGGGGCTCATGCCGCGCGCCACGCTGAGCCTGAACGGGCTGCAGACGTTCTTCACGACGGCCGAGGGGAAGAACACCTCCGTCCCGGTGCTGACCTCCCACCAGAACTTCCCCTCCAGCCTGGACCGCACGCTTCGTCCTCCCCACGCCCTCATGCCGGCATACGACGCCGTGCAGAAACGACTCCTGCTGGAGTACCTGGACTCGGGCATGGTGCTGCCCCAGGCCTCGTCCACCCTGATGTGGGGCAGGAGCACGGTCTTCACCTCCGGAAATCCGCTCACGATGCTGCGCATCCTCTCGCGGCCTCCGGCCCTACCGTAACGCCGTTTCCCCCTTTCCCAGGAGCCCCTGCCATGGCCACCGGCCTCACGCTGTTGACCTCCGAAGCCCTCCAGTCCTTCCTCACCGGCCACCCCGGGTGGACGCACGAGGGGGGCATGCTCCGCCGCACCTACGCGTTCCCGGCGTTCCTCACGGGCATTGCCTTCGTGGAGCGGGTGGGCCAGGCCGCGGAGCGCGCGGACCACCACCCGGACATCGACATCCGCTGGCGCAAGGTGACGCTGGCGCTCGTCACGCACGACGCGGGGGGGCTCACCTCGCGGGACACGAACCTGGCGGCCGAGGCGGACCGCCTCTTCAAGGAGACCACGGGCCAGTAGCGGCCTGGGGACGCAGCCATGCGCCGGATGCCTTTGCTGGGATGCCTTGCCGTGCTCGCCATCGCCCTGGCCGCCGAGGCCCAGGACGTGCCCGCCCCGGAGCCCGAGCCCCGGCCGGAGCGGCTGTACCTGAACCCCGGGGTGCTGATGGGCTCCACGCGCATGGTGGCGATGGGAGGGGCCTTCGCGGGCATCGCCGAGGGGACGGCGGGCTTCTCCGGCAACCTGGCGGCGCTGGCGCACCGGGCGCCGGGGCTGGAGCGGGACTGGGACGTGGGCGTCACCTTCTCGCTCTTGGATGTGCCGCTGTCCAACCGGCGGCGGCAGGATCTGGACAACGACGGGCTGGCGGACCTGGCGCCCCGGAGCCGCCAGTACCTGATGGGGCTCTTGCTCCAGTACAAGCAGTTCGGCGTGGGCACGTTCCTGCGCACGCGCTCGGTGAGCTACTGCGCCACGCCGGAGTGCCGCTCGCAGGACTACATCCAGGTGTCCGTCACGCACTCGGCGCTGGCGGGGGCGGTGGCCTTCGGCCAGGACGACTTCATCGTCTCGCTGGGGCTCTACGCGGGGCAGGCCACGCTCTCCCAGGGCGGAGAGGAATGGCGCTACGGGGGCACGGGGCTGTCGCTGGACCTGCTCTTCCGGCCCCACGGGCGCCCGTACCGGATCGGCATCGCGGTGCGGCCGGAGGTGGTGGGCACCTGGCAGCGGGCGGACGGCCAGCTCCCGGTGCTGGGAGGAAGTCCCATCTATTCGGGGGTGGTGTCCCCGGCGGTGCTCTCCTTGGGAGTGAGCCGGCGCTTCGGCGAGGGCGCAGAGCGCTACAACCGCCTGTCCCCGGCGGCGCGGCGGCAGTTCCTGGAGAACGGCGAGCTGAACGTGCCGCCCGAGGAGCCGCCGGACGTGCCCACGGGCACGTTGCTCATCTCGGGCCAGGTGGACTTCATCTCCAGCGTGGAGCGCGCGGTGGCGCTGCGCTCGGTGGCCGCCTTCGACGAGCAGCCGGAGAACGTGGGCAGCGCGATGCTGCTCCAGCCGCGCGTGGGGGCCGAGCACGACACGTGGCCCGGGCGGGTGCGCACGCGGCTGGGGCTCTTCGTGGAGCCCTCGCCCTTCGAGGGGCAGGCGCCCCGGCCGCACATCACCGGGGGCTTCGAGCTGTTCCTCTTCCGCTACTGGCAGGACTGGTCCTTCAGCACCTCGTTCGACCTGGCCCGGCGCTACACCAACGTCGGCTTCTCGCTCGGCTTCTGGCGGTAGCCCCAGAAGCCCGTGAGGCACAGCGGCCCCGGCTCAGTAGGAGCAGCCGATGTCTTGGTTCACCCGGAAGGGCTCACCGGCCGCGATGAAGGTGTCAGACGGGAGTTCTGGACAGATGACAAACACCCATGCATCCGCGGATGCGATCCCCCAGGTCTCCGCGAGATCGGACGGATCCGAGTCCCGGTTCCGGGCCGCCGCCACGAAGTAATCCCAGTTCGTCTCCGAGCCAAAGATTCCTGGGGTGGCGGTCATCTCATTGGCAACGCCCTGATCATCCCACGCGACGGCACTCAACGGAGCCGGCTCGAAGAAAGGCGGCGAGAAGGGATGGGCATACGTATCCACGCCAATGCAATCGTCCGTCTCGTGCGCATCCAGATAGATCGTGCTGCGATCCTCAAAGGACATGCACGGCGTGCCCGCGTGGTAGCTGTAGCGGTTGCCGCGAGGCAGCGACACCCCGGCCTCGTACAGAGACCAAGGCTTGGTGGGCTGAGCGTTCAGGGTCGCGTGAATGCTCTTGAGGTTGGTAATCACCTCGGAAAACCGGGCCTGCTCCTGAGCCTGGCGCAGTTTCGGAATGCCAATGGCGGCCAGCACGCCCGCCATGGCCACGGGGATGAGCACTTCGACGAAGGTAAAACCGCGGCGTCCAACGGAAACCATCGGGGCTTGCTCCTGGAAAGGGGTTGGCCCTGCCCCGAAGCACTTTCCATACCGGGCGTGCCCTCCCGCCCACGCCTGGAATCAGGAGGTTCCAGATGTCAGGCCATGCGCCAGGTGACCCTTTTGGGCTCCCCCGTGACGAATTTTGCTCCGGTGGCCACCTATCCCCGGCAGGCTAGGGAGTGGTTTCGATCTGCTCGGACACCGGGCGCTTGGCCGGGAAGAAGCGGCGCCAGGACAGGGCGAAGCCGGTCCACACGAGGAGCAGGCCTCCCAGCGAGGCGAGGGCGGCGATGAACTGGCCGGGGAGGCCCAGCGCCTCGCCCGTATGCAGGAAGCGCAGCCACCGGCGCATCCGGTTCCCGGTGGAGAGATCCGCGAAGGCATCCTGGCGCAGCACCTGGGCGGTGTACGGATCCACGAACACCTGCGTCGCCGCGAAGAGGGGCCAGCCTTCCGGCTCACGGATGGCGAAGGTCAGGGCGGAGAGACCTTCCCCAGCGCCCTTCTTCCCCCCACCGCCGCCCAGCCTCAGGTGGATGCTCTCCCAGGCGGGAAGCTGCTTGCGGGCCTGGGCGAAGGCCGCCTCGAGAGACACCGGCGCGCTGCCCGGCGGCGGCACGGGCACCTGGACGGGGCGCCCTGGCGGAGGCCCTCCGGTGGCGGGCGGCGTCTCCCCGGCCCATGTGAAGACGAGATCCGAAATCCCCTTGTAGGAGATGACCATGCCCGTGGCCGTCAGGACGATGAGCACGGGCAGCAGCCAGAAGCCGGTGACGTTGTGCCAGTTCCAGTCGCGCGCCTTGCCCTTGAGCCCGCGCCGGTACCAGATCGACGGCCGCAGGATGCGCCGCGTCCACTTGCGTGGCATCCACAGGTAGAGGCCCGTCACGCCCAGGAACAGGAACAGGGCATTGCTCGCGCCGGTGAGGGCCTTGCCAATGGGGCGGGTGTCGCCTTCCGTGCCCAGCCACCGGTGCCAGGACTCCATGGTCTGGAGGAACGCGCGCCAGCCCGGGGCGCCCCAGTCGCGCACCTCGCCCGTGTAGGGATTCACATAGACGCCCGTCCCCCGGCCGGTGCTCACCGTCACCGCCAGGGTGGGCTCGGGGTACTCCGTCACCGCCGAGGGCGGCGTCTCGGGGCGGGCGGCGCGCACGCGGGAGATCAGCTCATCCATGGGCAGGCGGGGCGCGCCCGGCGAGGGCACGGCCACCTGCCGCGCCTCCTGGTCCGCCCAGTCGAGGAGCTGATGCTCGAAGGCGAGCGCGACGCCCGTGAAGCACATGACGCCGATGATGAGCCCGGCGAGAAGGCCCGCGACGAGGTGGGGCCAGAACAGGAAGGAACGGACGCTGAGGCGCATGGCGGCTCATGCGCGGCCGGGGCGGTGAGCCCTGCCCGCGCGCTTCACTTCAGAGAGAACTGAATGGGGATCTCAACGATGACGCGCACGGGCCTGCCCTGGTGGCCCAGGGCGGGCGAGAAGCGCCACTGACTGACGGCGGCCAGGGCCGCCTCGTCGAGCGCGGCCACGGAGCGAATGACTTGCATGCTGCCGGGCTCGATGCGCCCATCGACCCCAATGATGACGCGCACCAGGACGAGCCCCTCGATGCCATCGCTCCGGGCGGCCCGGGGATAGCGGGGAGGCACCTGCTTGAGCACCCCGGGGGCGCGCGCCACCTGCTTCAGCTGCAGCGCATCTCCGGTGGCGCCCACGAGCCCACCCTCCTGGCCATTCGCCACGCCCCCCGCCACGCCCCCTGCCACACCCGCGCTGTCCGCCACGGGAGCTGGGGCAGGCGCCGCCTCGGCGGCCACCTCCGGCTCGGCCACGGCGGGCTCGGGCTCCACGGGCACCTCGACGGGCACTTCCTTGGGAAGCTCCTGCGGAACGGTCCGGGGCATCACCGGCTGCGACGGGAGCACCTTCGTGCGCGGCTTCACGCGCGCGGCCTGCACCGGCTGCGGGGCCGGGGTGCTGGCGGCAGGCGGCGGCGCGAACTGCAGGAACACCAGCTCGGGCGGCGCCTCGGGCGGCGCCACCGGCCGGACCTCGGGGGGCACCATCAGGCCAAGCCCTGCCCCACCCACATGAACGAGCACCGCGAGAACCAACGCCCAGCCCCACCGCTCCCGCTCGCCTCCCCCTCGGGGCGGCTCTCCCATGCGGAAGAGCTGTCCGCGATCCGAGGCATCCTGGACTTCGCCAGGACCGGGCGCGTGCAGTTCGATGCTACGACTGAGAATCATTCTCATTTACGGTTCGCACGAGCAATAGCCCAGGGGACTGGACGCGTCAATCCGAGGGGCTCGAACACGTTAGCCGGCCAAGAAGCACGGCTCGGGACAGGGCGGTCTGAACACGCGTCCAGATGATGAAGCCCGCCGTGGGTCCTACCTGAGGGGCGGGCTCGTGGTGCGGGAGCAAGGCATGCCTCGGGAGGTCACAGACGCGGAAGGGATCCGGTGGAGCTGCATCCAGGCCTTCGCGGGGCTGGGCAAGGACTCGGAGAAGACCGAGGCCGCCCGCGTCGAGGGCGCCGGGAACCGCTTCCACGTCGTCTGCACCCCCAGCGGGGGCGCCAAGTCGGTGCGCGTGGAGCTGCCCGGCCACTGGGAGAAGGGGCTCTCGGACGAGGAGCTGCTGCGCGCCATCCAGGACCAGCTCGCGCGGGACGCGGCCTAGCCTCAAGGCCCCCGCTGGAGTGGATTCATCGGCTCCAAGGTGACATCGAGCCGCTCGGACAGCGTGCCGGGCTCGAAGCGGCGGGACCATACCTTCATCCCCTGCCGGGTCAGCTCCAGCGTGTGCGGCTCGCTGAGTGAGATGTCCGGCAGCTCCAGGGGCGTCTTCCCCTTGAACGTGTGGTCAATGCTCACCAGCGCGCCCGGCGGCTCGGAGCGGATCACCAGCTTGGGCGTCCCCCACCCGAAGGACGCCACGGCGATCTTGAAGAGCATCACCGCCAGCACGGCGCCCGCGGCAAGCAGGCGCCAGTGGGGCAGGTTCATCAGCACGCCCACCACCTTCGCGTAGCCATCCGGCGGGGCGCCGGCCTTCGCGGCCGAGGCGGCCTCCCGGACCACGGGGGCCATCTCCCGGGTGTCGCCATCGAGTGCCCCTTCGTCCCCCTTGGGCCAAGCCCCCACCTTCCGAGGCTCCGCCCGGGCCACCCGCCGGACCGGCCGCGTCGCCTCGGAGCCCGTCTCCGGGCGCGCACTGCCGGCCGCCGTCGTGCCAGGCCACGGCGTGGACGCCTCCGGCGAAGGGCGGGGCTTCACCTGCTGCTGGGCAATCCACCGGGCCACCTGCTCCCGGAACTTCGGCGGCAGGGGGGGCGGCCGGCCCCGCGCCGTCAGCTCGGACTCGCACAGCAGGGCCGTCAGGTGCTTCAGGGTGTGAACGGGAAACATCGGCGCCATGGACGCCGTCCACTGGGAGAGTCGCAGGTGCAGCGCCTCCATGTCCGGAATGCGGGCCTCGCGGTCGGTGGCCAGCGCCTCCTGGAGGATCCGCACGAGGTCCTCCTCCAGGCCGGGGTTGAGCTCGCGAGGCGGGGTGAGCCGCCCCTCGACGATGCGGTGCATGACGGCGTACTCGTGCCCCTCGGTGGGCAGCCGGCCGCAGAGCATGCGGTAGAGCACCACCCCCACGGCGTAGACGTCCGAGCGCGCGTCGAGATCCTTCTCCGCGCACGCCTGCTCCGGCGAGAGGTAGCGGAACTTGCCCTTCACCACCCCGGACTCCGTCACCGGCCGGCCCGCGAGCTGGGCCTTGGCGATGCCGAAGTCCGAGATCTTCACCTCGCCCTCGTAGCTGACGAGGACGTTGTCCGGAGAGATGTCCCGGTGCACGAGCCCCAGGGGCCGCCCCCGCTCATCCTTGCGCGTGTGGGCATGGTGCAAGCCCTTGCACATCTCGATGGCGATATTCACCGCCAGCGGTGGGGGCAGCTGCGCCAGCCCCAGGGCCTCGGCCTTCTTGAGCAGGCGGGAGAGGGGCTGCCCGTCGACCAGCTCCATGGCCAGGTAGTACTCGCCCTGCACCTGCCCGAAGTCGAAGACCTGGACGATGTTGCCGTGGTTGAGCCCCACGGAGATGCGCGCCTCATGGACAAACATCTCCACGAAGGCGGGGTCCTCCGCGTAGTGGCCCAGCACCCGCTTGATGACCACGGGCTTGGAGATGCCCGGCGCGGCGGTGTAGCGGGCCCGGTAGACCACCGCCATGCCTCCGGCGCCCAGGCGTTCGAGCAGCTCGTACTTTCCGAAAGGGGTGACGGCACCGTCGCTCAAGATGGGCTCAGTCTAGCAGCAGGAGGCCGCGGGGCCGCACCTGGGCTAGACTTCACGGGCCCCCCGCGGAGCCCCCATGAACCCCTGCCCTTTCTGCTTCGGAAAGATGTCCCCCACCTTTACCAATGGCTTGCCCCGGGAGAAGTGCACCAAGTGCGCCTCGCTCTGGTTCGAGGGGGAGAGCCTGGTGAACCTGGTGGGCCCCGAGGCGGCCGCCGTGCTCGCCCAGCGGACGAAAGGCAAACCCGGACAATGCAAACACTGCAATGCGTCATTGTCCTACGTGGCCCAGTGCCCGCGCTGTGGGCATGACGCCCCCGCCTGTCCGCCGTGTGGCACCGCGCCGCTGGCGGTGGCCAAGGTGCACGGCCTCCGGATGGACATCTGCTCCAGCTGCAACGGCATGGCGTTGGATCCCAGCGGGCTGGAGCGGCTGCAACAGATCGCCGCGGAGAACCGCCCGCGCAAGCCGGTGGTGACGACGCAGGAGCTGCTGAAGACGCTCAAGAAGGCCCCCTGCTCCGCGTGCCAGCGCAAGCAGCTGCTCAAGCACACCTTCACCTATGACAACAAGCTGTACTGCGGCAGCTGCGCTCCCGCCGGGGCGGCGCCCTTCGACATCGAGCTGGCCCGGGCCAGCCCGGCGCTCGCCCCCGCCCTGGGCATCTACCTCACGGGCAACGAGGACGTGGCGGCGGATGCGGTCTCGATGGGCATCACCTGGCTGTTCAAGACCGCGGCCTCCCACCTGCTGGAGTGAAGCCGGGGGCCCGGCTGCCTCAGAACGGCTGTACGCGCAGCCAGGCGGCGGCGGCCTCGACGGTGTCGAACAGCTCGGCGGGGCCCAGGACGGCGTGTTGCAAGGCCGTGAGCGCGGCGAGGCGGCTCAGCGGATAGGGAGACGGGACCCAGGCGAAGTGGCGCAGGCCGGCCTGCCGCATCCTCGGGAACCACGCTTTCGCCAGCCAGTCGGCGGCACCGATCCAGGCGCCCGTCATGTGGGAGTTGTCATTCAGCACCTTGGCCAGCTTCAGCCGGGTGAGGTAGCGCAGCATCTCCTCACAGCCGCCCTTCACCATGTCGACGGACAGGTACCCCTTCCAGTCGGCGTAGAGCCACCGCTGCGTGTCCGCGTGGTGAAGGTCCAGGTGTTCGCTCGCGTACAACAGATTCAGTCCCATGGGTGTTGGCCAGTCAGCGGACGGGGAATGCACGAAAGGACAGTGTACTCGGAGCCCGTTCTTCCCGCTTAGATGCCCGTGATGAACGGCGTCCCCAGAGTGCAGGTCGGCTACCACGCATCCCACGAACAGTTTCCCCCCAGCGAGCTGCTCGGCCTGGTGCGAAAGGCGGAGGAGGCGGGCTTCCAGGCCGTTCTCAACTCCGACCACTTCCACCCCTGGACGGAGGCCCAGGGCCAGAGCGGCTTCGTCTGGTCCTTCATGGGCGCGGCGCTCGCCGTCACGAAGCTCTCCATGGGGGCGGTGAACGCGCCGGGCCAGCGCTACCACCCCGCGCTCATCGCGCAGGCGCTGGGCACCCTGGGCGAGATGTTCCCGGGGCGGGCCTGGGTGGCGCTCGGCAGCGGCCAGCTCCTCAACGAGGCCATCACCGGCCAGGGCTGGCCCGCCAAGGACCAGCGCAACGCGCGGCTGCGCGAGTGCGTGGACATCATCCGCGCCCTCTTCCGCGGCGAGACGGTGACGTACCGGGGGCTCGTGACGGTGGAGGAGGCGAAGCTCTACACCCGGCCCGCCCAGGCACCGCTGCTGGTGGGCGCGGCCATCACCCCGAAGACGGCGGAGTGGGTGGGCGGCTGGGCGGATGGGCTCATCACCACCTCCAAGCCTCCGGACGCGCTGCGCCAGGTGGTGGAGGCGTTCCGCCGGGGTGGCGGCGAGGGCAAGCCCATGTTCCTCAAGGTACAGCTGTCCTACGCCCCGGCCGAGGCGCGGGCGCGCGAGGGCGCCCTGCGGCAGTGGGCCGCCAACATCTTCCCCAGCTCGGTGCTCAGCGACCTGCGGCGGCCCTCGCAGTTCGAGGAGGCGGCCAGCACGGTGCAGCCGCATGACCTGGAGGCCTCGGTGCGCATCTCCTCCAGCCTCCAGCAGCACCTGGACTGGCTCGGCGAGGACGTCCGCCTGGGCTTCGACCGGCTCTACCTGCACAACGTCAACCGCGAGCAGGCGCCCTTCATCGAAGCCTTCGGCGAGAAGGTGCTGCCCGCGCTCCAGCGCGGGTAGCCCTGCCTACCGCAGGCTCTTCATGTCGATGACGAAGCGGTACTTCACATCGCCCTTCAGCAGCCGCTCGTAGGCCTCGTTGATCTGCTGGATGGGGATCAGCTCGATGTCGGAAACAATCCCGTGCTGGGCGCAGAAGTCGAGCATCTCCTGCGTCTCCTGGATGCCGCCAATGCCCGAGCCGAAGACGCCCTTGCGCCCGGCCAGCAGCGAGAAGGCGTTGACCGGCAGGGGCTTCTCGGGCGCCCCCACCAGCACCACGGTCCCGTCGCGCCGCAGGAGGTTCAGGTAGGCGTTGAGGTCATGCTGGGCCGAGACGGTATCGAGGATGAAGTCGAACCGCCCGGCCTGGGCGGCCATCTCGTCCGGGTTCGAGGACACCACCACCTCGTGGGCTCCCAGCCGGAGCGCATCCTGCTTCTTCCGGTCCGTGTGGCTGAACACGACCACCTGGGCCCCCATGGCGCGCGCGAGCTTCACGCCCATGTGCCCCAACCCGCCCAGCCCCACCACGCCGATGCGCTGGCCCGGCTTCACCTTCCAGTGGCGGAGCGGCGAGTACGTGGTGATGCCCGCGCACAGCAAGGGGGCGGCGCCCGCCAGGTCCAGGTTCGCGGGAATCTTCAGGACGAAGGCCTCGTCCACCACGATGGCGTCGGAGTAACCCCCCTGGGTGAGCGTCTGGCCATCCCGCTCCTTGGCGTTGTACGTCAGGGTGTTGCCCGCCTCGCAGTACTGCTCGAGCCCCTCCTGGCAGCTTCCGCACGTGCGGCACGAGTCGACCATGCAGCCGACCCCGGCCAGATCACCCGCCTTGAACTTCTGGACCTCCGCCCCCACGCGGACCACGCGGCCGACAATCTCGTGTCCCGGCACCATGGGGTACAGCGAGCCGCCCCACTCGTTCCGGGCCTGGTGGAGGTCCGAGTGGCAGACACCACAGAAGAGGATTTCGATCTGCACGTCCCGCGCGCCCGGCTCCCGGCGCTCGAACTGGAACGGGGCCAGGGGGGACTTCGCGTTTTGGGCGGCGTAACCACGGGCGGAAATCATGGAAGGCACTCCTCGGAAACAGGTGCGTGAAACCCAACGGGGAAAATCATGCGTCCGGGGCCTGGCTTTCGAAACGGGTGGAATCGACACACGCCTTGTAGGAAAACTTCACAATGGCCTCCACCCCCCTCAATGCCCTGAACGCCTTCCTGGCCGTGGGCCGTCAGCGGAGCTTCACCGTGGCCGCCGCCAGCCTGGGCATCTCCCCTTCCGCGCTGAGCCAGTCCATCCGCCAGTTGGAGGCCCGGCTCGGGGTGCCCCTGCTCACCCGGACCACCCGGAGCGTCTCGCTGACCGAGGCGGGCCAGCGGCTGCTGGAGTCCGCGGGGCCGGCCGTGGACCAGGCGCTCGAGGCCCTGAAGACGGCGGTGGCCCGGCCCGGCGAGCTCACCGGGCGTGTGCGGCTCTCCGTTCCCAGCTTCGCCGTGGAGTCCTTCGTGCTGCCCATCCTCCGGCGCTTCATGGCGCGCCATCCCCAGGTGGAGGTGGAGGTGCGCGTCGAGGACCAGTTCGTGGACATCGTGGAGAAGCAGTTCGACGCGGGCATCCGCATGTCCGAGACCATCCAGAAGGACATGGTGCAGGTGCGGCTGTCGAAGGGCTTCCGCTTCGTCGTGGTGGGGGCCCCGGCCTACCTCAAGCGCCGGGGCACGCCCCAGCGCCCCGAGGACCTGCTCACGCACGACTGCCTGAGCTTCCGGCTCGCATCCCACGGCACCCTTTACGCCTGGGAGCTGGAGCGCGGAAAGAGGCAGTGGCGCATCCCGGTCCGGGGCGCCCTCATCTCCAACGATCCCGCCGTGCTGCACGGGATGGCGGAGGCGGGCCTGGGGCTCATGTACACGTTCGAGCCAACCGTGGAGCCGCTCTTGAAGCGCGGCACCCTTCGCCTGGTCCTCGAACCCTACGCGGCCTGGGTGGACGGGTTCTTCCTGTACTTCCCCAGCCGCGCGCAGGTGTCGCCAGCCTTCCGGGCCTTCGTGGACGTGGCCCGGGAGGTGACGGCGGAGCGGCCCTGATGCTTAGACGCCCAGCTCGATGTTCTCCAGCACGCCGAGCGCATCGGGAACGAGGACGGCGGCGGAGAAGTAGGTGGTGACGAGGTAGGAGGCGATGGCCTTCTCGTTGACCTCCATGCGCCGCACGGAGAGCCCGGGCTCCACTTCGTCCGGAATGCCCGTCTGGTGCAGGCCGACAACCCCCTGGTCGTCCTTGCCCGTACGCATGACGATGATGGAGGTGGTGCGGCTGTCGGAGATGGGAATCTTGTCGCAGGGCAGCAGGGGCACGCCGCGCCAGGCCATGAACTTGCGGCCCTCCACCTCGACGCCGGTGGGGTAGACCCCCCGGCGGGTGCACTCCCGGCCAAAGGCGGCGATGGCGCGGGGGTGGGCCAGGAAGAACCGGGACTTCCGGCGCCGGCTCAGCAGCTCGTCCAGGTCGTCCGGCGTGGGCGGACCGCTCCGGGTGATGACCCGCTGCTTCAGGTCGGCGTTGTGCAGCAGCCCGAAGTCGCGGTTGTTGATCATCTCGTACTCCTGCCGCTCGCGCAGGGCCTCGACGGTCAACCGGACCTGCTCATCGAGCTGGTTCATCGGGTTGTTGAACAGGTCGGCGACCCGGGTGTGGATCCGGAGCATCGTCTGCGCCACGTTCAGCTCGTACTCCCGGGGCCTGAGCTCGTAGTCGACGAACGTCTCCGGCAGCTGCGGCTCGCCATGGTGGCCCGCCGACAGCTCGATGGAGGCCTGCCCGGCCTTGTCCTGCGGCTTGCGCAGGCGCTCCTGGTAGGCCGCCACGTGGGCGAGGAGCACCGGCGACTGCCGGATGACTTCCTCGAAGTTCCGCTGCGGCAGCGCCAGCACGATGCACGGCGTCACCGCCTGGACCGTGAAGGGCCACAGGTCATTCGACTCGACCAGGGCCTGGTCGCCGAAGTGGTCCCCGTCGGCCAGGACATCCAGGATGACGGGGTCGCCATACTTGCCCTGCTTCAGCTTGTTGGCCTTGCCGTGGGCCAGCAGGAACACGTGGTCCGCGGGCTTGCCCGCCTCGGCGATGAGGTCCCCCGCCTTGTACTCCCGCTGAACGAACCGGCTGGCCAGGGCCTGGAGCAAGCCGCCCTCGTCCTCCAGGCCGCGCAGCAGCGGCAGCTCCAGGAGCTCCTGGGGCACCACCTCCACCTTGGCGCCGATGTTGCTGAAGCTCAGGCGCCCATCGCCCACCGCATAGGTGAGCCGGCGGTTGACGCGGTACGTGCCACCGGGCACCTCCACCCAGGGCAGCATCTTCAGCAGCCACCGGGAGGAGATGCCCTCCATCTGCGGCCGCGACTTGGTGACCGTCGTCAGCTGACGGGCCGCCGCCGTTCCCAAACTGGTCTGCTGCGCCTCGGCCTTACCACCGCCCGCCGAATGGACAGGATTCGCCATGAAATGCTCCCTCAACTCTTTCCAAGCTGCCCGTGGACAGACGGCGTTTAGTTGCGGCCGATCTCAGCGTTCTCGAGGATGCCGAGCGCGTCCGGGATGAGCACCGCCGCGGAGAAGTAGGTGCTGACGAGGTAGGAGATGACCGCCTTCTCGTTGATGCCCATGAACCGGACCGAGAGGCTGGGCTCGATCTCATCGGGGATTCCCGCCTGGTGCAGGCCGATGACGCCCTGGTTGTGCTCGCCGGTGCGCATCAGCAGGATGGAGCTGGTGCGCGCGTCGCTGATGGGAATCTTGTTGCAGGGCATGATGGGGATGCCGCGCCAGGCGGGCACCATGTTGCCGCCCATGTCGACGCTGGTGGGGTAGATGCCCCGGCGGCTGCACTCCTGGCCGAACGCGGCGATGGTGCGCGGGTGGGCCAGGAAGAAGGACGGGTCCTTCCACACCGTGGCCAGCAGCTCGTCCATGTCATCCGGCGTCGGCGGCCCGCTGCGCGTCTGGATGCGCTGCTTGAGGTCGGCGTTGTGCAGGAGGCCGAACTCGCGGTTGTTGATGAGCTCGTGCTCCTTGCGCTCCTTCAGCGCCTCGACGGTCAGCCGGAGCTGCTGCTCGGTCTGGTTCATCGGGTCGTTGAACAGGTCCGCGACGCGGCTGTGAATCTGGAGCACGGTCTGGGCCACGCTCAGCTCGTACTCGCGCGGCCGCGTCTCGTAATCCACGTAGGTGCCCGGCAGGATGGGCTCGCCGTGGTGGCCGGCCGCCAGCTCGATGGGGGCCTGGCCCGAGGTGTCCTTCTTCTTCCGGGAGAGGGCCTTGAACTCCTCCACGTGCCGCTGCAGGGACGGGGACAGCGCGACCACCGCCTCGAACGAGGACTGCGGGAGGATCAGCGCCGTGACCGGGGTGACGGCCTTGGCGGTGAACTGCCAGTAGTCCTGGGTCTCCAGCAGCGCCTGGTAGCTGTAGTGGTCGCCCTCGGCCAGCGTCTCCAGCACGGTCTGGTCGCCGTACTTGCCCTTGCCGATCTTGTTCACCTTGCCGTAGGCGATGAGGCAGATGGAGTCGGCCTCCTTGCCCGCCTCGGTGATGATGTCCCCGGGCTTGTAGTCGCGCTGCTCGAAGCGCGAGGCCAGCCCGGCGAGCACGTCGTCATCCGCGAAGCCGCGCAGCAGGGGCAGCTCCCGCAGCTCCTGCGGGATGACCTGCACCTTGGCGCCCACGCTGGTGAAGGACACGCGGCCGTCACCGACGTTGTAGCTCAGCCGGCGGTTGAGGCGGAAAATGCCGCCGGAGACCTGGACCCACGGCAGCAGCTTCAGCAGCCACCGGGAGGAAATGCCCTGCATCTGCGGGGCGGACTTGGTCGTCGTCGCCAGTTGGCGCGCCGCATCCGTCCCAAGGCTCATCTGCTGCTTCTCTGCCCCATCATCCGTCTTCACGGGAGTCGCCATGCGTCACCTTCTCTGTGTCTGAATGAAAGAAACCTATTTGCCCAACTTCGCCACGGTCTTGGAACGGCTGGCACCGAACAGCTCGGAGATGCGTGCCGCGGAGGTCCCCATCCCGGTCAGCTCTCCCGCCTTGCGCCGGGGCTTCCGGGTGCTGCGCAGCTCGAATTCCTTGTAGCGGTCCACGGCGATGTGCCAACGGAGCACGCCCGCCATCCAGCGCTGCAACTTCTCGACGTAGACGCGCAGCTTGTCCTGCGCATTCGCGTTCAGACCGGCGCTGCGCACCAGGATGGGCAGCTCCTTCGAGACGATGTGCTCGAACTGGCGCATCCGCGCGGTCATCAAATCGTTGACGGTCTCGACGGCCTGGGGCGCCTCGAGGTTGAGGAAGCGCTGAACAACGAGTACGCCGTTGTTGAGCTCACCCTCGAATTCGATCTCCTTCTGGTAGGAGAAGACGTCGTTGGTCAGGCACGCATAGTCGGCGGCCGAGTTCTCCAGCCCGCGCACCGGTCGGGTATGGAAGATCTCCTCCGGGATGGCGTCGCCCTGGGCCAGCCGGGACAGGCTCATCGTGAGGTCCGAGCCAAACGTCTTGCGGCGCATCTCGACGTAGTCGACCGGATCCGGGATGCGGTTCTGGATCTGGTTGGCCAGCTCCCACAGCCAGCTCGCGGTCATGTCCTGGATGGCCTTGCGGAACTGGCGCCGTGCCCTGTCGGTCATGGGGCCCGCCGTACGGGCCCACAGGTCGGCCAGGCCCCGCTCCACCGGGTTGGTGGGAATGGCCGTGCAGGGACCGTCCGGCATGAAGGCGGTCAGGCGGGCGTTGAAGACCTTCGCCCCCGCCATGTCCCGGGTGTTGCCGTAGAAGGCCGGGAAGTAGTCGTCGGCGTAGGTGCCCCACACCAGCCACCCGGCCGTCAGGTTGAGCTGCTGGACGGAGGCCTCCGGATGAATCAGCGCGCCGCACAGGGCCACATCGGCCACATCGAACTTGTGGTCATCCCAGATGTGGACCTCGGGCACGCCCGGAAGCGTGTCCAGCATGCCCATCCGGCGGGCCCAATCCTTGGAGTCCCGGCGGGCCGTTTGAAGGTGGGGGCTCACGCTCGTGGAGTACGGCATGTAGAACTTCGGCAGCTTCACCGGCCCCACGGGCCGGAAGGGCACGTGGGTGAAGTTCTTGATCCGCCCCAGCCCCAGGGCGCCCGGCGACAGGGGCAGCCGCGCGGCCGACATCCCCAGGCCCGACAACCCGAATGGCGTGCTGCCCCCTGCCGAAGCGCCCCCGGCGCTGTCATTCATGTAGCGGCTGGAGCGCATGTGCCACTCGTGGCCGCCGGACTGCCAGTCCTGAAGTCCCCGCATGTAGGTGAGGACACTCAGTTGCTCGGCCGGGTCCAGGCCATGCTCCACGAAGAGCGGCGGCAGCTCCGTCACGGCGGTGTTCTCGAACTGCTGGAGCCGGGAGGTCAGCACGTCGTTGACGAGGTTGGCGGCGCGCTGCGGATCGATGTTCAGGAACCGCTCGAACACGAGGACGCCGTTGGACAGCTCGCCCTCCTCTTCGATCTCCCGCTGGTAGGAGAAGAGGTCATTGCGCAGGTGGACCGCATCGGAGAACGTGTCCTTGAGGACCTCCATGGGCCGGCTGGCGGCGATCCGGGCAGGCACTTCGGCGGAGACGGCGTGCTCCACGAGGCCCGCGGACCAGGGGGCCCCGCCGACCTTGCGGCGCATCTCGATGTACTCGATGGGGTTCGAGACGCGGCGCTCGCTGATATTGGACAGCTCCCAGTTGGACTCCTCAAGCAGGTTCACGGTGCTCTCGAAGAACCGGCGGCGCCAATCCTCGGAGCGCGTGGGCACGGTGCGAGCCCACAGATCCAGCAACCCCCGCTCGACCGGATTGGTGGGCTCGGGCGGTGCCTTGGAGAGATCCACCGGCATGAACATCGGCAGCCGGTCGAGGTACTTCTTCGCGCCCGCCTTGTCCTGGGAGCGCTTGAAGACCTCCAGGAAATGGTCATCGAAATAGAAAACCCAGACATACCAATCGGTCACCAGGTCCAGCATGGGACCGGGCGCCTCGGGATGCGTGTACGCACAGAGCAAGGCGTAGTCCATGGCATCGAACTGGGCCTCGTTCCAGATCTCGGGGCTGGAGCCGTCCTTCGGCACCCCGATGATCCCCATCTCGTACGACCAGGCCTTCGAGTGCGTGCGGGCCCCCTCGAGGTGAGGGTTCAACCGCGCGGGCCAAGGCACATAGAAATCTGGCAATTGAAATGGCTGTTTTTTACGCCCACTGGCCATGAATTCCCCCCTGGCGTGCTGGTTATCAACGAAACGGCAGGATTAACCAGACGGTATGATGGGCAATGTTGAGCGTCCAACTTTTGAACCATTTTTACCGGCCCGTGACCTGCGGGCCTTCACCGTCCCCATTCGCCGAGCAAGTCCTGAGCGAGCGCATGGCTCGGCTCACGGCGCAGCACTTCGGTCAAAATCTTGCGGGCACGCGCGTTCTGGCCGAGCCCTGAGAGGGCTTGCGCTTCGAGAAACAAGGCCGCCGTTTCCTGCTGAAAGGCCAGGTCCTCGTCGAACAGCAGCATCGCCGGCAGCGAGGTGGCGAAGTAGTCAATCGCCGCGGGCTTCCACGCCAGCGCCTGCGCATGCTCCAGCAGTCCCTTGAGCAGGCGTTTCGACTCGGCCTTCTTCCCGAGCCGCGCATACGCGAGCGCGGACCAATAGGTCATCTCCGAGAACGGCTGAACGGCCATCTGCTGAAAGTCTCCCCGGAAGGAAGCCGCCGCTTGCCACGCGCGCCGGGCCCCAGCCTGGTCTCCCTCGGCGGCGAGCGCCTCGCCCATCCAGAAGCCGAGCTCGCCCGGGTTCGCCAGGAGGTGCCGGGCTTCGCCCAGGTGGGCGGGCGCGGAGCCGGCCACCTCGAAGAGCTTCCGGGCCTCCTCCGCGCGTCCGGCAGCCAGCGCGGCCCGGCCCAGCAGGAGGTGGGTGCGCAAATGCTGTCCGAGGACCAGCCCTTCTCCCCCCTCCCAGGGCTGAAACCTGCGGGAGGCGAGAACCGCCTGTGCCTTCGCGGCCTGTCCTGTCTGGTTATAGAGCGTGCACAGCTCGATGGAGAGATCATCCCTCTGGCGCACGAGGGACAGATGCTTCTCGAGTTCGCGGAGGCGGCGCCGGGGCGCGGTCCCCAGGCGCTTCCACAGTTGGTCCCTCTCGAAGAGCAGCCGGGCATCGCTGGGGTTGGCCCGGAAGGCCCGCTCATACGCGGTGCGGGCACGGGTGGGCTGCTTGCGGACGTTGTAGTAGGCAATGCCCAGGTTGCGCCAGGCGATGGCATTGCCGGGCTCCTGGCGCACCGCACGCTCCCAGCACGCGATGGCCTCCTCGTGACGGCGCCGGTCATAGAGGAGGTGGCCCAGGAAGAACGGCGCGCGGGCATCGGACGGCTCCGCCTGGATGGCCGCACGCAGGACAAAGAGCTCCTCCAGACGCGCGGGAAAGCAATACGCCGGTTCGGCCTCGCGGGCGGCACGGCGCAAGCGTTTGGCTTCCTGGGCCTGGCCCTCTTGCGTGTGAAGGAATGCACGGGTGTAAGCGAGAAGTGGCGCCGTCCCATCAGCCGCCAGAGGTGCCTGCTTGAGCACGCGGCGCGCCTCCCCGTAGAAGCCCGCGTGGGCGTAATCCCAAGCGAGATCCAACCGAACCTGGTTGTCACACGCCAGCGTCTCGCCCAACAGATCCCTCGCCCACCAATCGAGCGGGTCCATCCGGAGCGTGTCGGCCAGCGCCTCGGAAGCCTCCGCGTCCCGCCCGAGCTGGCGGAGAGTCAACGCCCGCAAGTCCCTTGCCCGGAGCTGCTGGGCATCTAGGAGTGTGTTGAGCTAACGAGCCAGGGGCGTCGGGCGGACGGCTCGGCGCCTGGCTCCTCCACGGGGAGCGAGC
>NZ_JAHXBH010000060.1:0-6350 GCF_020103775.1 Allostigmatella hybrida
CTGTCCTCTCAAGCCACCGCTTCCCCTCTCGCTAACCCCTCCTGCTGCCAGCCTCCTCCATCACCTTGAAAGGGGTGGTCCTCAGTGCATGGCGAACGCGCCGCGGAACATGTCGAGCGCGAGGTACATGAAGCCCGCGCAGAACACCAAGGCCCCCAGGCTCCAGAGGGCGGCCTTCCGGAAGATGCCATCCGCCCATGCCGGGTACAGCATGCCGCCAAGCCACCCAGCGGTGGCCAGCACGATGAGCAGCACGACCCAGAGGAAGAGCACCGGCGCGACCACCGCCGCCGCGAACTGCATGCCTTCCTGAAGGTAGGGGAGGTGCTCGTGAGCGAGGTGTCCCACCCCTGCGAGCAGGAGCAGCAGCACCTCCACGGCGCCCAAGCCGAGCGCGCCGTACCCCGTCCAGCGGACTGCCTTCGCGAACATCTTCTGGGCCACGGAGCATGCCTCCAGCGATTGGACCGCCCAACCGGCCGTATCTAGCCACAGAAGGCCCTGAGCGTCGCGGTGGCAGCAAAACCTTCAGCAGGCCGCGCGGGTACCGGCTAACCGGGCGGCAAGGGGGCATCTACCGTCCGTGCTTACGGGGAGGGTGGATGCCGTGCCGGGCGGCCACCTGCCGCGCGTATTCGATGCCGTCGAGCATTTGCTGGCGGGAGTGCCGATGCTTGGGCAGCCTGCGCACGCGGCGCTCCGTGTCTGCCAACATGGCGAAGGCGTCTTCCGCTTGCTTGGGAAAGCGCGGCAAGGACTGTACGTAGATCGTCGAGATGTGAAAGCGGTTCCAGAGATCCGGGAAGCCGAGCCGCTTCAACCTGCGCAGCCACGGCCCAAAGTCTTCCCAAGGCCGGCTCTGTCCGTATGCCTCGTCTACAACGTCCAGCGCCGTCAGACGCTTGAGGTGCAGACGTTCGCTAGGGCTTCGCGCCCCTTGCGCAAACTGCTGCTCAAGGTCCTTGAGTGCGGCCACGAAGACTTCAAAGGGCTGGTCAGCGTGAGCCAGCCCAAATGTCAGCCACTCACGCTGCTCGGCAACTGTGCTCCACCACTCCGCACGAGCGCGCGCCACCGTCAGGACCTCCCAAGACATTGAAAGTCGTTGACCCTCTCAGGCCAGTGTCCGTTCGCGCGGCACTGCTGGTAGCAGGCACGGCAGATCGTCTGTCCGTGCTGGCCTCGCTTCTCGTATTCGCCCCCCAGCGCGATGCACTGCTCCCAATAGTCGCGGCACTTCTTTTCCCTCTCCCGGATTTCTTCCGGCGACAGGTCCGTGAGAGGCGGCAACTTATCGGGCCCGTTCTTGGGTTCCTGCTTCGGCGTCTGCTTCGGCGCTTGCCTGGGAGCTACTGCCCCGCAGCGCTCGTACTGGCCTGGGTTCTTCTTGAGGCAGCAAGTGGTCGTGGAATCGGTCTGATTGCACTCGACGGGAACGGGCTGCGCGATGGCCTCGCTACTCTTCGCGCCTGATCCGCCTGTGCCTTGGTGCGCTGCCTGGGTGGAACTACAGCCCGCCGCGCCCCAGAGCGCGACACACAGCAAGAGCGCGCGAGAAACAGGGCCCCGCACGTGTCCGTCTTGGTTCATGCGCTCCCCGGTTCTAGCCCGTTCACCCGGATCATCCGTCAGGCCGAACTCTTGCGGCAAGACCTTAACACTACTGCGTTACGGGTCAGAATGAGGAGGGAGCGAACAGCCGAAGGCTGAGCGAGTTGGCCGGTATTGTGTTGTCCGTCCGGCGTCCTACTCATGAGGTATGGAGCTTTTGATGGAGGGCGCTACGGTGCAGCGGTTGGAGAGGTACTTCCAGAAGCTCGGGGACGTGCTGGAGGAAGAGAGTCGGCGAGGCTCTTTCGCCCTGTACGCGATGGGACTGCTGGGAGAGGGGGAGCGCAAGAGTGTAGAACCTATTGCCGCGCGAGCATGCCCGGACCCCAAAAGGGTGGACGCGATGCACCAGAGGTTGTTGCACTTCGCGGTGGACTCGAAATGGAGCGACCGGGCCGTCAGACGGGTAGCGGCCCAGTACGCGTTGGAGGCCATGAAGAAGCGAGAGCCAGTGGAAGCGTGGATTGTGGATGACACGGGCTTCCTAAAGCAGGGCAAGCACTCGGTGGGGGTGCAGCGGCACCGCAGGTGGTAGGGGTGGATGATTGGGCCCTGCGTAAAGGGCGGACGTACGGTTCCATTCTCGTCGACTTGGAAGCCCACCGCGTAGTCGACGTGCTTGCGGACCGTTCGGCATCCACAGTGAGCCAATGGCTCCAGCGGCATCGCGGAGTCCGAGTCATCACTCGGGACCGCTCCAGCGAGTATGCACGGGCAGCCCAAGCGGGCGCCCCCAAAGCCCAGCAGGTGGCAGACCGCTGGCACCTGCTGCTCAATGGACGGCAAATGGTAGAGCGCTGGCTCACAGGTGCGCACGCGCGCCTGCGAGCGCTGCCCTGCGTGCCGAAGCCGTCCGCTTCATCGAGGCCTCGTCGTTCCAGCTTCCCAAGGACGCACAGCGAGGTGAGCGCGGGTGAAGAGAGCCGGGCACGCCGCCTGGCCACGTACCAAAAGGTGCGCCGCCACCACCTGGCCGGGGAGCCTCTGCTGACCATCAGCCATAGCCTGAAGCTGGCTCGGGGGACGGTGCGCAAGTATGCCCTCGCGGAGGCTTTTCCTGAACGAGCTGTTCGAGCCCCAGGGCCAAGCCTCCTCGACCCGTACCTGGAGCACCTCGCGCGGCGGCATGCAGAGGGCTGTGAGAATGCGCTTCTTCTCTGGCGAGAGCTTCGCGCCAAGGGCTATCCCGGCTCTTCGCGCCAAGCTCACCGCTGGCTCCAGACACGGCGGACTGCCCCGGCACGCTCGACGCCACGCGCCCGCCGCGAAAGTCAGTCCACGCCGACAGACGCACGCACCTACTCTCTGCCTTCGCCGAGGCAGTTGGCATGGCTGTGCGTGCAGCCACTCTCAGCACTCAGTCCCGCCGACAAGGCTCTGCTGGTTCACCTTGAGCAGGATGAGGAAGCTGCTCGTGTCATCGCGCTGGCACGTCGATTCAATCAACTCGTGCGTGAACGGGGCGTCACCCACGCCGCCAAGCCGAATCCTTCTTGCAAAGCCTTTGAGGCATGGCTCCGGGAGGCCCGCTCATGCGGGGTGCGCTCGGTGGAGACATTCGCCGCAGGGCTTGAGCAAGAAGGGGAGGCGATCCGCGCCGCGCTCACAACGCCGTGGAGCAATGCCCAGGTGGAAGGACAGGTCACGAGGCTCAAGTTCCTCAAGCGTCAGATGTACGGACGCGCCAGCTTCGATTTGTTGCGGCGGCGTGTGCTTCTCGCTGCGTAATCCACACAAAGTGCGGGAGAGCCACCAAATCGGGGCAAGCCCATTCCACCCGCTGGTCAAGTGCACCTTCACGGCGCACGCACACTGGGGGCACATGCGGCCCCCAGCCCTCTAACGGAGGCGTCCACGGGGGCTCGACGCGCGCCAAAGGGCGCGACGCCACATGGAAGCGGAGGGAGCACGCCCGCGACGGACACGTGGTGCCTCTCGGGACAGTTTACGCGCCCCGTGCAGTCTTGAGCCGTGGCACGTCGAGTTCCGCTAGTCTGTCCGCTCCCTTCTCTACAACCTTCGCCGATTCGTCCGCCGCTTCCCGCGCTCCGAACGAAGACCCGAGCCAGCAAAGCGTCCGCCACTTCTCCGGCCGTCTGGAAGCGCTTCGAGCGTGAACGCGCCAGCAGCATTCACAGGGGCACCTTCAACGCCTGCAGGAGATCCTTGATCAACGCATCAAGATCCACGGTCGCGTAGGTCGCTGCCCGCCAGATCATGCCCTCCACCTCGTCAAGGGCAACCCGCTTTTTCCGTCCGCCTGATCGCTCGCTTCACGCGGGCACGCTTGCTGCGGGAGAGCGACCAATCCGGGGCAAGCCCACATTTCCAACACCACGCTGCGGCGCATCGGGCATTACCCACTCTGGCTGCATCACGTCGACAGTCGCTTCCTCCCCTCAACCCTTCCCGCATATGACCGAGCAGTGCTAGAATCTTTACAATGGAGCATAAACCGACCGAGTCCTTGTGCGCGTATTGCGATAGTCCGAGCAAAACAACACGTGAGCATCTATGGCCACGATGCATAATTGAGCGGGTTCCCGATTACAACGCACGGTACTCAAAACAAAACGCGCCGACAAAGTATTTGGCGCTGAGCTTGTGGTTCGAGACGTGTGCGCCACATGCAACAACGGCCCCCTTTCAAAACTTGATAGCTACATTTGCGAACTCTTCGACGTGTATTTTCACAAGCATCCCCAGCCGAACACGATGGTGCGATTCGAATACTCTTTCGACAGCCTCCTTCGGTGGCTGCTCAAGATTTCGTATAATTCGGCACGCAGCATGAATCCCAACACGCCGCTGCGGTTCTTGCGCGAATACATCCTTGGCAATACGACCTACCCTAGTGATTCAGTATCCTTGAAAATAGACATTGTTCCTCCCCTTGAATTCACTACACGGGAAGATGGCACAAAGCGCATGCTCACGCCAAATTGGATGCGCTGTGGAGAGGCACAACTCACGCCATCAGCATCGGACTGGTGCAGCATTCGGTTCGTATCTCTCAATGCCTTTGTTTTTGTCGCTCTTGTTACGCCTGATACCTCTCGCGTGGTTGACGAGACCGAGATTCGGCGTGTGCTTTCTGCAATTCCTGGCCATCCTATTTACCCAGACAGAGCCCATATTGATGTCCCAGTGGGCAGTCCGGATATCCGCCGCATGCACATGCACCACTTTGCAGCGAACAAGGAAAGCTACAACGCCTACTTTTCTCGCTTGGAGAAAGGGAAGAACGGACCCGTGAAATAGATCTGAGTTTTCTGCGATTTGCAGGACGGGCATACCCCCTCGCCCCTTGTGAGAGGAGGTGATGAGATGCTCGTCCTCGTCACTCTCACCGCTCACCTGCAACGCCGTGCGCCAACGCTCCAAGCTTCGGATACTTGGTATTGTATTGTCCGTTCCGGTGCCTGCATCCAAGGTGCGTTCCACTTGCCCGGAACCGGCGTTTCACATAGCCGGAATAGACGTTCCACCTGCCGCGAATCAATGGACCGGAGGACTCTAGATTAGTACTGCAGAAGCAGATGAGCCATCGCCTCAACAGGTTGCGCCTGCCTGCTGGACGAGGAACCGCATCATCTCGGGCATGCTTATGCGAGGAGTGAAGGATGAAGGACACCAATCACGAAGTGCACGTTTTCGCCACAATCCGACATACCTCGGCGGATGCCAAGCGCGCTGCATTCATGCGCTCAGGCAACCGGTGCGCATTTCCCGGCTGTGACGTGCTCCTGCTGACCCCCGGAGGGGCATTCATCGGCGAGATCTGCCACATTGAGGCGCTCACGCCAGGTGGTCCCCGCTACAATGCCGCCGCTACACCTGATCAGCGCGCAAGTCTCGACAATCTGATCGTGCTGTGTCCGAACCACCATCGTATGATCGACGCAGAGCCTGACCTGTATACGGTCGCTTGGCTCCGCCAAGTGCGGGATCGTCACGCGAACGCACTTCGCGATGCGCTTACCGCACCGCCAGCAAGCGCGCTTCTCCTTGAACCGGCCGCGCTTCGTACTCTCAAGGACGTGCTCGCATTTTGGGAGGAGAACAAGCACAACTCGAACGAGGAGTTTTGGCAGAGCTTCTTCTACACGAATCCGAACGTCATAGCGCAGGCCTTTCCCGACAGCGTTCTAAAGTTCAAGGACAAGTGTTACGTCGGTGGGAAGAGCATCGACAATAGGAACGGCAATCTACTCGACTTCCTGTACAGATCCGGCACTACGAAGAACGTCGTCCTGGTCGAGATTAAGACGCCGACGATGCGCTTGCTTGGGAAGCAATACCGTGGGAACGCCTACGCCGTGTCTGAGGACCTCTCTGGCGCAATCGTTCAGGTTCTGAACTACCGAGAGGAACTGCTGAAGAGCTTCTACATGCTCGCTGGGACAAGCGCCGAATCGTTCACTGCCACTGCGCCGCGCTGTGTGGTCCTTGGCGGTAGTCTCGCGGGTGAGCAGATGGACGCCAATCAGTGCCGTTCGTTCGAGCTTTTTCGATGGTCACAGCAGACGATCGTCTTGACCTACGATGATCTGTTCGCGAAGATCAAAGACATTGTTGATCTCGGCAGCCCACCACAGTAGTTGCTGCCGAACGAGGCGTTGACGCTGCCAAGCCGACCCGGCTGTCGTCGTACGGGATAGCCTAGCAGGCTGCTGAAAAAGTGACTGGCGGAGGACCCACCTCATGAGCTACCTGCCTCGGAGCACCTACGTGGGAGG
>NZ_JAHXBH010000061.1:0-6141 GCF_020103775.1 Allostigmatella hybrida
GCGTCGAGCAGCTGCGAGACTTGGAGACGGCCAAGCAGGTGGCGGCGCTGCTGGAGGCGGAGAATGCCCGGCTGCACGAGCGCCTCGAGGCGCTCGTGGCAGAAGTGGCCCGGCTCAAGGGCGAGGACGCCCAGGCGCACCTGCAGCTGGAGCTGACGCAGCTCAAGGAGCAGTTGGCGCTCATGCAGCAGCGGCTGTTCGGCGCCTCCAGCGAGAAGCGGGGGGCCAGGCCGCCGAAGCCTCCGCGTGCCAAGCCGCAGAAAGGCCACGGCCCCAAGGCTCAGCCCGAGCTGAAGGTGCAAGAGGTGCTGCTGCCGCTGGACGAGGCGGACCGGGTGTGCGGCCTGTGCGGCAGCGGCCTGCATGCGTGGGAAGGCCAGAGCGAGGACTGCGAGGAAATCACCGTTGTCGAGCGAAGCTTCCTGCTGCGGCGGGTGAAGCGGCAGAAGTACCGCTGCGGCCAGGGCTGCGCGCCGGTGACGGCGCCGGCCCCGCCGCGCCTGATTCCAGGCGGCCGCTACTCGGTGGACTTCGCCGTCCACGTGGCACTGATGAAGTACGGTTTCCACTTGCCTCTGGCCCGGCAAGAGAGGCTGTACGCCCGGGAAGGCCTGGCCGTGGAGGCCCAGACGCTCTGGGACCAGCTGGAGGCGCTCGCGCGCCATCTCCAGAAGTCCTACGAGGCGCTGCTGGCCGAGGTATTCACCTCGCCTCTCATCCACGCGGACGAGACGCACTGGTTTCTGTTGGACAAGGGGCCCGGGACGAAGTGGTACGCCTGGACGGTGGCCTCGCCGGATACCGTGTACCACCGAATTCTCCCCAGCCGCTCCGGGGCCACCGCTCGCACGGTGCTGGGAGACTACAAGGGCCTCGTCCTCGTGGATGGGTACGCGGCCTACCAGACGGCCACCAAGGCGGGAGCCGACGGCCCCGCCCCCGCCACGCTGGCTTTCTGCTGGGCCCACGTGCGCCGTAAATTCTTCGAGGCGCAGAAGTTTGCTCCTGCCTGTCAGGCCGTGCTCCAGCTCATCGGCGAGCTGTATGGCATTGAGAAGGAGTTGCCGGACTGGTCCGCTCTTAGCGGGGAGGCTCGTCAGGCCGCGCTCGCGCACCGGCTTGCCGTGCGTCAGCAGCACTCCGCACCCGTGGTGCAGCGCATCCAGCAATGGGCCCTCTCGCAGCGGGCCATGCCTGGTAGCGCCTTTCGCAAGGCCCTGGAGTACATGCTGCACCTGTGGAGCGGGCTGACTGTCTTTTTGAGCCACCCCGTAGTGCCTCTGGACAATAACCACGTCGAGCGCCAGTTGCGGGACATGGTGCTGGGCAGGAAGAACCACTACGGCAGCAAGTCTCAGCGGGGCACCGAGGTGGCGGCGCTCTTCTACTCCCTCATCGAGACGGCTCGCCTGCGCGGAGAGGAGCCGGGGCACTACCTGCGGCGCGCTGCGCTCGCTGCCATCGAGAATCCAGGCACCGTCACGCTTCCTCAGCGCCAAGACTGACGGCTGTTTCCTCTCTCATCCGGCTCAGGCCTGCCCCTTCAGGGGGACGGGGCACGGCGAACTCATACGAACAGGCTCACCACATCCAAACGCAGCCCGCGCGGAGCTCCTGAAGGTCGGTAGGCCACCCGCGCGTTGACGCGCCGCCGCTGGGGGTTCTCATCGGGCCCCCGCTTGCGCATGCCGTGAGGGACCCAGCTGTCACCGGTAGGCGGCGGAGGGCTGAAGCCGCACTCGTCTCTCTTCCCGTGCCCCCAAAAAGAGACGGCCGGTGCCCCGGAAAGAGGGCACCGGCCGTCAGAACTTCAGAGTCAGGATTCCGTGCGGCCTAGCGGCCCGCCAGGACGCCCGAGCCCTTCTTCTGGACCGTCACCGGGGCGAAGGGGTTCGCAGGCACGCGGACCTGGCAGGTGCCAGCCGGGGCCGACGTCACGTTGCCCGAGGTGTCGCTGATGGTGAAGTGCACGTCGTACACGCGATCCGTGCCGTTGGAGTTCGGCTTGGCGCGGACCAGGAACCGGCTGTTCGTCTCGATGACGATGTCGTTCGAGTCGTCGCCCGGCTCGTTGCTGGTGATGGACTCGATGAAGCCCAGACCATTGATGTCCATGTAGCCCTCGCAGGAGTCCACGGCCTCGGCGCACTCGGTCAGATCCACCGGCCGCATGAAGGTCGGGTCCGGGTTCTGGATGATGGCCGGACGGCCCACCACCGACGGAGCGATGTTGTCGATGACTTCCACCGTACGCGACAGCGGATCCGCCGCGTTGTACGCACCGTCACGCACCTGGTACTCGATGGTGTAGGTGCCGGGGATCTGCTTGTTCAGGTTGCTGAAGGACTGCACCGACGGAGTCACATCGCCGTAGCAGATGTCCTCGCCGATGGCGCCCTCGTCGATGTACGGCTCGGGATCCTCCTCGTCGCCCATGGGGTGGAAGCACTGCACCTGGACCGACTCCTCGCCCAGCAGGGCCAGGTTCGGCTTGATGGTGTCCTTCACGTACACGGAGAGGATGGCGCCCTGGATGTTGTAGGCCTCGTCCCACGCCAGGTACTGCACATAGTAGAGACCTTCCACCTCGGTGGTGGGGCCAGGACCGAAGTCGTCCTCGTCGATGGAGCCGGGGATGCCGTCTCCGTCGTCGTCGCCCGTGTTGTACTTGTGCACCGGCAGAATCCCCTCGCAGAGGTCCTTCGCCGTGACGAGCGGCGGCACCCACTCGTTGCCCGCGGCGTGGCCCGAGCACTCGTAGACGATGTCCTGGTCCACGATGGAGAGCTCCGGCAGCTGGGTATCGACGATGGTCACCGTGCGCGACAGCACGCCGTCCCCCGTCGTGGTGTTCCCGTGCTTGTCCGAGGCAGTGTAGGTCACCACATGCTGGCCAGGCACCTTTGGCAGCACCGCAGGACTCTGAATCGCGGGCAACTCGCCGTAGCAGGCGTCATCGGCAATCACGTCGTTCGGGTCCAGCTGAGCACCACACTCAATGGTGGGATTGGCCTCGCCCACGAGGATGAGCTCAGGGGCCGTGGTATCACGCACCCACACATCGCGGTCGATATAGACCGGCCCGCCACCATCCCGGTAATCGTTACCCTGGTACCGAACGTAGTAAGCAGGATCGCCGGTTTCGAAGTTCACTTTCTTCAGATCGACGTTGTTGTGATCGCGGATGACGTTCGCGGACAGGTCACCGCGGCACAGGTCGGTGAGCTTGGGCAGTGAATCGTTGAGCGTGTCGATGGCGCACTCAAGTATCAGCGTCTCCGGCGTCTCGAAGGCAGGAGGCAGCGTGTCCACCACGTTCACGTCGCGGATGGCGGTGCTCTGCCGGCCGCTCTTGTCCGTAGCGGTGTAGTTGACCGCGTAGTACCCCGGCACCGACTCGTTGATGTTCTCGGACGAGACGACGGTGGACGAACCCGAGCACAGGTCGAAGGCCGTAGCGCCGGGCTCCACGTACGTGTCGCGCTTGCACTCCAGGTTCATCGGGTTCTCACCCAGCAGGGTGATGGCCGGGGGCAGCGAGTCGTTCACCTGCACCGTGCGGGTGACCGTGGCCGAGGTGTTCCCAGCCATGTCCTGCGCGCTGTAGCGCAGCTCGTAGTTGCCCGCCTTGGTCGTGTCCACGGTGCCCGACACCGTCACCGGCACGTCGCCGGCGCACAGGTCGACCGCCTTGGCACCCGGATCCACGAAGGGCTCCGAGCACTCGACCGTCACGTACACCGCGCCATTGAGGGCGATGCTGGGGGGCAGGTCATCGTTCACCTTCACCGTACGGGTCACGGGCGAGGTGGCCACGTTGCCGGCCTGATCCTGCACGCTGTAGGTGATGGTGAAGTTGCCCGGCTGACCCGGGATCGTGGTGCGCGTGGCGATGATGGCACTCTGTGGCAGAGGGCCATCGCACTGGTCGTTGGCCGTGGCGCCCGGGTCCGCGTACTCGCCGCCGCACTCGAAGGTGTCGGAGACGGGGCCTTGGACGTTGATGTTCGGGGCTAGCGTGTCGCTGACGTTCACCTGGCGGGTGACCGACGGCGCGCTCTGACCGGACGGATCCGACACGTTGTAGATGAGCGTGTAGCTGCCCGTCTTGTTGGGGTTGAGCTCGCCCGAGCGGGTGATGACTCCCGTCAGGTCGCCCACGCAGGCGTCCAGCGCCGTGGCGCCCGGGTCGTTGTACGGCGAACCGCACTCCAGCGCCTGGGTGGCAGGGCCCGTCAGCGCGAGCACCGGCGGCACGTTGTCCTCCACATGCACCGTGCGGCTGGTGGTGGAGGTGGCCGTGTTGCCCGACTCGTCCTTCACGCTGTAGCTGATGGTGAAGGAGCCTGGCTGGCCCGCGATGGGGGTGCGCGTGGAGACAATCTCACCCGTCAGGTCATCCTCGCACAGGTCGTTCGCCGTGGCGCCCGGATCCACGTAGGTGGAGCCGCACTCAAACGCCTGGTCGAGCGGACCGTTGACCGTGATGGCCGGGGCCAGGGTGTCGCCCACCGTCACCGTGCGGTTGACCGGCGCGGCGGTACGGCCGCCCGGGTCCTTCACGGTGTAGGTGACCGTCTGAGCGCCCAGCTGCTTGTTGTTGATGCTGCCCGTCGCCTCAATGGCGCCCGTCAGGTCACCCGCGCACTGGTCGTTGGCCGTGGCGCCCGGGTCGTTGTACGGCGAACCGCACTCCAGCGGCTGGTTGGCAGGACCCACCAGCGCCAGCTCCGGCGCCAGGGTGTCCTCCACCGTGACGGTGCGGCCAGTGTCGCCCACGCCCACGTTCCCGGACGGGTCCGTGGCGCTGTAGGTGATGGTCACCGCGCCCGGCACGCTCGGATTCACCGTGGTGCTCGGCACCGCGGGTAGCATCCCCGCGCAGGCATCGTCGGCCGTGGCGCCCGGGTCGTTGAACCCGTCGTCACCGCACTCCACCGCCAGCGTGGCAGGCCCGTTGACCGTCACGACCGGCTTCAGCGTGTCGCTCACCGCCACCGTGCGGCTGACCGGCGCGGCCGTGTGGCCCCCGGAGTCCGCCACCGTGTAGGTCAGCGTGTAGTTGCCCACCGCACCCTCGTTGAGCGTGCCGGTGCGCACCACCGCGACCGACAGGTCGCCCGCGCACAGGTCGTTGGCCGTGGCGCCGGGGTCGTTGAACGGCGAGGCGCACTCCAGGCCCACCGTGGCAGCCCCATTGAGCGCCAGCGTCGGCGCCTGGGTGTCCTGCACCGACACCGTGCGGGTCACCGGCGTGGCCGTGTTGGCCGCCGAGTCCGTCACGTTGTAGGTCAGCGTGTAGTCGGCGGGCACCGCGGGGTTCACCGTGCCCGTCACCGTGATGTTCAGGTTGTCGTCGCACACGTCCTCGGCGATGGCGCCCAGGTCCGTGAACGGATTGCCGCACTCCAGCGCCTGGTTGGCAGGCCCGTTGAGGGCGAGCACCGGCGGCGTGTTGTCATCCGACTTCACCGTGCGGGTCACCGGCGCGGCGGCGCTGTTGCCCGACGGATCCGTCACGCTGTAGGTGATGGTGAAGCCGCCCGGCACCTGGGTGCGCACCGGCACCACGCGGTCGGACACATCCCCGGCGCACGCATCGTTGGCCGAAGCGCCCGGGTCCACATAGTCCGCGCCACACTCGAACGTCTCGGTGGCGCCACCGTTGAGGGCCAGCGTGGGCGCCAGCGTGTCGGCCACCGTCACCGTGCGGCTGACCGGCGTGGCAGCACGGCCGCCCAGGTCCGTCACGGAGTAGGTGATCGTCTGCGCCGTGAGCTGCTTGTTGTCGATGCTGCCCGAGGTCTGGATGCGGTTGCTCACATCCCCCGCGCACTGGTCGTTGGCCGTGGCGCCGGGGTCGGCGAACGGCGTGGCGCACTCCAGGCCCACTGCGGCAGGACCGTTGAGCGCCAGCGTGGGCGGCAGGGTGTCGGCCACCGTCACGATGCGGCTGGCATCCGACGTCGCCGTGTTTCCGGAGGTGTCCTGGGCCGTGTACTTGATGCTGTAGGTGCCCTCGGAACCCGGGTTCACGACAGAGGTCGGCACCGCGGGAACCGGCCCGATGCACTTGTCGTCGGCCGTGGCGCCCGGATCGTTGAACGAGCCGCCGCCGCACTCGATGGTGGCGGCCAGCGG
>NZ_JAHXBH010000062.1:0-2500 GCF_020103775.1 Allostigmatella hybrida
AAAAACAAAACGCCCCTGGGGCCCAGTGAAGGGCGCCAGGGGCGCAGTGTACAAAAAAGAATCCGGCAGCGACCTACTCTCCCACGCGGTTTCCCGCGGAGTACCATCGGCTCTGGAGGGCTTAACTTCCGTGTTCGGGATGGGAACGGGTGTGACCCCTCCGACATAGCCACCGGAAAATGGGCGACAAGAGACATACGAAGGCAGAAGTGATTTCTAGCTGAGAAGAGAAGCTGTTGCCGCGATTCTCTCGGGCCAGCGCCATGCGCCGGGCCTCGATCTTGGCCTCGAATCCCTTACTCCCCCCAAGATTGTTGGGGAGCGTGCAAGAGATGAGGATAAAGTAAGCCGCACGAGCAATTAGTACCGGTTAGCTCAACGCGTTACCGCGCTTACACACCCGGCCTATCAACGTCGTAGTCTTCGACGGCTCTTCAGGGGCTTGCGCCCGGGATACCTGGTCTTGAGGTCGGTTTCCCGCTTAGATGCTTTCAGCGGTTATCCAATCGACACTTGGCTACCCAGCGATACCACTGGCGTGATAACTGGTACACCAGAGGTGTCTCCAACCCGGTCCTCTCGTACTAAGGTCAGAGCCTCTCAAGTATCCTACGCCCACAGCAGATAGGGACCAAACTGTCTCACGACGTTTTGAACCCAGCTCGCGTACCGCTTTAATTGGCGAACAGCCAAACCCTTGGGACCTGCTCCAGCCCCAGGATGCGATGAGCCGACATCGAGGTGCCAAACCTCCCCGTCGATGTGAACTCTTGGGGGAGATAAGCCTGTTATCCCCGGAGTACCTTTTATCCGTTGAGCGATGGCCCTTCCATTCAGGACCACCGGATCACTATGACCTGCTTTCGCACCTGCTCGACATGTCTGTCTCGCAGTCAAGCTCCCTTATGCCATTGCACTCGACGCCCGGTTTCCAATCGGGCTGAGGGAACCATCGCGCGCCTCCGTTACTCTTTGGGAGGCGACCGCCCCAGTCAAACTACCCACCAGACAGTGTCCCAATCCCGGATGACGGGACATGGTTAGACACCAGAAATCAACAGGGTGGTATTTCACCGTTGCCTCCACCGAACCTAGCGGCCCGGCTTCAAAGGCTCCCACCTATCCTACACAGTCAATCCCTAGTGTCACTGTCAAGTTGTAGTAAAGGTTCACGGGGTCTTTCCGTCTTGCTGCGGGTAAACTGCATCGGCACAGCTATTTCAATTTCGCTGAGTCCCTCTCCGAGACAGCGCGGAAGTCGTTACTCCATTCGTGCAGGTCGGAACTTACCCGACAAGGAATTTCGCTACCTTAGGACCGTTATAGTTACGGCCGCCGTTTACTGGGGCTTCGGATCATCGCTTTGCCTTGCGGCTGACGAATCCCCTTAACCTTCCAGCACCGGGCAGGAGTCAGACCCTATACGTCGGCTTGTCGCCTTCGCAGAGTCCTGTGTTTTTGGTAAACAGTCGCTACCGCCATTTCTCTGCAACCTCTCTCGGCTTCGGCTGTACGCCTACACCTACCAGAGGCCCACCTTCTTCCGAAGTTACGGTGGAAATTTGCCTAGTTCCTTGGAGGAGAGTTCTCTCAAGCGCCTTAGGATTTTCTCCTCACCCACCTGTGTCGGTTTGCGGTACGGACACCCTACAGTCTCCCTGCGGGACTTTTCTTGGAAGCGTGGCATCAACGACTTACCCCTTGCGGGGCGCCATGGGATCTCGGGGATAGCTGCCGCGCCTTTATTCGTACGCGACACCCCTACGTCTTTGGACCGGTACAACCACCACCCGGCTCGTCTAGCCTTCTCCGTCCTCCCTCAGTTCAACGACTGCAAGATGGCGCAGGAATATTAACCTGCTTTCCATCACCTACGCCTTTCGGCCTCGGCTTAGGTTCCGGCTAACCCTGGGAAGATTAACTTGACCCAGGAAACCTTGGGTTTACGGCGAGGGGGTTTCTCACCCCCTTTATCGCTACTCATTTCGGCATCAGCACTCCCAATCGCTCCAGCAGCCCTTACGGTCTACCTTCGCTGCAATTGGGACGCTCCCCTACCGCCATACACGTCATAACGCGTATGACCCGAAGCTTCGGCACTAGTCTTGAGCCCCGTTACATTTTCGGCGCAGCCTGTCTTGACCAGTGAGCTATTACGCTTTCTTTAAAGGATGGCTGCTTCTAAGCCAACCTCCTGGTTGTCAGTGACCTGCCACATCCTTTCTAGTGTTCACTTAGACTAGATTTGGGGGCCTTAGCTGTCGGTCTGGGTTATTCCCCTCTTGCCAATGGACGTTATCACCCACTGACTGCTTCCCAGGATAACAGTTACCGGCATTCGGAGTTTGGTACGGTTTGGTAATCTGGTGAGACCCCTAGCCGTTCCAGTGCTCTACCTCCGGTACTGAATTACCTGAGACGATACCTAAATATCTTTCGGGGAGAACCAGCTATCACGGAGTTTGATTGGCCTTTCACCCCTACACACAGCTCATCCCAG
>NZ_JAHXBH010000063.1:0-5910 GCF_020103775.1 Allostigmatella hybrida
GCTCGCTCCCCGTGGAGGAGCCAGGCGCCGAGCCGTCCGCCCGACGCCCCTGGCTCGTTAGCTCAACACACTCCTAGGGACAATCTAAGCGGTTGGAACAAGGATGCGTGACCTCCTGGATTGCCACGTTACCATCGCGAGCACTGGCGCAGTGGGCCCAAATCCCACAGTCCGGGAGCTGCGGCGGAGTCCTACCGGTACACCTTGCCGCCCCCCAGGAAGGCGCCCCCAACAAGCGGCAAGCTGTAAGCGGCGACCGGGCCGGTGGGCAGGCGGTACGCGACGAGCAGCTCGTTCTCCCAGCCCCCCGAGCGGCCCTGCATCCAGTTGGAAGCCAGTGTGCGCCCTGCTCCCACTGCAATGGCGCGGCAGTTCCCCTCACGTCCGGCCCTGACGTGGACACCCGGCCGGTGAGAGTGCCCGAAGGCGACCGTAAGCCCGGGGCCTCCCCGCTCGTCAGCCCCTTCACAGTCTGAGGCAGAACTGTTGGTATCGGCGAGGTAGCCAGCGGCTACTACCGACTGGTTGGTACCGTGGAGCGGCTACTACCGACTGGTTGGTACCGTGGAGCGGCTGCTACCGACTGGTTGGTACCGTGGAGCGGCTGCTACCGACTGGTTGGTACTGTCGACGGGTACAGTCCGGGAGGTGGAGGCACTCACAGCGGAACTGCCGCCCACGCCCCAGGCGTCTTGGTACTGCAACGAGCGCAGCGCGGCATCCGGGCGGACTCACGCTTTCGGCAGCGTCGAGGGGCCCCCGTGGCGCAACGCCACCTCGAAAGCGTTCCTCCCCGGTCCTGAGAGCCAGCGCTCCACGGTCAGCAGCCCGGGGTGAAGCTTGCGCAGGGCGGCGAGGTCCGCACTGCCTGCCAGGGGGCCCTCGTCCACCAGCCGGGTCAGGCGGGTGAGGATGGGATTGGCATCGAGCACGCTGTCAGGAAAGCGCTGATAGGCGATGGGCCGCCCTGCGGCTCCATGAACGCGTCGGGGCGGATGATGGTGTGAGTTATCGGTAGGCTGCGAACATGCGCCTCGATCTGGCTTTTGCTGTCGAAGTGGCCCACGCAGGTCTTCTGGGGGCCTGCCATGTTGGTCGAGCTGTCGACGAGGTGTTGGACACCGGCCTCGACGGCCAGGTCGGCGATTGTCTTACCAACGCTTCTCGGCCCTGAGGGCTGGCATCAAGGGTATCTCGCAGCGAATGCTGGCGCTGCTGGAAGGGTTTACCGGGTGGATCCGGGCCCATTGGCCAGCTCTCTCGATGGCCCATCAGGCTGGAGAAAGCTGGGAGAGCCGGAAGAACCCGGCGCGGGCGGCTGTGTTGAATTTTCACCGCATGCTGCCGTATGGAGGCTGCCCGCTCCCTCTTGGGAGTCCTTCCCTCTCTTCACGGAGACGTTCCCGTGCGACGCTCAAGTGCCTCATGGTTTTGGGCCCTGGTGCTGGCCCTCGCGGCCTGCTCCCCGGCTTCCCAGCCCTCACCCTCCGCCGGGCGCATCACGGGGCAGGCCCTGCTCCAAGAGGCGGCCTCTCATGAGGGAATCACCCTCACGCTCCCCGATGCCCACCTGAGCACCCAGACCGACGCCGAGGGCCACTTCTCCTTCGAGGAGGTCCCCCCCGGCGTGCACCTCGTGGTGGCCACCCGTGCGCGGTATGGCCAGGCCCAGCAGTCCGTGGAGCTCCAAGCAGGACTGACGGCCTCCGTGGCGTTCTCCCTGCTTCGCGAGCGGGGCCAGGTGACGGGGACCTTCCAACTGGACGATGCGGCCACCGCCGAAGGCATCACCGTCACCCTGGCCGGCACGGCCTTCCAAGCGGTGACGGATGCGCAGGGCCAGTTCTCCTTCAGCGGGGTTCCCACGGGCACCTACACCCTGGAGGGCCAGAAGGACCTTTACGCCTCCGCCCAGCAGCCGGTGGAGGTCCGGACGGACGAGACCGCCTCCGTCTCCCTCGCCTTGCTGCGCGAGCGCGGAAACGTGGCGGGCACCCTCCAGCTCGAAGGGGAGGGCGGTCCCGGCGGCATCGCCGTGGCGCTGGCGGAGACCGGAGCCTCGGCGGCCACGGACGCGCAGGGCCTCTTCTCCTTCGAAGGGCTCCCCACGGGCCGCTACACCCTGGTGATTCAGAAGGATCTCTATACCTCCGTGCGGCACGCCGTGGAGGTGCGCGCGGGGCAGACCACGGACGTGGCGCTCACCCTGGCGCGCGAGCGGGGCCAGGTGGCGGGCACCGTCCGGCTCGAAGGGATCAGCCAGCATGGGGGCATCACCGTGGTCCTGAAGGAGGCGAGGGTCTCGACGGAGACGGACGCGCAAGGCCAGTTCTCCTTCAGCGGGGTTCCCACGGGCACCTACACCTTGGAGGGCCGGAAGGACCTCTACACCTCCGTCCAGCAGACGGTGGAGGTCCAAGCGGACGAGGCCGCCTCCGTCTCCCTCACGCTGCTGCGTGAGCGTGGAAGCGTGGCGGGCACCGTCCTGCTCGAAGGGGTGAGCCAGCATGGGGGCACCCTTGTGAGGCTGAAGGAGGCCCAGGTCTCGATTCAGACGGACGCGCAGGGCCGCTTCTTCCTGGGGCGCATCCCCACGGGCACCTACATCCTGGAGCTCCAGAAGAGCCTCTACGCCTCCGTCCAGCAGACGGTGGAGGTGCGGCTGGGGGAGACCACGGACGTGTCGCTCACCCTGGCGCGGGAGCGTGGTGGTGTGGCGGGCGTGCTCCAGCTTGAGGATGCGAGCAGCCCCGAGGGCATCGCCGTCACGCTGGCCTCCACGGGCTTCAGCACGCTGACGGGCGCCCAGGGCCAGTTCTCGTTCGAGGGCGTGCCCACGGGCACCTATACCCTGGTGGCCCAGAAAGACCGCTTCGTCACCGCCCGCCACAGCGTGACGGTGCGCGCCAACGAGCAGTCCTCCGTCACCCTGACGTTACCCCTGTCCCGCGGGAGCGTGGCGGGCGTGCTGCACCCGGACGATGACGCCAGCGCGAAGGACATCATCCTCACGCTGACCGAGTTGGCAGAGAGCGCGGAGGCCGATGCCCAGGGCCGCTTCACTTTCGACGGCCTCTTGCCGGGCACCTACACCCTGCGGGTCCAGCGGGACGGCTACCTCCCGCTCCAGCAGTCCGTGGTGGTGCTGGGCGAGCAGACCACCTCCGTATCCCTCACGCTGGCGCGCCAGCGCGGCACCGTGGCCGGCACCGTTCAGCTCACGGGCGAGAGCGTCCATGACGGCATCTCGGTGACACTCTCCGGTCTGAGCAGGAGCGCGGTCACCGACGCGCAGGGCCACTTCGTCCTCGAAGGGGTCCCCACGGGCACCTACACCCTGACCGCCCGGAAAGACCACTACACGCGTGCCGGGCAGGGGCTGGAGGTGCAGTGGGAGCAGACCGCCACGGCCACCCTGGCGCTGGAGCGCCTGGGCGCGCCGGTGCTCACCGCCCCGGCCCTTGCGGTTCAGGGGGGGCATGTGGCGCTGACAGGCTCGGGCTTCGGAGCGCAGCGCGGCGGCTCGCAGGTCTCTCTGGGCGGCCAGAGCAGCCTGGAGTACATCTCCTGGTCGGATGAGCGTGTGGTGGTGAGGGTGCCTCACGCCTTCGTTCCGGGCACCTACACCGTGACGCTCACCCCCGGTGTGTCCTGGAGGCCGAGCGTCTCGGCATCCTTCCGCGTGCTGCCGCAGCAGACACTCTCGACCGCCGATGACTGGGGCGTGGGCATCCGGCCCGGCAACACGGTCACCACGTGGGGAGGCAGCTATTACAAAATCCCCCAGATCCCCGCAGGCCTCACCGGCGTCGTGAGCGTGTCCGCGGAATACTTCGCCGCCTCGGCGCTGAAGGATGACGGCACCGTCGTCCAATGGGGGCTGATCGGCGATGACTCGGACAGCGTGCCGATCCCCGAGGGGCTGCAAGGGGTTGTGGCCATCAGCTCGGGATTGACCTGCACCCTGGCCCTCAAGCAGGACGGAACGGTGACCGGCTGGGGAAACAACTACTACAAACAGCTCAACATCCCCCCGGGGCTGAGCGGCGTCGTGGCCATCGCCGCGGGCTGGATGCATTCGCTCGCCCTCAAGGCGGATGGCACGGTCGTCACCTGGGGAAGCGGCAGCTCACAGGTGATGACGCTCCCCCCAGGGCTGAGCGGCGTCGTGGCCATCGCCACCAGCTCCGACAGCAGTCTGGCGATCAAGGCGGATGGCACGGCTGTCATCTGGGGATACATCCCCGGTGCCTATGGCCCCTGGGAGCTGACCGGCCTGGGCGATGTCGTCCAAGCCGCTGGTGGCTCGGGGCACTACACGTTGCTCCGCGCGAATGGCTCCCTCCTGGGATGGGGGACCAACGACAAGGGCCAGGCGGCCCCTCCCGCGAGCCTCACCGATGTGGCGTCGGTGGCGGACCGGTCCAGCGCCTTCAGCATCGCGCTGCGGCAGAACGGCCAGATCGCGATGTGGGGGCAACTCCCTTCCTCCTCTGAGCGGCCCCCCGCGGGGCTGGTCCTGAGGGTACCGGCCCGTTAGCAGCCGCAGGGTGGACTCGCGGTGGTGCCGGTTGGGAAACCCTCAAGCTGGGATCTCGCGTTCCCACCCCTCGCGGGCGATGAGGGAGGCGACGCGGGCACGCACCTCCTCGCGAATCTCGCGCACGCGCTCCACCGGCTTGCCCTTGGGGTCCTCCAGGGGCCAGTCGCCGCGCTTCAGGCCGGGCACATGCGGGCAGGCCTCGCCGCACCCCATCGTGATGAGCCACTGCGCGCCCTGGGCCAGGTCGTCCGTGAGGCGCTGAGGTTTGGCGCCCGACAGGTCGATGCCCACCTCGGCCATAGCGGCTTGCACCTCTGGGTGCACACGTTCGCCGGGTTGGGTTCCGGCGGATACGGCGCGGGCCTTGTCCGGGGCGGCCAGGGCGTTGAAGAAGGCCGCCGCCATCTGCGAGCGGCCCGCGTTGTGGACACAGGCGAAGATGACCGTGTTCATCGTGAACTCCATCGTCAATCTGCTTTCACGGCCTTGGGGAGAGCGTAAATAGAACGAAGGTTGACTTTATAGTGATACACCGCCAGGTGATACGCGCCTGAAATCATGATGAAGGCATGCGGCGGTGGTTCAGGTTGGCTATTGAGCCAGGTGACGGCCTCCTCCTGGTTGTGGAAAGTAGCTACCGGTGGCGGAAGGCCGTCGCGCGTCATTTCCTCAAGATAATATGCAAGCGTATTGGGGCTGGGACGCAGCTTGCGGAGATTCAACTCGCGAGAGTAGATGATGCGATAATACTCGCCCGACACCAGGACACATGCGCTTTGCGGTGGATTGGGATGGTTCTTCAACCAGGACTCCGCCTCGCTCAGCGTGTGGAACGCTGCGACCACGAGGGGAGGGGCATTGGTTTCAAGACTCTTCCGGTAGTCCTCGAAGTCATAGGACTGGCCACTGGCTGAGATGAACCGGATTGCGTCGATGGCCACTAGGAACTTCTCCTTTTCTTCTGGAGACAAGGCGTCTTCCCGGTACCGCCCAAGGAAACCCTCTACATCAAGGCAAAGTTCTACGATGCTCATGGTGACACCAGGGAAGCATAGGGCGCGGGAGCAGTGGTAGCGGATGCCAAAACCATGGCTGGAAGCGGACCTCCCAAGCGTCCGGTTACCGCAGTGGGAGTTCACGCACGTCCAGCCGTTCCTCTGGCCAAAGCCGCCGTATTGTCTCCACGAAGCGCTGGCTGGCGACCATCACCGTCGCGAAGTTGGCCACGCGGAACAGATCCGTGTCCTGGGGTAAGGAGGCTGATTGAAGCAGAGGGCTTGCCGGAAGGCTGGTAACCGTTCACCGGACAGGGCTGTCTGAGGGGCGAGCAGGAGCGGACAGAGGGCAGAGGAATCTATCGACAGGGT
>NZ_JAHXBH010000064.1:0-4134 GCF_020103775.1 Allostigmatella hybrida
TACCCTGTCGATAGATTCCTCTGCCCTCTGTCCGCTCCTGCTCGCCCCTCAGACAGCCCTGTCCGGTGAACGGTTACGAATATCGCAGGGCCCTCCCCAAGAGGAGGAGAGGGCCCTGTCCATCACAACACGTGGAAGGACTACGGAGGGAGGAACGTCGCGGGGACGGTATTGGTCGTGCAGAGGTCCAAGTTGTTGGGCCCTCGGATGACGACATACCGCTGATAATAGCCTTCGAGGCCGGGGGAGTTGAGAACGAGGTAGGAGAACGTGAGCTGGTCGTAGGACAGCGAGCCGTTCGTATCCACCACGCCATTCCTCGTTCCATACAAGTAGGCCTTCGAGCCTGCGGGGAAGGAGCCCACCGCTGAGAAACCAAAGGTCGCCGTGCCACCACTGGGAACCGTGGCACTGCTCATCCACGCTGAGCACGAGCAGCCTTCATCGAAGGAGCCGTTGCAATTGTTGTCCACCCGGTCGCATACCTCGGTGGCTCCGGGATACACGGAGGAGTTGCTGTCGTCGCAGTCGCTGGAGTTCGTGGTGTAACCCGCCGGCTGAGTGCATCCAAAGTAGCTACTGGGGCCGGGGCTGGGGCCCACCACAAAAGACCTTCCATAACCGTCCCCATCACCATCCCAGGAGAAATAGCGAGGCAAACTGGCGTTGTTGTCGTTGCAGTCGTCGGAGGTAGACACGTAACCGGCCGGTGCCGCGCACGCCTGGGTGCTCACCGATGGATTGCCGCGCCCGTCACCATCCGCGTCGCGGTACCAGGTGCTCACGGGAAGCCCCTCGTCGATGGAGCCATTGCAGTTGTCATCCACCGTGTTGCACACCTCGGTGGCTCCAGGCTTCACGCTGGCCAGGGCGTCGTTGCAGTCTCCGGAGTTGGACACGTAGCCCGAGGGCTTCGCGCAGGCCTGGGTGCTCGCCGCCGGATTGCCATACCCATCGTTGTCCGCATCGCGATACCAGGTGCCCCCGGACGCCCCGTCATCCACCTGTCCATTGCAGTTGTTGTCCAGGCCATCGCATACCTCCGTGGCTCCAGGATTGAGGGTGAAATCGAAGTCGTCGCAGTCCAGGCCCTGCTCCACGTACTCGGGGCTTGGAGGCTGGCAGCCCTCCTCGGAGGGAAACAGATCGCCGCCATAGTGATCGGTATCGAGATCGTAGAAGTAGATGTTCACCAACTGCGTCTGGGTCAGGGTGGAATGGTTGGTCAGCGTGCCATCGCCCAGTTGCCCCGAGGAGTTCAGTCCCCAGGCCCAGAACGGGCAGCCGGGACGCAGCGCCAGGGAGTGGGAGAGTCCCGCGGAGATCGCCAACGCATCCTGGAGCCCCTGCACTGGCACCGGGCTGGTACGCGGGTTCGCCGTCCCGTCGCCCAACTGCCCCCAGCTGTTCTGTCCCCAGCCCCAAGCTGCCCCGGTGGCATCGATGGCCAGCGAGAAGTTGCCCCCCGTGGCGATGGACTTCACCGCCCCCGTGAGCGCCACCGCCACGGGCGTGCTCTGTGCCGTGGCGGTCGTCCCGTTGCCCAGCTGTCCCTGGGTGTTCTGTCCCCATCCCACCACGCTCTGGTTGGAGAGCAGCGCCAACGAGTGGGTGGCTCCGGCAGCAATGGCGGTGGCTGTGAACACCAGGTTCACCGGGTACGGAGTGAGCTGATTGACGCTTGAGGCGCTCCCATTGCCGATCTGCCCATTGAGGTTGCGGCCCCACGTCCACACACGGCCGTCCGCCCCCAGCGCCATCGAGTGGAACCACCCCGCCGAAATGGCCACGATGTTGACGGGCTGGCTGAGGTGGACCGGCGTCAGCCGGGGGTTCGCCGTTCCATCGCCGAGCTGTCCATCGCTGTTGGCGCCCCAGGCGTAGACACTGCCATCGGCGGCAATGGCCAGCGAGTGGTTCAAGCCTCCGGCAATGGCCACGGCGCCTCCGGGAATGGTCACGGACACGGGCGTCAGGCGGCCGGTCATCGTTCCATCGCCGAGCTGGCCCGAGGTGTTCTGGCCCCACGCCCACACCGAGCCGTCCACCCCGAGCGCGAGCGAGTGGTTCCTGCCCGCGGAGATCGCCTTGATGACGGGCAGCCCCGTCACGCGGACCGGGACGGTGCTGAGCGTCTGCGTCCCATTTCCGAGCTGCCCATACGTGTTCACGCCCCACGCCCACACCGAGCCGTCCGTGCGCAGGGCCAGGGAGTGGGTGTTACCGGCGGAGAGGGCCTTCGTCACGGGGCTGCTGGTGACGAGCGCGGCGGACACGGTCCGTTCGCTCGTTGCCTCGGAGGGCAGGGCTTCTCCCGTTTGCGCCGGGAACTCGGTCTCACGCAGGTCGCCTTCCGAGTCATCCACCGCGCAACCGGTCACGCACAGTCCCCAAAGTACCGCCCACAGAATCCAGGACCCCGGCAATCGCCTGTTCATTGCACCCTCCGCTGCCTCGAAGAAATCGGCGCGCACCCTACAGGCCGTTCACCCACCGCGAAAGTTCATTTCCCCTGGGTGATATCGGGTCTCTTGCGGTGAGTTCCGCCCTGGCGGGGCAACCTCAGGGGGAGGGCTGACAGGCGGTGACTTGAGGCGTAGGGTGCGGACTGTTGGAGGTCACCCTCTGCCTTTGTGAGGCTCCCATGGATACAGCGTTTCCCGAGAAGCTCTCCCCTGGCACCGTCATCGGCTCCTGGCAGGTGACCAGCGGTGCGGGCCGGGGGGCATACGGTGCCGTCTACCGCGCCGTGAAGGTGGGGCAAGAACAGGCAGGGTGGGTGGCCCTCAAGGTGGCCCTGCGCTCACGCGAGGAGCGCTTCGAGCGCGAAGCGGAGGTGTTGTCCCGGCTTGGCCATCCGGGTGTGCCCCGCTTGCTCGCTCAGGGTGAATGGAAGGGAGGCCGCTGGCGGGTGTCCCATCCCTACCTTGTGATGGAGTGGGTGGAGGGGGATCCCCTTTACCAATGGTCCTGGGTGCAGTCTCCCAGCTCACGTCAGGTGCTCCGTCTCCTCGCTCAGTTGTGCTGCGCCTTGGAAGCGGTTCACGCGGCGAAATGTCTGCACCGGGATATCAAAGGCGCCAATGTTCTCATCGGCCCAGATGGAAAAGCGACCCTGGTGGATTTCGGTTCTGGGACGTACCCGGAGGCTCCGCCGCTCACGGAGGCTCCTCTTGCTCCAGGAACACGGCCCTACAGAAGCCCCCAGGCCCTGCTCCACGCGTCGGCTCACCCGCGCGATGGCGTGCGGTACATCGCCGGGCCCGAGGACGATGTCTATGCCTTGGGTGTTACCGCCTACCGGATGGTGACCGGCGTATACCCTTCGCTGGAAGCAGAGCTGGAAGCGGGGCAGGGCGTGCGTCAGAAGGACCAGCCTGTCCGGCAACCGCCCCATCTGCGCGTTCGCCAGATCCTTCCGGAACTCTCGGCGCTCATTGAGCGGATGCTGGCGGAGAGCCCTTCGGAGCGGGGCAGTGCACGCGAGCTGGCGGACGCGCTGGAGGCTGTGGCGGCCCGGGCGGGTCCAGAGGCGGACCATCCCATTGGGACCTCGGCGGGATTCCGGCCGGAGGTGGTCGTGGTTCCGGAGCCACTTGGCGGGCGGTCCCCCGGCCGTGCTGGGCTGATGGGGGTTGTGTTGGCGTGCATTGTCATGGGGCTGGCCACGCAGCTCGTATCCGAGCAGTCCTGGAAGGCTCTCCCGGAAGCAGGGCAACCGGATGCGGGGACGGTGGGGCTGGCCGATGCCTCTATGACACCAGAAGCGTTGGCTGCAGCAGCTCGCTTCGAGGCGGCCGCTCAGCCCAAGGAAATTGTGGCGTTGGAGATGCCCAAGCAGCCGTTTACGGGACAGAAACGGCCACCTTGCAAACCCCATCGGGAGATGGAAATCCGGGGAGGTTGCTGGATCGCTCTCAACGTGCATGCGCCTTGTGAGGACGATGGCTACGAGTGGGACGGGAAGTGTTTCCTGCCGGTAAAGGCCCGGCCGCGGCCCAATACCTCGAAACACCCCTGACCCCATTCAGGTCAGTCCCGCAGGAAGGGCTCGCGGCCCTGAGGCATCCCCTCATTTAGCGAGCAGGCAGACAAGCGTTGACTGGGCCGTCTGATGCAACAAGTAGGGTCCAT
>NZ_JAHXBH010000065.1:0-2707 GCF_020103775.1 Allostigmatella hybrida
CGCACTGCACGTCAGCACGTCGCCACGGCCCGAGTCCTCGCCTCCGGGCGCATTGATTCAACATCTTGAAAGGGGTGGCTCTCAGGGGATATCGACTTCAAGCGCTATACACCCTCCATCGCCTGCTCTTGGACAAGGAGGCGGGGCAGCACGTTTTCAGGCTGGAGGGGCACGAAGACCTCGATATCCTCGACCTGAACGGCAGGGGCTTGGAGATCATCCAGCTCAAGGCGCACGGAGATGCGCTGACGCCGTCCGAGCTCGAGCCGAAGAAGCCGGATTCCTTCTTCCACCGGGTGCTGCGACGGCGCGACGCGCTCCCGGATGCTCGCGAACGCATTGTTTCCTTTGGTCCCTATGGCCAAGAGATGCTCAAGGCTTGGAACGGGCAAGAGCCCTCCCGGGGCCGTGTGCTACGGCAGTTCGAGGCGTGGGGCTATACGCCCGCCCAGGCGGCGCAGCTGCTCTCAAGGGTGACTTTGGACTCGGCGTCGGAGAGGCAGCTGACGGACGCGGTCTTCGAAGTCTTGAAAAGCTCCTTCGCGGGATATGACCCCTCGTCGGCCTTCGCGCTGCTCCACGCCTGGCTGTTCCAGGTCGCGGAACTCCGCAAATCGATCACCCAGAAAGACCTGCGGGAACGTTTGACCGAGGTTGGCCGGTTCCTCGCGAACCGTGCCGCGCATCAGGAGGAGTGGTTCACGGCCATCACGCCTCTTGAGGACCGCCCCGTAGCGCACACCGAGGATCTGGGTGAGGAGTTCTATCAGGGAGTCTCCGCGCGCTATGAACATATCCTCGCGGGTGTCGATGTGGTCAGGCGCGAAAGACTGGAGGCGCTCGAGCAGGCCTTCGGCAAGGCGCGTGTCGTGGTGGTACGGGGCGCGTCGGGACAGGGAAAGAGTGCTCTCGCGCACCGATTCCTGCATGACTATGTCCCTTCCGCGAGCCGGTTCAAGGTGAACCTCATCCAGGATCGGCGCCATGCCTTGAGCATTGCCCGGGCGGTAATCGGACACCTCTCCGCTCTGGGCGCTCTCGCCTATATCTACGTGGATGTCGCTCCGGGAGACACCGCCTGGACGGACTTGGTGGAGGCCCTGTACGCGGAGTCCTCCTCGCGTGTCCTGGTCACCATCCGCGAGGAAGACTGGCTGCGTGCGAGCATCGGCCATTCGAGCTTGCGCTTCGAGGAGATAGCGCTCCAGCTTGACGAAGCAGAGGCGCGCTTGATTCATGGTCGGCTCATCCAGCGCAGGCCTTTTTCCCAATACCTGGACTTCGAGGAGGCCTGGGAGAGGTTTGGTGGCCGAGGGCCCTTGCTAGAGTTTACCTACCTCCTCACGCAGCATGACACGCTGCGCGCCCGCCTCGAGATCCAAGTCCTGCGGCTCCGCGAGCGGGCGGCTCAGCTGGGAGCGCGGGCAGAAGCCGAGCTGGAGTTGCTACGGCGCGTGTCGGTGGCTTCCGCCTACGGCGCACGCTTGGACGTCGTCCAGCTCGCCCGGTCTCTTGCTCTTCCTGAGCCACAGTTCACCGTGCAGCGGCTCGAGCGCGAGTACTTGGTCCGTGCGGACGCCACAGGCCGCTTTGTGGACGGGCTCCACCCTGTCCGATCTCTGATCCTCGTCTCGCTGCTCACCGACGCCACATTCAATCCGTGGCTCGAAGTCGCGGTGCGTGCCCTTCCTCAGATCGTGGAAGACGCGCTGGGGGTGTTTCTGCTGCATGCCTTCTCGCGCCAGGAGAGCGAGCGCTCCAGGCTTGCACGGGAAATTGTCACGATGCGCACCCGCACCTGGGTCGGGACCGCGCAGGTGTTTCGAGCACTGCTCTGGCTGGGAGTGTGTGAATACGTTGCACGCAACGAATCCGTGACCTCCGATGCCAGGAAAAGCTTCGGCTCAGGCTGGTTCACGGTGATGTTCATCGATGCGGGGGAGGTGCAGGCTGTCACTCCCGGGCTCTCTTTCACCTGGGGGGAGAGTCTCGACTTCATACCGGAAGAGGCCAAGCGAATCATGAGAGAGCTGCGCGCCCGCCTGTCACCCACGCGCCAGCTATTCTCGCGAGCGCGGGAGTGGCTGGCCGCGACGGACGGAAGCCTTGTCCCTCCTGGGGATGCCGAGGGGTGGGCCGCAGTGGCCGAATGCCTCTTCTGGGCGGCACGTCTCGACGTGCGCCTCCCTGGAGAGCAGTCGCTCCTGGATGCATTCGAGGCCGCGCTCGACTCATTGCCGCTGAACGTAGCCGCGGATGTCTCATACGCGCTGTCCTTCCAACCTCAGGCACAGGTCTATGAACGGCTGACCCGGCTGCGGTCCAAGGCCATCGGCCGCGTGCGCCGGGAGAGCCAGATCTTCAAGCTGGAAGCCAATGACACGCGCATCGCCGCGCACTTCCTCATGGCTCCGGCTTTCATCGCGCGCCGGGAGCCCGAATCTGCAACGCCACGGCCACTTCCGTCCGCAGAGAAACCAAGCCCCAACAGGGAGGCGGTTCGCCGCGCTCGGTTGCTGCGGAGCTTCCTGCCAGGGCGGCAGATGTATGCAACCCAGGGGTACGGCCACCGATTCGGACTGCTGGCGATGGAGTATGACGACACCGAGAAGGAGCTGGATGCCAAGTATGGAGGCTGGAGGAAATAACTTTTCCACTTTCAGTTGTTGAACCAATGAACTTGGCAACGAGGAAAGCGGATGGACGA
>NZ_JAHXBH010000066.1:0-1715 GCF_020103775.1 Allostigmatella hybrida
CCAAGGCCCCGAGTCCTCCATCACGATAGGCAATGTGCAGCCGCGAAAGGGGAAAAGTTATTTCCTCCAGCCTCCTATCTCCCACCTGAGTGGGCCACACGCCTGAATTGCATCCTCATCAACCTCGTCAATCATGCTGACCGGCCGAAGACCTGGGAGGATCATGCGGCGGAGGTGCTTCGACTCCGCCAATCCATTGTGGGCGGACTTGAGCTGCTTCGAGGCACGCTCGAAGCTCATTTCCGCAGGACAACGGCGCTGCCGCTCGTCGGAACGGCGGGAGTCCTGGATGCTGCGAGGTGGGAGAAGCACTGCAGGAGCGTTTCGCGTATCCCTCAGATGCCTCAAGTTGCCGTGGATGAGTGGGGCTTTACCTCGGAGCAATCCGAGGGGGGCGGCGCTGGAACGGCTGTCGCTGTCCTCGGTGCCAGCGCATCCCAGCAAGGCCATATGCCGCTCGCGCTGCTGCGGCACAAGCCGTACCTCGACTTGTTGCACAAGTACGCCCGAGCTGCCTGGAACTTCATGCAGCAGGTGGGCATGCCCCTGGCGCTTCAGCCTTTCCTGGCGCGGGGCAACGCGAAGGAGAAGCACCTTGCGCAGGGCCTGCTTCAGAAGCGCGGTGAGGCAAAATTGAACACCCATCTCCCCACCACGAATCTGGCGGAGGCTGTGGGCTCCATCTCAGCGCCGCGACAGGAGTTCCGAGGGCGCTTTGACCCGTATTTCTCAGCCGACACGCTCGACGCGTTCGAAGCGCGAGAGCGAGGGACCTTGAGCGATGTCTGGGCCATGTGGTTGATGTTCACCTACTTCGCCAAGCCTGGGGGCATGTCCCAGCCTGTTCAGTGGGCGGCGCGTAAGCTGGATGAGGTAGGCCGGGTGGTTTGCGATTCCCTGCGTTCTCGGCTTGCCGCACTATCCGTTGACATCCTCTCGCAGGATCTCGAATGGGAGCGAGGCTCGGCGCTCTGGTTGCGGCTTGAGGTGGCTGAACCAGTGCACCTTTATCAGGCTCGGGCGTCCCTGTTGGACGCCCTTCATGCCACGTTCAAGTGGACCGGGAGTCCGGATATCACCGCTCACGTCGCGCGCACCCGATGGCGTCATATTGTGATTGTGCCCACCTTCCAGGGCAAGGCACTCACGCGTACCGCGTGGCCCATCAGCATGGACACGATCGCGCTGACAGCTGCCTCGGAGCTGGGGTGGTGGAGTCTCGCTCCTCAGCCCGTGCCTGAAAGTTCTTGGAGGAGGCTCGCAGTAGAACTGTGGACCCAGCCACTTTTGGGCTGGGCGGACGAATTCAGAGATGCGATGGGGGAGCTGAGGTTGCGGCTGGATCTGGCTCTGGGGCTGAGAAATTCCACAGCGGCAATGGAGATCGATTCGCTAGGACGAGAACTCCTGGAAGGCTTTCTTCTTGAACAGAACGCGTTGGTGGCGGCCGCCGTGCAGCGTGCCCGCGCTGTGATCGATAAGATGGATGGGTGGATGGGTTCCCTTACGCGAAGCACATTCAACGACAATCCGAACCTTGGGCTCATCCATCATGGCCTGCGGGACATTCTAGCCCGGATCGATCACCGGGGGAGGGATCACCGGGTGGGGACCCACCGATAACTGAAGAGTTCTCAAGCACTTCAGAGCATCGGAAGGACCCACACGGTGAAAACAGACTGTAGCGCGAAGCAGGTCGAATTTGAGGGGGTCGG
>NZ_JAHXBH010000067.1:0-1658 GCF_020103775.1 Allostigmatella hybrida
CTAGCCCGGATCGGTCACACCGGGCACGAAGATAGGGCTGGTGTCGCAGCGGAGCCTGCTGGTGGCCTCGCGCTTTGCCTTGCGTCGGGTCTGGTTTCGGCAACAGGCAAAGCGCGGCTCTCTCCCGCCGGAGTCGGGGCCCGCGCGAGGTTGTCAAAGAGCAGCGGGCGTCAGGAAGGGGCGGGGACAGTGCGCAGCTGTTCCGCGATGCGCGCGAAGAGGTCTTTCACCGGAGCAGCGGCGCTCAGGGACAGCACGACGCGGCGGACGCTGACGCGGACGATGGCGGCCACCTTCAGCAGCTTGAGCCGAATGGTGCCCGCCTGAGCACGCTCGAGCTCCGTGCCTTTCAAGCCGAAGTGGCGCAGCAGGTTGAGCAGCACGTAGGCGGCAGACGCGAACCAGAGCCGTAGTTGGTTGGCGCGAAGCGTATGGGCGCTGGTCCGGTCGGCGAAGAGGCCCAGCTGCTGCTCTTTGATGCGGTTCTCCATGTCGCCTCGGGCGCAGTAGAGCTCCTCGTAGAGGGCCTGCGCCGGGTGCGTCCGCTCGCAGAAGGACGTCACCACGAAGCGCGGGTTGTGCTTGTCGCCCAGCCATTCGGCCTTGGCCACCACGCGCCGCTCCCGCGTCCACGAGTCGCGTGTCTGGTAGCGCAGCTCGCGGTAGGCACGCGTCGGCGCGCCCTCGCGCTCCTCCCGCGACACCGCGCGCACCAGCTCCAGGTCCGTCGCAATCATCCCCTCCAGCCGCTTGTTGCGGGCCAGGCCGAAGACGTAGTCGACACGGTTGTCCTCGCACCAGGCCATGAGCTCATCTCTGGCGAAGCCCGAGTCAGCGCGCAGCACCAGCCGGGTGGCGGGCCAGCGCTCGCGCAGGCGGGCCACGATTCGCTGCACCTCCTCCAGCGCCCCCTCGGCCGCGTCGATGCCGGAGGTGCGCAGCTTGGCGGCCAGCAGGAAGTCGCCCGCGAAGATGTAGAGTGGCAGGTAGCAATAGTTGCCGTAGTAGCCGTGGAAGAATCTCCCCTCCTGGGTACCGTGGATGGGGTCATCGGTGGCGTCCAGGTCCAGCACCACCTCGCTCAGGGGCTGCGGGTGCGCCTCCAGGAAGGCGTCGACGAAGAAGCGCTCGATGGCCTGCGCGTCGTAAACCACTTTGCGGTAGCGCGCCTGGGCCGTCGCATCCGCCGGCGTCAGCTCCAGCCGGTTGAGCGTGCTGGGACTGGCCAGTTTCTGGGCCGGGTCGGCCTTGCCCACCACCGCCGCCAGCAGCGGGTCCTCCCGAAGTGCCGCGTGGTCCACCAGGTCCTCGTAGCCGCAGGCGATGCCGAACACGCGCTGGCGTACCAACTCCTCCACCGAGTGGCGGATAAGGTCCGGGGTGCGAAGGTCGCGGAAGCAGGCCGCGAACTGACGCATCAGCCCGAATCGGCCATCGGTCCGATGCAGCAGCGCCAGCCCCCCATCCGACGAGATGTGCTCCGCGTCGAACGCGGCCACCAGTTTTCGACGGCCGACCGCATCAAGCTCGAGCTGCTTCGGGGTACACTCTGTCTTCACCGCGTAGCTCCTATCGGTAGTTGGAAAGCCTTGAGAACTCTCCACTTATCGGTCGGTCGCTACGCGGTGTTCCCTCTACCCGTGATCGATCCGGGCTAG
>NZ_JAHXBH010000068.1:0-1624 GCF_020103775.1 Allostigmatella hybrida
GAGAGTGGGGAGTGCGCGAGGCCTACGCGAAGAGCCAGTGCATTTTGCAGGCTTTGACCCTTGGAAAGACGCTTCGTTCCTCAAAGAGTGCTTGGCAGCGCCTGACTCCAGGCAATCTTCTCTCGCCCCAGCGCAGCAAAAACGGGTTCACCTACACTGGTGACTACCCAGTCCTCTCGTCTCCTCGCAGTACTCGGGCCGTCGAAACCTGTTTCCGGGCTTGCTCGGCAGGCACGTAACCTTTCTTCACCTTCTTCTTTGGCCCTCGCAGGTGCTTGCGCAGCTTGGCCGGGTTGACCTGCCGGGCCATCTGCCGCAGCGTCTGACTCAACGCCTCGTCTGACTGGGACTCGAAGGTGCTCCAGGTCTTCTCAGGCAGGGCGATCATCATCCCGCTGTAGGTAGCCTTTACCTCGCCTGCCACGTAGTAGGAGGACACCTCTGTCGCCTGCAAGTGGTGCTCCTCTTCGACTGCCGCCAGCAAGACGGCCAGCACGTTGTAGGCCATCACCGACACACCAAAAGCCAGCAGTGCCGCACGCGGGTGGCCCAACGCGTGGACTTCACTGTGCAACACCGATTCGAGTCGGCCGAACATCCCCTCGATGCTCCACCGCCGCCGGTACAACTCCGCCACTTGCTGGGCGCCCATGCGCTCCGCAGGCACATTCGTCAACAGGCGGATGCACGTGTCGCCACTCTCGGTCGGCTCGTCCAGGTGCACCTCGATGCGCCGCAACGCCAACCGCTTGCCTTCCGCTGCTTCTATTGCGACGGCCTGCTCAAACACCCTCCCCGTCTTGCTTCGACCCACTTCCTTCAGGGAGCCCTCCTCCTTCGGGTGGGGACTCTTCGCATGCTCGCGGATGAGGAAGGCAGCTCCCTTCTCCGCGATTCCGAACAGGATGTTCTTCGTGCTGAAGTTCCTGTCCGCCAGCCACAACTCCCCAGGCTGCACTCGCTCCAGAATAGGCCCCATCAACGCTCGCTCCTGCGCGTGCGCATCCTCCGCAGGCAGGATATCCACCACCAGGTCCCACTCGGGTGCATACACCACCAGCGATTGGCCTGGCATCGCCGCTCCTCGAAAACCTCTCAAGGGCTTGAGTCGCTTCTCGCTGGCCGCCAGTTTGTTTCCATCCAGCACTCGCACCCGGTAACCCGCTGCCCACGGCTCCTGCTGTAACTTCAGCTGTTTCACGATGGGCGTCAGCCTCTCCCCGCTGCCCTGCACCAGGGCCCTCACCAACTCCGGTTCCGTGTGATTGACTTTCTCGTAGAGCGCTTGCAGCGACACCTTCAACTCCTCGCTGTCCTGTGCCGCCGCATGCAGCGAGGGCCTCAATCCCAAGGCCACAAGCTCCATCAACTCCACTTCCGCCGAGAAGAGCAGTTCCTTCGTGTACTGCCTCTGGCGGTGTTCCTGGAACAGCCCCTCCATCCACTCGGCGCTCAGCGCCCGCTGCATCAGCAATCGCGCCATGACCGACAAGGGGCTCTTGCGCACGAAGCGCTCGAAGACGTCATCCAGGGCCATGGTCCTTCCTCCGGCGGGGGCTCCTTCCAAAGATGCTCCCGGCGCCTGACCCTTGCTGTCCTCTCAAGCCACCGCTTCCCCTCTCGC
>NZ_JAHXBH010000069.1:0-1579 GCF_020103775.1 Allostigmatella hybrida
GTAACCGTTCACCGCCTCAGGCAGCATTCGCGAGCAGAGGCGTGTCCACAATGGGCAGCAGCGAGGGCGTCGGCAGATCTCGTCGGTGAGCGTGCAGCGTATCCGTCAGGAAGCTCAGCACGCCGCGCCGTTGAAGTTTGAGCGAGGTGACCGCCGTGAGGATGCGCTCCACGAAACGGCTGCCCTGAGGGCCTTGCGTCCCGAAAGAAGTCTTCCTGTACATGACGGCGTGACGCAGGCACCTCTCGCCGAAGTTGTTCGTCGGTTCCAGGCCCGGCACGTCGACAAACGTCCACAGGCACTTCTCCCACTGGAGAATCTCCCGCGCCATCCCGGCCGTCTTCTTCTCCGCGCGCAGCGCCGCACGGCGCAGCAGTCGCCCCACCTCGCGCTCCACTTCAGGCATTCTCTTTTCGAACTCGTAGCGAGACAGGGTTCCATCGCGCACGCGGTGGTACCAGGTGAAGAAGAGATTTCTCTGGCGCATCAGCTTCTTGCCCAAGCGGCCGCCCCGGCCGCCCCGGTCGATGAAGCCCTGGAAGTCTCGGGTGAGGTGGGCCCAGCACACTTGCCGCAGTCCCGCGTCGTACCACGCGTAGCCGCTCCACCTGTCGGTGACGAGGAAGCCTGTGAAGTCCTCCCCCAGCAGGGCACGCGCCACCTTGCCACCTCGACTTGGGGCGATATGGAAGAGGGCTACCCGCGCGGTAGTTACCATCCACAGCCAGGCGCGCTTGCCCCGGCCGCCCTCGCGCCCCTCCACCCATCCGGTTTCATCCGCATGCACGGTGGTGGCTGACTGCACGTACTGGGCGGCTTGAGCCACCGCAGGCACCAGCGCGTCGGCCATCTCCTCTTCGAGGTTGACCACACTGCCCACACACAATTCGACACCCAGCATGTCCGACAGCGCGTCCTTCACCAGCCGTTTGGACAGCCGGTACTTGCCCACCAAGAGGCTGGCCAGGGCACCCAACCTGTCCCCGAAGGCGCTGCGCGCGTGCTCAGGTACAGGCTGTCGCGTCACCGTGCCGCACGCGCTGCACTCCAACGCGTGGCTCCGGTACTCCGTGATAATGGCCGATAGAGGCGGCACCTCCACGACTTGATGGCGCTGCGGCTCAGCGTCCCGGCCTACCAACCGTCGCCGACAGCTCTTGCATTGCTTGGGCACCAGCTCGACGAAGTGCTGCACAGCCTCGGGCGGCAACAGAGCTCGCTCATGCTTCTTATGTCCGGGCTGGCCGCCAGGGCGCTTCCCCGTGAGCTTCTTGCCGGGGCGCGGGCTGCCAGGCGCATCGGACGAGGGCGGGCGCGCGGAATTGCTGGAGTTCTGGGCCAGCCGCTGCTCCAACTCCGCCACCCGTTGGGTGAGCGCACCCACCAGCGCCATCAATTGCGCAATGCGTTCGTCCCTCTGCGCCAGCTGCGCTTCCAGCTCCGCGATTCGGACATCTTTGGCATCGACCGGGCTCACCTCACAGGTAGTACCTTCCTCGGCCTACCCTGTCGATAGATTCCTCTGCCCTCTGTCCGCTCCTGCTCGCCCCTCAGACAGCCCTGTCCGGTGAACGGTTAC